>NZ_JBQFTB010000011.1:0-158097 GCF_056538465.1 Ruegeria sp. BG6 | reverse complement strand
CGGCGCCGGCGTTGTGTCGAAAATCATCGAGTAATTCGCATCTGCGAAAAGCTACGGAAAGGGCGTCCCACGGGACGCCCTTTTTTTGTTTTTGCTAAGCCTTCTGTAATGCTAACTTCTTTCGTATTGAGACATTGCAATTAGAAAGAGTCATAAGATGCATTTTTCGGCGCGTTCATTTTGTCTTGTCGCAGCAGTTGTTTTCTCATCTACCTCAGCGTCTTCACAACAGATTGCGGATAAGATCTATCTCGGAGGGCCCATCGTAACGATGAACGATACGGCTCCGTCCGCCCAAGCTGTCGCAGTTAAAGACGGGCGCATTCTTGCCGTTGGGTCGCTGTCTGACTTGTCGGCGCATCAGGGTGAAGAAACCGAAACCTATGATCTGGAAGGGCGCGCGATGCTTCCAGGTTTCGTCGACAGCCACGGGCATGTCGTTTTGGGGGGTGTGCAGGCTTTGTCCGCCAACCTTCTTGCGCCACCGGACGGGGAAGTCACTGATATCGCCAGTCTGCAATCCACACTGACCGACTGGGCCGAGGAGAATGCGCAGGCTGTTGAAAAGGTCAAAATGATCATCGGCTTTGGTTACGACAATGCGCAACTAAAGGAACTGCGCCACCCTACGCGGCAGGAGTTGGACATGGTGTCCGAGGACCTGCCAGTCGTCATTATTCATCAGTCCGGGCACCTGGGGGTGGCAAACTCGAAAGCCCTGGAGTTGGCAGGCATCACAGCCGCCTCAGAGGCTCCTCCGGGTGGGGTCATTCAACGCGATGAGGCCGGGGAACCAAATGGTGTTCTGGAAGAATACGCGTTCTTTTCGGTTCTGGTGCCGATTTTGGGGAATCTGGGCGAGGAAGGTCTGGCGGCTTTTGCCCGAGCCGGAACCAAACTTTGGGCAAAGTTTGGATACACGACCGGGCAAGAAGGCCGGTCATCGGGTGAAATAGTCGAAGCTCTCAAGAAAGTTGCCGCAGAAGAAGGGCTTCCTATCGACGTTGTCGCGTTTCCAGATGTTCTTGAGTCGAGGGAGTATATTGGCGCAAACACCTCGGCAGATTATAACAACCGGGTTCGGGTAGGTGGCTGCAAGCTGACAATTGACGGATCGCCGCAGGGCTTCACGGCTTTGCGGGACCGACCCTATTACGATCCGGTTGGCAACTATGCAGCTGGGTATGTAGGATACGCCGCCATCACGATGGAGCAACTCCAGGATGCCGTGAACTGGTGTTTCGAGAACGGTTTCCAGATCTTCGTGCATTCCAACGGTGAAGGGGCATCTGACATGCTGATTGCGGCCCTCGAAGAGGCGCAAATCAAGTATGGGAATCCGGGCAACCGCCCTGTTCTGGTTCACGGTCAGTTTCTGCGAGAGGACCAGGTTGCCAGCATAAAACGGTTAGGAGTGTTCCCGACGCTTTTCCCTATGCACACATTCTACTGGGGTGATTGGCACCGGGAACACACAGTCGGTCCAGTGAATGCCGACAATATCTCTCCAACAGGGTGGCTGCATGAGCGGGACATGATGTTCGGCACGCATCACGATGCCCCGGTCGCCTTTCCGAACAGTATGCGTGTCCTTGCGGCGACGGTTACACGTCGAACACGGTCTGGTGACATTCTTGGGCCGCACCAGAGGGTTGATGTGATGACTGCGTTGAAAGCCATGACAATTTGGCCCGCCTGGCAACATTTCGAAGAAGATCAGAAGGGCTCAATCGAAGTTGAAAAAGTCGCCGATTTCGTCATTTTGTCCGACGATCCAACTGCTGTTGATCCCGAGAAGCTGGCCGAACTTGAAGTACTTGTGACCATAAAGGGGGACGAGGTTGTCTATGAGGCCGAAGACGGTATCAGGGAAGGCAATCTGCAATTCTCGCCGTTTTCCAATGATCCCGTAATCGCGCACCTTTTTTTGCATGCGGTTTATCAAGGCATGAAGCTCGAAACCCCATGGCTTGTGCGGAACTAACATAAGTTTTTCGCGAGAAACTGAGGCTTTGAGCTGATCGCGCCGATCGCGATGGAAAACGGTCTGCGTTTCGCCATCAGTTAAGGCTGCCGCCGCATCGGCGCTGGCATAGTGTCGAAGATCATCGAATAATTCGCGCAAGCGAAAAATCGAACGGAAAGGGCGTCCTTCGGGACGCCCTTTTTTGCTTTGTGCCCGCCCGAGATTATTCGTCGAAAAATCTCGTGTTGCGGAAGCATTTGTGATCAGTGGCGATCTCAAAGAA
This sequence comes from Ruegeria sp. BG6, assembly GCF_056538465.1. NCBI lineage: Bacteria > Pseudomonadati > Pseudomonadota > Alphaproteobacteria > Rhodobacterales > Roseobacteraceae > Ruegeria > Ruegeria sp. BG6. Next base: position 155,848 of record NZ_JBQFTB010000011.1, on the reverse strand, counting down.
GCTATTTTGTGGTGAGGCGCGCGCGAAATCTGGGGAAACCGATACAGTTACCGTTCACGGAACCGGAATGATACGCACCGTTTTTGAACTTCAGGTTGAATTTCATGACGCTGCCCGAAGAGCAACTGCCCTGTTTTGCAATTGTCGCGTCGAACTGAAGCCGGTCATCGGTCGCCTTTCGAACCACGATGCCCTCGGGTGTTATGCCATGCGCGGACAGGACCTGCGGCGTGTTGTTTTTCACTGCGACGTCCATTTGCCATGGACGGCTGGAATTGATGGTCAGGGTCCATTTGCCATCGGGGGCGGCAGAAACGACCGTCGCGGAGATCACCATGGCGATGGTGGCTATTAATGAATGTTTTGATTTCATAGTGACCTCGTTAATCAAGAGGAAATCTGGATTCGCACTAGGACCTACAATAAAACAAAAATCTAAGTAATGCGCAGTGTCGGATAGTGCGCGGGCCGCGCTATAGCGCTTGGCACCCATACAACTCCGGCCCTCCGCCTCCTGAAGACGAAGCGCCGATGGTGGCGACCAATGTGCTCGTTCCTACGCCAAACTCCTGGGTGGAATTCGAGCGTATCTTGAATTCTGAAGAAGAAATTCCCGCGTGGTAAATACGGAACCTACGTGGTTTCTGAGAACTGTTTCGAACGGTGTATACATTCCCTTGTCCGCGTGCAGCATCGACCGGGCCGTAGGAGGTGATCTGCATTTTCGAGCAATCACCTACTGTCGAGTCCAATTGACTGCTGCACGACAAACGGCGCTTTCTGCGTTCAGCGTCCAATATAGGAACCACTTCTCGAATCTTTACCGAGTAAGCGTATCGTCCACACAGGTCGCTGTCAGACAGTTGGGCAACGTCTTGCTTTGTCAGTTGAGCTGTGGGTACGCCGCAACCAGAAACCAGAACAAACGTAGAAAGAACAAGGAATTTACCAAGCGATGTTTGGCGGAACTTACTCGATGCCATGAATACACACCTTAAAACACAAACACATGAATAATGGAGTTCGAACTATAGGTAAGATGGCGTTTCAGGTCAATTTTGCGCGCCTAGGGCGTTCGGGCAGGACTGTGATGGTGGAGAGATTCAATCGCCTTGAATCTTGGCCTTTGCGAAATTCGTATCGGCAACTATTGTTCGCTAAATGCCCCGCCAAACTTTCCCTTGCCACCCACCCCTCAAACCCTTATACGGCGGCATCCTGCAAGTCCCCCGGCTGAGTCGGGGGATTCGCATGTCTGTAATTCATCCACCAGGTCCAAGGTGACCCGTTTACGGGGCCTTCTGGTGTTTTGAGCAAAGGAAAAAGGCGATGAACGCCCAAGAACTGCGTGACAAGACCCCGGACCAGCTCCGCGAGGAACTGGCCAACCTGAAGAAAGAAAGCTTTAATCTGCGCTTTCAACAGGCAACCGGTCAGTTGGAAAGCACAGCCGGCATCAAAGCGGCCCGCCGCAACGCTGCCCGCGTCAAAACCATTCTGAACGAAAAGGCCGCTGCCGCGGCATCCGAGGAGTAATCAGATGCCCAAGCGTATCCTGCAAGGCACCGTGACCAGCGACGCCAACGAACAGACCGTAACCGTATCTGTCGAGCGTCGCTTCAAGCATCCGCTGCTGCACAAAACCGTCCGTAAGTCCAAGAAGTACCGGGCTCATGACGAAAAGAACGCCTTCAAGGTCGGCGATACAGTCCGCATCATCGAATGCGCGCCGAAATCGAAGACGAAACGTTGGGAAGTTCTGGAAGCGTAAGCTTCCGGGATTTTTCCATTTGTCGAAACCCTGGGGGATTTAACAAGACCAGCCCCCACAGGTCGGGAGAAACCACATGATCCAGATGCAGACCAATCTGGATGTCGCTGACAACTCCGGCGCACGCCGAGTTCAGTGCATCAAGGTCCTGGGTGGTTCCAAGCGTAAATACGCCTCCGTCGGCGACATCATTGTCGTCTCGGTGAAGGAAGCCATCCCGCGCGGCCGCGTAAAGAAAGGTGACGTCCGCAAGGCCGTCGTCGTACGAACCGCCAAGGAAGTCCGTCGCGAAGACGGTACCGCGATCCGCTTTGATCGCAACGCCGCCGTCATCCTGAACAACAACAACGAGCCCGTAGGTACCCGTATTTTTGGCCCGGTTGTTCGTGAACTGCGCGCGAAGAACTTCATGAAAATCATCTCGCTCGCTCCGGAGGTGCTGTAATCATGGCTGCCAAACTCCGCAAAGGCGACAAGGTCGTCGTGCTGGCCGGCAAGGACAAGGGCAAAGAGGGAACCATTTCCTCGGTTGACCCCAAAGCCGGCAAAGCAGTTGTAGATGGCATCAACATCGCCATCCGCCACACCCGCCAGTCGCAAACCTCGCAAGGTGGTCGTCTGCCCCAGGCAAACCCGATCGACCTGTCGAACCTGGCTCTGCTGGACAAGAACGGTAAAGCAACCCGCGTTGGCTTCCGCATGGAAGGTGACAAGAAGGTCCGCTTCGCCAAGACCACGGGAGACGTGATCGATGCTTGATTCCGCAAAATACACCCCGCGTCTGAAAGCTCAGTACGCTGAAACCATCCGTGCCGCTCTGAAGGAAGAGTTCGGCTACAAGAACGACATGCAGCTGCCCAAGCTGGAAAAGATCGTTCTGAACATCGGTTGTGGTGCTGAGGCCGTCAAAGACTCGAAGAAAGCGAAAGCTGCTGTCGAGGATCTGACTGCAATTGCTGGTCAACAGGCCGTTGCAACCAAGGCGAAGAAGTCGATCGCGGGTTTCCGCGTCCGTGAAGACATGCCGCTGGGCGCGAAAGTGACCCTGCGCGGTGATCGGATGTACGAATTCCTGGATCGTCTGATCACCATCGCGATGCCTCGCGTTCGTGACTTCCGCGGTGTTAAGCCTTCTTTCGACGGTCGTGGCAACTTTGCCATGGGCATGAAAGAGCACATCGTGTTCCCGGAAATCGACTTCGACAAGGTCGACGAGGTCTGGGGCCTGGATATCGTAATTGCCACCACAGCGAAAACCGACGCTGAAGCGAAGAGCCTGTTGAAAGCATTCAACATGCCGTTCAACGCGTAAGCGCCGGGAGGATTGAGACATGGCTAAAAAAGCAATGATCGAACGCGAGAAAAAGCGCGAACGCCTGGTGGCCAAATATGCCGCAAAGCGTGCCGAGCTGAAAGAAATCGCGAATGACGAGAGCCGCCCAATGGAAGAGCGTTTCAAAGCGCGTCTGAAACTGGCGAAACTGCCGCGCAACAGCTCGGCGACCCGTCTGCACAACCGCTGTCAGCTGACCGGCCGTCCCCACGCTTACTACCGTAAGCTGAAGGTCAGCCGTATCGCGCTGCGCGAGCTGGGTTCTGCTGGTCAGATCCCCGGCATGGTGAAATCGAGCTGGTAAGGGAGACATAGATATGAATGATCCTATCGGCGATATGCTCACCCGTATCCGCAACGCGCAAATGCGCGGCAAGTCCACCGTTTCCACCCCGGCTTCCAAGCTGCGCGGTTGGGTTCTGGACGTGCTGGCGGACGAAGGTTACATCCGTGGCTACGAAAACACGACCGGTGAAAACGGTCACCCGGCCATCGAAATCAGCCTGAAGTACTACGAAGGCACCCCTGTCATTCGCGAACTGAAGCGGGTCTCGAAGCCCGGTCGCCGCGTATACATGGGCGTCAATGACATCCCGCAGGTCCGTCAGGGTCTGGGCGTGTCGATTGTCAGCACTCCGAAAGGTGTGATGTCGGACGCAAACGCTCGCTCCAACAATGTTGGTGGCGAAGTGCTCTGCACCGTCTTCTAAGGAGGTCTGCAATGTCTCGTATTGGTAAAAAGCCGGTCGAGCTGCCCAGCGGCGTTACCGCCTCTGTGTCTGGCCAGACCATCGAAGTGAAAGGTCCGAAAGGCACCCGCAGCTTCACCGCCACCGACGACGTGACGCTGTCGGTTGAAGACAACGTGGTCAAGATCGACCCCCGTGGCATGTCCAAGCGTGCCCGTCAGCAGTGGGGCATGAGCCGCACCATGGTTGCCAACCTGGTAACCGGTGTGACGACTGGCTTCAAAAAAGAGCTGGAGATCCAGGGTGTTGGTTACCGGGCTCAGATGCAGGGCAACACCCTGAAGCTGAACCTGGGCTACAGCCACGATGTTGATTTCACTGCTCCGGAAGGTGTCACCATCACCGCGCCGAAGCAGACCGAGATCGTTGTGGAAGGTATCGACCAGCAGCTGGTGGGCGAAACCGCGGCCAAAATCCGCGAGTGGCGCCGTCCCGAGCCGTACAAAGGCAAGGGCATCCGCTATAAGGGCGAGTTCATCTTCCGCAAGGAAGGCAAGAAGAAGTAAGGACGCAGACAATGGCAAACAGCAAAAGAACCCTGTTTCTGAAGCGCCGCCTGCGCGTTCGGAACAAACTTCGCAAGGTCAACGCGGGTCGTCCGCGTCTGTCCGTACACCGTTCGAACAAGAACATCAGCGTTCAGCTGATCGACGACGTACGTGGCGTGACCCTGGCCTCGGCCTCGACCCTGGAAAAAGACCTGGGTGTTGTTGGCAAGAACAACGTCGAAGCGGCCACCAAAGTGGGCGCGGCCATCGCCGAGCGTGCCAAGAAGGCAGGCGTCGAAGAGGCCTATTTCGATCGTGGTGGCTTCCTGTTCCACGGCAAGGTGAAGGCAGTTGCCGACGCCGCGCGTGAAGGTGGTCTGAAGATCTAAGACTTGCGGGCGGGTTTCGATCCGCCCCGATGATCCGGGGGCCTCGGCAACAGTCGGGGCTCACTTGGATTGAAGAAGACGGCGCCGTATGCGCCACATGAGAAAAGGGATGCCAAATGGCAGAACGTGAAAACCGTCGGGGCCGTGGCCGCGACCGTGAAGAAGCACCGGAATTTGCAGATCGCCTGGTCGCAATCAACCGCGTGTCGAAAACCGTAAAAGGTGGTAAGCGCTTTGGCTTCGCCGCTCTGGTGGTTGTCGGCGATCAGAAAGGCCGCGTCGGCTTTGGCAAAGGTAAAGCGAAAGAAGTACCTGAAGCCATCCGCAAGGCGACTGAACAAGCCAAGCGTCAGATGATCCGCGTGCAACTGCGCGAAGGTCGTACCCTGCACCACGACATCGAAGGTCGTCACGGCGCCGGTAAAGTGGTTATGCGTACCGCACCTGAAGGTACTGGTATCATCGCCGGTGGTCCGATGCGTGCCGTGTTCGAAATGCTGGGCGTTAAGGACGTTGTTTCCAAGTCGTTGGGCTCGCAGAACCCGTACAACATGATCCGCGCCACCATCAACGGCCTGCAGAAAGAGCAGAGCCCGCGTTCGGTTGCCGCACGTCGTGGCAAAAAGGTTGCCGACATCCTGCCCAAGCGGGACGAAGCACCGGCTGCTGCTGAAGCAGAAGCGTAAGGAGAGCGAACCATGGCAAAAACCATCGTCGTCAAACAGGTCGGTTCCCCGATCCGCCGCCCCGCTGAACAGCGCGCGACCCTGATCGGTCTGGGCCTGAACAAGATGCACAAGACCCGTGAACTGGAAGATACCCCTTCGGTTCGCGGCATGATCCGCAAGATCCCGCATCTGGTAGAGATCGTCGAAGAGCGCGGCTAAGCGCGAAACCTTCGAATGAATTGAAACGCCCCTGACTTCGGTTTTGGGGCGTTTTTTATTGCGCTTTTGGTTTGTGGTTACTTCCGCAAAGAGACCTGAATCAGGCTCGCGCTACATAGACTGCGTAATGACCGCTTGCCGTCTGCCTTGCGGACGGCGTTCAAAGACGACCACGCTGTCGTAGAAAGTTATACTGTCTGTAGTCCTGGTTATGTTGGTCACCACAAAATCCTCTCGGACATGTTGAGCGTTCAATTCGTCAATTTTCGTTTTGGCAAACTCAATAAATGTGCCCTCGCGCCGAAGTCCCCCACCAAACTTGGGCCAGTAAGAGGTGTGCATGTCCTCCACCAAATAGACACCATTGGAGGAAACACGCTCGTACAACGTGTCAAACGTCTTGATGACGTGAGAGTTCACGTGACTTCCGTCGTCTATGACGATGTCAAAGCCCTCATATTGGTCAGCAACTTCAGCCAGGAAACTCTCGTCGTCCTGGCTGCCGATATGTACATTGATGTTTTCACCGGTGTGTTTTTCGCATTCGGGATTAATGTCTATCCCGACAATTTTCGAATTCCTGTGAAAATACTCACGCCACATACGCAGCGAGCCGCCTCCGTGAACCCCAATTTCCAGAATCTTAATAGGTCGATCCCGAAACCGGTCGAAATGGCGCTCGTAAATGTCAAAATAGTGCAGCCACTTGTGCAGGCGCTGTTCACCGTTGTTCAAAAAGTGCCGGTGTAGCAATCCCTTGCTGTTCATTCCGTCAAATTCCTTGATTAGAGTTTGCTGGACTTTGCCATTCGCGGGGCTGATTATCTACAGCAAATACTTTGAACTTTGAGACCTAGCGCCTCATACTTTGTGACTGTGGGGGTTATTCCAAAAACGCATACCGGCTAGACCGAAACTTGCGTTGTTAGCGTTATCCTCTGCGCCTATCTGAGCCTTGTCCCAAAAGGAACAAGACAAGCAACTCCGGGGAATGCGCCCCGGTCAGAAAGGAACTCAGAAATGGCACATACCGCAACACTGACACATAACGGTTTCAACTTCTCCACCCGCTTCGCAAACTTCGTTGAACGCGTGAAGGCAGCCCGCGCGCAGGCGGCCGAATACAACCGGACCTATGCCGAACTTCAGCGCCTGACCAACCGTGAGCTGGACGATATCGGCATTCGCCGTTGCGACATTGCGGACATCGCGCGCAAGCACGCCTACTGCGTGTAAGACCACGCACCACCCGATCCAGAGGCGCCGCTATGGCGCCTCTTTTGTTTTGGGAGCCACGTATGCCACAGGAGCAGGTTATTTCCTGAACCCCGTTGCGAAAGCGCGCGGGATAGGTCAAGTGCTGAAAGGGTCGTTTCAGTTTGACGGAAAGGCCGGTCATGGCGCGGGAATTTCAGATCGGGATGCTGTGGGTCGACGGCCCGCTGAGCTTTCTGGAGCAGCTCTGCATCAAATCGTTTCTGGATGCTGGCCAGCACGTGCGCCTTTACACATACGGCGATGTGCCCAACATTCCCGACGGAGCCGAACGGCGCGATGCGCGGGAGGTCATGCCCGACGAAAACATCATCACGCATAAGCGAACCGGCAGCCCCGCAGTACACGCGGACAGGTTTCGCTATCGCATGCTGGCGCAGCATCATGATCTGATCTGGGCGGATACCGATGCGTATTGTGTCAAGCCGTTCACTACGGAAAACGGCCACTTCCACGGCCGCCTCGCTGCGCATGAGATCAACAATGGTGTTCTCAGGCTGCCGCCGGACAGCCCGACACTCTATGATCTGATCGACTACACTGAAAACCCGTATCGTATCCCACCGTGGCTGCCGTCGAAACTGCGGGCCGAGCTGATCCGCGATGCCCTGGACGGCAACCCCAAACATGCCGGTGAAATGCCCTGGGGCGTTTGGGGCCCCCGAGCACTGACCTGGCTGTTGCAGCAGAATGGCGAGGATCGTTTCTCGTTTCCCACCCAAGTCCTTTACCCGGTATCTTATAAGGAACGGCGCGTCATGAGCCGGGCCAATGGTGGTGCCGAGCGATTCATCACAGATGAGACGATGTCGATCCATTTCTACGGCCGTCGCATGCGGTCATTCATCTTCAACAGGTTTAACGGCATTCCGCACCCCGAAAGCCTGGTGGGTCAGCTTGTGAAAAAGCATGGTATCGATCCACATGCGGCGCCGCTCAGGCCGAAGGGCGTTATTGAGGACGAAATGGCTGAGGGTGAGGAATGACATCCGACCCGGCCCGCAGGCTTGCCAACTGACATTAACGGGCCTATACGCCTGCGGTGGCCTTGCGCCATACGAATCAAAACCAAGAAATGCCGTGTTTGGCCCATCACGCTTCGGGGGCCACATCCGGCTTAGGAGAAGCGAAATGAAACTGCACGAATTGCGCGACAATCCTGGCGCCACACCGAAACGTACCCGCGTTGGCCGTGGTCCCGGTTCCGGCAAAGGTAAAATGGGTGGCCGTGGTATCAAAGGCCAGAAATCCCGTTCGGGTGTGGCCATCAATGGCTACGAAGGCGGCCAGATGCCGCTGTACCAGCGCCTGCCCAAGCGCGGCTTCAGCAAGCCGAACCGCAAGGAATTCGCCGTGATCAACCTGGGCCTGATCCAGAAGTTCGTCGAAGCCGGCAAACTGGACGCCAAGGCTGCGATCACCGAGGACGCACTGGTTGCATCCGGTCTGGTGCGCCGCAAGCTGGACGGCATCCGTGTTCTGGCCAAGGGCGAAATCAGCGCCAAAGTGAACCTGGAAGTCACCGGTGCTTCGAAAGCTGCCGTCGAGGCAGTTGAAAAAGCGGGCGGTTCACTGACGGTCACAAAAGCCGCTGCGGCAGAGTAAGCGCTTGTGAGCGGGCAAAGACCCGCTTACATAGACCTCAGAGTTTTCCAAGACGCCGCCCGAGCCGGAAAACGGTTCCGGGCGGTGTTTTCATAAGAGAGACCGATTTATGGTATCAGCAGCAGAACAAATGGCAGCCAACACAAGCTGGGCTGCCCTTGGCAAAGCCACCGATCTGCGCAACCGCATCCTGTTCACGCTGGGTTTGCTGATCGTCTATCGTCTGGGCACCTTCATTCCGGTGCCTGGGATCGACGGTCAGGCGCTGCGCGAGTTCATGGAGCAGGCGGGGCAGGGCATCGGCGGCATGGTTTCGATGTTCACCGGTGGGGCGCTTGGGCGGATGGGCATCTTTGCCCTCGGCATCATGCCCTACATCTCGGCCTCGATCATCGTGCAGCTGCTGACATCGATGGTTCCCGCGCTTGAACAGCTCAAGAAAGAGGGCGAGCAGGGGCGCAAGAAGATCAACCAGTATACCCGTTTCGGCACCGTGGCGCTGGCCACGGTTCAGGCCTATGGCCTGGCTGTTTCGCTGGAATCGGGGGATCTGGCGACCGATCCGGGTCTCTATTTCCGTATGTCGACCATGATCACGCTGGTTGGCGGCACCATGTTCCTGATGTGGCTGGGTGAACAGATCACTGCGCGCGGCATCGGCAACGGTATCTCTTTGATCATCTTCGTTGGCATCATCGCCGAGGTTCCAGCCGCACTGGCGCAGTTCTTTGCCAGCGGACGCAGCGGTGCGATCAGCCCCGCCGTGATCATTGGTGTAATCGTGATGGTCATCGCCGTGATTACCTTTGTGGTGTTCATGGAACGGGCCCTGCGCAAGATCCACATCCAGTATCCGCGCCGTCAGGCTGGCATGAAGATCTATGAAGGCGGTTCCAGCCATCTTCCGGTCAAGGTGAACCCGGCCGGCGTTATCCCGGCAATCTTCGCAAGTTCGCTGCTGCTGCTGCCGGTGACGATCTCGACCTTCTCGTCGGGTGCGGCCAGCGGTCCTGTGATGTCGTGGTTGCTGGCGAATTTTGGCCCCGGGCAACCGCTCTACCTGCTGTTCTTTGCATCGATGATCGTGTTCTTCGCATATTTCTACACGTTCAACGTGTCGTTCAAACCGGACGATGTGGCGGACAACCTGAAAAAGCAGAACGGCTTTGTTCCTGGCATCCGTCCGGGCAAGAAAACGGCAGAGTATCTGGAATACGTGGTCAACCGCGTTCTGGTACTGGGTTCGGGCTATCTGGCGGCGGTCTGTCTGCTGCCTGAAATTCTGCGGGGCCAGTTCGCCATTCCGTTTTATTTTGGCGGCACCTCGGTTCTGATTATCGTCTCTGTGACCATGGACACGATCCAACAGGTCCAGAGCCACTTGCTGGCGCACCAATACGAAGGGCTTATCGAAAAGTCCCAATTGCGCGGCAAAGGCAAGAAACGCGGCAGGAAGGGACCATCTCGTCGATGAACATTATTCTTCTTGGCCCCCCCGGGGCAGGTAAAGGGACTCAAGCGCGTCACCTGGTCGAGACACGCGGCATGGTGCAGCTCAGCACCGGGGATATGCTGCGTGAAGCGAAAACCTCGGGCACCGAGATGGGTAAGAAAGTTGCCGCGATCATGGACGCCGGCAAACTTGTCACCGATGAGATCGTAATTGGTCTGATAGAGGAGAAGCTGACCACCGAAACAGGGGCCGGTTTCATCTTTGACGGGTTCCCTCGCACGCTGGCGCAAGCCGATGCGCTGTCGGCATTGCTGGCCAAACTGGGCCAGTCGCTGCACACCGTAATTGAGATGCGCGTCGATGACGAAGCGTTGGTATCCCGAATCACGGCACGCTCGACCTGCGGTGGGTGTGGCGAAGTCTATAACGACATCACCAAACCGATCCCGGCGGATGGAAAGTGCACCAATTGCGGCAAGGAGAATGATTTCCAGCGTCGCGCGGATGACAACGAAGACAGCCTTCGTACGCGTCTGATGGAATACTACAAAAAGACCTCGCCGCTGATTGGCTATTACTATGCCAAGGGTGATCTGCGGCCGGTCAATGGCCTGGCTGAAATCAAAGAAGTGACAGCCTCGATCGAGGCCATCCTGGGCTGATTTCAGGTTGGGGCTTGACGGCCCCTTCAAAAGCCCATATCGACCCCCATCCCTATAGGGAATCAAGACCGTAGGCGGGATTCGTTCCGTTTGCCCCGACCACCTCAGATAATGCTGGACCCTCTGGCGGCACTGCCACGGTCAAGCGTTGTGAAAAAAGGTTCTGGAGTTACGGAACCGCAACGAAAAGGAAAGTGACACGTGGCACGTATTGCCGGCGTAAACATCCCGACTGCAAAGCGGGTACCAATCGCCCTCACATATATCACCGGTATCGGAAACACCTCGGCGCAGGCCATCTGCGAAGCCGTGGGCATCGAAGCGCACCGTCGCGTCAATGAACTGTCCGACGCCGAAGTTCTGGCCATCCGCGAACACATCGACGCCAACTACACTGTCGAAGGTGACCTGCGTCGTGAAGTTCAGATGAACGTCAAGCGCCTGATGGACCTGGGCTGCTACCGCGGTCTGCGTCACCGCCGCAACCTGCCGGTTCGCGGTCAGCGCACCCACACCAACGCTCGTACCCGCAAAGGCCCCGCAAAGGCCATCGCTGGTAAGAAGAAATAAGGGAGGGTCTGACTGATGGCACGTGACAAGACTCGCGTTAAGCGCAAAGAGCGTAAGAACATCGCATCGGGCGTTGCCCATGTGAATTCGACCTTCAACAACACCAAGATCCTGATCTCGGACGTACAGGGCAACGCGATCTCGTGGTCGTCTGCCGGTACCATGGGCTTCAAAGGGTCGCGGAAATCGACACCGTATGCTGCACAGATGGCTGCGGAAGACGCAGGCAAGAAGGCGCAGGAACACGGCGTTAAGACGCTGGAAGTCGAAGTTCAGGGCCCCGGTTCGGGTCGTGAATCGGCTCTGCGCGCACTGGCTGCAGTGGGCTTCAACATCACGTCGATCCGCGACGTGACACCGATTGCTCACAACGGCTGCCGCCCGCCGAAGCGCCGCCGCGTCTAAGCGATTTTGAATTTGGCTGGGGCTGTGTTTCTGCACGGCCCCAGCACGTCATTTTGAACCTCGGGCGTCTGCACCTTGTTGGTCATGGGGCGCGGACAGGAATGGAGGGATTACATGATCCACAAGAATTGGGCAGAATTGATCAAACCGACCCAGCTGGAAGGCAAGCCGGGCAACGACCCTGCGCGTCAGGCGACCCTGGTTGCCGAACCGCTGGAGCGTGGCTTTGGTCTGACCCTGGGCAACGCACTGCGCCGCGTCCTGATGAGCTCGCTTCAAGGTGCGGCCATCACCAGCGTCCAGATCGACAACGTATTGCACGAGTTCTCGTCCGTGGCGGGCGTTCGTGAAGACGTCACCGACATTATCCTGAACCTCAAGCAGGTCGCCCTGCGCATGGAAGTCGAAGGCCCCAAGCGCCTGTCGATCAATGCCAAAGGCCCCGCTGTCGTCACCGCTGGCGACATCAGCGAAAGCGCCGGCATTGAGGTTCTGAACCGCGATCACGTCATCTGCCACCTGGACGATGGCGCCGACCTGTTCATGGAACTGACCGTCAACACCGGCAAGGGCTACGTCTCGGCTGAAAAGAACAAGCCGGAAGACGCACCCATCGGCCTGATCCCGATCGACGCGATCTATTCGCCGGTCAAAAAGGTTGCTTACGACGTTCAGCCGACTCGTGAAGGTCAGGTTCTGGACTACGACAAGCTGACCCTGAAGATCGAAACCGACGGATCGATCACTCCGGATGATGCGTTGGCCTTTGCCGCGCGTATCCTGCAGGACCAGTTGTCGATCTTCGTCAACTTCGACGAGCCGGAATCGGCTGGCCGCCAGGACGAAGACGACGGTCTGGAATTCAACCCGCTGCTGCTGAAGAAAGTGGACGAGCTGGAGCTGTCGGTCCGTTCGGCAAACTGCCTGAAGAACGACAACATCGTCTATATCGGCGACCTGATCCAGAAGACCGAAGCCGAGATGCTGCGCACCCCGAACTTCGGCCGCAAGTCGCTGAACGAGATCAAAGAAGTGCTGTCCGGCATGGGTCTGCACCTCGGCATGGATGTCGAGGACTGGCCGCCGGACAATATCGAAGATCTGGCGAAGAAATTCGAAGACGCGTTCTAAGCGCGTCTTCCCCAATGCCCGGACGACCGGGGACAACAAGGGCACTTCCGCCCCAAGGAGAGCCGGTGACACGCATCGCCGGCCAGACAAAGCAATACGCGAAAGAAGGAACTAGAAAATGCGTCACGCACGTGGTTACCGCCGCCTGAACCGTACACATGAGCACCGCAAGGCGCTGTTTGCGAACATGGCTGGCTCGCTCATCGAGCATGAGCAAATCAAAACTACTCTGCCGAAGGCAAAAGAACTGCGCCCGATCATCGAAAAGCTGGTCACTCTGGGCAAGCGCGGCGACCTGCACGCCCGCCGTCAGGCAGCTTCGCAGCTGAAAGAAGACAAAGACGTCGCAAAGCTGTTCGAAGTTCTCGGCCCCCGCTATGCCGAGCGTCAGGGCGGTTATGTCCGTATCCTGAAAGCTGGCTTCCGCTATGGTGACATGGCGCCGATGGCGATTATCGAATTCGTTGATCGTGACGTTGATGCCAAAGGCGCGGCTGACAAAGCCCGCGTTGCCGCTGAAGAGGCTGCTGACGAAGAATAAGAAAGCCTAGCTTTCTGATCTGAACCCCCGTGTCCCGGACGCGGGGGTTTTTCATTTTTTGCCCCCTAACTGTCGCAAAGAGCGCATTTGCGATGATATCCGATTATGAAACCCTGAACCTTACAGGTTCCACTGCAAGGTGAGTGAGGAGGACGGATTATGGCAATCCCAGATGAAATACCAAGCGTACTCACGGGCCCGTCTGTCTGGACCGGTCAGGATATGCGAACGCGACAGCGCGAATGGATTATCGATCTGACGGCCGACGACATTGACGATCTTGAGCGGGCCGCTAGTCACTATTTGAGCCTGGGAAGAGATATAGGTGAGATCACAAAGGCTGCTTTCCCTCTGCAACGATTTGATCGACATCTGGCGCTGCTACGAAAGAAGCTGATCAACGGGATCGGGTTCGAAGTGATCCGCGGCCTTCCGGTGCAGGACTATACGCAAAAGATGGCAGCTACGATTTTCTGCGGTGTTGGTGCCCATTTGGGCTCGGCCCGTTCGCAGAATGCTCAGGGGCACATTCTGGGCCACGTCCGCGACATCGGTGCGGACGCGAACGATCCGAATACCCGGATCTATCAGACGCATGAACGCCAGACATTTCACACCGACAGCGCAGATATTGTTGGCCTGCTTTGTCTGCGTGAGGCCAAAGAAGGCGGAGACTCGCTGCTGGTCAGTGCTGAAACGATCTATAACAGGATGCGGTCCGACTGCCCGGAACTGCTGGAACTGTTGTTTGATCCCATTGCGACCGACAGGCGAGGGGAGGTTCCGGAGGGCATGAAGCCCTATATGACGATTCCACCATTTTCCTGGCACGACGGCAAGCTGACAGTGTTTTATCAAAGGCAGTATATCGACAGTGCCCAGCGGTTTCCGGATGCGATGCGCCTTACACCGGATCACGTTAGGGCGCTGGATCGGTTTGATGCGCTGGCGAATGACCCCAACCTTTGCCTGACGATGCGGCTGCAACCGGGGGACATGCAGTTCGTGTGCAACCACTCGCAATTGCATGACAGGACCAGCTTTGTGGACTGGCCTGACCCATCTGAACGGCGGCACTTGTTGAGACTGTGGCTGTCGCCCGATGGAGACCGTGAGTTGCCCGATGTATTCAGGCAGCGGTACGGAACAATTGAGGTCGGACAACGCGGCGGGATCATCACGGAAGGAACGCGGCTGCACGCGCCGTTGGACTGACCGCCAACAGGTGCCGCGCGGAAGCTTGCATTACGGCCCGTGTAGACGCATATCCGATGGACCATTAATCGACGGATGGATCATGCGGAAAGTTCTCTGTTCTCTGATGCTGGCGACGCTTGCCGCGTCAGCTAATGCCGAAACGAAAGTGCCGACTTCGCAGGCCGAAATAAGCCTGGGATTTGCCCCAGTGGTCAAACAGGCTGCTCCGGCCGTCGTTAACATCTACGCCAAGATCGTAACGCAAGGCCGGGCCAATCCGTTATTCTCGGACCCGTTCTTTCAGGAGTTCTTCGGCAGAGGATTTGCCGAACCGCAGCCGCGGGTTCAGAACTCGCTGGGGTCCGGCGTCATTCTGTCTGCGGACGGCTATGTTGTGTCAAATTACCATGTTGTTGGCATGGCGACGGAAATCCGTGTGGTGACAACGGACCGGCGCGAGTATTCAGCGCAAGTGGTTCTGGGCGATCAGGAAAGCGACATTGCCATTCTTCGGCTGGAAGAGGCCGCAAAACTGCCGCATCTGAATTTCCGCGATTCCGATCAGGTCGAGGTGGGCGAATTGGCGCTGGCCATCGGCAATCCGTTTGGCGTGGGTCAAACCGTATCGTCCGGCATAATTTCCGGGCTGGCACGAACCGGAACAGCAACGGGAAATGCGCGCGGGTACTTCATCCAGACAGATGCTCCGATCAATCCGGGTAACTCCGGTGGGGCGCTGATTGACGTGAACGGTGATCTGATCGGGATCAACACGTCGATCCTGACCCGGTCGGGCGGGTCCAACGGCATTGGCTTTGCCATTCCGGCAAATCTGGTTGCCGAATTCCTGCGGCAGGCGAAGTCCGGCAACGAGAGCTTTGTCAGCCCCTGGGCCGGGATGGCGGGCCAGCATATGAGCGCCGATATCGCCGAATCGCTGGGTCTGGCCATTCCGCTGGGCGTGGTGATCTCGGACCTGCATGACCTCAGCCCGCTGGCTGCGGCCGGGTTGCGGGTTGGCGATGTTGTCACCCATGTTGACGGGGATGAGGTAAATTCGCCTGCCGAGATGAAATTCCGGATGTCGGTTGCCGGTGTCGGCGGAACCTCGGTTCTGACCCGTCTGCGCGGAGACAGAAGCGCGGATGTGAAAGTGGATTTGGTCCGCGCTCCGGACAGTCCGCCCGCCGATGAGACCACGTTGGATGACAAAACCGTTCTGCCCAACCTGACCGTCGCCCGGATCAATCCCGCACTGATCTCGCAGTTGGGATTGGTGCTGTCGCAGACCGGCATTGTTGTGGTTGATCCGGGCTCATTGGGAGCACGCGCCGGTCTGAGGCCCGGAGACGTCCTAAGCAGCATCAATGACACCGAGATTGAGCAGCCCGGCGATGTCGTCGAGGCGCTGACTGACCCCGGGCGCCGGGTGCAAATGAACGTTCAGCGCGGTGGACGCGCGGTTTCGTTGCGGTTTCGGCTCTGACCCGTGAGTGATCTGTTCGATACCGGGGCACCCGAGCCCGCAACCGCGCCGCATCGCCCCTTGGCGGACCGGCTGCGCCCCAAGACGCTGGGTGAGGTGATCGGACAAGAGCAGGTGCTTGGCCCGGACGCCCCCCTGGGCGTCATGCTGGCCGCTGGCAGCCTGTCGAGTTTGGTGTTCTGGGGACCGCCGGGGGTAGGCAAGACCACGATTGCGCGGTTGCTGGCACAAGAGACTGATCTGCATTTTGTCCAGATCAGCGCGATTTTCACTGGTGTTCCGGACCTGAAAAAAGTGTTCGAGGCAGCTAAGATACGGCGTCAGAACGGGCAGGGCACCCTTTTGTTCGTTGATGAAATCCATCGGTTCAACAAGGCCCAGCAGGACGGGTTTCTTCCGCATATGGAGGATGGCACGATCCTTCTGGTCGGGGCGACCACGGAAAACCCTTCGTTCGAACTGAATGCGGCTGTTCTCAGCCGTGCACAGGTGCTGGTGCTCGAACGGCTGAGCCTTGCCGATCTGGAACGTCTGACGCAGCGGGCCGAAAAAGAGCTTGGCCGCGCCTTGCCCCTGACGCCTGCCGCCCGGGATGCCTTGCAGGAAATGGCGGACGGAGACGGTCGCGCGTTGCTGAATCTGATTGAGCAGGTTGCGGCGTGGAAGGTCGACGGACCGCTTAGCCCGGACGCGCTGTCCACGCGGTTGATGCGGCGTGCCGCGAAATACGACAAATCGGGGGACGAGCATTACAACCTGATCTCGGCCCTGCACAAATCAGTTCGCGGGTCGGACCCGGATGCGGCGCTGTATTGGTTTGCACGTATGCTGACCGGGGGCGAGGATCCAAGGTACCTGGCCCGCCGGATTACCCGGATGGCGGTTGAGGATATCGGACTGGCCGACCCGCAGGCGCAGTCGATCTGCCTGCATGCGTGGGAGGTGTACGAGCGGCTGGGCTCTCCGGAAGGAGAATTGGCGCTGGCGCAGGCGCTGGTCTATCTGGCGCTGGCGCCAAAATCGAACGGCGCCTATGTCGGCTACAAGGCGGCGATGCGTCTGGCCAAACAATCCGGCAGCGAGCCGCCGCCAAAGCACATCCTGAATGCGCCCACGACACTGATGAAGGATCAGGGCTATGGGGCTGGCTATGCCTATGACCATGATGCCGAGGATGGATTCTCGGGCCAGAACTACTTTCCGGAAACGATGAAGCGGCCGATGCTGTACCAGCCGGTCGAGCGGGGATTCGAGCGGGAACTGAAAAAGCGGCTGGACTATTTCGCAAAGCTGCGCGCGCAGCGGAACGAGAGCTAGGGCTGGCTTGACTCTTGCTGCTTTGCGCGCGACAGACGCGCATGTTTTCTAACACACTGACATCGGTGAAATCCGGGCGGGCCAGTCGCGCGGTGCAAGGGGCAATGGCATGAGTGGCGTACAGATGATCACCGTCGCAGAGGACGACAGCGACCAGCGGCTGGACCGTTGGTTGCGCCGCATGTTCCCGCATGTCGGGCAGGGCCGTATCGAAAAGATGTGCCGCAAGGGCGAGCTGCGGATTGATGGTGGGCGGGCCAAGGCTTCGACCCGGCTTGAGGCCGGGCAGGTCGTGCGGGTTCCGCCCTTGCCGGACGCTGATCACAAGCCGGTTGAGGTCAAACGCCGGATCTCGGATGCCGACGCAAAGATGATCCAATCCTGCGTGATCTACCGCGACGATCACGTTCTGGCCCTGAACAAACCCCATGGACTGCCGGTGCAGGGCGGCAGTGGTCAGACCCGCCATGTCGACAGCCTGTCCGAGGCGCTGCGGTTCGGTTATGAGGAAAACCCCCGTCTGGTACACCGTCTGGACAAGGACACCTCGGGCGTTTTGCTTTTGGCAAGAACGCGCGAAGCGGCCAAGGGTTTGACAGCCGCGTTCCGTCACCGCGACACGCGCAAGATTTACTGGGCCCTGGTCGCCGGGGTGCCGACTCCGTATCTGGGCGAGATCAAAACTGGTCTGGTAAAAGCCCCGGGCCACGGCAAGAAAGGTGAAGGCGAGAAGATGATCGCCGTTCACCTGAACGACCTTGACGGTACTCCGGGCGCGAAGAGGGCGCATACCCTATACGCGACGCTGTACCGGGTTGCCGGGCGCGCCGCGTGGGTTGCCATGGAACCCGTCACAGGCCGGACCCATCAGCTGCGCGCGCATATGGCCGCCATTGGGCATCCGATCATTGGTGACGGCAAATACGGCGGTTCGGGTCAGGAAAACCTTGGCGATGGCTGGGGCGCGCAACTGGGCGGGATTATTAGCAAAAAGCTGCACCTGCATGCCCGGCAGGCGTCGTTTGAACACCCGGTGACGCGCAAGACCATCATCATCAAGGCCCCGTTGCCGGATCATATGAAACACAGCTGGGATACCTTCGGCTGGACCGAGGATCTGGCCTCGGACGATCCCTTTGAGGATTTGCAATGACCTCACCATTGCGGCTGGTCCTTTTCGATGTCGATGGTACGCTTGTCGACAGTCAGGGCAGTATCGTCTCGGCCATGACCGCCAGTTTCGACGCCTTGGGCCTGCCTGTGCCGGATCGTTCCGCGATCCTGTCGATTGTCGGGTTGTCGCTGCCGGTCGCCCTGTCCCGTCTGGCGCATTATCACCCGGTTTCGGTTCAGGAAAAACTGGTGGATGGGTATAAACAGGCCTATCACGACCAGCGTCTGAGGCAGGGTGCTGCAAACTCGCCCCTCTATCCCGGTGCCCGGGAGGTGCTGGAGGCGCTGCACGACATACCCGAGGTCTTGCTGGGGGTTGCCACCGGAAAGTCACAACGCGGGCTGGATGCGTTGATCGAGGCGCACGGTTTGGAACGGTTCTTTGTCACCCGTCAGGTGGCAGATCATCACCCTTCGAAACCGCATCCGTCGATGATCGATACGGCGCGCGCGGAAACCGGTGTCGACCGGCGAAATACGGCCATGATTGGCGATACCCGCTTTGACATGGATATGGCCAGCGCGGCTGGCGTGACAGGTATCGGTGTGGCCTGGGGATACCACGACACCGCAGCACTGGAACAAGCTGCGCAGGTGATCGAAACCTTTGATCAGCTACCTCCGGCGCTGCACAGTATTTGGGGATGACGGTATGAGCGACTGGAAACCGAAACGGTTCTGGACCGAAAGCGCGGTGGCTGAAACCGAAGAAGGCTTCACCGTCGAACTGGACGGGCGTCAGGTCAGAACCCCGGCCAAGGCGGCGCTGGTTCTGCCGACGCACGCAATGGCAACCGCTGTGGCTACGGAATGGGACGCGCAGGAAAAAGAGGTTGATCCGACCTCCATGCCGTTTACCCGATCGGCAAATGCGGCAATCGACAAGGTCCGCCATCAGCATGCCGAAGTGGCCGACATGCTGGCCGACTACGGCGATTCGGACTTGTTGTGTTACCGTGCCACGCACCCGCTGGAGTTGCAGAAGCGGCAGGCGGGGCAATGGGATCCGGCGCTGGACTGGGCGGAAAAGACCTTGTCCGCGCGGCTTGTATCCTTCGAGGGTGTTCTGCATCAACCGCAATCCGACGATGCGCTGGCGACTCTGCGGCGGCAAGTTCATGAGCTTGGTGAGTTTCAGCTTGCCGGGTTTCACGACCTTGTGAGCCTGTCCGGGTCCTTGATTCTGGGTTTTGCCGCAGCGCGGAATTGGCGCAAACCGGACGAGATATGGCGCATTTCGCGATTGGACGAAATCTGGCAGATCGAGCAATGGGGTCATGACGACGAGGCGCATGAAGCCTCGGAGGTCAAGAAATCCGCCTTTTTACACGCCAAACGCTTTTTCGATCTATCGGTTTGATCCTTCAAAGACAGTATTTTAGTGCGTCGCGCGCGGCCGCGCGGCGTCTGATATCGTTTTCGCTGATCCAACCCTTGACGTTTGTTTATGAATGCGACCAAACTCGTGGCCACTAAAGGGGAGACACCTTTGGGGTAACCTTTCCGGCAAAATGCTGCCGGACAGAACCGCCCCTGAGTGGGGCGGACAATCAGGAAGAGGTAAAAATGAAAAAATCCGTAATCTTGGGCGTGGCGACGATTGCTGGCCTGGCTGCTGGCGCCGCCGCGGCAGGAACCGCAGATGACGTCAAGGCACGCGGCAAACTGAACTGTGGCGTGGCCACCGGTGTACCCGGTTTCGCCAGCCCGGACGCCAATGGTGAATGGCAAGGCTTTGATGTGGCCGTGTGCCGCGCCGTAGCAGCCGCCGTTCTGAACGATCCGACTGCAGTTGAGTTCATTCCGACCACCGGCAAGACACGCTTTACCGCGCTGGCTTCGGGTGAGATCGACATGCTGGCCCGGAACACCACCTGGACCTTCAGCCGCGACGTTGACCTGAAATTCGAATTCGTCGGCGTCAACTACTATGACGGTCAGGGTTTCATGGTTCCCAAGGCACTGGGCGTAAGCTCGGCCAAGGAACTGGACGGTGCGACCGTCTGCATTCAGACCGGCACCACAACCGAGCTCAACCTGGCGGATTTCTTCCGCATCAACAACATGAGCTACGAGCCGGTTCCGATCGAAACCAACGCCGAAGCGCAGCAGCAGTATCTGGCTGGTGCCTGTGACGTCTACACCACCGACGCATCGGGTCTGGCTGCCACCCGCGCCACATTCGAGAATGCCGGTGATCACGTGATCCTGCCGGAAATCATCTCGAAAGAGCCGCTGGGTCCGCTGGTTCGTCATGGCGACCACGAGTGGGGCGATGTTGTCCGCTGGACTCTGAACGCGCTGATCGCAGCCGAGGAAATGGGCGTGACATCGGCCAATATCGATGAAATGTCCGCTGGAACCGACAATCCGGAAGTGAACCGTCTGCTGGGCAGCGAAGGCACTCTGGGTGAAATGCTGGGTCTGGACGCGACCTGGGCACAGCGCGCCATCAAGGTCGGCGGCAACTACGGTGAAATCTTTGCCAAGAACATCGGTGAGGAAACCCCGATCGGCCTGGCACGCGGTCTGAACGCACAGTGGATCGAAGGTGGCCTGCTGTACGCACCGCCTTTCCGCTAAAATCCACGGAAAAGGGCGCAGGGCAACCTGCGCCCTTTTTCAATCAATAAGAAACACGCCCGGAAACGTCCGAGCAGAGATCAACTCTGCCGACAAAAGACCGGGATGCACGGGGATAAACATAGGTCATGACGACTCTCACTGACCCGCCGAAGGAGCAGTTCCGGCTGTCCATGCTCCTTTACGATACGCGGTACCGATCTGCGACCATTCAGGTCATTGCTATGATCGGTTTCATGCTTCTGGCAGCCTGGATTATTAACAACACCATTCAGAACCTCGAAACGCTGGGCAGAACAGTCGGGTTCGACTTTTTCGCCGAACCAGCCAGCTATGACATCAACCAGCGCCTGCTGGAATATGACTCGCAGGATACCCATCTGCGCGCGGCCTTTATCGGGCTGCTGAACACGCTGGTTGTTGCAGTTCTGGGCTGTATCACGGCAACAATCATCGGCGTCATGGTTGGTGTTCTGCGTCTGTCGAATAACTGGCTGATCGCGCGGATCATGACGGTTTATGTCGAAATGTTCCGCAACGTTCCGGTCCTGCTTTGGATCGTGTTTGCTATGGCGATTCTGATTGAAAGCCTGCCTGCGCCGCGCGCATTCCGGGGTGAAAATCCAGAAGCCACGATGGATCTATTCGGCACTGTTGCTGTGACCAACCGCGGGGTCTACATCCCCGAGTTTCTGTTCTCGCGCAGCCTGGGCGACATCCACCTGTTCGGGACATCAAGCCTGCGTTTTGACGTCTCGCTGGACCTGATCGCTTTCCTGATCGTGCTTGGCGGCAGCATCTTTGCCATGCGCAAAGTGTCGGCCTGGGCCAATGCCACGCAGGAAAAGACCGGTGACCGTCCGACCATCTGGTACATCCAACTGGGCCTGCTGTTCGTGCCATCGGCCATCCTGCTGGGCGCGCTGGGCTTCCATCTGGGCTATCCCGAGTTGAAGGGCTTTAACTTCACCGGCGGCACCCACCTACGGAACTCGCTGATCGCCCTGTGGCTGGCCCTGTCGCTGTACACTGCGGCTTTCATCGCCGAGATCGTGCGTGCCGGTATTCTGGCCATCTCGAAGGGTCAGACCGAGGCCGCATCCGCACTGGGTCTGCGCCCGGGCCGGACCATGCGTCTGGTGATCCTGCCGCAGGCGTTGCGGGTAATCATTCCGCCGATGATCTCGAACTATCTGAACCTGACCAAGAACTCGTCGCTGGCGATCGCGGTCGGATATATGGACATCACGGGGACGCTGGGCGGCATCACCATGAACCAGACCGGCCGCGAGCTGGAATGCGTTCTGCTGCTGATGCTGGTCTACCTGACCATCTCGCTGAGCATTTCGGCGGTGATGAACTGGTACAACAACCGTGTCAAACTGGTGGAGCGGTAATATGAGTGATGTTTCATTTGTCCGCACGGAAATGTTGCCGGAACAGGCACCACCCGCATCCGAGGTCGGTGTGCTGGGATGGATCAGACATAACCTGTTCTCAAGCTGGCTGAACGCAATCCTGACGCTCATCTCGCTGTATTTCATCTACTACGTGCTCTCCAACATTCTGTCCTGGACGTTCGAATCCGTTTGGAACGCCAATTCCCTGTCGGAATGTCGTGAGATCATGATGGCGACCTGGGGCGATACTCATGGTCATGCCTGCTGGGGTGTGATCAAGGACCGGTGGCTGCAATTGCTGTACGGGTTTTATCCACCTTATCCGGCGCATCCGGACGCAACGTGGTCAAATCCGCCTGAATCGGGCGGCTGGCCGGCCTATTTCCGGCCGAACCTGACCTTCATCCTGTTGTTGGTTGCGATTGCGCCGGTGTTGTTCACCAAAGTGCCGCGCAAGCTGTTGGTCGTGACGGCGGCTTATCCGTTCCTGCTGCCTTGGCTGATGTGGGGCGGGTCGATCTGGGGACCGCTGACGGTCGCTGCCGGGTTCGCAATCGGTTATTTCGCCTACAAGGTTGTGCTTCCAATGGCGGGGTCCCTGACGGCGTTAATCCTTGCAGTCGCGCTGCCCATTCTGTGGTGGTTGTTTGCTGCTGGCGCAGTTGCTGACGCGGTCGACTCTGTCATTCCAATTGGTATTGCGACTGTCGAAAGTCGCGACTTTGGCGGTTTCATGCTGGCGATCCTGCTGGGTGTTGTGGCCATTGGCGTCTCGCTTCCCATCGGCATCGTGCTGGCGCTCGGTCGTCAGTCTGATCTGATGATCGTCAAATACCTCTGCGTGGGCTTTATCGAGTTCATTCGGGGCGTGCCGCTGATCACCCTGCTGTTCGTGGCCTCGCTGCTGCTGAACCTGTTCCTGCCGCCGGGGACCAACTTTGACATCATCCTGAGGGTGATGATCATGATGACCCTGTTCTCGGCCGCTTATATGGCCGAGGTGATCCGGGGTGGTCTGGCGGCGCTTCCGCGGGGTCAGTACGAAGGGGCTGACAGTCTTGGACTGAACTACTGGCAGGCGCAGCGGCTGATCATCATGCCGCAGGCGCTGAAAATCTCGATCCCGGGCATTGTGAGCACGTTCATCGGTATCTTCAAGGATACGACACTGGTTTCGATCATCGGTCTGTTCGACGTGATCGGTCTGACCAACGGCATCCGCGCCGATACCGCCTGGAACGGCGTCTACTGGGAACTGTTTGCCTTTATCGGCGTTCTGTTCTTCGTCGTCTGCTTCTCCATGTCCCGTTATTCCATGTATCTGGAGCGCAAGCTTCAGACTGGCCATCGTTAAGGAGTTCAACACATGTCTGAACTTGCAATTGACCGTGAAATCGATCGCTCGAAAATGCAGGTGAGCGACGAGGTCGCCATCGAAATCACCAACATGAACAAATGGTACGGGGCCTTCCACGTGCTGCGCGACATCAATCTGACCGTCAATCAGGGCGAGCGGATCGTGATCGCGGGGCCTTCGGGGTCGGGCAAATCCACCCTGATCCGCTGCCTGAACGCGCTGGAGGAACATCAGCAGGGCAAGATCGTTGTGGATGGAACCGTTCTGTCGAATGACCTCAAGAACATCGACAAGATCCGGTCCGAGGTTGGCATGGTGTTCCAGCACTTCAACCTGTTCCCGCACCTGACCATTCTGGAAAACTGCACGCTGGCCCCGATCTGGGTGCGCAAGACGCCCAAGAAAGAGGCCGAAGAGCGCGCGATGCATTTCCTGGAAAAGGTCAAGATTCCGGAACAGGCCGACAAGTATCCCGGCCAGCTGTCCGGTGGTCAGCAGCAGCGTGTGGCGATTGCCCGCTCGTTGTGCATGATGCCTCGGATCATGTTGTTCGATGAACCAACATCGGCGCTGGACCCCGAGATGATCAAAGAGGTGCTCGACACCATGATCGAGCTGGCCGAAGAAGGCATGACCATGCTGTGTGTGACCCACGAGATGGGCTTTGCCCGTCAGGTCGCCAACCGCGTGATCTTTATGGATGCCGGCCAGATCGTGGAACAGAACGAACCGGAAGAGTTCTTCAACAACCCCAAAAGCGAGCGGACCAAGCTGTTCCTCAGCCAGATTCTGGGGCACTGAACCTGCAAATAATTCCGGAAAAAGGCGGGGTCTGGCCCCGCCTTTTTCAGTTCAGCAGTTCGCGCGGGATTGCGAAGCCCAGGACCTTGCCGCTGTGCCGCTGCAAGCCTCTCCAATTGTTGATGTCAAATCGAATAACCGTCGTTGCGCAGGTGGGATAGTCGTAGAACCGCACATGGTCCGGTGGGTATTTCACAATCTGATCCGCAAAGGCGGCAATACCGGGATTATGACCCAGCAACAGTACGGTGCGTCCGGTCGCCTGTTGCAATACCTTCATCATTTCAGCGGGATCGGCCAGATACAGGTCGCGGGTGAAGGTGGTCCTGGCAGCAGTCAGCCCCATCCTGTCCCAGGTTTCGCGGGTCCGGGTGGCCGAAGAACTCAGAACTTCATCCGGAAGCCAGGCGTTCCGTGACAGCCATTTCCCGACGGCCGGGGCTGATTTGCGCCCGCGCTTGTTCAGCGGGCGATCATGGTCGTTGCTCAGCGGATTGTCCCAACTGGACTTGGCGTGACGGGTCAGGATCAGGGTGCGGGTCATGATGGGTGAAAGGCCTTCATATGATGCGCAGATTGTTCTGCCAGCCGCCCGGCACCCGCACTTAGCGGGCAGGCAAGTCGCACAAGACAACCACCAGCCATGCAGGTCTGGCCTTCCGGCGTGGTCAGATGTGCATGGCAGGTGTCGACGTCGTAAAAGCTGTGGGTCGACAAAGCGCCCACCGGGCAGGCCGACTTGCAGGGGGCATGGCAGGTGGCGCAGGGGCTTGGCCCTTCGGCGGCAGGTATCGGGAACTCATCGGCAAAATGCAGCGCACCGCGGAACGAGATCATCATGCCGACGGTGTCATGCACCAATGCGCCAACCGGACTTTGAAACGTCCGCCCCGACTTCAGCGCCCAGTCGATGAAGGGTGTGTAGGGTGGTCCGCCGAACGGATAGTATGGCGTGGCACCCAGTGCGCCAGCCATCGCGCCAACAACCCGCAAGGACCATCTGTCGACCGGGTCCGCCAGCCCATCCGCCCATTCGGGCGACGCCTTCAAAACCGGCCAGAATGTCTGCGCTGCACCCAGCAGGATCAGGGTGCCGCCATCCAGCTGCTTGGCGCCGCTGTGCCGGGGGTGCTGCGCACCCATCACGACCAGGCCCGACCGACCAGCGGCTGCTGTCACGTCGGAGTATTTCACTTGCGCCGAAACGGCAGTGTCAGGCTCCATCCCAGCCGGGTTGGTTGTTCGTCCCGCCATTGCAGTCCCACCTTCATCCTGTCATGCCCGTCGCCTGGCTGCGCAACATAGGTGCCCATCAATCGATCCCAGACCGACAGCGCAAAGCCGTAATTGCTGTCGTGTTCTTTCCTGTGCACCGAATGGTGAACCCGGTGCATGTCAGGTGTCACAAGAACCCTACGCAACACCGCGTCCACGGCAAGGGGGAGTTTGATGTTGGAGTGATTGAACAGCGCGGTTCCGTTCAACAGAACCTCGAACAGAACAACGGCAAGTGCACTGGGACCCAATGCATAAACCAGCGCGATTTTCAGTATCATGGACAGTGCGATTTCGATGGGATGAAATCGCACGGCGGTCGTTACATCCATGTCCCTGTCCGCGTGATGCACCCTGTGCAGCTGCCAAAGGATCGGCACCTTGTGTGTCACCAGATGCTGCAGCCAGATCGCATAGTCCAGAATCAGCACGCTCAGAAGAATTTCCAGCCATCCGGGCCAGGCGGTCCTGTTGAAAAGCCCAATCCCGTGATGACCGGCGTCTACCGCCGCCCCAACAGCCAGCAACGGGACCCAGATTGCCATAACCCTCAGCGTCAGGGTGTTGAGAAGCGTTATGGCAAGATTGGTTTGCCAGCGCCGTCGTTTCGAGCAATCTAGCGAACGTCTGGGTGCAAATGTCTCGGCTATTGCGAAAATCGCAAAAAGCCCCAGGAAAATACCCAGCCGAATAATGGATTCGTGCTCCATACATTCACATTCAGGCATATTAAAGCCCGAGACAAGACCGGGAAATTCACATAGGCGTCAGTCCGGCCGGATCAGAGAGCCCGCACCGTGTTCGGTGAACAATTCCAGCAATACGGCATTTGGGGCACGGCCATCCAGGATGACAACCGCCCGAACGCCACTGTGCAGCGCGTCCAGAGCGGTTTCCGTTTTTGGGATCATGCCGCCGGCAATCGTGCCTTCGCGGGTCATCTCGCGGATCTGTCCGGCTTTGAGCTCGGTCACCACCTCTCCGGCTGCATTCTTGACGCCGGATACATCGGTCAGCAGCAACAGGCGATCCGCCTTCAGGGCCGACGCGATGGCTCCGGCAGCGGTATCGCCGTTCACATTGAAGGTTTCACCGTCTTTGCCTGCTCCGAGCGGCGCAATCACGGGGATTACATCATGCGAGAAAAGATCATGCAGTAGTTTGGGATTCATCTCGGATGGTGTGCCGACGAAGCCCAACGAGGAATCCGTCTGCTCGCAAACCATCAGATTGGCGTCCTTGCCGGACAGCCCGACCGCCGTTCCGCCCTGACGGTTGATGGCTTGCACGATCCGTTTGTTGACAAGGCCAGACAGCACCATTTCGACGACTTCGACCGTGGCCTTGTCGGTGACCCGCTTGCCATTCACGAAATCCGACTGGATGTCCAACTGATCAAGCATCGCGTTGATCATGGGTCCGCCACCATGCACGATGACCGGGTTTACCCCGACCTGCCGCATTAGCACGACATCGCGGGCAAAGCTTTCCATCGCCTCGTCGCTGCCCATGGCGTGACCGCCCAGTTTGATCACGACGATCGCGCCGTCATACCGCTGAAGGTAAGGCAGTGCGCTGTTCAGAGTGGCGGCGGTGGCAATCCAGTCCCGGTTCATGTCTCGTGTCTTCATGGCTTAGGTCCTTCTGGCGAACCGTGTTAGGGCCTTTGGACGGTGCTGCCAAGGGTGAAGCTACTCAAGATGTGCAATGATCGAGCGCAGGGTCGGTATTCCGTCACCTTTCTCGGAGGAGGTCAGCACAATCTCGGGGTAGGCGGCAGGGTGTTTGGACAGCGCGGTGCGGACCTGATCCAGCACCTTCTCACGCTCTTTGGCCTTGACCTTGTCGGCCTTGGTCATGACGCATTGAAAGGTCACGGCGCTGGTATCCAGCAGCTTCATGATCTCGTCGTCCACAGGTTTTACCCCATGGCGCGAATCGATCAGTACAAAAGCGCGGCGCAGGGTTTGTCGTCCGCTGAGGTACTGTTTCAGCAGTCGCTGCCATTTCTCGACTACTTTGACCGGCGCGTTGGCATAACCGTAACCGGGCAGGTCAACCAGATAGAGGTCGGGCCCTTGCGTGAAAAAGTTGATCTCCTGCGTGCGGCCGGGCGTGTTCGATGCGCGCGCCAATCCCTTGGTCCCGGTCAGCGCGTTGATCAGGCTGGATTTCCCCACGTTCGAGCGGCCCGCAAAACACACCTCAAGCCGGTCGGGGGCGGGCAGGCCGTCCATGGCAACCACGCCTTTGACGAATTCGGACGGGCCAGCAAACAGCTTGCGCCCGGTTTCCTGCGCAATCGCATCCGGCGCGTCCGCCATTGGAAAAGGAAGCGTGCTCATACTGGTTCTACCTTGTCGCCGACACGGATATCTCCGCCCTGGATAACTTCGGCGTAGACGCCAAAATCCTGATGATCCCAAGCGTTCAGGGCGCCCAGCGTGTCTGCATCCCGCGTGCCGGTTTCCGGGTTGGCGGTCGTGGCCAGACAGCGCGTGATACGTTCCCGAACTCGCAGAACGGCCTGACCGATGCGAATGTCGCGGTTCAGCCAGTCAAACTCTTCCCACAGGGGCAGCCCGTCGAACCAGATGTTGCCGCGCCAGCGGACAAGGGACAGGTCCTTCCCCAGCTTCTGCTCGACCGCCCGATGCGAGGCCATGTTGCACAGGCTGATCGAGGGGAAGTCACTGTCGGTCATTCCCCGTCCCGGAACCCGGATGATCCGCGCCGACGCAGCCCTGTCGACGGGCATCAGCGGTTTGACCCAGTCCAGAAAATCATCCTGCTGCGTGTCGGGATCGAAGCTGATCTCGGGGCGCCCTGGGTGGTTGAGCGTCACGGTGCCGCCGTTCATCCGGGCCGATATGGCCGCCAGTTGCGGGGCTTTGGAGCAGCGGCTGAAATTGGCACAGGGCGCCCATTCCGAACCATCGGCCTTTGACGCCTCGTGCGCGACGGCCCAAACGCGATCCCCGGGCATTGTCTGCCCGGGGGTCACGGTTACATTACTCAGGCTTTCCCGCCCGTGACTTTTGATTGGATGCCGCCAGAGGCTGGTGACAGACCCGCTCATTTGTCATCCGTCTTCGGGGTCCGCTTGAACCCGGACTTGATGTTGCCGAACACGTCCGGCGTGTAGCCCTGGCTGCGCATGATCAGGTACTGCTGCGTGAACGTGATCGTGTTGTTCGCAATCCAGTAAACCACCAGGCCGCTGGCAAACCCGCCCAGCATGAACATGAAGACCCACGGCATCCAGGCAAAGATCATCGCCTGGGTCGCATCCGTTGGTGCCGGGTTCAGTTTCTGCTGCAGCCACATCGAGATACCCAGCAGCAGTGGCAAGATACCGATGAAGATCAGCGCCATCAGCGTATCAGGCTGCGGTCCGCCCCAGGGCAGCCAGCCAAAGAAGTTGAAGATCGAGGTCGGGTCCGGCGCGCTGAGGTCCTGGAACGGGCCAAACCAGGGGGCCTGACGCAGTTCAATGGTGACAAAGATCACTTTATACAGCGAGAAGAAGATCGGGATCTGCATCAGGATTGGTAAACAGCCTGCGGCCGGGTTCACCTTTTCCTTTTTGTACAGCTCCATCATGCCCTGCTGCATCTTCTGACGATCGTCGCCGGCAGCCTCTTTCAGGGCCTCCATCTGCGGCTGAAGTTCCTTCATCTTGGCCATGGAGACGTAGGACTTGAACGCCAGCGGGAACAGGATCGCCTTGATGATCAGGGTCAGGCCGATGATAGACCAGCCCATATTGCCGATCAAAACGTTGATGTTGTGCAGCAGCCAGAAAATCGGCTTGGTCAGGAAGTAGAACCAGCCCCAATCGATGCTGTCCACGAACTTCTGCACACCTTCCGCCTGATACTCGCGGATGGTTTCCCATTCCTTGGCGCCTGCAAACAGGCGGGTGGTGACTTCCTCGGTCGCGCCGGGCGCAACGGACAGGGTCGGCAGCACGGTTTCGGTTTGATAGATCTTGCGGCGCGCGTCGTATTTTGCCGCCGCCTTGAAGGCCGAACCTTCAGCCGGGATCAGGGTGGTCATCCAGTAGTGATCGGTAAAGCCGACCCAGCCACCTTCCTTGATCTGAAAGACTTCGGCTTGCGCGCGTTCATTCGGATCAATGTCAAAATCGCGGACATCGCCATAATCGATCTCGTCCAGAACGCCGTCCGCCATGACCATGACGCCTTCGTGCAGGATAAAGAAGTTCTTCAGGCCCGGCAGGTCACCATCCTCACCCATCCCGTGGCGCGCCAAAATGCCATAGGGCGCCATGCCCACTTCGGACTGCGTGGTATTCTCGACCGATTGCGTGACCGAGAACATGTAGTCTTCATCAACCGACACGGTGCGTCGGAAGATCAGGCCCTTACCGTTGTCCCAGACCAGTGTGACCGGGCTGTCGACGGTAAGCGTGTCGCCTTGTTCAGTCGACCAGAGCGTGTTCGGCCCAGGGACATCCGCGCCGGCAACGCCCGCCCCGGGCGCCCAGCCATACAAGGCGTAATAGGCAGAATCGGACCCGACGGGCGAAAGCAGCTCGACGATCGGGGCGCCTGCTTCGATCGAGACCTTGTAGTCTTTCAGAAACAGCTCATCGATGCGTCCGCCGGCCAGGGACATGCTGCCAGACAGGCGAGGCGTGTCGATCTGAATGCGCGGGGCCTCGGCATCGGCTTGTGCTTCTTCCGTGACAGCAGATGCATCCCCGACGGCTGTGTCACCCGCTGCGCTTGGAGTCTGAAGCTCACTGCCCTCGGAGGCGCTGACTTCCACCTGATCCGGTGTCGGTGCCTGTTCCGGGGGTGGGAAAAGGACGAACCAGACGAGGATCACCAGAAAGCTGAGCGCGGTTGCGAGGATGAGATTCTTGTTCTGATCGTCCATCTGGGACAGCCACCTTGAGCTGGGAAACACACCGGAGGTGTTCAACAGAGTGCAGCCCCAAAGGTCAAGTGGAATCGCCCGTCAATTTGCCACCGGAAGGGATTGCGCCTTGCAAAATCCCGGATTTCATCCGGTTTGCCGTCCAATCCCGGGAACCTTGTTCACTTTTGCGCGGTGCGAAGCGATCCAGTCGAGCGTCTGCTCGAATGGCATCGGTTTGCCAATTCCGAACCCCTGCACATGATTGCAGCCAAGCTGCGCCATCAGGGCATGCTCACCCGGGGTTTCCACGCCTTCGGCCAGTGTTTCCAGGTTCAGCCGTTCCGCCATCGTCAGGATGGCACTGGCCAATTGTTGCTGACCGGGATCCCGATCGGATTTTGTCACAAAGGACCGGTCGATCTTGATCCGCGAAACATCAAAGCGCTTGATGGACGCGATCGAGGCATGACCGGTGCCGAAATCATCCAGATCGATACAGCACCCCAGCGCGGCCATTCCGGTCACATTGCGGGTGATGACGTCATCGGGCCGTTTGGCAAACACCGTTTCCAGAATTTCGACCGCAAGCCTGTCCGGAGTCAGATCAAACTGGTCCAGTTCCCATTTCAGGCGATCCATGAGCCCCGGGTCGCGGAGTTCATCGGACGAGAAATTGATACCGATCCGCGGAATCACAACGCCGGCCCGGTCCCTGGCCTGCATGGCAGTGAACGCATGGTGGCGCATCGTATGGCCCAGCCGTTCCAGCAGTTCCGCCTGCTGGGCGAAGGGTAGAAACACCTGCGGGCCCAACACACCTTTTTGCGGATGCTCCCACCGGGCCAGTGCCTCAAAACCTGTGACGCGCCCTGTGTCCGTCGAGATTTGAGGCTGAAACCAGGGACGAATTTCACCATTGTCCAACGCTGCCTCGAAATCCTTGCGCAGGTTTGTGCGGATCCGGGACCGGCGGCGCGTTTCGGTGGAATAGGCCCGAATGGTCGAAGGGCCGTTTCTTTGTGCTTCGGCAAGTGCGGCGTTCGCCGCCTCGATCCCGTCGGTTGCGTCGCCGTCGAAGTCATGAGGCATCAGGCAAAACCCGATCGAGCACGAGACGTAAAGCCCGGCACCATTCAGCATGATCGGTTCTTCGATTGCAGTCTGGATGCGGCCGGACATCTGAATGCAGGATTCCAGGTCAAGATGCTGAGATGCCCCAAGACCCAAAGCGATTTTGTCTCTGCCGTCTCGGGTCACGATGTCCTAGGCCCGGATCGTGGACAAGGTCCGGCTGCAAGCCAGTTCGGCGATATGGGCAGCCGCCGCCTGCCCGTGCAGGTCTAGCAGCGACGCATAGTCATCCAGTGAAATCACGAAACAGGCCGAGCTTTCCATATTTTTCCTCGCCCCATCCAGAAGGAGCCCCAACCTGGTACGAAACACCTGATCCGGCATCATCCCGCCAGAGTTGTCGCGAAGTGAATTCCCAATCGCAGGCCAGATATTTGCGGCGCTTGCTCCGGCAAGGATCAGGGGCAAGCCCAATGCGACGATCAACAGCACTTGCTCTCCGCCGATCCAGAAGGCTGCAAGGCTGAGTGCCGGTATGAAGGCCAGTGCGGAAGGGCCGCTCAGGCCAGCGACAATCGTGTTGAGAACTCGTTTAAAGATCAATCGGTTCCGCATTGGTTCTAACGGCCTTCAGCTTGGACTCAGCGCGCAAGCCCAACCGTAGGAAACCAAACTGAGTCAGTCGTTAACGCAGACGCGGAATTTCGTCCGATTTTTCGCTTTTTTGACCCGGAACAAGCGAAAGATTCGCGAAATCGAACAATTTCGGGTCCAGCAGATGCGAGGGTCGCGCGTTTGTCAGGGCTCGGAACATCACCTGACGCCGGCCGGGGCTGTTCTTTTCCCACTGATCGAGAATCTGTTTCACCTGTTGGCGCTGCAAGCCGTCCTGACTGCCGCAGAGGTCACAGGGGATGATGGGATAGTTCATGGCGGTTGCGAATTTCGCGCAATCGGCCTCGGCCACATGGGCGAGGGGGCGGAAAACGAACAGGTCGCCCTCTTCATTCACAAGTTTAGGCGGCATGGTGGCCAGACGCCCGCCGTGGAAGAGGTTCATGAAGAAGGTTTCGAGGATGTCGTCACGGTGATGCCCCAGTACCACGGCCGAGCAGCCCTCTTCCCGGGCGATGCGATACAGGTTGCCGCGGCGCAGGCGTGAACACAGTGCGCAATAGGTGCGGCCCTGCGGAACCTTGTCCATCACGACGGAATAGGTGTCCTGATATTCGATGCGGTGCGGAACACCCATTCGTTCGAGAAACTCGGGTAGAACAGTGGCGGGAAAACCCGGCTGACCCTGATCCAGATTGCAGGCCAGAAGGTCGACCGGCAGCAGTCCGCGCCATTTCAACTCGTGGAGAACCGCAAGAAGGGTATAGCTGTCCTTGCCGCCTGACAGGCAAATCAGCCAGCGGGGCGGTTTGCCATCCTTGTCATGGGCGGACGGGTCCACCATCCCGTAATGCTCAATGGCCTCACGGGTCTGGCGCACGATGCGCTTGCGCAGCTTTTTGAACTCGGTGGTCGAGGGCGCACCAGCAAAAAGCGGGTGGATATCGTCAGCTTCGTCAAACATTGGCTGCCCCTACAGCAGTTGTGGCAACCGGGCAAGTGGGCGGGTCAGCCCAGACGCGCCAGCAGGGCGTCGGTGTCCAATCCTGTGACCGATCCCGGGATGCGACCGCTTTCACCTGACAGGCGCGTGGCAATAAACCCGTCGGCAACCGCGCCAGGGGCATGTCGCACCAACTGCGCCGCCGCCAACAACAGTGCTGTACGCTCGGCAAACCACCGTGCCTCTGCCTCGGGTGGCAGGTCGGGCCAACGGTCGCGATGGGCTTTCAACGCTGCGTCATAGCCCCGGTCTGCACCTCTTGCGGCGTCCAACTCGGCCTGCAGTACCTCGGCAGCCAGCGGTTCTCGGATCAGGGTGCGCAGAATGTCGAGGCAGATCACGTTGCCTGACCCCTCCCAAATGCTGTTTAGCGGGGCTTCCCGATAGAGCAGGGGCAGGGGGGTATCCTCGACATAGCCCATGCCGCCCAGCACCTCCATCGCCTCGACCACGACAACCGGACAGCGCTTGTTGTTCAGGAATTTGGCCAGTGCGACGCTGATGCGGGCAAAGGACCTGTCTTCGGGCGACCTGCCATCGAATGCCTTCGCAACCCGCATCCCCAACGTCAGAGCGCTCTCCCAATCCAGTGCCAAGTCGGCCAGCACGGCGCGCATCAGGGGCTGGTCGATCAGACGGCGCTGAAACGCGGTTCGGTGGCTGACCCAATGATGTGCCTCGGACAGGGCGGCACGCATCAGCCCGGCCGGAGCCATGGCAGTGTCCAGCCGGGTGTGGTGCACCATTTCGATGATAGTCTGAACGCCAGCGCCTTCGTCGCCCAGCTGATAGGCCAGCGCGTCATGGTATTCGATTTCGGCAGAGGCGTTGGATCTGTTGCCCAGCTTATCCTTCAGACGCATCAGATGGATCGCGTTGCGCTCGCCCTCCAACCAGCGGGGAACAAGAAAACAGGTCAGCCCACCCGGTGTCTGCGCCAGCGTCAGGAAGCCGTCCGACATCGGGGCCGAGCAGAACCACTTGTGACCGTGCAGACGCCAATGATTGCCGTCGCGGGTGGCAATGGTGGTATTGGCGCGTACGTCCGAGCCACCCTGTTTCTCAGTCATCGCCATACCCAACGTGGCGCTGGCTTTTTGGTCGATCGGACGCGTCGACGTATCATAGCTGTGCGCCATGAGTTTTGGGCGCCAGACCGAGGCGATCTGCTGATTGACCTCAAGCGCCGGGATTGCCGCATAGGTCATGGTCATCGGGCAACAATGCCCCGGCTCGACCTGTCCCGCCAAGTAGACCATGGCTGCGTGGGTGGCGTGCCCACCAGGCTGACCGTCCCAGGCAATTGCGGCGTAACCGGCGGACTGGCTGATCTGCATCATCTGGTGATAGGCGGGGTGAAACCGCACCTCGTCCAGACGCCGCCCGCCCTGATCGAATACCCGGAGTTCGGGCGGCTGTCGGTTGGCTTCGCGCCCCAGCTCTCGTGTCTCGGCGCGTCCAAGTGTTTCGCCCAAAGCCGCCAAAGGCGCTACGCGCGCGCCGGACACGTTCACCGTGTCTCGAAGCACCGGGTCGCAGGCCCACAGGTCAATGTCACCACGAACTTGCGGTTGGTTGTGGACGGTGTGCGTGGGCAGAGTGCGGCGCGCGTCTGGTGGCATCAGAACCTCGGGTTGGACTGATCCGAATGTTGAGCGCAGGTTCAACCGGGTCAAGTCTGACCGGGGGTCATAACGTTCTGCTCTGCTCGTCAGGGCTTTCCGGCACGGGGTCGTAGCCGTCACCGCCCCAAGGGTGGCATCGGCCGATCCGTCGGGCGGCCAGCCACGCGCCCTTGAACGCACCGTGTTTTTCCAATGCTTCAAGCGCATAGGCCGAACACGTGGGCTGATAGCGGCAGTTGAACCCGACCCAGGGGCTGAAAACCAGCCGATAAGCCCTGACAGGCAGGGCAAGGACATGAGAGAACAGGGTCATTTCCGCGCACCGTGGATTTTGCGCAGCGCATAACGGAGGTCATCCAGAAGGGCGTCAAACGGGCGCGCGGCGGTCACTTCGGCGCGACCGACCAGTACATAGTCCCACCCATCAAGCCCACTGACGGGCAGCACAGCGCGGGCGGCCTCGCGCAAACGCCGCTTGGCGCGATTGCGGGCAACGGCATTGCCGACCTTCTTTGAACAGGTAAACCCGACGCGAATTCCGGTCGCCTCGTGAGGCGCGCGTTTGCGGCCCTGCACCATCATCGAGGATGTGCCCTGTCTGCGCGCGCGGGCGGCTTTCAGAAAATCGGATCGTTTCGTGAGAACGGTCAGAGTTTCAGGCGCGCAAACGGACGCCGCCGGGGGCGTTTCCCCGGGCTGGTTCTTACCATCCACGAGGGGCCTCCGGCGGCGTCATGTTCATAACCTGACAGGTCGAGCGGTTTACGCGCTCAGCGACTTGCGGCCACGAGCGCGGCGCGCGTTCAGGATCTTGCGGCCGGCCTTGGTGGCCATGCGCGCGCGGAAACCGTGGCGGCGTTTGCGAACCAGGTTCGAAGGCTGATAGGTGCGTTTCATCGCTCCGTCTCCAATCTATGCGGTCGGGTGCGGCGCGGATTCGCCTGCCCGTGGTGTTCGAAGCCCGTCCTCTACTGGGTAGCGGGGGGTAAGTCAAACCCCAAGGTGGGGGTTTTAGCGGCTTTTGCAACAATTCTGTAACCCAGCCCGTGAAAAGGTTTCAAAAAGACGGGTCAGCGGCGCCAAACCCTCACATTCCCGGACAAAAACATCAAGGCAGCGTGAGGCCCCTGTTGCCGAGGCGCCATGCGGCGCATGTTGTTTGCAGAATGAAACACACGAAACCGGACAGCCACATGAGTGATGCAACTCAGGCCCCGCGCAGAGGGCTTGCGCGACATATGCCGTTGCTGGTGATTCTTACCGTTGCAGCGGTGGGGTTTTTCACGCTGGGCGACTATCTGACATTCGAAACTCTGCGCGACAACCGCGAGGCGCTTTTGGCGTGGCGTGATGCCAATTACTGGGCAATGGCCGGTGCTTTCGTGACGATTTATATTGTCATCGTGGCATTTTCGTTGCCGGGTGCGGCGGTGGCCTCGATGACCGGCGGGTTCCTGTTCGGACTGATCGCCGGAACCGTCTTCAACGTATTTGCGGCCACGGTCGGTGCATCGGTGATCTTTCTGGCCGCGCGCTGGGGGTTGGGCGAAGCCCTGACGGCTCGCCTCGAATCTTCGGAGGGCAGCATCAAAAAGCTCAAGGACAGTTTGCGCGAGAATGAAATTCCGGTGCTGTTTCTGCTGCGCCTTGTACCCGTCGTGCCGTTTTTCGTGGCCAACCTTGTGCCCGCTCTGGTCGGCGTGAAGTTCCGCAATTTTCTGATCACCACGGCGCTGGGCATTATCCCCGGAGGGATTGTGTACACCTGGATCGGCGTGGGGCTGGGCGGTGTGTTCGACCGGGGCGAGACGCCTGACGTTTCGCTGCTGTGGGAACCCTTTGTCATAGGTCCCATCATCGGCTTGTGTGTGCTGGCCGCTTTGCCGATTGTCATCAAATCCGTTCGAGGCCGAAAGGACGCCTGATTCATGCAAGATCTGAAAGCCGATATCCTGGTGATCGGAGCCGGGTCAGGGGGGTTGTCCGTGGCCGCAGGGGCCAGCCAGATGGGGGCAAACGTCATCCTGCTGGAAGGTCACAAGATGGGCGGCGATTGCCTGAACTTCGGATGTGTTCCGTCCAAAGCCCTGATCGCCAGCGCCAACGCAGCCCATGCGCAGGCCCATGCCTCGGCGCTGGGCGTGGCGGACGTGGTTCCGCAGGTGGATTATGCGGC
This sequence comes from Ruegeria sp. BG6, assembly GCF_056538465.1. Classification (NCBI taxonomy): domain Bacteria; kingdom Pseudomonadati; phylum Pseudomonadota; class Alphaproteobacteria; order Rhodobacterales; family Roseobacteraceae; genus Ruegeria; species Ruegeria sp. BG6. The sequence goes on along the minus strand of NZ_JBQFTB010000011.1, from coordinate 118,623 downwards.
GGTCAAGGACCACGTGCGGGACGTAATCGCCCAGATCGAACCGATGGACAGCCAGGAGCGGTTCGAGGGTTTTGGCGTCAAAGTTATCCGAGAATATGGCAGCTTTGTTTCTCCGACCCATGTGCAGGCGGGTGGTCACCTGATCACTGCGCGGCGTGTGGTGATCGCGACGGGTTCGTCCCCTTTGGTGCCGCCGATCCCCGGGTTGGATCAGGTGCCGTATTTCACCAACGAGACCATCTTTGACCTGCGCGACAAGCCCGATCACCTTCTGATCATCGGCGGCGGGCCCATCGGCATGGAAATGGCGCAGGCCCATATTCGGCTGGGATGCAAAGTCACTGTGATCGAAGGGATGACAGCACTGGGCAAGGATGACCCCGAAGCGGCCGCGGTTGTTTTGGAGACTTTGCGCGCGGAAGGCGTGGTGATTCACGAAATGGCATTGGTCGCGCAGATCAGGGGCAACGCTGGTACGATTGAGGTAGTGACCGAGAATGGTGACGTCTTCTCGGGCTCGCATCTGTTGCTGGCGGCGGGGCGCAAGGCAAACACAGACCGCCTGAACCTTGAAGCCGCCGGGATCGAACTGTCCCCTACCGGGGTCAAGGTTAACGAGGCGTTGCGGACTACCAACCGCAAGGTCTATGCCATCGGTGACGTCGCCGGTGGGCTGCAATTCACCCATGTAGCCGGGTATCACGCAGGGATTGTCATCCGCTCGGCGCTGTTCGGCCCGCCGTCCAAGGCGAAGACGGCGCATATCCCGTGGGCCACCTATACTGATCCGGAACTGGCGCAGGTTGGCCTGACCGAAGCGCAGGCGCATGCACACCATGGTGACAAGGTCGAGGTCGCCCGTTTTGACTATCATCACAATGACAGGGCGATTTCCCAGCGGAAAACGAAAGGCTTCATTAAGGTCATGGTCGTAAAAGGCCGGCCCGTGGGCGTTACAATCGTGGGTCATCAGGCGGGCGAACTGATCAACTTGTGGTCGCTGGCCCTGGCCAATAATCTGAAGATGGGTCAGGTCGCCGCGATGGTGTCCCCCTATCCGACGATCGGAGAGCTTAACAAACGCGCGGCGGGCGCTTATTTCTCGCCAAGGCTGTTTGAGAATCAGGCAGTTAAACGAGTGGTCAGGTTCGTCCAGCGCTGGATCCCCTGACCGGGAAAGGAGCGCATATTGAACTCGCTGTCGGGCCGATTTCTGATCCTGACGACGGTCTTCGTGATGTTGGCCGAGGTGCTGATCTTTGTCCCATCGATTGCGCGGTTCCGCGAAGATTTCCTGCTGAACCGGCTTGAACGGGCGCAGATCGCCTCGCTGGCGTTGCTGGCTGATGACATGCTGGCCGAAGATCTCGAGGCCGAGCTTCTGGCCAATGCGGGCGTCTACAATGTGGTGTTGCGGCGTGACGAAGTGCGTCAGCTGATGCTGTCCTCACCGATCCCCGAGCCGATCACCAAGACCTACGATCTGCGCGACGCGAGCCCTTGGGTTCTGATCCGGGACGCGATGGCCCGGCTGTTCGCTCCGGAAAACGAAGTCATCCGAGTGATAGGCGAGCCGGTCAAGGGTGCCGGGCTGCTGATCGAAGTGACGATCGACAGCGCGCCGCTGCGCATGGCGATGACGGACTACGGCCTGCGAATTCTGGGGCTGTCCTTCGTGATCTCTATCATCACCGCTTTTTTCCTGTTTCTTGCGGTGCGTGTCGTTCTGGTGCGCCCGATCAAAAGCGTGGTCGGATACATGCAGCGCTATGCCAGCGCACCTGAGGATGCGCGCGGTATCATCTCGCCGGATTCCCGGGTGACGGAACTCAGGGAAGCCGAGGAGGCCCTGCAAATGTTGCAGAAGGAACTGACGCAGGCCCTGAAACAGCGTGAACGCTTGGCTCAGTTGGGTGGGGCCGTGGCCAAGGTCAGTCACGATTTGCGCAACATCCTGACCTCGGCACAATTGTTCACGGACCGTATCGAAGCCAGTGATGATCCGGTGGTTCGGCGTCTGGCCCCCAAGCTGGTGAATTCGATCACCCGCGCGGTGTCCTTATGTGAAAGCACGCTGGCATTTGGCCGCGCCGAGGAACCAGCACCCACATTGACCATGGTCCGGTTGCGCGATGTCGGTGAAGATGTTGTGGCCAGTGAAAGGCTGGCGGTTGCCGATTCTTGCGTGGAAATTGTCAACAACCTGCCGCAAGACCTGATCGCCCGCGCCGACCCCGAGCAGATGTTCCGGGTCATGATGAATCTTGTCCGCAATGCGCGTCAGGCGCTTGTCGCCTCGGGCAAGCCCGGGAAGATCACGATAGAAGGCCGTGAAGACGACGACAGCTGGTGCGTTGAAATCCGCGACAACGGTCCGGGCCTGCCCCCGAAAGCGCAGGAAAACCTGTTTACCCCGTTTCAGGGCGGCGTGCGCAAAGGAGGTTCGGGTCTGGGCCTGGCGATATCGCAGGAACTGGTGCGCGGACATGGCGGTGATTTGGTGCTGAAGCACACAGGTCCTGACGGAACCACCTTTGAAATAAGCCTGCCACGCGGCGATCGGACTTTTTGAAGTTTTTTTTGAGAATCGACTTGCACGTCCCCGGACCTGGGTCTAAATACCGCCTCACCAACGCGGACCGATAGCTCAGCTGGATAGAGTACTTGACTACGAATCAAGGGGTCGGGGGTTCGAATCCTCCTCGGTCCGCCACTTTTCTTAAATATTTCAAGTGATTGCCCTTGGGCGTCTGAGAAATCTAGTGTTTTGTGCGTGTGAATCGCCACCGAGTCGCCACCATGGATTTGTGTATCAGGCCAAAAAAATGGAGTCTGGCCAACAAATCAGATGCAAGTTTGTCGAATCCCTCTTGGTTGTTCAGGTAGGTGATGCACCTCAGTGAGCGAAGGTCAAACGGGACATCGTTCATGGATTGCGTAATTAGAATAACCTCTTTGCCCAACGTGTGGGCAATACCAGCCTCATAAAACACGTTCGGATTCTTGTCCGACAAATCGCAAATTGCGACTGAAGAAGTGCAAATTAGCTCTGGGATGTCTTGAATGATATTGTGGTTGACCCAAAAGTCATCAGCACGTTTGCGCTGGTAACCCTCGGCCTCAACTGCTGCCTTCACGATCTGATACCGGTCTCAACGGCAGCTTTGACCCAGAGCAGACATTGGCGAAAAATGCGGCTATGACCGAGTTGCGGACGAAGCGGTCGGTGGTACTGGAGCGGTTTCAGAAGGTTTAGAACCTATCGCGCCCAAGAATTCGGTGCTCAGATGGCGAGACACCAGTGGCGGCCTTAAATGCACGGCTGAAGTTGTTGGCTGTCTCGTATCCAAGCGCAGTAGCAATATCGGCGATGGTGCCAGACTGCAATGAAAGTAACTCTTTCGCCCGGCTTACGCGAACATCGGTTACTATGCGACGGAATTGCGCGCCTTCTTCCTCGAGCTTCCTTTGAAGAGCGCGAACACCAAGCCCGAGTGCGCGAGCGGTTGCATCAACCGAGATTTCTTTGTGGTGGAGTTGCTGTCGGGCTATTGCGGCAACCCGACCAGCCATTGTTTCAGGTGGTCCGCCGACGCGTTCCCTCGCAACATCGTCAACCGTCACAAAACCGCGAACGCGATATTGCCTTCTGTTCTCGACCAAAAGCAATGAGCTTTCGAATTCCACACCCAACCTTGGTGCGTTCCAAACTATGGGACACCCATATGTGTCTTCGACTTCGACCGAGTTCGGTACTTTTGCAAAATCCAAGAGAACTGCCGTAGGCGTCCATTCCTTACCTAGGTACTCGCGAAAAATACTTAGGAAAACGCCGATCGCGGAAAAAGCTATATCGGCGTAAGCGGGGTGCTCCGGCATTCCGAATTTGTAGCAATAGCGCGAACGTCGGCCAGAGGCTTCCAGCCATGCACGATCAACTGATGAGTGCAAAGGCATAACCGATGTTGCGCGACGTAGCGCGTTACCCAACGTAGGCGCGGACAGGACATACTCTCCCCAAAGCCCGTAGTCTGCGACCGTTAGGTAAGGAGACCAAAGCAAGCCAATGTTTTGATGGCCCGCCAATCGAACCGCCTCCTCGACGAATGTCGCCAGCGAATGCTCGGAAATGTATCCCGACCGTTCTTCGATAAAGTGATGTGGAAGGTCAGCGACATCCATGGCCTTCGCTAATCTTTTTTCTCCAGCGACCTCATGGACAAACTGCGGCATCGCACCAAGCGCCTTCGCTGAAATCATCGGTGGCAGTGCCATTGAGTTCTCCGGAAATGCGCCTGTCGTGAAATGATACGCATCTGCGTTTCGGATGTGCAAGTCTCGCGAAAACCTCAAGGGAGTAGTCACGAATGAAACAGATGGGCACATTGTTCACAGACTTATCGACCAAGTGTTTAGTTGCGGCCATTTGCGTCGGCGGCGCCGCTGCTCAGGTCGAGGCGCAGGAATTTAACGACACGGGCGACATTCTCGCGCGCTCGGCGCAGGTTGAAGACATCGAATACAAAATAATGGTGCAGCGCGCGACGCAAACCGCGATTTGGGGCATGCCTGCTGCAGGCATGATCGACTTCCTGAAAGGTATTCGCCGAGATCTGGGCGGGGATTACAACGACATTGTGTATCTCAACAAACCGTTCGACTCCAAACACGGGTTTCTGACGGCCAATGATGTAACAGCTTACGCATGGGCGTCCATGACATCTGAGCCCGGGCCTTTGGTGATCGAAGTTCCGGCAGCAACAGACAAGGTCAATTACTTCGGTACGATTGTAAACGCCTGGGATGTCCCGATTGCCGATGTTGGTCCGGACGGGTTCGACGAAGGAGAAGGTGGTAAATATCTCATGCTGCCACCCGACTATGATGGCGACATGTCAATCGAGGAACTGACTGACGCGGGATACTTGCCGTTCGAGACAGACACTTACGAATACGGGTTTTCATTCCGCCCAAAGCTGACCAACGGCGCGACTGATGCGGACGCGGCTGAATACGCACAGACGATAAAAGTCTACTACCTGTCAGAAGCCGACAACCCACCACCGAACACCTATCATGAAGCCTCTGAGGTTCCCTACGACTCCCTGCCGTACTACAACGAAACCTTCTTTCAGGACCTAAACGACTATGTCCAGAACAACCCAATCCGTCCTCAAGACAAAGTCATGGTGAACTTTCTGAAGGATCTCGGGATTGAGAAGGGTAAGCCGTTCGAGCCAACCGAACTTCAGGTGAAGGCAATGGAGGAAGGTCTGTTGCTGGCTTATGCATCCATGCAGCATTATTTTGTGACGCCAGGCAAAGCGATGTTGCCGCTATGGGTGGACGAAAACGGCGACATGAAAAGCCAATGGCTTATCTGGGACTTTGCAGAGGGTCAGGCCGAGCTTGGGTTTCCTTACGAAACTGAAACCGAAGTGCTTGTCGATGCCCGTGCCGGCGGCAGCTACTTCTGGATTACCTATTTGCCGAAACAACTTGGCGGCGGGACGTTCTACCTAACTGGTCTGCGCGACAGCGAAGGCGAGATGTATGACCACAATCAGACTTACAAGCTGAACGTGCCAGCGGACACACCCGCCGAGGATTTCTGGTCAGTCATTGTCTATTCGATGGAGACCAAGAGTTTCATCCGCGACGTCGATCCTGTGGGACTTTCCGAGCGCGACACCGACACGATGCAAGCAAACGAAGATGGTTCTTACGACATCTACTTCGGGCCTGAAGCGCCAGAGGGCATGGAAAGCAACTGGATCCCAACCACCGAGCCCTACTTCCTCCTGTTCCGCCTCTACGGCCCTGAAGAGGGCTGGCTGGAAAGCGGCTGGATGCTCGGAGATCTCAAGAAGGTCGAGTAGCTGAAACTTTTCGCAATTGAATTCGGACACTGACCGGTATTGGCACAAACCAATTGGTCAGTAATTGGAGAGGCGGTGTATGCCTCGGGACACCGTCTCTCCACAACAAACACCAAAGTGCCAAGTCGCGACAAGCGCATAAAGGCAATGAAAATGGGAGTTTCAAAATGAGAAACATTAAGACTTGTATGACAGCGATTGCGATTGCACTCGCAGTCAACACGGGACCGCTTAAGGCGCAACAATTTGGCCAAGAAAGAGCACGAGCGGTCGGTGAACTGACAGATGAAGCGGTTGTGTCCGCTCTGCGCGAAGATGGTCGCGTCTCAATGAGCGGCGGTTTTTTTGAGACCGACAGTGACGCGCTAACCGGCACGTCACCCGAGGTGTTGTTCAAAGTTGCCAGCGCGATGGCGACGCTGCCTGAAATGCGACTGGCGATCGTGGGCCATACGGACTCGGTGGGTGACTTTGCATACAACATTGACCTCGCTGAGCGCCGTGCTGCGGCCGTACGCAATGCACTGATGGGCGAACCCTACAACGTCGCGGCGGAACGTCTGGTCGCCATGGGAGCAGGTCCAATCGCGCCTGTTGCCTCGAACTTGTCCGAGGAAGGACGCGCGCTGAACCGGCGCGTGGAGTTCGTTTTGCTGAACGAAGATATGATTCAACAAAACGAGGGCGCAAACGAACAAGTTGCATTGCCTCCACAATCAGACAGAGAGTTCGCCGCAATCGTACCGCAAAACGTTTTGACACCGGACAGAGTGAAAACAGAGACACTTGGCACACTTGAGTTTTTCGATGGCATGCCTTCACCAGATACGGTTGAGAAAGTCTTCGACAATCTGGACTTGATGCGCGCAACGACTGCTTTTCTTGATGGCATGAAAATCGCGTCTCTGCGTGGAATGTTTCAAGGCTATGAAGATGTAGGCGCACAACCCAATGATGTCGTCATTGCAGAAAATCTTCTGGATGCCAGATCAATCTGGCTGACGCCTAATACAACGACTATTTACGTTGGTTCCAACGTTGATATCTCCGAAGGTCCTATGGTCATAGAGGTGCCCGCTGGCATGTTGGGCCTGTTGGACGACGCAGGGTTCGACTACGTCGCAGACATTGGCGCGCTTGGTGCAGACAAAGGCGAAGGCGGGAAATACCTGTTGATGCATCACGACGATGAAACTGCAGTGCCAGAAGGATATTTTGAACTTCGTACAAGAACAAATGAACACTGGTTGCTGCTGCGTCGCTCCCCCGGGGCAGATGGTGACACAACAGGACCAGTTGCAGAGATCAAGGCAGGGCTGAACATCTATCCGCTCAGCGCAGCCGACAATCCGCCATCGGAGAACTTCATCAATATCTCCGGCGTTCAGCACAACACAGTCCATGCCAACAACGAAGACTTCTTCGAGGAGATTCATGTAGCCTTGGATAACAATCCGGTCGGCGCTTTTGATCCAGAAATTGTTGGGACATTTGCTTCCATTGGCATCAAAAAAGGCGAACCGTTCGAACCGGACGCCAGAATGAAGGGAATCTTCAAAGAAGCAGCAGCCATCGCAAACGCGACAGCGCGTGCGATCACATATGCCTCACGGGATCCGGGGGTGTACTTCTATGAAGATCGTCAATGGAACTCGCCGTTCCAACGCCAGAGCTATCTGTTCCTTGAGGATGGCGCGCGTATTCTGGATGATCGGACATACTTCTTTTACATGGCGACAGGTATCACACCTGCAATGACTGCGCCGCCGGTTGGCACCGGGTCGGTGTATGCAATGACGGCCCGCGACAAAGATGGGGAGTATCTGGATGGTTCAAAGACCTATAAGGTAACGCTTCCCGCGCCGGTCCCTGCCAAGAACTTTGCGTCATTCATGCTCTATAGTGGGCAGACTCGTTCGATCTTGGAAACAGACCAACAATCCGGAGGGATCGACTCCAACCGGCCCGGAATAAAGCCGAACGACGATGGTAGCTTCAGCATCTATTTTGGACCGGAAGCGCCGGAAGGTTGGGAAAACAACTGGGCGCAAACAGTTCCCGGTCGAAGCTTCAATGTTATGATGCGCCTTTACGGGCCGCTTGAACCATGGTTCGACAAAAGCTGGCGGCCCGGTGATTTGGAACTCGTGGAGTAGTCTTGGAAGTTTAGGCTAGACGAGCAAATGTCTTATGGCGAACATGGACGCTCCAAGAAATTGGGGCGTCTCCAAAACCGGCCGCTTTGGGCTCGAAGCGGTCATTCGCCGCGACCAGCGCGAACGACCGCTCTGCGGACTTTCCAGACCTTCGTTCTGGTTGGCCCGACGGCGGCTTCTGGCCCGAACCCGACCTTTTTGCCGGTCGCGGTGAATTTACACTTTTGAGCCTTAGATGACCAATATTTTGCGTTGGCAACCGTGTATCGAAATCCCTGAAAATAGCGACAAAAGGACTTAATAACAAATATCGATTCATTGGATTTGAGTGCTGTGATCGAGATCAATAGCTTCAAGCTTCTATTGGGCTATACATAGGGTGTCAGCTCGTGAAGCCTTGTTTGCCCGTGATAACTAGAATTTGGGAAGATTATGTTTATGAATCATTTTGGTGTCGTTGTGGATTGGTTTCGAGGTTTTCTCACTGTTCTTTTGATAACTGGTGCGCTTACGTCTTGTTCCCGTTCCCCAGAACTGGTTGGTATCGACAACTCCAAGATCCCTGCCGTTTCTGTCACGGAGGCAACGCGGCAAAAGATTTTCATCACCACCACAAGGCAAGCGACAGAGGTTGTTGGAGCATTCTACTCTGGCCAAAGAGCTCCAGAACTGGGATTAGCATCGGTTGTAGTATCGATACCACCTAATCATGTTTCAGGAGAGTTAGAGCGTTCCAAGAGGATGCCGCCGGACCCAAGAACTGAATTTGCGGTCATCGAACCGACAGTCTATCAAACCGACGATGCATTCATCAGGTCCCTGAATGGAGCGCTCGCCAAGTTGCCACCCGGTGATCGCGACATTCTGTTCTTTGTGCATGGCTACAACAACACTATCAGCGATTCGATCCTTAGGCTGGCCCAGTTTGTAGAAGACACGGACTTTAAAGGCGTGCCTGTCTTGTTCTCCTGGGCGTCTGCAGCACAACCGGTCAAGTACGTGTATGATCTGAACAGCGCTCTTGCCGCGCGTCCGCAGTTCCTGAAGGCCGCAGACATACTTGTCAGAACCAAGGCAAATGGCGCTGACATATTCGCACACTCGATGGGCTCGATGTTGTTAATGGAAGCAATCGTCTTTGCCGAACGGGCGGGCAAGTTCAACTCCACGGGTCGCCTCAAATCCGTCATGATGGCATCTCCGGACATAGATATTGATGTGTTCCGGTCTCAATTGGGCATGATAGACGGAGACCGCACCAAATTGTTTGTCCTGACATCCAAGGATGATAACGCCCTTGGGTTTTCTCGCAGGATTTCGGGTGGGATTAGCAGGGTGGGAGCGTCCGACTCAGCCGAACTTGCCGAGCTTGGAGTGACTGTGATCGACCTGAGCAATATTGATGACTCCAAATCTGGCAGCCATTCGAAATTCGCAGGATCACCGGAAGTCGTACAATTGATTGGCCAGGGTCTGAACAGTTCCAGCCGCTTTGGGAGCAAGTCAAATCATCCCCTTGAAAATATGATCTCTGGCCTGCCCATCCTAGTTGTATCAAACTAAAGGCCGATGCCTCTTGATGTTTCGGGGAAGTATCAAAGTACATTTGGGCTACGCAGCCGGTTTCAACCAATAGACAGAAAAATCGTTTACGCGCCCAATGCCCCCGTTGAATACCTAAATGCTAAGACCCTAAAAATTACGTTCAGCCACCTTTACTTCCACCTATAGCAAGGCTGCGCAAACCGCCTTTTGCGACCAATGCTGCGCCCGAACACTATGTCTGCATTGGGCTCAGTGTTGCCGTTCTCCGCAGCAAGCATGATTGGCTGGTCCCAGCCTGAAGCAGGCATTCACAATCACGCTTTTCAGTTTTGCACCAAGCCATTGACTAGGACATGCGCGACGTTCAGGAAATCATGTTGTCTGCTGTAAACGACTGAATTGGGCTCGGTGCCATCGTTGTCTGCTGTTAGCATGATTGGCCGCACGCAGCCCGAAGCGGACCTTCGCAACCAAGCTTTGCTAACTCCGAAATACACAACGAAACGGCCAGTTGCAGAGGTTGTATCGGCGGTGGCAACCAACCATTCATGTCGTCGACTAACCTGTTCAACGTCGCACTACAACTTCTCCGAACTGATCCCACGAGGACCTAATCTTCGAAGCGTTCATTTGGCTCGACCACATTTACTTGCTTCGGAACTTGGTCGGTGTCATTCCGGTCTGACCTCGGAAAAAGCGAGTGAAATGGGACTTGTCAGAATAGCCGAGCATCAGTCCGATCTCTGCAATTGTCATCTGGTTTTGTTTGAGGTGCTCCTTGGCGACATCGATACGCAGCCGTTTGATTTCGCGCGGTAGCGTTGTGCCTTGTTTTTGAAGCGCTTTCAGAAACCGTTCCGGTTGTATTCCCAGCATTCCAGCCACCATCTCTGGTCCCAAATCGGTTTCATCCAGTTTGTCGCGTAAGACAGATCGCAAAGCTGCCACCACGGTTACTTCTTCATCTTGTCGAAGTGATGCTATGGGCTTGGCAGAACCCTCAGAGACGTGGTGCAAAAACAACCATTCCACAGGAAAACTAATTTGCATTCCGGGATCAGTCCCAAGGCCAACCTCGATCCCTTTGTAGTCGATAGGCAGCCCATTGATGTATCTGCTTTCCCATCGCACACGGGAAGAGTCCCAGGACTCTCCGACGACGGTCTGCAATAGGCGTACATAGATTGCGGCACCAAAACCGGTCACCTGAATGGGTGGGACGGTTGGTTCCTGTTGCCTCTCGATACGATAAGTCGCTTTGTCTGCTTCAATGACAAGGCTGTGCCGCACAGAATTGGACTCCTGCGGCACGAGCTCAACAAAGCGGGTAAAAAACTCGAACAGCGTTTTTGTAGATTGCAAGGCTTGAGCGAAGGGCGGCCATCCTTGTAGGTCAAACGCTTCCCCTACATTCAGTCCTAGGTATCGATCCCCTGATACTTCTGAGAAAGCATTTCCCAAGCCGTAAACCAACTCGGAGTGAACGAACACGGATGGGTTAGTCATCAGTTCAGCTTTCAAGCCGACCTGATCCAATGCTGGTTGCGGATTGATCTTACGTTCGGTGAGATATTGCAGAAAGGGAGCGGCTAAAGAGAGGCGAACAAAGCCCTCGCTATGCTCTCGGGAGGTGGAGTTGAAAGGCAAGCTCATAACCCTTGTTGGATTAGCTTTAAGAAGTGGCCATTTTTGCAGTCACATTCGTATATCCTAATTCAAAAGGGGCAACCGAGCCAATGAATTCCAGACTATAGTTGGCAAAACATGAATATGAAGGGAGTACTTATGTCCGGCTTACGAATGTCTCTTTGCTCGACGGCAATTGTCGCGGCAGTTCTTTCTTTTTCGGCGACCGCGCAGGCTCAGGATCAAGAAGAACCCCAAACGCTGTTTACCAACGTGCATGTCTTCGACGGTGTGAATGAGCAACGCATTGAAAATGCCAGTGTTCTGGTCGAGGGCAATCTGATCAAGTCCGTCTCAACCGATGCCATTGATGCGCCGAGCGCGACGGTTATCGACGGCGGTGGGCGCACTCTGACACCGGGCTTTATAGAGAATCACGCGCACCTGATGCTCATGGGGCCATCGATTGCCGAGATGGAAACCAACTCGACCTGGGAGGATTTCGCCATCCACGGGACCCGGATGGCCGAAATGTACCTGATGCAGGGCTTCACGACCGTTCGCGATGCCGGGGGCGCTGGCGGCGGGCTGCGGCGCGCAATTGACGCCGGCCAGATCGTCGGCCCCCGCTTTTATCCTTCCGGGGCATTTCTCGGAACACGTGGTGGTCACGCCGATTTCGCATCCTTCACATCTCCGCCGGGTGGGGTGACCAACTTTGGGACTCTGAATATGGCCCAACAGGTCAACGGTGTTGACGAAATTTACATGTATGGCCGCAACAACCTGCGCATGGGTGCCACGCAATTGAAGTTCATGCAATCAGGTGGGGTGATTTCGGCATTCGATCCATGGCAGTTGCTCGCCGGTTCGAAAGAAGAGATCGAGGCCGCTGTTCAGGTTGCCAACGAGTACGGCACCTATGTCATGGCACATTCCTACCGCAAAGAAGCGATCATCAATGCCCTGAATGCAGGGGTCAGAACCATTGAACACGGATTTCACTTTGACTGCGAGATTTCTGCTTTGATGAAAGAAAAAGGAGCGTACATCACGACGAACATCACAGCATTTGATCCAGGCCTACTTGATGTTCCTTCCGTGAAAAACAACCCCAACAGTTTGAGGAAGGCCAAATCGGCCTCGGCGACCTTCGAAGCCTACATTCCAAGTATGAAGGAATGCCCGGCGCCGCGCGGTTTCCAAACCGATTGCGTCGGCTCGGTCGAAGCGTGCAACATCCAGATCGCCTACGAGAAACATCTGAATAACCATTTCTTCGGCCCCTATGCGTCGATGGTAACCCTAACTTCGGTAGGTGGCGAGATCGCGGCACTTAGCGGTGATTTCATGAACCCCTATCCGGAAGGCAAACTGGGTGTGATCGAAGAAGGCGCCTATGCCGACATCCTGCTGATAGACGGCAACCCCCTCGAAGACTTCTCTGTCGTTGGAACAGGCGATCAGTGGTTCGGTGCGGACCCGAGGCCGGACAGCCCGGAAACAATCCGCCTGATCATGAAGGACGGTGTGATCTACAAAAACACACTGGATTGACCAGATAAAGCAGCCGGAGAGCATTCATGCGAAATTGGTTTTGCTCCGCAGTATTCGCAGGGTTGGTTTTGTGCGGTTATGATGCTGCGGCGACGCCTGGAACCGCGTTGGACTGGGCAGATCTGCCAGATCCGTCTGCGCAGGTCTTTGATGACCCCTATCGTGAACTCAGCCCCGAACAGTTCGACGATGTTCTTTTCGTTGTGCGTATACGCGGCAGGTTGCAGCAGGAGGTTGGCAGCGCCGAAGAACGGCAGAAATGGCAATTGCTTTTAGCAGAGACCGAAGACGCCTTGGTGTCAGACGGAATTGACGTCGACTGGTTACTCGATCAGCGCGAGGTTGTGACTGAACGTCGAAGAAAGGCTGGAACGAGCGGAAACCCGCAATTCGACGGCAGAACAATCACACTCGCGGGCTTTGCCATTCCTGCTCCAAGCGATCCGGACGGCCGGCCTGTGGCGTATTTGGTGCCAGAAAGAGGGATGTGCAGCCACATGCCTCCACCTCCGCCTAACCAGATGATCCGTGTGCGGTTGAACGGGGACTGGGCGCCTAGCTATTTCCACGAACCCGTTCGGCTGACAGGCACGCTGACTATCGATCCTTCCGTTCATAATATGATGGTTGTGGATGGCCTCATGCCTATGAATGCGACTTTCCAGCTAGAGGCGGAACGTGTCGAAACTCTGGAAACCGAGGCAGACAGGTTGGAATGGAAGCAGCGTGCTGCTGATCGCATCCGCGCGGCAGGAAATCGCAAGACCGGTGGGGCACAGGCGTCAAAATGATAAGACTTCTGGTTGCCGCATTGAGCATTGCATTTGCTGGCGCAGCGTCGGCTCAGGGACTATCCGGGCCATCTTCAGTCGAAGCCGATCTTGCGCCCGGAGATGGGCTCACCGATCCGCAATATCGTTCCGATTTTCCACGCAACATCGCACCGGGTTGGTTTCAGTGGAAAGACCGACTGGCTGAGGGTGGTTTTCGGTTCAACATTGACTACCTGGCATTGGGCCAAACCACGGATGCTGATCTGGGAACCGGCGAAGCAGCCAGCGGAATTGCGCGGTTCTACGGCAGTTGGCAGGCAACTGAACGGGGGTCTCTGACATTCAAGATCGAAGACAGGCACAGTTATACTGACGTTGCTCCGCAATTTCTCGGGCTGGATGGCGGAGCCCTTTCAATCACGGGAACAGCCTTCAATGACAACGGTTTGCTTCTGACCAATTTGTTCTGGACCCAAAGGGCTGAGAATGGGTCGTGGGCGCTGCAAGTCGGCCAGATTGATGTAACGGACTTTGTGGATATCTACGGGTTGGTAAGCCCCTACAGTGGTTTTCAAAACCTGTCTTTCAATACCAACCCGACAATCAACACGCCCAACCAAGGCCTTGGTATTGCCGGTGGGGTAAAGCTGAGCGAGAACCTCTACGCCGTTGCCAGCGTATCAGACGCAAACGCCGACCCGTCCGATCCAAACTTTGATGTGTTTAGCGACGGCAATCTCTTCAAGTCGCTCGAACTTGGGTACACGTCCGGCTTTGATCGCATCTACTTCGACAATATCCATCTGACCCTCTGGCATGCGGATGCGGCTGACGATGGCAGTCGAGCAGAAGATTACGGCGCAGCGTTTTCCGCCGCATGGTTTGTTGACAATAAATGGATGCCGTTCTTCCGTGCAGGGGCCTCGAAGGGAACCGCAGCGCTTTATGAACGGTCGATTTCTGCCGGTCTCGGTTACTATGGTCGCAACACCGATTTGGCCGGTCTGGGCCTAAACTGGGCCGAAGCAAGAGGCATAGATGGCGATCAGTTCACGCTTGAAGCTTTCTACCGCTTTTCAATCTCACCCGGACTGCAGATCACGCCATCGGTACAATTCATTTCCGACCCGCTTCTAAATCCCGATCAGGACCGGATTACCCTGTTCGGTCTAAGAACCCGGATCGTTTTCTAATGCGGGGTGAAGGCAGTCACTAAGGGGTGTGCCAAAGGGCAACTAAGAGAGATCAAGCGCGTGCCGGAATTTTCAACGCCGGTCGAATGAAGTTGGGAAGCAAAGGAACAATCTATGAAGATTGCATACGGAATTCTTGCAGCCTTAGCAGTTGTGTTTTTCATCCTTGGAGGCAGCGATGCCCATGCCAAAGACAACAAGGGTAAAAAGCCGAACAAGGGGGGCAAGAACGGTGATGTCAGCATTCAGATAGAAGACAAACCCGGCAAAGGCCCAAAAGCTGTACCACCTGGACAGATCAAGCGCTACACGCGCGGTGCCAAGCTCCCATCTGACCTGGAGTTCGAGGATATTGGGGACCTTTCCAAATGGAAGCTTGGGGAGCCGGGCAAAGGAAACCGCTACATTCTGGTCGATGACGAAGTCCTCGAAGTTACGAATGACCTGTCTACCGTGGTCGATGCCGTCGGCATCGTCGGTGATCTTCTAAATTAGGCGAAAGTACGATGTTTCAGGGCAAGAACTACCTCGTTTGCCCTGACGCTGGCCGGGGCGATCATTTGTGAACCCCGGCCCAAGTTCAAAACCCGGATCCGAGGCGCTACGATGATAAAGGCCCTTCTTGTTCTTTTTGCGCTTGCTACCTTTTCGTCAGCACGCGCCCTACTCGCTCAGGAAAACGGTGCAACTGAAGTCCCGCAAACAATACGCTTTGAGGGCTATGTATAGCCCAGTCGCGAAGCAGAACTGTCGCCTTTGGTGGACAATGTGGTCAACCGGACTTTGCAAAGTCTGCTTTCTGCGCATCGCTGACCTTAAAGCGCGTTGAAGCATTTTGTATTTTGGGCTCAGTGTCGTCATCTGACGGTTTTAGTCGGATGACGGCTTTACCCCGGACTGCGGACATCACTGCGTTGATTCCAAAGGCGACAACTTCGTGTTTCAAGGGTGTCAGGAGGATAGTCCATGTCGCATCTATTCTGGCCGGACCAAGAGCTTCTCAACCGCATCAAGCATATGTTCCTAAAGCCACGGGGGGTTGCTCGTGGAGACGACCGAAAGCTTCTCAGCGGCGTCATCCATGTAATTCGCAATGGCTTGCGTTGGTGGGACGCTCCATCCGACTATGAGTCCAGAGCCTAGGAAGCAATCCTAGGGTTGGATCTTTGATTGCTAGCTGGCACGAGTTGCTGGAACAATCTACGAAGATCGAAATAGGTCTGTTATCGCTGGATGCCCCAAAAACTACGGAAAGCCGGGGCTCCGCGCACCCCCCAGGGGCGGCTTTCTTCTCGGAGGGACCCAAGCGAGGTTTCTCCTTAGGTCATAGCCCCCCCATAAGCACCTTTCCCGCCTACATCGCCACTGCTTGCCACCCACATGGGGGAGCCTCCCCTGCAGGAGGGGCCACGGGAATCGACAACCCGGGGAGTGTAGCCTTCGTGACCCTGTGACCCGTAGATCGCAAATCTCTCCGTGGTACTCTCAACAACCTTTTCAGACCCTCTCGGGATCACTCCCAATCAACCTTCCTAATATTAGGGGTCACAAGGGTCACAATAGTGTAACAGCATGATATAAAATAGGATTGCGTGACTCCTCCAGCGGTGTATGAGGGGCGCGGCAGGGGTCACACCAGTTCATTTGCCCCTCGCATCCAGACTTTCCCGCTCCGCGTGTGGATCTTTTCGAAGCCCATTGATTTTAAGATGACCCCAACCCGCTTGGAATTTGCCATGGTTTGGTTTACCGGCTTCAGCTCCAAAGCATCGCTGAAAACTTCCCCCATGCGGATCACGCAGCGGTCGACGCGGTCATCATCTACGTACCGCTGGATCTTTTCTACCCAAGGGTCGATCTCTCGGGCTACGTCCTGCACCGGGCGGGCGTGTGCGACCTCGAACTCCCGATCCATCCACCATGGTTCGCCGCCCTTGAAGGCGGCCACAGCTTCGGCAAAAAGCTGATCGCGCTCAGTTCGCAGCTGCGGAATATCGATCAACCCTGGAACCTTAATTGGCCAGAAGCGCCGGCCCCCTGTGGGGTCGCGCAGGAACTCATCATCATTGGACGTCCCGATAAAGATGCACGTGCGTGGAACGTTTGTATAGAATTTGCTCCATGGGAAGCGCACACGGTCGATCTTGCCCGACAGGAACGCTTTTTGGTCTTCTTGATCCGTTTTGCGGCTTGGGGCCAACTCCGCCATCTCAACCAGCCACAGCCCGACCAGATGACGCATCGCTTCCTCCTTGTTATGGATCGAAGGCAGTGTATCGCTGAAATAGCCCTCCCCAGCGAGGATTTCGCCAAGCGTGCTTTTTCCTTGGTCCTGTGCCCCATGGAAGACCACCATGTGATCGAACTTACAGCCCGGTTCTATCATCCTCGCAACCATTGCAATCAGCATCTTGCGGCCAACTGCCCGGGCGTAGGGGGTATCTGAGGTTCCCACGGTCCGAATTAGCCAATCATCAATCCGAGGCCCGCCGTCCCATTCAAGCCCGTTAAGGTAGTCCAAAATTGGGTGGTAGGCGAAGCGTCTAGCCACTACCCCTAAAGCATCTGTGACATTCTGTTTCGTTGCCTTGTTCAGCCCGGCCGTTTCGATCCCGACTTGCGCTAGGGACAATGTGGCATCGTCGACCTTCCCGCCTTCCCATTCCATTTCGTGATTCAGTTTGTTGAAGCGCAGCCCGGGCACAATCGAATCTATATGCCGCCCCAAGATATGGATGGTGTTACTTAAATTGTTCACCAGCTGTCCGTTTCCTAAGGTGATCGGGCTGCCCCAATCTGGTGCGACCATTCCCGGCGGGGGAGCCAGGCCGATTAGATCGTCCCAATCGTCGGGATCAATCATACTACTTTTCTTGGGCCCCGTTGTTGTCGCCTCGGGCACGTCCTCCAAGGTCAGCATGTGCGATAGATCGGGCAGAGGGTCTACCGGCCGCAGCGCCCCGTGCTTCAGCTGTGTCGTGATTATTCGCGTGGCGTCCTTTTCGCCGCCGTAGGCGGCAAGGTAGCCGTTGGATTCCAAAGCGGGTAGGAAGGCATCAAATACGTCGTCTGGCTGTACCAGGTTATTGGCGATCAGACCGCCCAATAGAAACGCCTCGCGGGCAAGCGCGCCGTTGCGGTTTTCCCCTTGGATTGTGGCCGCCAGTCGCTTAGCGGATTGCCGCAGCATCGCCGCTGCGGCCTTCACACGACCGGTGTCGTTGGAAAGGTCTACCGCTGCCATCGGCTCGGACAAGTTCTTCTCGCGCTTTCCTATGGCATTGGCATCGAGGTCGTCGCACTGGTCGACAAAACGGCCGTCTATTAGCCGGACGTCCGGTGTGGTTTTGCCGAATACATAGCCAAAGGTGAAAGATTGAGATGCGGTAAAAGACTCGTTAGCAAGCACACCGCCCAACGCCCCATTCAGTCTGGCCACCAGCTGTGCGCGGCCGGAGGGTGACAACTCCTTTGAGCAAGGGCACAAGGCGCGCCAGCGGTGTTTTCTGTTCAATGGGTCATGCGAAGGCGACGTGTATAGAAAGGCGGCAACATTTACCTTACGTAGTAGCTTTTCGGTTTCATCAAGGCTCATCAAGCCCGCATCGTAGTCGACTTCGATGCCCGAGATAGCGATGTGAGCCGCGTTACTTCGCAGCGCGTTTTTCTCGGTGCGCTCGCCAGAAAAGCGGCCGAGCTTGATATGGGCCATTGCGCTCTTGCTGGAAGCGCAAAACTCGCCGCTGGACACGCGCTTCGCCAGCTGCCGCAGTGTTGCCTCTTCCTCTTCAGACTGTTGCGCATAGCGATTTGCGAAAAACGTGATCGCAAGCGGGTTATCCAGTGCAGGTCGCAGATTGTTGCCTTGTTCAATATTGCTGTTTGGGGTATTCATTTACCGTACCTTTCTTCCGTTTGGTGCAATCGAAGACCCCTTGCCGATGGTCGCGGCGAGGGGTTCATCGTCGAATATTGTTGTCAGTTTTCGCTAGAACGGGGCTTTGGCTGAGAGCGTAGAACGTACTGCTGTGCAGTCCGAATCTACGTCAACCCTGCGTCGCGGCGTTTACAGTTCGGGCCTCTGCCCATTTTAAAAGGCTGGGAACGTGATACCGAACAGCTGAGCGCCCAAAGATCACGTAGGGTGGGCCATCTGGGTCCTTGTGAAAACGGAACTTTTCGAGCAATGAACGGGACAATCCAAGGACCTTCGCCGCCGTCACGGTGTCAATATAGAGAGGGATATTTTGGGTTTGCATATTAGCCTCCGGACTTTGATCAGTTCGGACCAAAATGCATAGAATTTGAATTTATCATAATAAACGCAAGTAATTAGATTCCAAGCGCAAGTAGGTGGAAACCAAAATGCAGTTCCGTTTAACCTAGGAAGCCTCGGACTTAATTTTCTTCGCCCAATTGTAAATCGTGCTATCAGGCGGGGTATAATCGAACTCATGCGCGAACTCTTTTATGATTGCCGCCACCGTTTTTCCGGCACTGAGGCCCTCCTGCAAGAGAGGGTAAAACAGTTCTCGGTCCGGATTTGGTTTCCTATCCCATTTGGCTTTCCCACCCATTGAGGCGACTTCAGAGGCCATCAAAGGGGCTTGTACAGACCTAGTGTCACCGTATGCTGAGTCCGTTGGAAAGAACCGGCGGCAAATCTCGTCCGCTAGAGCAATATCAAGCCAAGGTACCACAATACCGGCTTCAACGGCCGCTCGGACTGCATTTTTGGGTTTAATTGTTCCGCTGAGCACCGCCACCCCTCGCAGTCGTTCAAAGCGGTCATTCAACTCCATTTCATTGACGTGGCTCGGTGTGCCCGGAAGGAACCACCAACCGCCCGGTTCCAAACTTATCGACACTTCCGGATCTATGCCCGCCAGCAGAAACATGGTTTCAGTTGCCGACCAATTCGGCCGCTGAAGCCAGTCTCGAAGCTGAAACACTCCTAGTCGTTCGTGTCTTGTTAAGTGCGGTAGTTCGACTTCGAGCGTTTCAATCTCAGAATCGTTTGCATCTAAAGGGTGTTCAGTTTTTTCGTTGTTCATGTGCGGTTTTCATGATCATAGGACACCAAATTATCGTCACAGAGCCCAAGGGCTGATGCAATGGTATTTCCGATTTGATCTGCGGCCCGGCGCATCGGATCGGACGCCAAATGCGCGTACCGTTGTGTGGTGCTGGACTGCGAGTGCCCCAGGAGTCCGCCAATTTGATGAAGGGACAGACCGGCACCTGCGCCTACGGCTGCCGCGTTGTGGCGCAGGTCGTGAAGCCGAACGTCCGACAGCCCAGCAACGGCACGCACCGCGTACCAGCACCGGTTTATGTCTGCACGGGGCTTTTCGTCTGGCGTACCAGCCGAACTGGACGCTATTACGTAGCGCCCGCGCCGAGGCAAGCTTTCAAGAACCGACATAGCTGCACTACCCAAGAAAATTGGTTTTGCTCCGGATTTGGAATCTTCGAGTCGGAGGAGGCTACGCTCCCAGTCTACGTGCCGCCATTCGAGGTGCAGAATCTCGCGCAAACGTGCACCGGTCAGAAGCAGCAGCCGAATTGCAGCAACCGAAAAAACGTCGAAGCGCGTGAAGCGGTTCTCTGGTTTGGGTAGGTGTTTTGAGTTGGGATTGGTTTCGTCCGCCTTCCATGCGAGGCCACTGGTTTCTGCCTGACGCAATGCTTTGCCGAGCCTGCCCATTTCGGCTTCAGAAAGATACCGTTCGCGCCCTTTTTCTTTGAATGCCTCGACCTGTTTGGCAGGATTGGCGGTACCTTCCGGCAGCAGTCCCATATCAAGTGCCCATGAATACATTGCCTTCAAGACTGCTAAGCAACGGTTTGCAATGTAGGGACCGCCGCGAGTCTTGATTGCCGCCCCACGCCGTGCTCGGGGTTCGGCCTTGACCTTAACCTTTGCAGCAATGCGTTGGTGCATCTTGGAGACGTCCTGCCGTGTCAGCGAAACGGCCTTTCTGGACCCCAAGGCGGGGAGGATATGACAGTCGAGAACTCCACGATACAGTGCAACCGTACTAGGCTTGCGCTTGGCTTCCACATGGTTTGCCATCCATTTTTTGGCTATTTCAGCCACCGTGTCGGCCGCACGTTCGTTCGAGCGTTCGGCCGCCACATCCTGACCAAGCCGTGCCTTCGCCAGAATGTCCTTCGCCATCGTGCGTGCCGCTTCCGGTGTAAGCATCTCGGGATCACCCAGCGTTAAGCGTCTCTTTGCAACACCGCGTCCACCATTGCCAGGCCGGTACTCTACAATCCACTTGCGCGAGCCAGTGGGGCGCACTGCCAGACCAAAGCCCTTCAGCGTTTCGTCATAGAACACCACGCGCTTTTCCGCTGTTTGCAAAGTGGCAATGGTCTTGCGGGTCAGTCGCACAGTCGGCATTTGGGGTACCTCAGAATGTGTCGCCACCGAGTCGCCACCGTGGCCTCAAAGACAAGGATACGTAGTCCATCTGGATGAAACAATATATAAGTTAATTCAGAGGCTTAATGATACTTTGTGCAACGTTGTGAAGCCCAATGTAAGCCCCAAAGCCTGACTACGAATCAAGGGGTCGGGGGTTCGAATCCTCCTCGGTCCGCCACTTTTTATCTAAAAAGCGGCGATGTTTGGAAGCTCAAATAAAAACAAGATGTTAGATCGAGATTTTCCGCTCGAAACTAGATAATCCCGCAACATTCTATTTTCCGCAACATTGCCCGCAACATTTGGTGGGGAATTCTATAGTTTGGTAGTACCCATCCTATGGGCAAGCGCCTTTTCTGCACCCTTAACGGCGCGATTCAGCTAGCTGAATCGCTGAAATAGAGTTTGGGCTTGCTGCAGTGTATCTGGCTCTGAATAGGTTAGGGAAGCATTTTAGTGACTCAGAACTTTTGCGCATACACCGGCTTTACCGCAGGCAATCTCTCTCAGCACCTGAGCCTCCCCCGTTGAAGTGGTCCGCCGTAGTGCTTGCCAGAACGGAGGAGCAACGATTTTAACCAAGCGACAAATGCCGGAAAAGATTGTCACGAAGTTGCGGCAGGTTGAGGTGCTTGTCGGACATGGTATGGCGTGGGTCGGTGCGACGTCCGCATAAATATCGCGAATGACCAATAAGCAGACCTAACCATCGTTTTTTTGCTTGAACGACCGCTTTGTGCACTTTTGCAAGAACGGCAAAAACACCTTGGGTGGATTGCCAACATTCGCAAAAATTTACGGCAGTTTAACAATCTCCACTATGGCATACATTTAGTTGGTTTCTGAGAAACGCGGCTCCTCGCAGTGTTTTCTGGATTTACAACTCGGTTCAGGAGGCGTGGTTTTTCAGGTTATTTTGGTCGCGACTGAGTAGTGGTTACTTGATCGGATGATTTTTTAATGGGTTGGCTGCCCTCGAAGAATCTCAGGTCGTTAACGTGTGGAAATTCGACACTGCGTTGAACGATTGACATGCATGCGCAGTTGGTATGCTATCGCCCACTATGACTTTAACAGAAATTTGCGACATCGTATCGCGAATTCAATGCAGCTAAACGACTGCAAAAAGGGAGAAAATAATGAAAAAACCAATGCTAGCGCTCGCGCTGCTGATGACTTCGACAACGCTGGCTCAGGCGGAAACGTTGCGATGGGCGCGCTCTGGAGATGCGCTGACGCTTGACCCGCATTCGCAAAACGAAGGGCCCACGCATACTGTGCGCCACCAGATGTATGAACCGCTGATTATCCGTGACACGACCGGTGCCTTTGAGCCCGCGCTCGCGACCGATTGGAACCCCAGCGAGAGCGATCCTAATGTCTGGGTGTTCAACCTGCGCCAGGGTGTGAAGTTTCATGATGGGGCCGATTTTACTGCGGACGACGTGGTGTTCAGCATCAACCGCGCCAAGCAGCCGAACTCGGATATGAAAGAACTGATCAACTCTATCGTCGAGGTGCGCGCGGTCGATGACCATACGGTCGAGATCGTGACTGATGGTCCGAACCCGATCCTGCCTGCAAACCTGACCGACCTGTTCATCATGGACAAAGATTGGACCGAGGCGAATAACACGGTCGATGTTCAGGATTTTGAAGGTGGCGAGATCACCTTCGCGACTACTAACGTGAACGGCACTGGTCCTTACAAGCTGGTCAGCCGCGAACCTGACGTAAAAACCGTCATGCAGCGAAACGAAGATTATTGGGGCCGCGATCAGTTCCCAATGGCAATCAGCGAGATTATCTATACGCCCATCCAGAATAACGCGACGCGCGTCGCGGCGATGCTGTCCGGCGAGGTGAATTTCCTTCAGGATATGCCGGTTCAGGACTTGGAACGGGTCAACGCTGCGGATGGCCTTGTAGTCAAACAGGCGCCGCAGAACCGGGTGATCTTTTTCGGGATGAACCAGGGTGCAAATGACATCGAAGCGGACAA
This sequence comes from Ruegeria sp. BG6, assembly GCF_056538465.1. NCBI lineage: Bacteria > Pseudomonadati > Pseudomonadota > Alphaproteobacteria > Rhodobacterales > Roseobacteraceae > Ruegeria > Ruegeria sp. BG6. The sequence goes on along the minus strand of NZ_JBQFTB010000011.1, from coordinate 95,459 downwards.
CGTCGATGGCAAGAACCCCCTTGCAGATGTGCGCGTACGTCAGGCGATGTCCAAGGCGATCAACCGCGATGCCATCAAGCAGGTGGTCATGCGCGGTCAGTCGCAACCCGCCGGGATGATTGCACCGCCCTTCGTGAACGGCTGGACGGCTGATATGGACGCCGAAAGCAGTACTGATGTTGAAGCAGCAAAAGCGCTTTTGGCTGAAGCGGGCTATCCTGATGGCTTCTCAATCCGTCTTGACTGCCCCAATGATCGATACATCAACGACGAAGGTATCTGCCAGGCGGCCGTCGGGATGCTTGGTCAGATTGGCATTACCGTGAATCTGGATGCCAAACCCAAGGCGCAACATTTCCCGCTGATCACCGATGGAAAGACCGACTTCTACATGCTGGGCTGGGGCGTTCCGACATACGACTCGGAATACATCTTCAACTTCCTGGTTCATGGCCGTGAAAGTGACATCGGTACCTGGAACGGCACTGGCTTTAACGATGATGAGCTTGACGCCAAGATCAAATCACTTGCCTCAAACACAGACCTTGTTGCCCGCGACCAGGACATAGCCGACATTTGGCGTGTAGTGCAGGATGAGCAGCTGTACATCCCGATCCACCATCAGGTGCTGAACTGGGGCATGGCTGAAAATCTGGCCATCGAGGTCGATCCCGAGGATCAACCCATGGTGAAGCACTTCGGTCTGAACTAAGCTGAGCGGCAGGCCTCGGGATGCGGGGCCCGCCGCCACATAAGTGGGAGTTATTATGAGACGTCTGACCACTGCCGCGCTGATGTGTGCGCTTGCGTTACCCGTATCAGCCGAAGAGTTCACGTTTGCTGTCACGACCGACCCGCAAACGCTGGACCCGCATGCAGTCAATTCCGCCCCGGTTTTGGGATTTCTGAACAATGTTTACGAAGGGCTGGTCCGTCGGGGCAAAGATATGTCCATCGAACCGGCGCTGGCGACCAGCTGGGAGACCATTGGTGACGGCGCAGGCTGGCGGTTCAATCTGCGGGAAGGCGTGACGTTTCATGATGGGTCTGAGTTCAACGCAGATGATGTGATATTCTCGTACCAGCGTGCTTCGGATGAAAATTCGGATACCCAAAGCTGGTTCGCTCCGGTCAGCGAGGTGGTGAAGATCGACGACTACACCGTTGATGTCATGACGACCGCGCCCAATCCGATCTTTCCAGACAGCATCGCCAACTGGATGATCCTGGATAGCGGATGGGCCGAGGCGAATGACGCGACTTTGCCCGACAAAGAGGCTGGCAACTATGCGACACTGAACGCCAACGGCACCGGCGCATTCCGCGTCACTGCACGAGAGCCGGGTTTGCGCACCGTTCTGGAACCGTTTGACGGCTGGTGGGGCGAGGCAGGGCATAACTTGACCCGCGCTGAACTGGTGCCCATCCAGAATCCTGCAACAGCGCTGGCGGCGTTACTGTCGGGTGATGTGGACTTTATCAACCCTGTCCCCATTCAGGACGTCGCCCGGTTGCAAGGCAACCCGGATGTAAAGGTCATTCAGGGTATCGAAGCGCGCGTTATCATGCTGGGATTTGATCAGCAGGAGGGCGCAAGCGAAGCCGGGCAAGGCGGTTCTGATCTGTTCCGTGACCCGCGCGTTCGTGAGGCCGTAGCCAAGGCCGTCAACGTGCCGGCCATCTTGCAAACCATCATGCGCGGCAACACCGAGGTGGCAAGCCAGCTTGTCAGCCCAGCAATGCGTGGGTTCTCAGTAGTAAACGCGGACCCGCATGGCTTCGACCCCGAAGGCGCGAAGGCGCTACTGGCTGAGGCCGGAGCTGAAGGTGCCGAAGTTAGCTTCAAGTGTTCCAACAATCGCTATCTGAATGACGAGTCCGTCTGCCAAGCGATCACGGCCATGCTGACGCAGGTTGGATTGAATGTAACACTTGATGCAATGCCCGTTCAGAACTACTGGCCCGAACTGCGGGCTGACAACTTCGACATGTATCTGCTGGGATGGTCGCCCGGGACTTTCGACGCCGAACATCCGGTGCGTTTTCTCGCCTCGACCCCCAATGAGGAAAAGAAGCTGGGCTCGTGGAACTTTGGCGGTTACTCCAACGCCCGCGTGGATGAATTACTGCCAATGATCCAGTCCGAAATTGACGAACCCAAGCGTCAGGCGATGCTGGATGAAGTCGCAAGTATCTTGCAGGACGAAGTGGCCTATGTGCCCCTCTACGTCCAACCGCTGGTTTGGGGCGCGCGCAGCAACATCGAGTTGACGCAACGGCCTGATAACTTCTTCCTTCTGCGCTGGGTCACGGTCAACTAAATGCTGTCATACATTATCAGGCGTGTGGCCCAGTCGGCGCTGGTCCTTTTTGTCGTAGGCCTTGTTGCCTTTTCCATGTTCCGCTTTGTCGGCGACCCGATCGATAACATGCTGGGGCAGGAACGGACGATGGAAGATGTGGAGCGTCTGCGCAGCCAGTTGGGCCTCGATCAGCCGTTTCCGGTGCAATATGTGAAGTTTCTGAAAGAGGCCGTACAGGGCAATTTTGGCGTCAGCTTCCGTCAGGGCCGCCCGGTCGCCGAGATCTTGTCTGAACGCGCACCAGCCACTCTGGAACTGGCGATCGTCTCGGCTGTGTTCGCGATTGTCCTTGGCATCGCCCTGGGCGTTTTCACCGCCATCAGGCGGGATGGCTTTGCGGCGAATTTCATCATGTCGGCCTCACTGATCGGGGTGTCCTTGCCCACTTTCCTGATCGGCATCCTGCTCATTTATATCTTCTCGGTCGAACTTGGCTGGCTTCCCAGTTTCGGACGCGGAGAGGTCGTGGATCTGGGATGGTGGAGCACCGGTTTGCTGACCGCAAGCGGACTTAAGGCATTGATTTTGCCTGCAATAACACTAGGTCTATACCAAATGACTCTGATCATGCGTTTGGTGCGGTCTGAAATGTTGGAAGTGCTCCGGCAGGACTATATCCGCTTTGCCCGCGCCCGTGGCCTGAGCGATCGGACCATAAACTTTCGCCACGCACTGAAAAACACGATGGTCCCGGTGATCACCATCATCGGCCTGCAATTGGGGGCCATTATCGCCTTTGCCATCATCACCGAGACGGTGTTCCAGTGGCCAGGCCTTGGCCTTCTGTTCATCAACGCAATCCAGTTCGTGGATATTCCTGTCATGGCGGCTTACCTGATGATGATCTCGGTCATCTTTGTCACCATCAACCTAGCGGTCGACATTCTCTATGCGTTCATCGACCCGCGCCTGAGGGTCAGCGCATGAGCCGTGTAAGACGCATTCTGGACAGCGACCAGTTCTACGCCTTTCGCCGGTCGCCTGTGGCCATGTTATCGGCCGCGGTCGCGTTGGTTCTGATCCTCGCAACGATCCTGGCACCGCTGATTGCGCCGACGAACCCGTTTGACCCGTCCAGCCTGAACCTGATGAACGGCTTCACTCCACCGATGGAGCCGAATGCCTTTACCGGTGAAAGCTTCCTTATGGGCACCGACGATCAGGGGCGGGATGTGTTTTCGACCATTCTGTATGGGATGCGGATTTCGCTGTTTGTCGGGGTGGCCGCGGTTCTGTTTGCCATGGTTCTAGGGATTATTCTGGGCCTGCTGTCCGGCTATTTCGGCGGCTGGACCGAAACGATCATCATGCGCACGGCCGATGTGCAGCTGACCTTCCCGTCGATCCTTCTGGCCATGCTGATCTTTGGTATCGCAAAGGGCGTCACACCCGTTGAGTATCGCGACCAGATGGCGATCTGGGTGCTGATCCTTGCCATCGGCCTGTCTGACTGGGTGCAGTTCGCCCGTGTCGTCAGGGGCGCGACTTTGGTTGAGAAGAACAAGGATTATGTCGCCGCCGCGCGCATTATCGGGCAAAGCCCACTGACGATCATGCTGCGCCACATCCTGCCCAATGTGCTGTCACCGGTATTGGTGATCGCAACAATCTCATTGGCTCTGGCGATCATTGCCGAGGCGACGCTTAGCTTTCTTGGTGTTGGTGCACCGCCCACGCAACCCTCGCTGGGTACCCTGATCCGTATCGGACAGGGTTTCCTGTTCTCGGGTGAGTGGTGGATCCTGTTCTTCCCGGCCTGCACCCTGCTGGCGCTGGCGTTGAGTGTGAACCTGCTGGGCGACTGGCTGCGAGATGTTCTGAACCCGAGGCTGAAATGACTGATCCCGTTCTTTCTATCCGCAACCTGACGGTGGAAATCCCGACCCGCCACGGCGTTTTCAAGCCGGTGGAGCACGTGACCTATGATCTGCATCCTGGCGAAATTCGGGGGGTCGTGGGCGAAAGCGGCGCTGGTAAATCCATGACTGGCAATGCCGTGATCGGCCTGCTGGACCCTCCGGCCCACGTGTCCGAGGGCGAGGTCTGGCTAAACGGTCGCAGGATCGACGAACTGGATGCAGAGGACAAGCGCAGGATCCGGGGCAAAGAGATCGGTATGATCTTTCAGGACCCGCTGACCTCGCTCAACCCACTGTTCACAGTGGGTCAGCAACTGGTGGAGACGATCCAACTGCACCTGGGCCTGTCTGCAACAGCGGCCAAAAAGCGTGCCATTGCTCTGCTGGACCGCGTCTCCATCCCCGACCCGGTGGATCGGTTCAATCAGTATCCGCACCAGTTTTCCGGCGGGATGCGCCAGAGGGTTGTGATCGCCTTGGCTTTGTGCTCCGAACCCAGCGTCCTGATCGCGGACGAACCCACAACGGCCTTGGACGTGTCCGTTCAGGCGCAAGTACTGGACCTGATCAAGGAACTGGCGAAGGAGCGTCAGGTTGGAGTAATCCTCGTGACGCACGACATGGGTGTTATCGCCGATACCACTGATACGGTCACCGTCATGTATTCCGGCCAAGTGGTCGAAAGCGGCACGACCGATCAGATCCTTGGCGCGCCCACGCATGATTACACCAAATCCCTGATTGCCGCCGTGCCAAGACCTCACACCAAGGTAGAACGCTTTCCGGTGGTCAGCTATGGCGAGCGGGCAAGAACCTTCAAGATTGATGATCTGGCGGCGCATTGGGACAAAACCGAATTGTCAAAATCCGGTAAGCTGCTTGAAGTCGAGAACATCACCAAAACGTTCCTGCAAAAGGGCGGCCTGCTGCCATCGCAGCGGCGTTACTTCACCGCCGTCGATCAGGTCAGTTTCGACATTCGCGATGGTGAGGTATTTGGCCTTGTTGGCGAAAGTGGCTCTGGCAAGTCCACCGTCGCGCGGATGATCGGCACGCTATATCCTGTGGACGGTGGCAGCGTGATCTTTGACGGTCAGGATGTGACGGCCATGGGAGCAGACGCCCTGCAGGCCTATCGCCGCCAAATTCAAATGATCTTTCAGGATCCTTTCTCCAGTCTAAATCCACGCATGAGGGTCGGGGACCTTGTGGCCGAGCCAATCCATCACCACAAAATCCTGCCCAAGTCCGCTATCGAACCGCGGGTGCGCGAATTGCTTGACTGGGTTGGGTTGGCCAAGGACGCGTGGCGCAAGTATCCACATGAATTTTCCGGCGGGCAGCGGCAACGCATTTGTATTGCCCGGGCCCTTGCAACTCAGCCACGTTTTCTGATCTGTGATGAGCCGACCAGCGCTCTGGATGTGTCCATTCAGGCACAAATCCTGAACATTCTCAAAGACCTGCAGGATCACCTCGGCTTGACTATGCTCTTTATCAGCCACGATCTTCCGGTCGTGCGTCAGATGTGTGACCGGGTGGGCGTGATGCGTCAGGGAAAACTGCTTGAGGTTCAGGAGACGGCCTCGTTGTTCACAGCTCCCGAGCATCCGTACACAAGGGAACTCCTGGATTTGATGCCCCGGCTAAAGCAATTGGCTTAGACTTACCTACTTGGTCCAGCATCAGTCTTTACAGATGCCTGATTTGAGAGGTGCATTGGCAGCCAAGCGCCGTTCTGACATCGCCCGGTGTCAGCTTTTATCGCATTGCCGTCATTTTGAAACACGCAGAGGCTGGGAGTTACGGTCTGTTTACGGCCAACTGCCCTCGCAATAACTAGGGCTCTTGGCGCCTATTGGCGCGGTGTCGTTCGATTTCCTGAGCAATAAGCTCGATGTGCATCCGCGCGTCGTAGGCCTTCTGCCGGTAAGCGAGTGGCAAGTTCAAATTCGCGAGTGTCGCAGATACGTCATCGAGTTTCTTCGCTACAGCTTCAATCTCCTCGGCCGTCGCAGCGTCCTCGATTTCTGCTTCAAGGGATGCAATGTGTTGATAGTGTCGCCAAACTCTTCGGTTTTGAAACCACACGTAAAGGGCCGGGACGAGACGCAGCAGCGGCGCAAGGAATAAAATCGGCAAGAGAAAAAGCAACACCCGACCAAACTGGGCCGCAACCCAAAATGGAAAGATATCGTGAAGAATGTTGGGCCCAGAGTTGATCATGTGCCAAGCGACGTCATTAATTGGGGCCGGAGGCGAATTGGTGTTTGGAAACTCCTTGGCCGCTCGCAGAACGGTTCGGTCTGCGTGGATTTTGTTTGCGCTATGAACAAGCCTGTCGACAACAGCCGGGTGCAGCTCGTTTGTCGCGATCATCGATGCAGTCAAAGTCAGTATTTTGACATCATGCGCGGGTCGCGGCGGGGCCAAAGAGGTTGACCCGGCTGGAACAACAACGGAATGGCCGCTGACAAATCTGAAAGACAGGGCGTCGATCAAGGCCATTTGGATCAGATCCAGCTTGGGGTCGACTATGGCCTCTGTCAGGTATGGCGCATCCAGAGGCGACACAAACAAGGCTGCATCCGCCTCGCCAGCACGCAACGCGTCTATGGCCTCGAATCCCCCAATTTCCTGCAATTCGATGCCCGAGTCCTGAAGGCCTGCGGCTTCTATGAGTGCCAGTGCTGCGGCACGTGTGCCTGATCCGACTTGTCCAGCAGCCAAACGAATCCCGCGCCAATCTCCGGGATATCGGCCAACTTGCGCGGCGGAACGTCTGAAAATCACCAGCGGTTCAGGGAAGAGAGCCCCGAGTGACTCTAGATTCTCTCCTCTGGGAAGAGGAATGCCGCCCTGCACAAAGGCAACGTCCACATCTCCGTCAATGAGCCGTTGAATGTTCTCGACGGAACCAGCAGTTTCCACCAGCTCTAACGATATGTCGTCCCTGGCAAGCTTGGACTGATACTCGAGGCCAATCCGCCAATACCCGCCGTCTTTTGGCCCAGTGGCAAGCCGAATGGTCTCGGGCGGAACAAGGCTACTAATAAGAAGAATAACCAAAACAACAACGAAGACGGGTACAAGTAGGATATAAAACAGTCGCATCGGTCTTCTTTGAAGTTGATGAAATCTCGCCGATGATCTGTTTTGTTGCAACTGTTTGTCAAATATTGAGCGCTTGCACCCCGTATCAAGCAGGCGCGTGGATCATGTTCCGACGATCATTGTTGGACCGGAAACAAGGTGAACGTTCAACGTCAGAAGGCACTTCCAAGTCACACATCGTTTTCGCAACGAAATGGGTCCCTAGCTGAAGAGCATTTGCTGGATTGCAGATCTGGTGCCGCTTTGAGGCCATCGGTGTGTAGACACTTTTGGGCCCAAATCCGACATTGAACAGCTTCTGTCCTTGCTGCAATTACGCCCGTAGTGCCAGACCTTGCTCCACGGCGCTGCGTTTCTGGGGTGAGACCCAAGCGGGACGATCTGGTCATTCGACGCAGGCGCTGCCTCAACCCCGTTGGTTGATCAACTCCCAATCCCCTGTGCTTCATTCGCCATCGACAATAGGTTTGTTCAACAACACCGATCTGCTTTAGGTCGCGCAGGCGGGACATGTCTTGCCTCACCAGAAACTTCAACCCGCCGCAGCGTCTAGGCAGTCCTGTCGGGCTTCGATCAGGTGATCGCCACTATTAATCCTCCGCGACCTAGCCGTAGAGGTGGACCCGTTCAGTTGGGCAGGTTCGCGCAAATGTTGCGCTTGATTACGAAAAGCTTCATGGCTTCGTTGAGGCTGGTTCGAATTTGAGTGGCGGCACCGATTAATGTGCTCAGGATGCGGTAAATTCATGCTGGGCTCAGGGGCCTGAACACCACCTTAGATTAATCATATTCGAGTTTACCAAAACAATGTTGCGATAATTTCCAATACGGGAAGTAGAATAACGTATCTCTTGATGGGCAGCGCTCTCGCGTGCTTCACTTTTGTGGCTATGTCAGCCTCAAGCTTCGCTGGACAAAAAGGACCGGAAGGCACGACCTTCCCGAAAAAAATTCCAAGCGCACCACCGTCCGAAAGGGTGAGAAAAACAAGCGCGGAAGTTTCCCAACATGGAGATACCAGATGAAAAGAATTGCAACGCTACTAGGAAGTGCTTCGGTCGCGATTGCCGGCCCAGCTATGGCCGCAGATATCGTGATCGGTGTGCCGAACTGGGCCTCGGTGAATGCCACGGCACATATTCTCGAGGTAGTGATCGAAGAAAACCTTGGTCTGGACGTGGAACTGCAAAACGGCACGAATCCGATTGTCTTCGAAGCCATGGACAGCGGCTCGATGCACGTCCACCCTGAAGTGTGGATGCCCAACCAGCAAAACCTGCATGACACCTATGTCAAAGAAAATGGCACGGTTGTCATGAACCAAAACCCGGTCCAGGCCGAGCAGGGCATGTGCGTCCCGACCTACATCGCTGAACAGCATGGCATCAAATCAATCGACGACTTGAGTGACCCGGACAAGATGGCGATCTTTGATACAGACGGGAATGGTACGCCTGAGGTCTGGATCGGTGCTCCGGGTTGGGCTTCGACCGTTGTCGAGAAGATCCGTGCCAAATCTTATGGCTATGATCAGATATTCGACCTGACGGAATACGAGGAAACCATTGCCTATGCCAACCTGGCAAACGCGACCAAGGCGGGCGATCCGTGGATCGGGTTCTGCTACAGCCCCCACTATATCTTCGTGACCCAAGACCTGACGGTTCTTGAAGAGCCGGCTCATGACCCTTCCACCTGGACAATTGTTCAGCCCACCGATGACCCAGATTGGCTGTCGAAATCCGAAGCGTCCACGGCCTGGAACGGCGCAACTCTTCATCTGCACTACGCGAAAGAGCTGGAAGAGAGTTATCCCGAAGTGGCCGCTCTGTTCAGCAACTATCAGATGTCAGGAGATGATCTGAGCGCGATGGGCAAGGCTCTGGCTGTAGACAACGTCGAAGCCGCGGATTTTGCCAAGCAGTGGGTGGCAGAGAACGAAGATACCGTGATCGGCTGGCTAACCAACTAAACCACGACCTTGCAGGCCGTCGCGGAAAATCGCGGCGGCCTTTTTTCTGTTGGGCAGGGCTATGCCCTGTGGGGGATAAATGGACGAACCTGTCGTAAAACTGGAAAACGTTTGGAAGATCTTTGGCGCACGTGCTGAAGAGGCAATGCAAGCTGTCCGAGACGAAGGCATCGGCAAGCCGGAAGTTTTGGAACGGTTCAACTGCGTTGTTGGTGTTCAGGGTGCCACATTCGAAGTGCCGCGTGGCGAAATTTTCTGCATCATGGGGTTGTCCGGTTCGGGCAAGTCCACGTTGGTACGACACGTGAACAGATTGATCGAGCCGACGGCCGGCCGGATCGAAATCCTGGGTCACGACGTATCGAAACTATCGGAATCCGAATTGCGCCGCATTCGCGCCCAGCAAATCGGCATGGTGTTTCAACACATGGCACTGATGCCTCATCGTTCCGTCCGCGATAACGTGGCTTACCCCCTGGAGATCAGAAAGGTCCCGAAATCCAAACGTTGGGCTGTATCGGATCACGCTTTGAGCCTGGTAAACCTAACTGGTTATGAGGACCGCCTGCCCAAGGAACTTTCCGGCGGTATGCAGCAACGTGTGGGGATCGCGCGGGCGCTGGCGTCGGACCCCGAAATCCTTTTGATGGATGAACCCTTTTCCGCCCTTGACCCTCTGATCCGCCTGCAGTTGCAGGACCAGTTCAAGGCGCTTGTGGCGCAGCTTAAAAAGACCACGCTGTTCATTACTCATGATCTGGATGAAGCTATTCGTATAGGCCACCGAATTGCGATCATGAAGGATGGGGTGATCGTACAGATCGGCACGCCGGAGGATATCGTTATGAACCCATCCGACGATTACGTGCGCGAATTTGTTCAGGGTATCTCCAAGCTCAAACTGGTCAAAGCGCATTCCATCATGGAACCGATGGACAGTTATTCAGGGCCACTCGACGGTGCGCCTAGGGCGGACGAAGGCGCGGATCTGGACCAACTGATCGATCTGGCCGTGAATTCCGAATTGCCGGTCGTCATAACGGATGCGGGCAGTGACGTGGGTGTCGTGACCAAGCCACGCCTGTTGCGTGGTATTCAGGGGGGCAAAAATGACTGACGCAACTTCTGAGCTTAAAGTAACGGCCGCTTCTGACATCGAGGTTGATCGCGAGGCTCTTGATATTTCCATCAAGAAGTTCGCTGGTCCGAACGGAGCCTATTACGTCAACGCCTTTCACAAAATCCACGACGCTACCAGTGCAATTCCCAACACGTTCAACACGTGGGCGGCGGTGCTGGGGCCGTTCTGGTCCGCGTCACGAGCCATTTGGGGCATGTTCTGGACGTTTCTGATCCTCGAGATCATCGCGTGGGTCCAAATCGGCAGGGGCGCGTGGGGCAATCCGGGTGCGGACTTTGCAGAGCGTGCCGCGCGTCAGCAAGAGCGTGCAGCCGAACTGCTGGCCCGAGCGGCGGACGCAACTGAAAAGGCGGATATCGATCGTTTCACCAAGCTGGCTGAAAACATTCAGAAAGCGGCTGATACCAGCTTGGAAAGGGCCGCTGCTGCCCAGTCCGAGGCCACGGGTATTCTTATCACCGGGTTGCTGATGTTGCTGGTTTTCAAGGTGGTTCAGGGTTTGTATGCCGACCGTGTCTACGAAAAACAGTATTCAAACTGGCGTATCGATCCGGGCAGCACGGAAAGCGGACGCTCGACCCGAAACACGGTTTTGGGCGCAATCCTTGTCGCGGCCATTGGTCCCTTGATCGTTTACAAGTTCACCGTAAACGCGTCGCTTCCTTTGCTGGATGCTTTCCCCGAGCAGCAGGTATCCGCGATGATATTGGGAGAGGGCAACGGCACGTTGTTTTCGAACCTGGCTGGCTGGATGGAAGAAAAGATAGACGCGGCCGCCGCAGCGGGGGGCGACGTCTTCGACGGGATTGTAGCCGGTGTGCGGTCTGTTCTTGATGCGTTGACCGTGGCACTTATCGGCTCACCTTGGCCGGTTGTCATGCTGGTCATCTGTGTGACCGCATGGCGCGCGGCGGGACCAAGGGTTGCCATCTTCACCGCTGCTTCGTTGGCCTATATCGCTTTGCTGGGATATTGGGACGTGGCGATGGAAACAGTTGCGCTGGTGGGTGCAGCGGTGTTGCTCTGTGTTGTCTTCGGCATTCCGCTGGGTATCTGGTTTGGCAAGTCTAAGCGCGCTTATCGCGCTGCGGAACCGGTGCTGGACTTGATGCAGACCCTTCCGGCGTTCGTCTACCTTATCCCGATCATTGCCTTCTTTGGCACGGGCAATCCGCCGGGCATTCTGGCAACGATCATCTTCGGAATGCCGCCGGTTATTCGACTGACGGCGCTGGGCATGCGTGGGGTTCCGGAGAGCATCAAGGAAGCTGCCGTCGCCTTTGGGGCCTCGAAATGGCAGTTGCTGAAAGACGTGGAAATCCCGCTGGCATTGCCATCGATCATGACAGGTGTGAACCAGACAATTCTGATGTGTCTGTCCATGGTCGTAATCATCTCGCTGATAGGTGGTGGCGGCTTGGGCAAAGAAATCCTGGAGGCACTGCAATATGCCGCCAAGGGGCCGGGCTTGCTGGGCGGCTTCGCAATTCTGTTCCTCGCCATGGTCATGGACAGGATCGTGCAAGGCGCATTCCGGCGGGAAGACGAGAAAATCTAACCATCTGCGCCCCCGGTTCTTTCCGGGGGCGTTTTTCATTGACCGGAGAAAACAATGGCGGATCGCTACGAACAGTCCATGATGGACAATCTGTATTGGTGGGGCGTGCCTACTCTGTTTCGTTGCCACAACGTCGGGCCCGAGGGGCAGGACATTGCATTGGCAGGCGTGCCGCACTCAACTGGAAACGGGACGACTGAGCGGGACCAGCATTTGGGACCACGCGCCTTGCGGCACGTCTCGGCCGTTCAGCGCAGGGTGCATTCAGTTTTCGAGATCGACCCATGGAACAGCGCGAGGATTGCCGATGTGGGGGACGTGCCGTTCCCGAAGGCGAACGACAATGAGGATTGCATCGAACGGATCACCGAATTCTACAAGGACATCGACGCGGCCGGTGCACGACCGGTTTCTGTCGGCGGAGATCACTCCATCACTGGTGGGATAGTACAGGCGTTGGGATGTGGAAAATTGGCCGGCGGAGAACCTGTCAGTTTCCTGCATCTGGACGCCCATACGGATGTTTTTACCAAGGTTGACCACTTCCTGGGTGCCAAGAAATCAGCGGCACATTGGGGGGCTTATCTGGCCGATCAGGGGCAGGTGGATCCGACCCGATCGATGCAGATCGGCTTGCGGGGCCATCCACGCAGTTTGGACTGGCTGCAGCCTTCTTACGACTATGGCTACAACATCGTGACAATGCGCGAGTTCCGTCAGCGTGGGCTGGAGGACGTTGTGGCCCAAACCAAAGAGGTGCTTGGCGACCGGCCGGTTTACATCACCTTCGATCTGGATTGCCTTGATCCAACCGTTGCGCCCGCAGTCTCTAATCTTGAGCCGGGTGAAAAGGGGTTTGACATCGATGAGGCGGTTGGAATCCTGAGAGCGGCGCGCGGGTTGAATATCGTTGGCGGTGATGTGGTTTGCATGATGCCCACAAAAGACAGCCCCAACAACATCACTGCCCTGACCGCCGCAGCAGTGATGTTCGAGATGATTTCGATGATTGCCGAAAATGTCGCCGAGGATTAACTGCGGCGCGCCTCGACAGCTTGGGCCAGAACACAAAGCAATTCGAACATCAGCGAAATACCCAGCCACGCTGTCCCACCCTCAGGATCGAAGGGTGGCGACACTTCGACAAGATCGGCACCGACAAGGTTCAGGCCAGACATCTTGCGAATGACCTGCTGGGCCTGAAAACTGTTGGGCCCGCCAATTTCGGGTGTGCCGGTGCCGGGCGCATAGGTCGGATCCACGAAGTCGATGTCATAGGTGCAGTAGGTCGGCTCCGTTCCGACAATGCCGCGCACTTCATTCATCACATCGTCGATGCCCCGGTCGAACAGTTCTTCGATGCGGATGATACGGATGCCCTGCGCTTCACCCCATTCGATGTCTTCGGTGTTGTATGCCGTGCCGCGGATTCCGACCTGAACAAAGCGTTTGGGGTCCACCAGCCCTTCCTCAACAGCGCGGCGGAAGGGGGTGCCGTGCGTGAATTTGTGGCCGCCGAAATAGGTGTCGAACAAATCCGTGTGACTGTCGAACTGGATGAGACCAACCGGGCCCGAGGCGGCCAGGGCACGCAGGACGGGCAGGGTGGTCAAGTGATCCCCTCCGGCGGTCAATGGCGTGATTTTGCGCGCTTTCAGCTTCGAGTAGAAGCTCGTGACCCGATCCAGCGTGTCTTCTATGTCGACCGGATTGGGGGCGACATCTCCTAGGTCCGCGCAATTCACCTGCGAGAACGGCGCGACGCCCGTGACCGGGTTCATCGCCCTGATCATCGTGGAGTAATCGCGCAGTTGCCGCGGGCCATGCCGTGCGCCCGGCCGATTGGTGGTACCGCTGTCCCAAGGGATGCCGACAAGGCCCAATTCGACGTCCGAGATGCGTTCGTGGTCCATATCCAGAACGGGCAGGCGCATGAATGACGGTATGCCCGCAAACCTGGCAAGCTCCATGGCTGAAACCGGTTGAAAAAATGAATCGGCCATGGCTTCCCATCCTCTGCAAGTTTCTTCAGTGACCCTAGCGGTTCAGCAACGGGCTGGGAATGCCTGTAAGACTTCAGGTCAGGATTCGAAAACGTCGGCGAATTTCGGCGTCCTGCTCGGGGGTGAGATACTCGGGGTGATGCGAGCTCAAAACCTCTCTGGCGACTTGCCGGGCGGATGACCATGCGTCCCTCGCACCTTCGGTTTCCCATGTGCGCGGCTCCCGGCGATCAGCGAGCTGAGGATAAAAGTAATCTCTCTCCATTGCTTCATATGTATGTGCGCTGCCCAGAAAGTGCCCGTCACCCAAAACCGATTTGCAAATGGCGTCAAAGCCGAGATTCGCTTCGGTGACCTCGATCCCGCGCAAGACCCGATAGGTGTGAGAGTGCATTTCGTTGTCCAGCACAAAGGCCTCGAAACTTGCACCCAACAGGGACGCAGTCATGCCTGAACTTTCATAAATCAGGTTGCCACCGGCCAATGCGGCTGCAAGCGACGTGATGCCTTTTTCAGCCCCGTACTGGGCATCAATGGCCTTGGCATCTGCCATCGAAGCGGCCACGCCCGAAGGCAGTCCTAGCCAGTTCGTGATCTGCGCCGAGGCGGCATTCAGGATCGCTGTCTCGCCGCTGCCGCCTGCAAATGAACCGGTTCTGAGGTCTACGATGAAGGGCCAATTGGAAAAAACCATCGGAAAGCCGGGTTTGATCGTGTTGACCATCACGAGACTGGCAAGCGTTTCGGCCAGTGACTGCGCCAGAAATCCGGCCAGAGTCGCCGGAGCGGTTGCGCCCGCTTGCGCAGCCGTGATGCAGGACACTGGTATGTTATGGGCGATGCACTCATAAACGACGTCCACTGCGTCTTCGCCATATCGCATCGGTGAAATGACCGGGCTGATGTGCGCTTTCAGGAAAGGGCGTTTGGCGAACTCACCGACCCCTCCGGCGACGATGTCCAGCATCTCGACAATGGGTCGGACATGTTCGGCCAATGTGAAAGAGGTGGCCACCGGCTTGGTCGTATTCCGAACCAAGGCGTAGACAGTATTGACGTCCAGATCGAACACGTCCGGGACATCCGTTGCCACGCAGCACCGGGTGAACCAACTGACATTGGCCAGTGTGTCCTGTAATCGGGTGAAGTCATGCAGATCAACCAATGTGGAGGGGCGATAAAGCCCACTGTCAATGTCGAGCGTCTGAACAGCCGCGCCGCCAGTGCCAAAATACACACGATCCCCGCCCACATCGATAGACCGGCTTTCATCCCGGCCATGGAACATGAAACTTTTGGCAGCGGAATTAATGACTTGCTGGACCATTGAACGTGGGAATACCAGCCGCCCCGGTTCCCGGTCCCGTGCCCCTGCGGCCCTTAGGTCGGCGGCAAGCCTATCCGGTACATTGCCCATGCCCAGCTCTTCCAGGAGCCGCAGGGCGGTATCAAATACCTGTTCTATTTCCGAGTGATTTAAAGGCTTGTACGCACCACCTGTCTGACCGGGTGGACAGGGATCGAATGCGGGCTTGGCTGCACGCTGTGCGTGCCGCGCTTTCCGACCGCTGCGTTTGGAGCCCTCCGATGACATGTATCCCAATCCCTTTGCATCTTCGTTGCACCGTAAGGCGCAAAACACACGGGCATCAAAGGAGAATTGCCGTTTTCAGAATCCGAAATTGCGGTTTCGATTTTACAGTACCGGCGACTGCCCTGTTGTCTGCCCAACCCGTTATTCAGCAAGACTTGTGCCGAAACCGAGGGAGCACAGCCAATGAAGTCGCGTACCAGAGTCGTTGTGATCGGAGGCGGGATCGCTGGATGTTCGACGCTGTACCACCTGACCCAAGAGGGTTGGACAGATGTGGTTTTGGTTGAACGGAACGAACTGACCTCGGGCACGACCTGGCATTCGGCAGCACAGGTCACAAATTTCGGGATGAACCAGACCATGGTGGGTCTGAAGTCTCATTCGATCCGCCTGTACAAGGAACTGGCCGATGACCCGGATTACCCGATCAATTATCATCACGGAGATGGCGGGATACGTCTGGCGAATACAGATGCGCAGATGCAGGGCTACCGGCACTTCGCGTCCATGGCGCGGGGCATGGATGTACATTTCGAGGTCATCGATGCGGATGAATGCGCCCGCCGCCACCCTTTGATTTCGACCGACAACCTTATCGGTGGGCTATGGGATCCGTTCGACGGTGACATAGACCCGGCCCAACTGTGTCAGGCCCTTGCGCGACGGGCGCGCAAAGCCGGTGCGCAAGTGTACAGAAACACGCCTGTCACAGCTTTGACGCAGTGCAACGACGATACCTGGACCGTGCATACCGAGCACGGAGACATCGACTGTGACATAATCGTCAACGCCTGTGGTTACCGGGTCAACGAGGTTGGCACCATGATGGGAGTTCATCATCCCGTGTCCTCCATGGAACATCAGTATTTTCTGACCGAAGAGATCGAGGCCATCCGGGATGCCGGGCACCGGATGCCGCTGCTGCGCTGCCCAATCAGCGACTACTATTGCCGTCAGGAAAAGAACGGTCTCTTGCTCGGGTTCTACGAGCAGGGGTGCAAAACATGGGGTATGGACGGGATCGATCCAAACTTCGTGAACGCACTTTGTCCGGATGATCTGGACCGTGTAACTGATGTGCTCGAGGGTGCATTTGCGCGGATGCCGGCCTTGATGGAGGTGGGCATTCACACGGTCGTAAACGGGCCGATCACTTATACGATTGATGGCGCCCCGATGGTTGGGCCGATCCCGGGCAAGCGCAATGCGTACTGCATCATTGGTCTGCGAGCCGGGTTGGGCGAAGGCGGCGGGCACGGGTGGCTGTTGGCACAGCAGATCGTGCATGGTGAGGCATGTTATGACACTTGGTGCCTCGACCCGAGGAGGTTTACAGGGCACGCGAACGTAGAACTCACTGCTCTGAAGGCGATTGAGGATTATCAGAACGAATTCAGGTTCCACTTTCCACATGAACACCGCCCAGCCGGCCGTCCCGCCAAAACGACGCCTCTGACGCCTGTTCTCGCATCCGAAGGGGCGGAGTTCACGGTAGTCAATGGATGGGAAAGGGTGGATTACATCAAACCTCACCCTGATTTCGCGCCGTCACTCAGTTTCGATTTTGACGAAACCTTCGATCTGGTTGCTGCCGAAGTCGATAACGTTCGCACTGGTGTCGGGTTGGCGGAAGTAAACGGGTTCAACCGGATTGAGATCACCGGAGTGGACGGGCACGCGTTTCTGGATCGGATGTTTTGCGGAGTTGTGGGTAAGCGCGAAGGGCGTGTTGGGTTGGGCTATCTGCTGAACCAACACGGTATGGTCAAGGCGGAAGCAACTGTTGCCAATCTCCCTGCCAGTGATCGCGGTCCAGCACGGGTTTGGTATGGCTCTGCCGCAGCGAGCGAGTATCACGATATGGACTGGCTACAGAAGCATCTGCGCAACGATGAAGACGTTCAGATGCGCAGCTTGACGAATGACCAAACCATTCTGGTTTTGGCTGGCCCCAAGTCGCGCTCTGTGCTTTCTGACTGCGCCAGAGGTGATTGGTCTGCGGACGCATTCCCCTGGCTCAGCGTGCGAGAGTGCTTTGTCGGCATCGCTCCTGCCACGGTCATGAACCTTAGTTTCTCGGGAGAGTTGGCCTATGAGATCCATGTCCCAAACGCCTCTCTCTATGCGGCCTATTTTGCGCTGCGGGAGGCGGGCGAAGGGTACGGGCTGAACCTGTTTGGTGCCAGAGCGGTTGACTCGATGCGCATGGAAAAAAGCTTCCTGCACTGGAAAGCCGATTTGATCACCGAATTTGATCCTTGGGAAACGGGGCTGGATAGGTTTGTACGTCTGGACAAGGGCGAATTTATTGGGCGTGAGGCGCTGTTGAAGCGGCAGTCAGAAGGGCTTCGCCGCAAGCTGGTTCCCCTGCGCATTGATGCAACGCGTGGTCCGGCTCATCCCGGCGCGTCTGTCATGCTGGGCAATAAGGTCGTGGGGACTGTTACCTCTGGTGAATGGGGTCACCGTACGGGAATGAACCTTGCGCATGCCTTTGTTGATCCGTCCGTCTCGGAGGTTGGCAGTGAAATGGAACTGGATAGTTGCGGGCAGCGTTTTGGCGCGACGGTCATAACGTCCAGCCCGTACGATCCGGATTTTGCCCGTATGAAAGCTTAGAAACGACATCTCAGCCAACTTCATTGTTGCCGCAAGGGCGAATCTTTGCTTCGCTAGTTTCGAACAAATCGAAACAATGGTCAGTTGCCGTGTCCAAATCCCTGAGCCTAAGGTGGCTGGAAGTTTTTCAGTTGATCGCCAAGTCCGGATCGATTCAGAAGGTCGCATCTGAAACGGACCTGTCGATCAGTACAGTATCCAACCATCTGCGCAGCCTTGAAAATGCGCTGGGCATCGAATTGGTCGACCATGGACGCCGTCCAATGGGGCTAACGCCGGCAGGAGAAGTGTTTGCCCGCTACGTCCGCGAAGGCCTGACCGTATTGAAACGTGGCGAAGCCGAGATCCGTACGGGCAACTGGCAGCATGCGACGGACCTGCGATTGGCTTTGATCGACGATTTTGACAACCAGATCGCGCCCGATCTCGTCCGGTTTTTGGCTCAGGCTCTTCCGCGCTGCAATTTCCGGCACTTCACACGCCCCAGTCACGAGATCCTCGCCAAACTACAAGAGCATAAATTGGACGTAGGCGTTGCCACTCGGCCGCCGGGACGCACTGAGGGGCTGATCGAATACCCTTTGATGCGTGATCCCTTCATCGTCGTTCTTCCCAACAAGTTTGAAGGTTCGCCCGAAGAGTTGTTTACACCAGAGGCGGAGTTGCCTTTGTTAAGGTACTCGCGTGACTACGTGATCGGCAAACAAATCGAAATTCAATTGGCCCGAAGCAAGTTCAGCCTGCCCAACCGGTTTGAACTTGAGTGCAATCAGTCCATCATCGGCCTGGTTGCACAGGGCAGCGGATGGGCCATCACAACGGCGGCGTGTTTCCACCGAACGCAGCGGTTTCACAACAGTGTCAAAGCCATGCCGTTTCCTGGCAGGAACTTTGTGCGGACAGTGTCGCTTTTTACGACCGAAGTGTACCCGGCGACTACATCACTGCTGATCCAGAAGGCCATGGGAAAACTGATCCGGCAGCATTTCACAAGACCGATGTGCGCCAGGCACAACTGGCTGAAAAACGAATTCCGCACCATGGAAATGGATAGTGCCTAGCCCATCAAGCTTGTCGCAAAGGGGGCTATTTCTATCAACTGCAGGCTGACACACAGTTGGCCGCAACAGTCATTTTGGCGACAATGCGCCGCCAAGGTCGAAGTGGTTTGGAAACATTGAGCTCAAGAAGCGGAAGATGATCTTTATTGCCTCGGTTCGGTCAAAAGAATCCGGGTGCAGCAGGTAGTCGGTCCACATCCCTTCCAGCATTGCAAGCGTGCCATGAGTTGCGTCACGTGCAACCTGATTGGGGTGTTCGATTTCAGCTTCCTTTGCAATCCGGGCGAACGCGTTGAAAACAAGGTTCCGTAGCTTCGCGTCGCGCGTGTCGGAAAAGGCCGCGATCGCCGCTCGGTTTCTGGCCTCACCGCGAAACGCGTACCAAATTGAAACGCTTTTCTTGTTGAGGATGGTTTCACCCAAATCACCCCGAACAATCATCTCGATATGTTCCTGGCCGGTTTGCCCGGTCGTTTCCAGCAAGGCATAAATGCCATTGTAGTATTGCTCGGACGAATAGCGGGCGGCTTCGTTAACCAGGTTGTCCTTGCCGCCGAAATGAAGGTGAATCATGCCGCGGGACAGCTCGGCGCGCTGGATGATTTCGCTTACGGATGTCTCTGAAATACCCTTCTCTGCGACCGAGGCGAGCACCGCTTCGATCAGGGACAGGCGATTTCGTTCGCGTATTTCTTGTCGTCTTCCGGTCATTTGCTCAGGCGGTTCTGTTTCTTTTCAGCCTATTGCGGTGCCTTCTTGCGGCCATTGTGAATTTGGCCAGCCCTAGTTGTGAAATTATCTGTTGACACAGCTGGCCTGAAAATTCCAGATTTAAATGGACGATTGTCCATTTTGCGATGTATGTCGTCGCACCACCGCAAGCAAAACTCAGCAGGGAAGCATGGCTGGAGTCATAAGAAGCGAAACGGGCAAGGGCCTGGCACTGAGCGCGCCTGCGACGCTCTATGTCGGCCTGCTTGTCGCTGTGCCTCTTTGCATTCTGGTGGCCTACAGTTTTTGGACCCAGACCTATGTCGAGATTGACCGCACCCTGACTTGGGTGAACTACCAAGAGGCGTTCACCGACCCCCTGGTGCGGCACCTGATGATCCGATCGGTTGCAATAGCGGGGGCGGTGACACTGGCGACGGTGTGTTTGGCTTATCCCATCGCCTATTTCATTGCATTTCGGACGCAGAAGAAGACCCTGTGGCTATTGCTAATTACCATCCCCTTTTGGAGCAGTTATCTGCTGCGGGTGTTCAGCTGGAAACTGATCCTTGGTTTTAACGGCGTGATGAACTCGGCCCTGATTTCGCTGGGGTTGATTCAGGAACCGCTGACATTCCTGCTCTACAACGAGTTTGCCGTTGTGCTCACGCTTGCGCATGCCTGGGCGCCGTTTGCGATCTTGCCGATTTATGTTTCGCTCCAAAAGATCGACCATAGCCTGTTGGAAGCTGCAACGGACCTTGGGTGCAGCAAACTTGAAAGGTTTGTTCGCGTAACGCTGCCCCTGACGGTGCCGGGGATCATCGCGGCCTGCCTGATCATTTTCATCCCGACTGTGGGCGACTATGTCACCCCGGCTCTGGTCGGTGGATCGCAGGGTAAAATGGTGGCGAACCTGATCCAGGTACAGTTTGGCGCCGCCAATAACTGGCCGTTGGGCGCAACCCTGTCTCTGCTGGCAATGCTTTCGGTCGGCTGCGTCGCGATCCTGTTCGTGGTGGTCGTCACCGCCTTGGGGCGGAGGATCCGATGACCAAGGTATTTCGTGTCCCATGGCTGTTTGTCTATGCCATCGCCTACCTGGTGTTTCTCTACCTGCCGGTTCTGCTTTTGCCGCTGTTTTCGTTCAATGACGGAACCATCGTCGCCTTCCCGCTAAAGGGCTTCACGTTGAAGTGGTACGCGCAGTTGGGTCAGCAGGACACGCTGTTGCAGGCGATGGTGAACTCGCTGATCGTGGGCAGCGTGACCGCCCTGCTGGCAACGTCGCTGGGCCTGTTCGCCGCGCGCGCTTATGTCCGGTATCGGTTCACGGGGCGGGAGTTGTCCGAGGGACTGGTCATGCTTCCTTTGGTCATCCCCGGCATCATCGTTGCCAGTTCGATGCTGGTTCTGTTCATCAGCATCGGGCTGAAACCATCGCTGACGACCGTAATTCTTGGGCATGTTTTCGTGGCTCTGCCCTTCGCAGTGTCGATCATGAAGTCCGCCTTTGACGATTTCGACCAGTCTTTGGAGGAGGCCGCCTTCGATCTGGGAGAAAGCGTTGTCGGGACGTTTCGGCGCGTCACTCTGCCGATTGTTGCTCCGGGCATCATCGCCAGCTTGCTGGTCACGTTCACTGTGTCCTTTGACGAATTCGTGCTGGCCTTCTTCCTGTCTGGCAACAGCCCGACACTGCCGGTCTACATCTGGAGCCAGATCCGGTTCCCCGCAAAGCTGCCCAACACGCTGGCCCTGGGATCGCTGCTTTTGCTCTCGTCGGTCCTGCTGCTGCTGATTGCCGAATACTTCCGCCGCCGCTCCACGCAATCTTCGGATTGAAGCCAAAGGAACAAACAAGATGAGCGAACAGAACATCATCGAGATTAAGGGCGTCGAAAAACGCTTTGGGTCCTTTGTGGCGGTGTCCGATCTGAACCTGACTTTGAAAGAAGGTGAGTTCTTTTCGCTGCTGGGGCCATCGGGTTGCGGAAAGACGACGGCTTTACGCATCATCGCGGGATTTCAGGATCATGAAGAAGGTGAAGTCCGGATCGATGGACGCACCATGGGCGAGGTGCCCGCAAACAAACGCCCGACAAATATGGTGTTCCAAAGCTATGCGATCTTTCCGCATCTGAATGTGGGCGACAATGTAGGGTTCGGTTTGCGCAAGACAAAGCTGTCGCGGAAGGAAATCAAGGAACGCGTTGCCGAAGCGCTTGAGATGGTCGAGCTTGGAGGCTTGCAGGACCGCAAGGCCAACGAGTTGTCGGGCGGGCAGCGGCAACGCGTAGCGCTTGCACGGGCGCTGGTCATGCGGCCAAAGGTGTTGTTGCTGGATGAACCACTGTCCGCGCTGGACAAAAACCTGCGCGAAGCGATGCAGTTGGAAATGCGCCGCCTGCAGCAGAAGCTTGGCATTACCTTCGTGATGGTGACGCATGATCAATACGAAGCCATGACCATGTCCGACCGCATCGGTGTGATGTTCGCCGGTCAGCTCAAACAGGTCGACAGACCCGAGGTGCTGTACTCGCAGCCATGCAACCGGGAAGTGGCCGCTTTCATCGGCGGAATGAACTTTCTGAACGCCAAGGTTTCGGCCGAGAACGCTGAAACACTTGAGGTCAATGTTCAGGGGTTCGGAAAATTGACGATTGGGGTAAACCCGAATGTTCAGGTGCATGACAAAGACCTGCTGGTCGGGATTCGGCCAGAACAACTGGAAATCGCAGCCGGGAAACCGGATGGATATGACGCCTGCGCCCAAGGCGAGGTGACGGACGTCGCCTTCTACGGTGAAAGCGTCCACTACTATGTCCGTGTCGATGGTCTGGCTGACAGCATCGCCGTTGCGGTTCCTAACTACTTTCACACTGTCGATCACAGCCGCGGCGACACCGTATGGCTTGGCGTTCAAAGCGCGTCGGTGATCGATCTGGGCAAACGTGACACATGATTCTTTGGGAGGAGAAAATGAGTAAAGCAGCACCAATCGCGGCAGCAGTGGTTGCCACCTTTACCGCCAGCCAAGCGCTGGCCAACGCGGCGGACCTGACCGTCTTCGACTGGTCCGGATACGAGGATCAGGGGTTCTACGGCGACTATGTCGAAAAGTACGGCGGCGCGCCCAGCTATACCTATTTCGGCAGCGTGGAAGAAGCGTTCACCAAGCTTCAGTCCGGGTTTGAAGCAGATCTGGCCCATCCCTGCACGGATGCGCTGAGGAAATGGGTCGCGGCGGATATGCTAAAGCCGATCGACACCAGTAAGCTTGAAAACTGGGACAAGCTGATGCCCAAGATCAAGGAAGTCGATGGCATCACGATCGACGGGCAGACCTATATGGTGCCGTTCGAATGGGGCAACACCGGCCTGATCTATCGCACCGACATGATTTCGGCGGACGATGTCTCGCTGCAACTGCTCGCGGATCCTGCCTATCAGGGCAAGGTTGCCATTCCGGATGCTGCCTCCAGCGCATTTGCCATGGCCGCATTGGCGACAGGGGCCTCCAGCTATACCGATATGAGCGACGAGGAATTCCAGAAGGCGGCGGATTACCTGCGCGCGATTCATCCCAATGTGCGCTTCTACTGGTCTGACGCGGGCCAGCTGGATCAGGCGATCGCCAGTGGCGAGGTGACACTGGGTTGGGGCTGGAACCAGTCGGAACTGAACCTGATCTGGAACGAAACTCCGGCCGTCATGATGCGGGATGTGGACAAGGGCATCGCCACCTGGGTATGCGGCTATGTGCATCTGAAATCCGCCAAGCAGTCGGATGAGCAGGTCTATGACATGCTGAACGCGCTCAGCTCTGCCGCCAGCGGCAAGTACATCATCGAAAGTTGGGGGTATGCTCATGCCAATGAAGACGCGTTCGCACAAGCAGACCCGGAGCTGATCGAAACCTACGGGTTCTCGGATGTGGACAGCTTTTTTGAGGGCAGCCTGTTCTTCGACGCGGTCAACCCCGAGCTGGAAGCCAAGATGCTGAAAGAGTTCGAGCGCATCAAAGCAGGCTTCTAAGCAGACCTTAACAGCACAACCGGGAATGGCGGGACAGACGGTCCCTCCATTCCCACGACAACATTTCCAATTTTCTGGAGGAAGCGCGGCAATGTCAGGCGCTGACGGATATTCTGTTCTTTTCGAACCGGTTCGGGTCGGGCCAGTGACGGCCCGAAACCGGTTCTATCAGGTGCCCCACTGCAACGGCATGGGGCATCTCAGACCTCAGGCCGAGGCTGCCATGCGGGCGATGAAGGCCGAGGGTGGTTGGGCTGTCGTGTCCAATCAAGAGACGGAAATCCATCCGACGTCCGACCTGTCGCCTTTCGCCGAAAACCGGCTCTGGGATGAGCGGGATATTCCCGCCCTGCGCCTGATGACCGAGGCGGTGCACGAGAAGGGCTCGCTGGCGGCCATCGAACTGGCGCACAACGGCCACCATGCGCAAAACCACCTGAGCCGCGCGCCCTTGCTGGCCCCCTCAGAACTCGCCCTGCAAACCGCGTATCCCAAGCAGGCCCTCGCGATGGACAAGTCTGACATCCGCGAGTTTCGCAAGTGGCACCGTGCGGCGGCGCGACGCTCGCGTGAGGCGGGTTTCGATATTGTTTACATCTATGCCGGTCATCACATGACCCTGCCGCATCACTTTCTGTTGCCGCAGTTCAACGACCGGACCGATGAATATGGCGGTTCGTTGGAAAACCGGGTGCGCCTGACCCGGGAGCTTTTGGAAGAAACCAAAGAAGAGGTCGGCGATGATTGTGCCATCGCCCTTCGGTTCGCGGTCGACGAAATGCTGGGACCCGAGGGGATGCAGGCGCAGGAAGAAGGCCGTGCCGTTGTTGAACTGCTGGCAGAGCTGCCGGATCTCTGGGACGTCAACGTCGCGAATTGGAGCAATGACTCTGCGACAACCCGTTTTGAACCCCGCGACGGTTTTCAAACCTCGTATATCGAATTCGTCAAACAGGTCACGTCCAAGCCGGTTGTTGGTGTCGGGCGCTTTACGTCTCCGGACCTGATGGTGTCGCTGGTCAAGAAAGGTATCCTTGATTTCATCGGCGCGGCACGACCGTCCATTGCCGATCCGTTTCTTCCCAACAAAATCAAGGAAGGTCGCATCGAAGAAATCCGCGAGTGCATTGGATGCAATATCTGCGTTTCAGCGGATTCCTTGGGAGTGCCTATCCGGTGTACTCAGAACCCGACTATGGGCGAAGAGTGGCGGCGTGGATGGCATCCTGAAATCATTGAGCACCGGGGAAAAGAGGAAGCCGCGCTTGTTGTTGGCAGCGGGCCAGCCGGGCTGGAATGCGCCATGCAACTGGCGCGGCGCGGCTACGACGTAACTCTGGCCGAAGCAAAGCAGGAGCTTGGCGGCCGCGTGTTGCAGGAGTCCGGTCTGACCGGCCTGTCTGCCTGGAAACGCGTGGCAGACCACAGGATTTACGACCTGCAACAGCGCGGGAACGTTCAACTGTTCACCGACAGCCGCTTGTCGGCAAGTGAAGTTGTTGAACTGGGCATTCCCAACGTCTTTCTGGCAACCGGTTCAACTTGGCGGCGGGATGGTCGCGGGAAGTCCGCATTTCGCGGCATAGCAATAGAGGCTGGCACCCGGGTTTTCACTCCGGACGACATCATGTCAGGGCAGGTGCCGGCGGACGGTCCTGTTTTGATTTTTGACGATGATCAGGCCTATCTTGGTGGCGTGCTGGCGGATCATCTGGCTCAGGCCGGGCATGAGGTTGTTTTTGTGACCCCGGCCTCGATGGTTTCGCCATTTACCGAATTGACGTTGGAACAGATCAAAGTTCAGCGCAGTCTGTTGGAAAAGGGCGTTCGATTGGTTCTGTCCAAGACCTTGGCCAGCATCGCGCCCGGTCAGGCAAAAGTACGATGCGCCTATACCGGCCGAGAACAATCCATCGAATGCAGTTCTGTGGTTTTGATCACGCAGCGAACGCGAGAAACCGGCCTTTATGATGAACTTCGTGGTTTGACCGACAGCCCGCTGACAAAGCTGGAACTGATCGGCGACGCGGCAAACCCCGGTTTGATCGCGGACGCTGTATTCTCGGGTCACATGGCTGCCAGGAATTTCGAACGCGACGCGGGCGACATCGACCGCGAGTATTTCCGCCGGGAAATCGTTTCACTTGAAGCTGAATGAGGTGCGCCATGCTAAAAGATGACTTGCAAGTAATGCGCGAACTGATGGAGGCGCAGCGGGAAGGGTTCGCCTTGCCGCGCCATTTCTATACCTCTCAGGCGGTTTATGACAACGACATCAGTACGTTCTGGAACCGCAACTGGATCTGGGTCGGGCATGTCAGCCAGATCGCTGAACCGGGTGACTATTTCCTGTTCGATTACGGCCCCGAGTCCGTGATCATCGTTCGGGATCGCGAGGGAGAGGTGCGCGCGCATCTGAATGTCTGCCGTCACCGGGGATCGCGGGTTTGCATTGAACAGAAAGGCAAGGCGCGCAGTTTCATTTGCCCCTATCACGCGTGGACCTTCGACCTGAACGGCAAACTGCGAAACGGGCGATCAATGGGCCCGGACTTTGATCCCGGCCAGTACGGGTTGTTCCCGGTTCAGGTGAAGATTTTCCAGGGCCTGATTTTTGTCTGTGTCGCTGAAGACGCCCCGCCTTTGGATGCTGCGCTGGAAAGGCTGGCCCCGCTTTCAAAGCCATTCGATCTAGAGAACCTGAAGGTCGCGCATGAAGCCTCATATCCGGTTCCGGCAAATTGGAAGCTGGCCTTGGAGAACTATCTGGAATGCTATCACTGCGCACCATCCCATCAGGATTATTCCCGCAGTCATTCCCTGAAAGACCCGGCGCAAGTTCTGGAATTCAGCGGAGCACTTCACGAGCGGATGGAAGAAGCCGGAATTCCCACTGAACAACTGGACCTCACCGGGGAAAATGCAGTTGCGCCCGGCGCAGATGTCTATTGGCGGCGCTACCCGCTGTTCCCCGGCTACATGACGGGCAGCAAGGATGGCGCACCTCTGGCGCCACCCTTGGGTGATCTGAAAACTCACGATGGGGGCGCCACCGATCTGGGAATCGGGATGCTCAACTACTTCCTCGTCTACGCAGATCACGTAGTTGGTTATCGGTTCGTCCCACGCGCCCTGCAGGAAACGGATATTCAGATCGTCTGGTACGTGCGCGGCGACGCGGAAGAAGGTCGCGACTATGACAAGGATGCGCTGACATGGCTTTGGCATGTCACGTCGCTCGATGACGAACGGATCATCCGGCACAATCAGGAAGGTGTGAATTCACACCATTTCGTCCCGGGGCCGCTGTCCGAGATGGAATGGAGCATTCCCGGCTTCTATCGCAACTACTTCAGCATGATCCGAGACGCGCAAAATTCGGAGAAGAACGATGACAGAAATTACGCAGCGCAGATCGAGACGGCGCGGGGGCGGGCGTGAAGCACGCGCGGCCGTGCGGACCAGCAACACCTCCTCGCAGGCAATCTGGCCCGGCATCCCCGGTGGCCGGTACAAGCCGCTGTCAGACGCCGATATGGCGCGCATCCACGAAGCCGCGCTCGGCATTCTGGAACGCACAGGCGTCGGCGATCCCACGCAGGAAGTCCTTGATCTTGTGATGCCCAAGGGGGCGACGGTAAACGAGCATGGCAGGCTGTGCTTTCCGCGCGCATTGATGGAAGACCTGTTGGCCAAGGCGGCCAGTGAATTCTATGTTCATGCACGCGGAACGCGGGCCGGCAAGGACGACATGCATTGCACCAAGGACAAGGTGTATTACGCAAACTCCGGCACCGCTGTGACAACGTTCGACGCCGAAACGCGCAGTTACCGGCCATCAACCCTCAAGGACATTTACGACTTCACCCGTCTGGTGGATCGGCTCGACAATATTCACATGACCGGCGACACGGTTCTGGCAACGGATGTTCCGCAGGATTACGAGCATGACATGAGCATGCTCTATGCCATCCTGGCGGGTAGCGAAAAACCGTCCTGCCTGACCTTCCGCACGCGCGAGCATATTCAGGACGCGATCCATCTGTTCGATCTGGCTTCGGGCGGGGAGGGCAAGTTCCTTGAAAAGCCCTCGGTTATCTTTGGTGGCTGCCCAATCGTTTCTCCCCTTCGCTTTGGGCGGGAAAATCTGGAAATCCTGATCGATACCGCGAAAATGGGTCTCGTCTGCGATCTTGCAGTTCCGCCGCAAGCTGGGGCGACATCACCCGCGCCGCTGGCGGGGACCTTGGCGCAGGCGGTGGCCGAGACCCTGTCATGCGTCGCCATTGCCAACCTGATCAACCCGGGCACACCGGTCGTCTTCGCGGCCTGGCCCTTCATTACTGATCTGCGCACCGGGTCGTTCACGGGCGGCAGCGGTGAGCAGGCGCTGATTTCGGCCGCAGCCATTCAGATGGGCAATTTTTACAACCTGCCGACCAGCGTCGGATGTGGCATGACGGATTCCAAGATCCTCGACGCGCAATATGGTCTGGAAAAGGCCCTGACCTTCGCGTTGGCGGCCCATGCAGGGGCCAACCGACTCTGCGAATTTGGCGGGATGGTCGGCAGCCTGATGGGGTGCAGCTTCGAGTCCATGGTCATCGACAATGAGGCCGCCGGAATGATCTCGCGAACGCTCCGTGGAATCGAGGTGAGTGACGACACGCTTTCCGTCGACGTCATCCATGAATGCGCGATTGACCCCGGCCACTTCCTCGGCAACGCGCAGACCTTGCAATACATGGAGACTGAATATGTCTATCCGACCCTGTTAGACCGGGAACTGACCGACACATGGGAAAAAGCCGGGCGTCAGGACATGTTTGAACGCAGCCGCTCGGTGGTGGATGACATTCTGTCCAATCACTACCCGAACTACTTTGGCAGCAAGGCCGATGCGGAAGTGCGTTCGAGGTTCCCGATCAAACTGCCGCCCGAGGCGATGCGGGCGGGGTGAACTCTGCGGTTAACAGCAAAGGCATCGCAACGTGCAGGATTGCGATGCCGCTCTGTGGTCGTGCCTAAGTCCAAAACACGCCCTTGTGCGTCAGTTCTTTGATTGCCAGACAGCCTCCAATATCAAGAAGGCCGACCGTCTGGTTCAACTCGCCTACTGACTTGCCAAATCCAACCACCCTTTTTCGGGTTCTGAAACCGCTAGGCAAGGCAATCATGAACCCGCCGGCCCCTCCGCTTGCGTCTCGTGGTTCAAGCGGCGCAGGTCGTTTATCATTGCTTTGGCCAGCGAGATGCACATGAGCAGCAACACTACGCTGAACGGTAGCGCGCCAATGATCATCGAATTGGTCAAAGCCTCTAACCCGCCGCCACCGGCAATCAGCAAGGTTCCAATGACAAGCGTCAGCAGCGCGCCCCAGATAACCCGATGAAGCAAACCGGTGTCTTCAGACCCACCGGACATGATCGTGTTCATCACGAGAATGCCGGAGTCGGCGGACGTGACGAGGAAGGTCATGGTCAACACCACACACATGACACTTATGATGATGAGGAAGTCGCCCGAGATCATTTCGCCCAAGGTGACAAACAGTGTCGCTGTTGTTGATGCGGCAAGGATTGCCCCGTTGGCGTCCCCATTCAGCTCCATATCGATAGCGGCCCCACCCAGAATGGCCATCCAGGCGAAGCACACAAGGGACGGAGCAATAACCGCGCCAAGTATGAATTCGCGCACTGTGCGCCCCTTCGAGATACGCGCCAGAAAAAGACCCACGAAAGGCGAGAACGCGATCCACCACGCCCAGTAGAAGGTTGTCCATCCGGCCTGCCATTCAAACAAGCGCCCCTGTGTGCCCGCGTCATAAGCCGCAGCCTTGGTCGCGTCGGAAAGATTGGCGGCATCGTTGCTCAATCCTTCCAGAAAGGCCGCTTTTGTACCCCAGGCATCTGTTGCTCCTGCAAACAGCTCTCCGACAAAGGGGGCCGCCTCGGCCGGCAGTACGGACGCGTACTCGATCTCCGATATTGGGCGATAGGCCTGAAAACTCAGCGAGATGAAGTTCTTGACGTAGTCGACCAGCGCCGTTGCATAAGTCGTTGCGGCAAACGCAAACGAGCCAAAAACAATGAACACTGCCAGCAATACCAGGGACAACAGCAGGTTGATGTTCGACAGGTATTTGACGCCGCGCCCCACACCAGAAACGGCCGAGAGTGTCGACATCATCATGACCAGCACCAGCGCCGTGATCAGTCCGGCGGTCGAGGGCTGCATTGCGGTCGGCGCACTTTCCACAAGCCAATTCGCGCCGGTAATCAGAAACGCGCCATCGACTAGCTGAGAAACGCCATAACCGATCGTCACAGCCACGCCGAGTATCGTGGCCACGACGCCGAGTATATCGATCACATGGCCTGCGATTCCGTTCGAGTATTCTCCGATCAACGGTGTCAGCGCCGTCCGAATTGTCAGCGGCATGCCCCGGGTATTGGCGTAGTAGGCAAGGCTCAGGCCGGTGACCACGTATATTGCCCAGGCGTGAAAACCGGTGTGCAAAAACGTATAGCGATAAGCGCCTTCAATTGCTTCGTCACTTTTTGGAGCAATTTGCCCGGAAACGGTCAGTGGATTTGTCTCCCACAGACCCAGCGGTTCAGCCGTTGCATAGACCATTAGACCCACGCCCAGACCCGCGCCAAACATCATCGAAAACCATGAAAAGTTTGAAAATTCCGGCATCTCGCCTTCTGCCCCCAGCCGCATTCGCCCCGTCGCCGGAATAAGTGCAACAAGAAAAAGGAAGAATACAAACAGACCGACCGAAATGTTGTAAAAGGCGTTGAATTCGGCCAGCAACCCTGACTTCCAAGATCGCAACGTGTCGTTTGCAGATAGCGGCCAAACCAACGCCCACAGGACCAGCAGCGAAACCGAGAATTTGCTGACCAGCGCAATAGGCAGGTTATATCCTTTGTAAAACCCAGTCCGCTGCGTTTCTATTTTGAGGTCTGTGAAGGGGTCCTCAAGCGCCATATTCTAACGGTCTCACATAGGTTGACTGTTTCACTTATGGCGCCGCAGCGCTAATCCCTTTGCAAGAACGCGCGACGCTTTCAACAACCAAAGAATAGACATGAACAACAACAGGTTTCCACCTTCACGTTTTCTGGTTGGTCAGATGCCTCACAGAAAGTCTCGGCAATTCTGTTGGTTGGGTATTGTTCCAAGCATCCTGGTGTTGATCATGGAAGGGTCCGGGTGCCGGGTAGCGCGGTTTTTTGTTGCTTCACCACTTGCTCGCTGCGTGCCGTTGTCAGCTTGGCGTCCAAGGGCAGGCACGGCCAACCTCCAATCTGAAGCAACCATTGGGGATCAACTTAAATGCCATGGAAAGGCGGAACTTGTTCCGCCCAATAGTCAAATTGATCGGGTGCGTAACAAACCCGCTCGGTTCAGGCTGCCATGTGCCATAATATCACGGACCAAAGTCACACAGATGCGATCAACACATTGGACACCAAGCTCGCCACCACGATT
This sequence comes from Ruegeria sp. BG6, assembly GCF_056538465.1. Taxonomy (NCBI): domain Bacteria; kingdom Pseudomonadati; phylum Pseudomonadota; class Alphaproteobacteria; order Rhodobacterales; family Roseobacteraceae; genus Ruegeria; species Ruegeria sp. BG6. The sequence goes on along the minus strand of NZ_JBQFTB010000011.1, from coordinate 63,925 downwards.
ATTGCCGATATCTCGGACAGCACTCCGTTCTATGAGTCGATGGAGGATGATCAGGCGCGGAAGCTGATTCAATTCGAGATCGACAGGCTGCGCGATGTGACAAGAAAATTTGGCGGAATTGACGTGGGGCAGAAAGGGGATGACGTCCTTTGCTACTTCTTCGATCACGACGCTGCCGTTCACGCGGCGCTTGAGATGGTCAGCAAGCCCCCGGGAACGGTGCTGTCCGTTCATGCAGGGGTCCACAAGGGCCCCATCGTCATTGCCGAGAATGATATATTCGGCGAAACCGTAAACCTGACGGCGCGGCTGGCGGCGGCGGCCAACCCGGGCGAGGCCTGTCTGAGCGAAACCGTTGTGACCGGATTGCGATCGAACATCCGAAAGCAGTTGATCCCGATTGGAGCGCTGCGCCTGAAAGGCGTCAGCGATCCGGTCAGGGCTTATTCCCTGGTTGCAGCTACAGACGGTCTGAGTACGGTCATGCATTCGCCAACCCGATCCGGCGATGTTCCGCTGGGACAACAGGGCGAGAGTTTCACGCTTGTGCTGTATCACGACGACCAGTCCTGGAGGTGCAGGGAGGGCGAAGAGCTTAGCATCGGAAGGTCCAACCAGTGCGACGTGATATTGCCTCAGCCCTGGGTTTCGCGGCTGCATGCCGTATTCAGCGTCAAAAGCGGCAAGCTTACGCTGACCGACCGAAGTTCGTCCGGAACCTTTGTTCAGATCGAAAACGCAAGGGAAATCCAGCTGAAGCGAGAGACCGTCATGCTGGCTGACAGCGGGCTGATATCGCCGGCGCTACCTGTCCTGCACGCCGATGCGCGCCCGTTGGAGTTTGAAATCGTCCGCCGCTGAATATGATCTGTGTACCGTATTCCCGCTTCTGTGGCGAAAGTCTCAGAAGGAAACCTGCATTTATGTTAGGATCGGCGCGAAAGGTTGTTCTCAGCAAACTTCAGGAGGGAAAGATGTATTTGAATTCTTCTGGAAACCAAGTGCGCCGGGGCTGTCTTATCTTTGGGGCGATCACCTTGTTCGGCAGCATGACCGCCTATGCGCAGTCCACGATGCCCAACGCCTGCCCGGTGGACGGGTGCGAGGTTCAGATTGTTTCGGTCGAAAAAAACGGTGAAGAACTGGTGGTTACCTACGAGGCGAATTTCACGCCTGATGTGTCAAAGAACCACTTTCACGCCTGGTGGGGTGACAGCTATTCGGTCGAACAGGTTGGCCGCAATGCCCAGAGCGATTTCAAAGTTGAACAGGGCCGCTGGCACCGGCATGACGAATACCCGAGCTATGTCACCAAAGAGGCGGCTTCCACGGCAGCGCGCGACGGAGGCACGATGATGTGCGTGACTGCCGCCGATCGGGACCACAATATCCTGGATGCGACCAAGTTCCATTGCGTTGACGTGAAAGAGCATCTCTAAGACGCAGACCGCAACATGAGTTTTCCTGCGTTCATTGGCCGATATGCCGTCGAAAGGGAAATAGCCAGCGGAGGTTTTGCGGCAGTTGTTCTGGCGCGGGACGAGGAGCTGGAGGTTCCTGTAACCCTCAAGATCCTCCATTCGAATCTGGCCGCCAATGAAAGCGTCATAGCGCATTTTCTTGAGGAGGCGCGCTTGCTGCGGCGCATCCGGTCACCGCGTGTCGTGTCGGTTCATGACGTAGGGCGGCTGGAAGACGGTCGTCCTTATTTTGTTATGGATTATGCGGACCGTGGGACTCTGGCCGAGCGGCTTAAGCAATTGGACCCCGCCGTGCTGGCAAGGCGCGAGGGTCTGGGCACTCTGATCGATGCACTGGCGGATGGCTTATCGGCGGTTCACGAGGCGAATGTCGTTCATCGTGATGTCAAACCCGCGAATGTTTTGCTGCAAAGGGTCAAACGCAGCAGGGACAACGGCAACTCAGCCTCGTTTGAAGCACTGGTAGAGCCGGACGAACGCGTCTTTTTAGCCGATCTCGGCATCGCCAAGGATCTTGCGATCGATGTGACCGGCGCGACCATGATGGCCGGCACCCCGTTGTATCAGGCCCCGGAACAGGCTGAACATGGGCATCCTGTCACGCCGATGACGGATATCTATTCCGCCAGCGCGTTGATGTGGCATGTCTTGACCGGCAGGCCGCCGCCGCCGTTCCATCGTGTTTCTGAACACATTTCCGGGCTGCCGGACATGTGGCGCGACTGCATTGAACACGGCATGGCGATGGACCCCGAAGCCCGGTTTCAGGAAATGTTATCCTGGCGCAGTGCAATGAACGATGCGCTGGATCGCGACCGGCGCGAGGCCGCATCCGAAGCTGTGACCCAGATTTCGGAAAGCCGGGTGGAATGCCCCTATAAAGGGCTTGCTGCCTTTCAGCCCGAAGATTCAGGTTACTTCTTCGGGCGAGAGGATCTGGTCGAGGACCTCGTCAGTCGGCTTCAAAAAAGTCGCATTCTGGTGTTGGGCGGTTCGTCGGGCAGTGGCAAATCCTCGGTCCTGCGGGCTGGTCTGCTGCCGGCGGTTGCTGCAAATGCGATGCCGGGCAGTGAAAACTGGCGGGTTTGCATCTTTACGCCAGGTCGGGATCCGATGACTGATCTGTATTTTCAGCTGATCGGGGACAATTCGCATCTGACGGCCCAGATTTCCCTGAACGATTTTGTCGCCTATCCCAGCGCCGCGCGCCGTCTGGCAACCGCCAACAAGGGCGAGCTACTGATTTGTATCGACCAGTTTGAAGAACTGTTCACGCTGGTCACGCAAGAGCGCAGAGGCAAGTTCATCGAAGCCCTGTCGGCGATGACCGATCCAGCCGACAGCCGCGTGCGCATCGTGCTGACAATCCGGGCGGACTTCTATGCGTCCTGCGCTGAAATCCCCTGGCTTGCTGATCGTATTTCCGACAACCAGTTGCTGGTCGGCCCCATGACGCGCCCCGAGTTGCGCAGGGCGATCAGCGAACCTGCGCGCGCGGCCGGGTTGCATATGGACAGATCTCTGATCGACGCCATTGTTGATGAGGCCGGGCGAGAGGCCGGTTCGCTGCCACTGGTGGCGCATTCCCTCTATGAAACGTGGAGCAGGCGCAAAGGCGCGGTTATGTCACTGGACGGCTATCGGCAGTCTGGCGGGGTCACGGGCGCGATCAGCCAGACGGCCGAGACGCTTTATTCGAACAGTTTTGACAAGAAACAGCAGGCGGCAACGCAACGGCTGTTTCTGCGTTTGGTCACTCCGGGCGAAGGCACACCCGATACGCGCCGGTTGCTGCCGATAGACGATGTCGAGCGTGACATTGACCCGGAAACGACGCGGCGGGTTGTCGAGGCTTTGACGGATGCACGGCTTTTGACGGTGGATGAAAAGTCCGTGCAGATCGCGCATGAAGCGCTGCTTCGAACCTGGCCACGATTGGAGTCGTGGATCGAGGACAGCCGCGACGATCTGCGCATGCGCCAAAGGATTCAGCACGACGCGGCAGAGTGGCAGGCGGAAGACCGAGAACCGGATCTGCTGTATCGCGGAACCCGGTTGCTGGCTTCGCTGGAATGGTCCGAAAGCCATGAAAACGTGCTGGGCGGTCAGGAACGCGATTTTCTGGACGCGGCGCGGGAGGCGCGCGAACGGGCTCTGGCCGTCTCCAACCAGCGCAGGATGCGGCGGCGGCGTATCAACCAGATTGCGGTGGGCGCTCTTGCCTTGCTCGCCGCAGGCGCGACGGCAGCTTCTTTTCTGGCGCTTCGCGCCTCGCAGCTTGCAGAAAGCAATCGTGAGATGGCCGTTGCAGCCACCGCCGAAGCCAACGAGCGGTTTGCCCGCGCGTTGGGTGCGGCCGCGAACGGCTTGTCGCAAACCGATCCGCTGCTTGCCCTTTCCCTAAGCGCCGAGGCCATCGCCCGCGCCAAATCCGCCGGTTCCACGTCCGAGGCGCGGACCGCAATGCTAATGGCGCGGCAGCAACTTGAAAGACCCGGCCTGATCCCGTTGGGCAGCCCGCTGACAGTTGGCGATGCTCAGACCATGGCCTTTGACCCTTCGGGCCTGAGAGTTGCCGTGGGGCTGCGCGACGGGCGTATCGTTCTCCACAGTTCCAGCGCAGACGAGGGTGTTCTGGCGGAACTTGTGGGGCATTCGGGTGGAATCAGAGACCTCGCCTTTTCACCCGACGGAACGTTGCTTGTTTCTGCGGCGACCGATGGGGATGTCCGCCTGTGGAATGTCACCCCATCCCGGACCGGCCCGGTCACGACACTGTTTTCCGGCGATGACGTGGCATTTGGCGTGGCTTTCGATGCAAGCGGCCAACGGGTCGCCTCGGCCACCGGCGACGGCACTGTCCGGCTGTGGGATGTCTTGACGGGGATGCAGATCGGCGCACCGCTGGCAAAAATGCCGCTGGGGTTCAAAAGGGTGGCGTTTTCGCCTGTGTCCGACGGGTTGGTCGCAGGAAATGTGGATGGTGCCATTTTCGGCTGGGTTGACCAGAAAGGCGCCCCGGCGTTTCTGCCCATCCCGGGCGGCCCGCTTGGACCTGATCCGGATCATCTGTCCTTTGACAGCACCGGAAGTTTCTTCGCCGTATCACACACCAACGGCAAGGTTTCGACAATCGGGTTTCCGCAAGGCGCGCCGATCATCGAACGGTTCCCGGATGCAGGACCCATTGTTGCAGCAACTTTCTCGGGTACTGAAAACGTTTTGATAGGTGCCGGTGCCGATGGAACACTGCGCATGGAAAGTGCAGCCCTGTCGCCCTTGGGTGACGTGGTGCAGGCGCACAGTCAGAGCATCGTGGATATCGGAGTGGCGCGCGAAACGCCGGTGTTGGCGACATTGGGCCGGGATCAGCAGGTTCGTCTGTGGCGGGTCAACCCGGAACCTGGCGATGGTGATGTGCTGGTCTTGCCGGACGGGACGAAAGCGCTGGGGGTGGCGTACAGCCCGAATGGCATGTCGATTGCCGTGGGCGACGACAACGGCAATGTCTGGATCTGGCATGTCGGGTCGGCGATGAAACCCATGTTGCTAAGAGGGCACGGCAATCAAGTCTGGGCCGCGGCGTTTTCAGCTGATGGAAAGATGCTTGTGACAGGTGACAGAGACGGCGACATTCGTGTCTGGGACACTGCGACCATGCAGTCAAAGCAGCGTTTTAACCTGGGCAAAACGCCGGTCTGGTCGGTAGCAGCTGCGGGACCTTCTGCGTTCTTCGCGGCAACTGGGTCCGGATTGTTCCGGTTGGATGTGTCTGAAACCATCACCGTCAACCCGGTTGAACCGGGCGAAATCGCCCTGAACCGCGTCGCGGTTTCGCCCGACGAAACCCGCGTTGCTGCCGCGTCACCGGACGGAAAACTCTACATCTGGACGATTGCCGACAATCAGTTGGAACGGGTTGTTGAAGCGGACGATAATACCGTGTGGAGCGTTGCTTTCAGTGCCGACAGCGCGCGGATCGCATCCGCCTCGAGCGACGAGGTGGTCAAGATCTGGGACGTGCAAACCGGCGCTGAACTGGCATCATTTGGTGGCCACAAGGGCGGCGCGACCGATCTTGCCTTTCTGGCGGATGGCGCAACATTGGTCGCCATCGACAGATCCGGTGAGCTTCATTGGTGGGATACGGTTGCCAATTTGCGGCTCATGCCTGTGCAAAGGGTGCATAAGGAACCAAGCTGGCGTATTGCTCTGGCGCCCGGCGGCCAGACATTTGCGACATCGGGTGAAGAGGGAACCGTCCGCATCTGGGACAGGCTGAGCCTGGAGATTGCCTGTGCGCTGGGCGGCCCGACTTTCGACAAAAGGCGCAGGGGACAGTATCTGGGCAGCGCGGAACCATCGACAAGTTGCGATGGACCGGAGCGTTAGCGCGCGCCTCGCGGCTCACTTTCTTCAAAACGCCCGATGTAGTAGTCTGCGCCAATGGGAAGAAGGAGGCCGCTGCAATGGACTACTACGACCTTGGAAATTACTCCCGGCCGGTTTCGACCACGTCAAACGAGGCTCAACTTTGGTTCGACCGGGGCCTGGCCTGGACGTATGCCTACAATCACGAAGAAGCAATCGCGTGTTTTCGTAAAGCCGTGGGCGCTGATCCCGGTTGCGCCATGGCCCATTGGGGCATCGCCTATTGCATCGGCCCCAACTACAACAAACCCTGGGAGGCTTTCGAGGAAGAGGAAAAGCCTGACTGCATCGATGTGGCCGGTGCCTCGGTCAAGACCGCCATGGGGTTGCTGGATGATGTTACCCCGGCCGAACGAGCCCTGATCGAAGCGTTGTCGGTGCGCTATCCCGAGACGGCAGAGATTGCGGACTTTGCGCCTTGGAATGACGCCTTTGCCAATGCCATGCGCGAGGTCCATGCAAAACACCCAAACGATCCGGATATCTGCGCGATTTTTGCCGAGGCGATCATGAACCGCACACCCTGGCAGCTTTGGGATTTGCCGACAGGACAACCGGCCGAGGGTGCAGACACCGAAGAGGCCATCGCCGTTCTCGACAAGGCTTTCGAAACGCTTCCGGGAGCCTGGGCACATGCCGGGCTGTTGCACATGTATATTCACCTTATGGAGATGTCCCCGCACCCCGAGCGGGCATTGCGCCATGGCGATGCGCTGAGCACTTTGGTGCCTGATGCGGGCCATCTGTTGCATATGCCGACCCACGTGGACGTGCTTTGCGGGGATTACATGAATGTGGTGCTGCGCAACGAAGCGGCAATTGTGGCGGACCGGAAGTTTCTGAAATGCGAGGGGGCGGACAATTTCTATACGGTCTACCGGTGTCACAACTACCATTTCAAAATCTACGGCGCGATGTTTCTGGGTCAGCCCACCGCCGCGCTGGAAGCGGCCGATGAACTGATTGCCACCCTGCCGTCAGAAACACTGCGCCCGATGGCAGACTGGTTCGAGGGTTTCATCCCGATGAAACAGCACGTGTTGATCCGGTTCGGGCGGTGGCAGGATATTCTGAATCAGTCCTTGCCTGACGATGAAGAGCTGTACAGCGTCACGCGCGCTATGATGCGCTACGCGCGAACGGTGGCGTTGGCCAATACTCAGCGTCTGGACGAGGCGGAAACGGAACGAGACCTGTTCTATCAGGCGCTGGATCGGGTGCCGGACAGCCGGATGCTGTTCAACAACACCTGCCGCGATATCCTGATGGTGGCCGAACAGATGATGCTGGGCGAGTTGGCCTATCATCAGGGGCAGTTTGAAAAGGCCTTTGAACACCTGCGCAAATCGGTCGAAATCGACGATAACCTGCCATATGACGAGCCGTGGGGCTGGATGCAGCCGACCCGCCATGCGCTGGGCGCGCTGTTACTTGAACAGGGGCAGGTCGAGGAAGCCGAGGCCGTCTATCGTGCCGATCTGGGGCTTGATGCAACGCTCAGCCGGGCCTGTCAGCATCCGGGCAATGTCTGGAGCCTGCATGGTTTGCATGAATGTCTGACGCGGCGTGGTGAAACGGTGGAGGCAGCGCATATCAAGCTGCAACTCGACAAGGCGGTTGCGCGTGCAGACGTTCCGATCCGCGCGTCCTGCTACTGTCGTCAGAAAAACCTGGCCGCAGCGTAAAAGCCCCAGTGTCGAAGGCGCGGGGCAAACCGGCCCCACACCGTTGACGGCCTTAGCCTTGTTCAATGACCTTGCGCGCCACCCGGAAACACTCCAGCGCCTGCGGTACGCCGCAATAGATGCCGATCACGTGAATGATTGCCCGAATCTCTTCGGTGGTGACTCCGTTGTTGATGGCGCCCCGGCAGTGGATTTCCCATTCATGCATCTTGCCGAGCGCGCCGATCATTGACAGGTTCATCATCGAACGCGTCTTTGCGTCGATGACGTCATCACCCCATCCAAACCCCCAGCACCACGCGGTCATGGCTTCCTGAAAAGGGCGGGTGAAATCGTCGGCGGCTGCCAGATTTTTCTCGACATATTCAGCGCCCAGCGTTGCTTTTCGCTGTTCCAGTCCTATCAGAAAAAGGTCTTCGTCAAAGATGTTCGCCATTCGGAACCTCCGGTTGGTTTGGGTGAATTCAGGGCTTCAGGCGATGCCTGTACAGGTGATCATAATGCGGCTTCATCCGGCGATGAACCTGCCGGACCCTTTCGGATGCATCTTCGATCGAGATGTGCTTGCGTGGTTGTGGCGCAAGGCCGGTGGAGTTGGCCAGATTGGCGTGAAACGATCCGCCATCCCACCAGCTATGGGCAGACGGATCGCCGCCAGCCTCCCAGGTCAGAGCGTCTTCATTGAACGGTATGCCTATGGAATCACAAAACTTTTTCGTCATGCTGCGCGGATCTTCCAGCAAGTCGTCGCTGTCGATCACGGGCGGCGGGGTGCCGTTTAGCGCTGTCAGCAGATCAAAAAGGGCGCGTTGTTCGGGGAAGCCGACTTCGCCTTCGGCAAAGTCCGGCCATTGCCGGTACATAGAAGTGATCGTTTTAGCAGGATCGCGGATCAGGAAAGCGTGAGTGAAATGAGACAGCAGCTCAGCATCCCACATGTGGTTGATATAATGCGGAAAATCCTTGAGGAACACCGGCCCCTTGCGGGCGCGCGCCCGGACGTCTTCCCAGACGCTTTCAAGGGTCAGGCCCGGCGTGGTCTTTTCGCCCGGCCGAAAGCGATGCCAAAGCGGTTCTTCGCCCTGATACCACGCTTCACCAAAGGGTTCGTGCAGGCAATCGAGATCGCCGCGCTGGCGCATCATCCACTCGAAGGCCGTCGAGGTTGACCGGGGTACAGCCCAGAGCGCGAAGATTTGGTGCATTTGAACGACCTTTCGACTGCCATTCTTGTCTTCGTACAAGGCAAAATCCCGGCTACAGACGCCGCAGAAGCTGCCCGTGAGGTGTTTGGGGTGCGATGCCAAGCGATTTGAAGATGCGCCAGTACAGCGCGATGTCGTGGCTGATCACGGGCTTGCCGATTGCGGCCTCGAGATCATCGGCCAGATGCAAGGGACGTTGCGGAAGACCGCCCGGACCGGTTCTGAAATTGCACATGCCGTTGATCAGGATCGCGTCGGCCTTCGGGGCTTTTTCGGCAACATATTCGAAACTGCGGCGGGCCAGATCGCCGTCGAACACCCAGCGATGACTGTTGACCTCTTCCTGGCTGGAAAACCAACCCTGATCGTGAAAATTGCCGGCCCAGACCACGTCAAACCCGGCCTCGCGCAGGAAGCCGACGGTGCCCTGCCACCATTCGGGCCAGTGATAGGCCGCGTTAAGGGCGACCTTCTCGATGTTCATGTCCCGAAGCGCTTCGACCATGGCATAGCCTGCCATGTGAAATTCCGTGCCGTGTTTGTCGGACAAATCAGCACAGTGCTGCCGCACCCCGTCGACACCCAACCCGCAGGCATGGACCCAGTTCGACCCGACCTGACCGCAGACATCCACGCCATTGCGTGACATGCAATGCACGAAATCTTCGAGCATGCCGAAGTTCTTTTTCCGCTGATCCAGCCCGTGGACGTAATCCGGGTCATGCAGCATCCAGCCATGCACGCCGACGGTTTCGGGGCACATGCGCAGGAAGTCCGATGGCGCGGCATCGAAATCGAACGGCGGAGAGGTGAAGCCGACCTGATAAGGAAAAAGCTTGTGTTCAGGCCGCCATTCTCCGGGCATCAGCATAATCGGCCTGTCCTTTCGAAGACTGAGAAAATTCGACGCATTCCCTGGGACAAAGGCACCGGGTTCATTCGACGGCCTCGCGCATCCATTGTTGCAATTTGGCGATCGAATGTTCCGACATCACGCCGCAACCCGGGTCCAGCACCAGCGGGCCGGGACGATAGCCGCGCGACTTGAGCCCGCGGTGCACGGATTCGACAAGGCGGATGTCTTCCTCGACCGTGGTTTCCCGGTCCTGTACGGCCAGTTGCCGGATCACTGCGCTTTCCGAACCGCCTTCGGTATACCAGCCCCGCCAGACGGTGCAGTGATCGGCGTCGACCGCGCGCCAATGATAGGTGTTCAGCACGTTGCCCGGGTAGCACTGGAACGAAAACATCGGCCACAGGAACCACGACTGGTAATCGCCCCCATGCGGTACTGACAGGTCAATGGGGTAGGTCATCTTTTCCAGGCTCTGACATTCGGTCGTGTGACGCAGCACATAGCCGCCGCTTGCGTCGGGCTGGATGTCATAGGTCTCGGGCTTGACCACGCCTTCGGCAAAGGTCGGGTGATTGGTCGGGCAGTGGTAGCATTCCGAGTAATTCTCGATACTGACCTTCCAGTTGCAGTTTTCCGGAATTTCCACCCATTCCAGCGGTTCCAGACTGTCGATGTTCGGAACAAAGGCGCGGATTTCTTCGCGCACACCGGGATACCATTCATCCATAGGTGCGGCGTCATCGTCGAGATTGACGAAGATAAAGCCGTTGAAGACCTCGGTGCGGACAGAGGTCAGGCAGATGGCGCTGCGGTCAAAGCCGGGGACGGATTTGATGTTGGGACCGGCGCGCAGTTGGCCGGACAACTCGTAGGTCCAGGCGTGATAGGGGCAGACGACGACGCGCGTGTTGCCCGCACCGGTGACCATCTCGTGCGCACGATGCTGGCAGACGTTGTAGAAGGTGCGGATTTCGCCATCGCGGCCGCGGATGCAGAACAGGCTTTGCCCGGCGATCTCGAAGGCGAAGTAATCCCCGGTCTCGCGGACCTGCGCGATGTGGCCCGCGAACTGCCACGTTCGGGCCAGCAGACCCTGCAACTCCTGCCCGAATATGACGGGATCGGTATAGTATCGGGCGTCAAGGGAATGGGTCAGGGGGGCGTTCATTCGGGCTCCTCCGCGTAGAGGCCAAGTTGGTGTCTGCGTTGGTGAAACCGTTCCACCCGTTCAACGATCTCATCGCTGGACACCGCGATCACGAAGGACAGCAGCGTTTCCAGAAGCGCGATGGTTGAAACGGAGGACGGGAAGAACTGTGGTGTGTCGGCGGCGACGACAAAACCGTGATGTGCGTTCAGGATCACCGGGCTGGCCGGGCTGTCCGAGATGCCAACGACGGTCAGGCCTTGCTGGCGGGCCAGCTTGATCGCTTCGATCACCTCGGTCCGGTAGGGGCGGCAGGTGATCGCGATCAAAACGTCCTGTTCATCGGCCCAGGCCAGATCATCCACCGGGGTCGAGCCGGGTCGCGGGATGGCGTGGAACTGTTTCATCCCTGTCGAGGCCAGATAGGTGAAGTTGCGCGCGTTCGAGTTGTTGACGCCGACGCCCAGCGTGAAGATCTGGCGGCTGTTCCAGATGTCTTCTGCGGCAGCTTTCAGCTTTGTGGCGTCGATACCGGCAAAGGTTTCTTCGATGTTGCGAATCGCGGCGCCGACCATATCGGCGTAAAGCCCGCCCAGTTCGCCCGACTTGCCAATGTCCTGCAACCAGCGGGCACGGTCGGGAAACGACACGCTGCCCTTGCGAATCGCTTCGCGGAAGGGCGCGCGGAAATCCTCGTACCCATCGAAGCCGACCTGACGCGCCATGCGGACAAAGGTGTTGGGCTTCACTTTTGCCGCTTCGGCAATCTCGCGCACGGTCGAGACCCCAACATCGCTTGGGTTTTCCAGCACATAACGCGCGGCTTTCTGCGCCTCGGGGGTGAGGGCGTCCCACTCCTGACTCAGGCGGTTCAGAACGATTGATGATACATTTGTGTCATTCATGATTGACGATGGTACATCTGTGGAATTAGCCTGTCGAGCAGAAACGCGACTCGGGAAGAGGAAAAATCATGTCCGGGAATGAATTGCCGTCACAGGCCCGTGTGGTCATCGTCGGAGGCGGCGTTATGGGGGTCGGTCTGGCCTATCATCTGGCGCATGAAGGGTGGGGCGGTGATACCGTCCTGCTGGAGAAGGCTGAACTGACCAGCGGCAGCACCTGGCATGCGGCGGGCCAGATCACGCATTCGACCTCGAGCTTTGGGCTGGGCAAATGCGTGGACTACAACATCGGCCTGTATTCCGGCCAGCTGGAGGCTGAGACCGGCCAACCCGTCACATGGCATGGCTGCGGCTCGTTCCGGCTGGCCTATACCGAGGACGAGATGGACTGGTTGCGCCACACGTTGTCGGTGGGCCGGTCGCTGGGGTTCAACATCGAGCTGGTCGGCCCCGAGAAGGTCGCCGAGCTGCATCCGTTCTATAATCTCGAGGGCGTTCTGGGTGCGCTCTATACGCCAGATGACGGGCATGTGGATCCGACCAATGTAACAATGGCGATGGCGACCGGCGCGCGTCAGAAAGGCGTGCGAATCTTCCGCAATTGCCGCGCCACCAACATCACGCAGGCCGAAAATGGCGAGTGGGTGGTCGAGACCGAGTTGGGCGCAATCACCTGCGAGCATGTGGTGAACGCGGGCGGTACCTATGCCCGGCAGATGGGTGAATGGTCCGGTTTGCAACTGCCGATGACTTCGATGACCCACCATTACTTCGTGACCGAGCCGGTGCCGGAGTTCCAGAACCTGGATAAGGAGCTGCCGGTGATCCGCGATGACCGCAAGGTCTCGGGCTATATCCGGATGGAGCAGCAGCGCGGGCTGATCGGGATTTATGAGAAGGAAAACCCGAACTCGGTCTGGCACGATCATTGCCCGTGGGAATACGAGAACTGGCTGTTCGACGCGGATTACGACCGGGTGATGCCGTGGCTAGAGGAAAGCCTGAACCGGATGCCGATTTTTGCCGAGTTGGGTATTCAGCGCGATGTGCATGGGGCGATCTCGCATCCGCCGGATGGCAACCCTCTGATCGGGCCCGCGCCCGGTGTTCGGAACTACTGGTGTTGCTGCGGGACCCAGATCGGGATCGGCTGGGGGCCGGGCCTGACCCGCGAACTGGCGCGCTGGATGGTGCATGGCGCTGCTGATATTTCGATGCGCGAGTATGACCCGCGACGGTTTGGCAGCTATGCCAACAAGGACTGGCAGGTGATCAAGGCGGAAGAGGACTATTGCCTGCGTCACGAAGTACCCTTTCCGCATTTCAACCGTCTGGCGGGGCGCCCGATCAAGCCGTCCCCTTTGTATGAGTTGCTGAAATCCAAAGGCGCGGTGCACGAGGAGGTCTATGGTTTCGAACGCCCCCGCTGGTTCGCGCGGGACGGCGTGGAGCAGCGCGATCACTATTCCTTCCGCCGTACACCTGCCGATGACATGGTCGCGGCTGAAGTCAAAGCGGTGCGCGAACGCGTGGGTATCATGGATGTCACCGCCTTCACCAAGGTCGAGGTTTCGGGGCCAGATGCCTACGCCCTGCTGGACCGGCTGACCGCCAACCGGATGCCGCAGAAGGTCGGCTCGATCACGTTGACCCATATGTTGAACCGGCGTGGGCGGATCGAGTTGGAGACGACTATTGTCCGTATGGCCGAGGATCGGTTCTATCTGGTCTGCGCGGCGTTCTTCGAACAGCGCCTGCTGGATCATCTGGCGCAACAGCGCGCAGTTGAGGATGTGCAGATCACCGCATTGTCCGCAGACTGGTCGGCCCTGTCGCTGAACGGCCCCCGCTCGCGGGACGTGTTGGCGCGTTGCACCGACGCCGATCTGTCCAATGCCGGGTTCCGCTGGCTGTCCGCGCAGGAAATCACCATAGCGGGCCACAAGGTCTGGGCCTTCCGTATGTCCTATGCCGGTGAGCTGGGCTGGGAACTGCACATGCCCAACGCCGCCTGCCTGGATGTCTACAACGCGTTGTGGGTGGCAGGCGAGGCCCATGGCATCACCGATTATGGCAGCTTTGCCATGAACGTGATGCGGATGGAGAAGGCCTTCAAGGGCGCGGGTGAACTGACCAACGAGGTCACGTTGGCCGAGGCAGGCGTGCTGCGCTTTGCCCAGACGGACAAGGACTATCTGGGTAAGGACAAGACCCTGAACACTGACCTGCCCTGGGTGTGTGCATATCTCGAAATCGAGCCGGATGGTGTTGCGGATGGCCATGGTGGAGAAGCTGTGGTGCTGGACGGGCGTGTCGTGGGGTCGACCGCTTCGGTGGTCTATGGTTACACAGTCGGTAAGATCCTGGCCTTTGCCTATGTCAAACCCGACGCGGCCGCGCCCGGAACCGCAGTAGAGGTCGTGATCCACGGCAAGCCCCGCGCGGGCCGTATTCTTGGTCAGCCGGCCTATGACCCCGAAAGCCTGTTGCCCCGCACAGACGCAATAATGGAGACCGCGTGATGAGCCTGCCCGATACGATGAAAGCCATGGTCACGATGGGTCACGGCGGGCTGGAGCAGATGGTGCTGCACACGGACTGGCCGCGCCCGGACCCCGCCGCCGGAGACGTTCTGATCAAGGTCGCCGCCTGCGGTCTGAACAACACTGACGTGAACACGCGATCCGGCTGGTATTCCAAGACCGTGACTGATGCGACAACCGGTGGCGCCTTCGAAGAGGTTGGCGAAGAGGACCCCACATGGGGTGGCAATCCCATCACTTTCCCCCGTATTCAGGGCGCGGATATCTGCGGACACATCGTGGCCGTGGGCGAAGGTGTCGACCCCAGGCTGATCGGCGAACGCGTCATTACCGATGGATGGCTGCGCGATCCGGCGGACCCGGGCAATATGGACAAGACCGGGTATTTCGGATCCGAGCGGGATGGCGGTTTTGCGGAATATGCCACGACACTGGCAGTGAATGCGGCGCCGATCACTTCGGATCTTTCGGATGCAGAACTGGCAACGTTTTCATGCTCTTACTCGACGGCCGAAGGGATGCTGACCCGAGCCAACGTGACCGAAAAAGACACGGTGCTGGTGCCCGGCGCGTCCGGCGGTGTTGGGGGCGCTTTGGTCCAGTTGGCCAAGCGCCGCGGTGCGCGCGTGATCGCGCTGGCGTCCGAGGCGAAGCATGCCGATGTGGCGGAACTTGGCCCCGACGTGATCCTGCCCCGCGGACCGGAAAACCTGCGGGCGGCGCTGGGCGACGAGAAGATCACCGTGGTTGCCGATGTGGTGGGCGGGCCCTACTGGCCGACCCTGATCGACATTCTGGAACGAGGTGGTCGGTATACCTGTTCCGGCGCCATTGCGGGCCCGATGGTCGAGTTTGACCTGCGGACTTTCTATCTGCGCGACCTGACCTTTACCGGCTCGACCGTGATCGACCCGCAGGTAATGCGGAACCTCGTGAAGTATATCGAAGCCGGTGAGATCAAGCCCGCTCTGGCCGCGACCTTTCCGCTGGAAAAGTTGCGCGAGGCGCAGGCCGCCTTCATCGCCAAACAACACACCGGCAATATTGTGGTGATCCCATGACACTTGATGACGTACTGGAAGCGGCCCGGCTGGTGCATCAGGCGCATCCTGATCTTGCCGCTTTCGGGGTCTGGCCCGATGATCTGACCCCCACAGGTCTGCAGCCTGCGCCGATACCGGCGACCGATCTAGTGCGTGACTTTGCCGAGGACGGCGGGGAGCCGACCCGCGATCTGGTCGCGGCGATCAAGGCGACGGCGCATCTGGCGCAGTGGAAGCTGACCTATACCGAAGAGGAGGTCGGCGCGGATTTCCTGAACCGCTTTGGGTACTACGAACTCTTTGGTCCGACAGGACATTTCCACTCGACTCAACTGCGGGGCTACGTCGCGTATTGGGGTGCCGGCCTGAACTATGATTGGCATAGCCATCAGGCTGAGGAGCTGTATCTGACTCTGGCGGGCGGGGCGGTGTTCCGGGTCGACGGAAACGAGGCCTTCGTCGGCCCTAACGAAACGCGACATCACGAAAGCTGGCAAAGCCACGCCATGACCACGACAGAACAGCCGATCCTGACCTTTGTCCTGTGGCGCGGCGACGGGATGGGCGATCTGCCCAGAATGGACGCTGCATGAAGATCAACCGTATCCGCGTCTTCCAGACCGGGCTGCCCTATGTGGGCGGTGCGTATGTTTGGGGCGCGGGCAATGCAATCGAAAGGGCCACCGCCTCGGTTGTTGTGATCGACACCGACGCCGGATTGCAGGGTTGTGGGGAGTTCACGCCCTGTGGCGAGAACTACATGGTGGCGCATACCGAAGGTGTTCCTGCACTCGCACGTCTGGTGGCACCAAAGCTGCTGGGGGAAGACCCGCGTCAGGTCGGGCGGATCGAACGGCTTCTGGATCATCTGGTGCAGGGGCACGGCTATGCCAAGGCCCCGTTCGATGCCGCATGCTGGGATATTCTGGGGCAGGCCTGTGATCAGCCGGTGTGGATGCTGCTGGGCGGTAAGCTGACCGACGGTGCGCCGATGTACCGGGTGGCCCCACAAAAGGCGGTGGACGAGACCGTGGCCGAGATGGACCGCTATCGGGATCAGGGCTATCGCCAGTTTCAGGTCAAAGTCGGGGGCGATTGGGCCAGCGACATCGACCGCATACGCAGCACGGTGCCTTTGCTGAAACCGGGCGAAAAGGCCATGGCCGATGCCAACCAAGGCTGGCGCGTGGACAATGCGATCCGGGTGGCGCGCGCCACGCGTGATCTGGATTTCATTCTGGAACAGCCCTGCCGCACCTATGAAGAATGCCATCAGGTGCGCCGTGTGGCCGAGCAGCCGATGAAGCTGGACGAATGTCTGACCGGCATCCACATGGCGCAGCGGATCGTTGCGGATCGCGGGGCCGAGATCTGCTGTCTGAAGATCTCGAACCTCGGGGGGCTCAGCAAGGCGCGGCGGGTGCGGGATTATCTGGTCGATAACCGAATTCCGGTGGTCAGTGAGGATACCTGGGGTGGTGAGATCACATCCTCGGTCGTGGCGCATTTCGCGGCCTCGACCCCGGCAGAATATCTGCAGAACACCACCGATCTGATGAACTACAACACCAGGTCGACCGGAATCGGCGGTCCGGTGTCGCGGGATGGCAAGCTTTACGCCTCTGATACGCCAGGGCTGGGCGTAACCCCTGATTTCGAAAGCCTCGGCGCGCCGATAGAGGAGTTCCTCCTATGAGGCCACAAGCAACGGCAACTCAAATGATTGACGACGCCCGTGTTCGGGTGACGCGATTTGACTTTGCGCCCGGTGGGGAAACCGGGTGGCATCGGCACGAGATGGACTATGTCATCATCGCCATCTCCGATTGCCACATGCGGCTGGAATTGCCCGATGGCTCGGTCAATGACGTGACGGTCCCGGCCGGATCCGCGTATCGGCGCGATGAAGGGGTCGAGCATAACGTTATCAATAACGGGGACAGCCCCATGTCCTTTGTCGAAGTGGAACTGAAATGAAGATCACCCGGATATCGGTCTATCACGTCGATCTGCCGCTGGAGCATCCCTATTGGTTGTCCGGCGGGCGGCTCAAGTTCGAGGTGCTTGATGCAACGCTGGTCAAAGTCGAAACGGATGAGGGCCTGACCGGCTGGGGTGAGGGCACGCCTTGGGGCCACACGTACGTGCCCGCACACGGGCCGGGTATCCGCGCGGGAATCGAGACGATGGCGCCCTTCGTTCTGGGCCTGGATCCGCGCAAAGTGTTGGATGTGGAACGTGCCATGGATCTTGCCTTACCCGGACATCTCTATGCAAAAAGCCCGATCGACATGGCCTGCTGGGACATCGCCGGTCAGGCGGCGGGCCTGCCCATTGCCGACCTTATGGGCGGCGGATCACGAACACCGCGTCCGATTGCTTCGTCCGTGGGTGCGAAGACCGTGGAGGAAACCCGCGCGGTGATCGAGCGCTATCGCAGCCGTGGCTACATCGCCCATTCGGTGAAAATTGGTGGAGATGTCGAACGCGACATTGCCCGTGTTCGCGATGTCGAAAGCATCCGGCGACCGGGTGAGATCATCCTTTATGACGTCAACCGGGGCTGGACCCGGCAACAGGCGCTGCGAGTGATGAGTGCCTGCGAGGAACTGAACGTCACGTTCGAACAACCCGGTGAGACGCTGGACGACATTGCGGCGATCTCGGGCAGACATGCCTCGCCCGTTTCGGTGGATGAAAGCCTGGTCACCGTGCAGGATGCGGCGCGCATCGCCCGGGATGGGCTTGCCGAGGTTTTCGGGATCAAACTGAACCGCGTCGGCGGCCTGACCAAGGCGGCGCGGATCCGTGATATTGCGCTGGCCCATGGTATCGACATGTTCGTGATGGCCACGGGCGGGTCGGTTCTGGCGGACACCGAAGCGCTGCATCTGGCCGCGACCATCCCGGATGACAACTGCCACGCGGTCTGGGCCTGTCAGGACATGATCACCCTCGACATCGCAGGCGGGCGCGGTCCGCGCAACATTGATGGCCACCTGCACCTGCCCGAAACGCCCGGCCTTGGTGTTTCGCCGGACGAGGATGCGCTGGGCGATCCGGTCGGAGCCTACCAATGAGGATCACCAAGATAGCGCTCTGGTCCGTCGACCTGACAAGTCACGAAACCTATCACATGGCCGAAGGCAAGACCTGCGCGACAGTCAAAAGTCATATCCTGTGTCTGGACACGGATACCGGCTTGAAAGGCTGGGGCGAGGTCTGCCCGATTCCGCATTACCTTCCCGCCTATGCTGATGGGGTTCCCGCAGCTGTGGCCGAGATGGGGTCGGAAATTCTTGGCATGTCTCCCTTCGGGGTCGATGCGCCCATGCGCAAGCTGGATGGGTTTCTGCAGGGGCATCTCTATGCCAAATCCATTGTGGATCTCGCGCTGTGGGACCTGTTTGGCAAGGCCTCGGGTCAGCCGGTCTATGCGCTGCTGGGCGGGCGGACACAGGCGGATATGCCGCTGTACCACTCGATTACCTGCATCGCGCCAGATGACATGGCGCGGATCGCCAAGACCGCTTACCAGACCGGCATTCGCCAGTTTCAGGTCAAGCTGGGCGTCGAAGGCGACTGGCAGGCCGACGCCGAGCGGCTGATCAGGGTGCGCGAGGCCGTGGGGCCGGGACCGCTGGTTTATGGCGACTGGAATTGCGGGGCATCGCGGCTGCAGGCGACGCGCACGGGCCGGGCGGTGGCGCATCTGGATGTGATGCTGGAACAACCCTGCAAAACGCTAGAGGACTGCGCGGCGGTGCACCAGGCCACCGGCCTGCCGATGAAGATCGACGAAAACGCTCATGATCTGGCCTCGCTGTTGCAGGCGCATGCGCTGGGCTGCATGGATGCCGTCGCTTTGAAAATCTCGAAATTCGGTGGGCTGTCGGCCATGCGCCGGGCGCGGGATCTGACCGTGCATCTGGGGGCCGAGATTTGCGCCGAATGCACCTGGGGGTCGGATATCGTGACGGCTGCGGCGCTGCATTTCGCGGCGTCGACACCGGCTGCGTCGCTGATGAATACCTGCGACCTGTCTTCCTATGTCTCCCCGCGCGTCTGCCCGGACGCACCAAACCGTGAAAATGGCCGGATTGCCCCACCTGAGGGTCCGGGGTTAGGTGTTACCCCGAACCCGGAGGTTCTTGGCTCCCCAATATTGGAGATCGTTTGAGATGCTGAAAATCAATACTCAATCCGAATGGATCGCCCGCGCGAACGAGGTTCTTCCCGCCGGCGGGTTTGGCAATTTCGATCCGGGTATCATCATCGGCCGAGGCGAAGGCAGCCGCGTCTGGGATCAGGACGGCAAGGAGTATATCGATTACCTGATCGGCTCGGGGCCGATGCTGCTGGGCCATGGCCACCCCGAGGTGATGGAGGCGGTGCTGGAGCAATTGCCCAAGGGCATGACCTTTTTTGCCAACAATGCAAAGGGTGTCGAGCTGGCCGAAGCGATTATCGATGCGGTGCCGTGTTGCAAGCAGATCCGCTTTGTCGCCTCGGGCGGTGAGGCGGATATGTATGCGATCCGGCTGGCCCGCGCCTATACCGGTCGCGACAAGATCCTGAAATTCGAAGGCGGTTATCACGGGATGAGCGCCGAGGCGCAGATGAGCCTGGCCCCCAGCCGTGAGGTCAACTTCCCGCAGGCCGTTCCCGACAGCGCCGGTATCCCGCAGGGCGTGGCCGACCAGATGCTGATCGCGCCTTTCAATGATCTGGAGGCGGTGTCGAACCTGTTGAATGAACATGACGACATTGCAGCCATTATGGTCGAGCCGCTGCAGCGGATCATCCCGCCTGAACCGGGCTATCTGCAGGGGTTGCGCGATCTGTGCGACAAGCACAGTGTACTGCTGATCTTCGATGAGATCGTAACGGGGTTTCGTCTGGCCTATGGCGGTGCGCAGGAGAAATACGGTGTGACGCCCGATATCTGCACGCTGGGCAAGATCACCGGCGGCGGTTTCCCTCTGGCCGCGCTGGGTGCCAGCGCCGAGATAATGAAGCATTTCGACAAGGCGAAGGTGGGCGAAGAGGGCTGGCTCATGCAGTTGGGCACGCTGTCCGGCAATCCGATCGCGTCCGTGGCCGGTTTGAAAACCATGGAGGTTCTGCGCCGCGACGGTGTCTATGACAAGCTGCGCGCAACCGGAAAGGCGCTACAGACCATGCAGTCCGAAGCGCTGAGCGCCGCCGGTATCCCACACCGGATTTGCGGCGATGAGACACTGTTCGACATCTATTTCACCGCCAACACTTGCCGGGACTACCGCAGCGCGAAACATGATGATCCCCAGCGCAACGTCGTCTACAACGCCGCCTTGCGCGAGGCGGGTATCTTCAAGGCGCCGGGTAAGCTGTACCCGTCACTGGCCGTGACCGAGGCTGATCTGGAACACACGCGCGCGGCGGTGGCAAAGGCGATTGCGGCCATCGTCTAGGGATGAGGCGTCCTAGTGAATCAGATAAATCGTGGCTTGCCCAAGGGCCGGTGTTCTGGGCAAGTCGCATCTAAGCGGTGTTCCGGGATTCAGATCATCGTGAACGAACCCAACAAGCCCGGGCTTCCGATTTTTCGCAGATCATATTCTGCACCCGCCGGACTGGGCCCAAGCCATGAAACAGGGGCTAAAGCACCATGACGTGCTGTTTATCGGCGTGCATTGCCCGGTGCCTGAGCTGATCCGCAGAGAGGCCGCCCGTGGTGACCGTTCGCCCGGCAGCGCGGAACAGGACCAGCGGACAATTCACAAAGGCCGGCAATACGATCTGGAGGTCGACGCGATGGACGGGGTGGATGCCAACGTGGACGCGATCCTTGCGGCGTGGCGCAGCGGCACGCGCAAATCAGAATTCGCGATCTAGCGTTGGGGGGCTTGACGTTTAGCCGCGCGGCTGCGCCGCCGGGTAGACGCCCAGAATTTCAACGTTGGTCGTGAAGTGTTCCAGCTCGTCCATGGCCAATTGCACGTTGCGGTCCTCGGGGTGCCCAACGATGTCGGCGTAGAACTGGGTCGCGGTGAACGAGCCGTCGATCATGTAGCTTTCCAGCTTGGTCATGTTGATGCCGTTTGTCGCAAAACCGCCCATCGCCTTGTAAAGGGCGGCCGGGATGTTGCGCACCTGAAACACGAAGCTGGTGATCATGCCGTGATCCCCGCGTGGCGTCAGGTCGGACTGCCGGGACATGACCAGAAACCGGGTGGTATTGTTGTCGCGGTCCTCGATATGGCGGGCCAGCACGTTCAGGCCGTAGATTTCTGCCGCAAGCTCGCTGGCAAGGGCCGCCGAGTGCAGCTCGGCCTGTTCTGAAACCTCTCGCGCGGCGCGGGCGTTGTCGGGGCTGACGCGGCCGCGAATGCCGTATTTCTTCAAAAATCCCGCGCATTGCGGCAGCAGCACAAGATGGGAATGCGCCTCGGTGATGTCTTCAAGCTTTGCGCCCGGCACGCCCAACAGGTTGATGTGGACGCGCACGAAGGCCTCATCGATGATGTGCAGCCCGCTGTGCGGCAGCAGCCGGTGAATGTCGGCCACCCGGCCATAGGTCGTGTTCTCGACTGGCAGCATCGCCAGATCCGCGTCACCGGCGCGAACCGATTCGATCACATCTTCGAAAGTGCGGCAGGGCAGGGCCTCCATATAGGGGCGCGCGTTGCGGCAAGCTTCGTGGCTGTAGGCGCCGGGCTCACCCTGAAATGCGATGCGATTGGTCATTTGGTCGATTCCGTGCAACAAGTTCTTGATTTGGGCGTTTAGTCGCGGTGTCTATACCTTGCCTCTTGCAAGGGGAAGCCTTAGACACCCCGCAGACAGCTGAAATGGACTCGCGATCAATGTTCGACACGATGACAGTTACCAAGGCCGCCGCAGGCCTGTTCGGCACCTTCCTGGTGCTTCTTCTGGCCAAATGGGGGGCAGATGTTCTCTATAGTGTAGATGCCCATGGCGCCGAAGCCGCCTATGTCATCGAAACCGAAAGCTCGGGCGAAAGCGCCGACGGCGAAGAAGTGGTATTCGAGGACATGCTGGCAGCCGCCGATCCTGAAAAGGGTGCGAAGGTATTCCGCAAGTGCACCGCCTGCCACAAGCTGGAAGACGGCGCCAACGGCACTGGCCCATATCTGTACGCGATTGTGGATCGTCCGGTTGCGTCCGCCAAGGGCTTTACCGGCTATTCCGCATCCATGCAGGCCCATGGCGGCAACTGGACGCCAGAGGCGCTGGATGCCTTCCTGACAAGACCCAGCAGCTACATTTCAGGCACCTCGATGAGCTTTGCTGGCCTGAAGAAGCCGCAGGAACGTGCCGACCTGATTGCCTATCTGCAGACCATCGGCAACTGATCGGCCCATCGGATGAACCGATTTCAAAGCCGCTGCCCCGTGCAGCGGCTTTATTTTTTGTCTAAGGACAACTTCACAATCCGTTCACGCGTTCTAAACTTGCAACTTACAGTTCTGGCCTTTTAGCTGTCGGTCACAACAATGAAGACGGAAACGACCAAGAGGATGAGCACCATGAAATCCCTTCTGTCCAGTAATCGCAAATTGCACGTCCGGTCCTGGGCTGCTGTTCTGGGGGTTTCTGCCGCTCTGGTCGTGGGCGCCGCGAATCTGGCCGGGGCTGTTGAGGAGGGCGTGACGCGCAGCCACGGGTATTCCTATTTTGGCAATCTCGACTACCCGCCCGACTATCCGCATCTGAACTATGTCAATCCCGAAGCCCCCAAGGGGGGCGAGCTGTCGCTGGCGGGGTCCGGCACCTTCGACTCGCTTAACCCTTATTCACGCAAGGGCCGCGCCGGGGCGCTGACGTCGATCCAATATGATGCGCTGATCGACAGCGCGTCAGACAGCGTGGGGCAGTATTACGGTCTGCTGGCACACAGCATGGAATATGACGAAGGGCGCAATTACGTGATCTTCCACATGCGCCCGGAGGCGACGTTCTGGGATGGTACGCCGGTGACGGCCGAGGACGTGGTCTACAGCCATCGCCTGTTCATCGAGCAGGGGTTGCCATCTTATGCGCAGGCCGTCGGTCGCATGGTGACAGGGGCCGAAGCGCTGGACGATCACACGGTGAAATTTTCCTTTAGCCCGGAAGTGACGCGCCGCGGGCTGATCGAAACGGTCGGGTCGACGCCGGTATTCTCGAAAGCCTGGTTCGAGGCTGACGAATCCCGCCGTCTGGACGAGCCCCGGCTTGAGGTTGCCGTGGGGTCCGGGCCCTACAAGCTGGACAGTTACGACATCAACCGGCGCATCGTCTACAAACGCCGGGACGATTACTGGGGCAAGGATCTGCCGATCAACGTTGGCCGCAACAACTACGACACCATTCGTATCGAGTATTTCGCCGATCAGACTGCCGCTTTCGAGGGGTTCAAGGCCGGTGAATACACCATGCGGATCGAAAGTGACCCCAAGCTTTGGGCCTCGAGCTATGATTTTCCGAAGCTGACCCAAGGAACGGTTGTCCGCGACGAGATTGCGGATGGCAGCCCGCCGACGCCTTCCGGGTTTGTGTTCAATCTGGGTAAACCGCAATTCGAAGACAAGAAAGTGCGGCAGGCGCTGGCGCTGGCCTTCAACTTTGAATGGGCCAATGAATCGCTGATGTTCGGCTTGAACGCACCGCGCAATTCCTTTGTTCAGGACACCCATATTGAGGCCAAGGGGCCGCCGGAGGGGGCTGAACTGGCCTTTCTGGAAAGCCTTGGCGATATCGTGCCGGATGAGGTTCTGAGCGAACCGGCCCTGGTAATGCACGAGTCCAGTTCGGCGCGCCTGAACGATCGGCGAAACATGCGGGCGGCCTCGAAGCTGCTGGATGAGGCTGGCTGGCCAGTTGGAGATGGCAATCTGCGCCGAAACGAACAGGGTCAGACGCTGAAGGTGAACATTCCTTATTCTTCCAGCATTCCGACCTCGACCGCGACGATGATCGAGACTTTTGTGCAGAACTTGCAGGCCATTGGTGTGGATGCAATGGCGGAAAAGGTGGATCCGTCGCAATACACGTTGCGCCGGCGCGAGCGGGACTATGACATGATCCATTCCACCCAGTACGGGGCGTTCCTGTCCACGGGTGGCGGGCTCAGCCAGATGTACGGCTCGAAAGAGGCTGCGTTCAGCCTTTTCAATCCGGCCGGACTGGCCAGCCCATTGGTGGATGCGGTTATCGAAGCCTCGTTCGATACCACGAATCAGGCAGAACAGGACGCGGCGTTGATGGCGCTTGACCGCGTGTTGCGGTATGAGTTCTTCGTGATCCCGGATGGATACGTTGCGGACTATTGGACGGCTTACTACGACATGTATGAATACCCGGAAAACCTGCCTCCGTTCAGCCTTGGTTATCTGGATTTGTGGTGGATCAATCCGGAAAAAGAGGCGGCTCTGAAAGCGAAAGGCGCGCTGCGATAACATGGGCGCGTATATTCTAAGACGCCTGTTGCTGGTCATTCCGACCCTTCTGGGCATCATGATTGTCAACTTCACGCTGGTGCAGTTCGTGCCGGGCGGGCCGGTTGAACAGATAATCGCCCAGATCGAAGGGCAGGGCGATGTGTTTGCCGGATTTGCAGGCGGTGGCGATGCTGGGGCGGCCTCGGAACCTGCCGGGGGCGCCTTTGACGACAAATATGTCGGCGCGCGGGGGCTGCCGCCCGAATTCATTGCCGAACTGGAGAAAGAATTCGGCTTCGACAAGCCTCCGCTCCAGCGCTTTCTGAGCATGATAGGCAACTACCTGACGCTGGATTTCGGCGAGAGCTATTTCCGGTCCATCAGCGTCATCGATCTGGTGTTGGAAAAGATGCCGGTTTCGATCTCGCTGGGTCTTTGGTCGACCCTGATCGCCTATTTGGTGTCGATCCCGCTGGGCATCCGCAAAGCCATCAAGGACGGATCGACCTTTGATACCTGGACCAGCGGAACCATCATTGTGGCCTACGCCATTCCCGGTTTCCTGTTCGCCATCCTGCTGCTGGTGCTGTTTGCGGGCGGATCCTACTGGCAGATTTTCCCGCTGCGGGGGCTGACATCGGACAATTGGGACAGCCTCAGCCTGATTGGCAAGATTGCGGACTATTTCTGGCACATTGCCCTGCCGATCATTGCGCTGACGATTTCGGCGTTTGCAACGCTGACGCTGCTGACCAAGAACTCGTTCCTGGATGAAATCAAGAAGCAATATGTGATGACTGCCCGCGCCAAGGGCCTGAGCGAGCGCAAGGTTCTGTACGGTCATGTGTTCCGCAATGCGATGCTGATCGTTATTGCGGGCTTTCCGGCGGTGTTCATCGGGGTGTTCTTTGGCGGCTCGATCATCATCGAGACCATATTCTCGCTGGACGGGCTGGGCCGTTTGGGGTTCGAGGCCGCGGTGGCAAGGGATTATCCGGTGATATTCGGCACACTGTTCATCTTTGGTCTGATGGGGCTGGTGGTCGGCATCATCAGCGATTTGATGTACGTGGTGGTCGACCCGCGCATCGATTTCGAAAAGCGGGAGGGGTAAATGGCGCTGTCCCCTCTCAACCAGCGCCGCTGGCGCAACTTCCGGCGCAATGGTCGCGCGTTCTGGTCGCTGATCATCTTCTCGGTACTGTTCGGCCTGTCGCTGTTCGCCGAGTTCATCGCCAACGACAAACCGATTCTGGTGAAATACCGGGGCGAGTTCTTCACGCCGGTGTTCAATTTCTACGCCGAAACCGAATTTGGCGGGGATTTTCAGACCGAAGCCATCTATCGCGATCCCGAAGTGCGATGCCTGATCGACAGCGGTGGGATTGATCAGTGTTTTGACGATCCCGAGCGGATCATCGAAGAGATCGATGCCGGCACGTTTCAGGCGGACGGGTTCGAGCGGGGCTGGGCGATCTGGCCACCGATTCCGTACTCCTACAACACCAGCGTTGACCGGCCGGGTGCGGCACCCCTGCCGCCGAACGGGCAGAATCTGCTGGGCACCGACGACACCAAACGTGATGTTCTGGCGCGCGTGATCTACGGGTTCCGACTGTCGATCCTGTTCACGCTGGTCGTCACCGGCGCAGCCAGCCTGATCGGGGTGTTTGCAGGGGCCATCCAGGGCTATTTCGGCGGCTGGCTGGATTTGATCTTCCAGCGGATAATCGAGATCTGGTCCGCGACACCGTCGCTCTATGTCATCATCATCATGTTTGCGGTTCTGGGACGAAGTTTCTGGTTGCTGGTCATCCTGATGATCCTGTTCAGCTGGACCGGGCTGGTGGGCGTGGTGCGGGCGGAATTCCTACGTGCGCGCAACCTTGAATATGTCCGCGCTGCCAAGGCGCTCGGCGTTGGCAACATGACGATCATGTTCCGGCACATGTTGCCCAACGCGATGGTGGCCATGCTGACCTTCATGCCATTTATCGTGACCGGCACCATCGCGGGTCTGGCCAGCCTTGATTTTCTGGGCTTCGGCCTGCCGTCCTCGGCCCCGTCACTGGGCGAACTGACCTTGCAGGCAAAACAGAACCTGCAGGCGCCGTGGCTGGCCTTCACCGCGTTCTTCACCTTTGCCATCATGCTGTCGCTGCTGGTCTTCATCTTCGAAGGCGTGCGGGATGCGTTTGACCCCAGAAAGACGTTCTCATGAGTTTGTTGGATGTGAATAACCTCAGGGTCTCGTTCCGGCAGGACGGGCAGGTTTCCGCGGCGGTCAGGGGTGTGTCCTTCACCGTCGACCGGGGCGAAACGGTTGCGCTGGTCGGGGAATCGGGGTCGGGCAAGTCTGTCACGGCGCTGAGCACCGTTTCGCTTTTGGGTGACAGCGCGATTGTCGAAGGCTCGGTCACGTATGAAGGTCAGGAAATGATCGGCGCGTCCGAGGACCGGCTGATGGATGTGCGCGGCAACGATATCAGTTTCATCTTTCAAGAGCCGATGACCTCGCTCAACCCGCTGCACACGATCCAGAAGCAGATGGCCGAGTCGCTGGCCCTGCACCAGGGTGTGACTGGCGACGAAGCGCGCGATCGGATCGTGGAACTGCTGATCAAGGTTGGCATCCGCGACCCGAGGGATCGGTTGGACAGTTACCCGCACCAGTTGTCTGGCGGACAGCGCCAGCGGGTGATGATCGCGATGGCGCTGGCCAACAAGCCGGACATCCTGATCGCGGATGAGCCGACAACCGCGCTGGATGTCACAATTCAGGCGCAGATCCTGGAGTTGCTGGCTGACCTGCAGAAATCGGAAAAAATGGGGATGCTGTTCATCACCCACGATCTGGGTATCGTGCGGCGGATTGCCGACCGGGTGTGCGTGATGAAGGACGGCGAGATTGTCGAAACCGGCGAAACCGCCGAAATCTTCGACAACCCGCAGCATCCCTACACGCGCAAGCTGCTGGCGGCGGAACCGTCGGGCGAACCCGATCCGGTGGCCGCGGATGCTGAGGAAGTGGCGCGGACGAACCACCTGAAAGTGTGGTTTCCGATTCAGCGCGGGTTCTTCAAGCGGATAGTAGGCCATGTGAAGGCCGTCAACGATGCGACGCTGTCGGTACGTGCGGGTGAGACGCTGGGGATCGTGGGCGAAAGCGGGTCGGGCAAGACCACGCTGGCACTGGCGATCATGCGGCTGATTGCCTCTGAAGGCGGGATTACATTCCGCGATCAGGACGTGCGCCGCTGGTCCACGCGTGAATTGCGCCGCCTGCGCAAAGATATGCAGATCGTGTTTCAGGACCCGTTCGGCAGCCTCAGCCCCCGCATGACCTGCCAGCAGATCATTGCCGAGGGCTTGGCGATCCACAACGTTGACCCGCACCGCGCGCCGCGCGAACTGGTGGCCGAGGTGATGGCCGAAGTTGGTCTGGACCCGGCGGCGATGGACCGGTATCCGCACGAGTTTTCCGGCGGTCAGCGCCAGCGCATCGCCATCGCGCGGGCCATGGTGCTGCGGCCCAAACTGCTGGTGCTGGATGAGCCGACCAGCGCGCTGGACATGACGGTGCAGGTGCAAATCGTCGATCTGCTGCGAGATCTGCAAAAGAAATACGGGCTGGCCTATCTGTTCATCAGTCACGACCTGAAGGTGGTGCGCGCCATGTCGCACAACGTCATCGTCATGCGAAATGGCGACGTGGTCGAGATGGGCCGGGCCGAGGACCTGTTCGAGAATGCCCAGACCGATTACACCCGAGAACTGATCGCGGCGGCGGGCTGAAAGCAGCCCGCCAAGGTGCGTCAGGCGTTGGCCGTTTCACGCGATACCGATTTCGGCACCGGTCCGCGCAGTTCCTGATAGTGATCGAAGCTCAGCTTGACCCAGCCGGTACCGCGCGTGGCACTGGCAAGGGTGCGGTGCAGCTCATCCTCGGCCACAGCGGGAAGCTGGGCGTTGAAGATCTCCCACCCCGAGGCGTTGGGGTTGCCTTCGAAACCCAGAACCTGCCCCTGGAGCGAGCTGATCGTCGGCACCAGGTCGCCCACAAAATCCGAGGGCAGATGGATCTCGGCGTTCAAGATCGGTTGCAGGACAACGGGTTTGCCCTGCGGCAGTGCCTCGCGCACGGCATTCTTGCCGGCAGTGCGGAAGGCATAGTCCGAACTGTCCACGTTGTGGTGCTTGCCATCGCTCAGCGTGACTTTGACATCGACAACGGGAAAGCCTTCGGGGCCTTCGACCAGCGCGTCTTTCGCGCCGTGTTCAACCGACGGAATGTAGTTCTTGGGAACCGCGCCGCCTTTGACAACCTCTTCGAACTGAAAGCCCGATCCGCGCGGCATGGGCGCGACCGTGATCACGACGTCAGCGAACTGACCGGCACCGCCCGATTGCTTGCGGTGTCTGTGACGATGTTCAACCGGTGTCCGGATGGTTTCGCGATAGGCAGTTTCGACCTGATCCGCCTCGATTTCGATCCCGAAGTCTTCTGCCAGCTTGGCGGTGACGCGCCGCATATGCTGAGGGCCCTGCGAGCCCAGAATCGCGTGGCCACTCAGTTCGTCCTGTTCGAGGGTCAGGCCGGGATCGATTTCGACCAGGCGGCTCAGCGCGTTGGACAGGCGTACGTCATCTCGTTCATGCGCCGGTGAGACGATCTGCCGATGCGCCGCGGGACGCGAGGTGGCCCAGTCTGGCAGAGGCGTGGCGGAGGAACTGTCGTAAATGTTGCCCGGATTGAGGTGATCGGACTTGACGGCCAGACCGATCTGACCGGCCTCAAGCGCGCCGATCTGGGTCTTGGCGTCCAGCGTGGTCAGGTTGCCGACGGTTTCGCCGCCCAACGCTTCATGCGCGGTGACGCCTTCGCCAAGACCGCGCAGCACGATGATCTTGCCGATGTGTTTTTTCACGTCGGCGAACCCGGCAATGGCGCGGGCGTTGTCTGCGGCCTCATCCCGCCCTGCGGCTATGTCGAACTCGGGCGCTTCGTGGCGCAGGGCTTTCATCAGGCGGGTCAGGCCGTTGCCGTGGCTGGCGGCGCCCAGGCAGGCGGGGATCAGCTGGTGGTTCTGCAGAACCTGTGCAGCCAGTTCAAAAACCTCTTCGTTGGGAGGCTGCTTGTCTTCAATCAGCTGTTCCAGCAGCTTGTCGTCGAAATCGGACAGGGTTTCGAGCAATTCCGTGCGCGCTTCCTGTTCGCGGTCCTCGACCGATTGAGGCAGTTCGATCAGGGCCGAGGGCTGGCCTTCCTGATATTTCCACGCCCGCTCGGATATCAGATCAACTGCGCCGATAATGGCCTCGCCGTCGCGAATGGGCACCTGCCGTAGCGCGATATGATGGGTGCAATAGGTTTGCAGGGCCGCGATGATATCGCGGATGCGGCCGTTGGGGTTGTCCATCCGGTTGATGAACAGGAAGCAGGGAATCCCGGCTTCTTCGACCAGTCTGAGATAGGGGGCGCACAGCACTGCGGCGTCCGGGTCGGGCGGAACCACCACAACCGCCGCGTCCGAGATTGCCATGGCAGGACCGACATAGGCCAGGGAATCCCCGCCGCCATCCACGTCGATGGCGCACCACGGCTCGTCCAAATAAGAAAAACCGTGCAGATGCACGGTTCCGGATACGTCGAATGTTGTTGGCCGACCATCAAGGCGGCTGATGGCCTCGACCAGGGTGGATTTGCCCGCTTGACTGGGGCCGAGGACGGTGAAAACGCGCATGAGTGCTGTCCCTCTTTCAGGTTTAAGAACGACTGCGCGATATCGGCTGCCTTGCGCTGACGCGCAGGGGTCAATTGCCTGAAAACGGATCTGCCTCGGGGTTGGGGCGGCTTGCCGCCCGCGTTCTTGAGTGTGCGGAATACCCCCTGTCTGCGTCAACCCCCCCTCTGTCCGAAGTCAATCAGATGGCCGAACTGTGGCCTGCCTTGCTGAGGTCATAGGCGTCAAAGCTGCGGGCGATCATCCGGGTCAGGGCACGGGCCTCGGGCGGTATGAAAAGACCGTCCCCGGTCACCTGCAGCAACCCGTCGAACGCGTCGTTGGCCGTGTTGAACATGTCCTGCAATTCCCCGGCCGAGATGTCGTGGTCACGCAGGATTTCAGCCGAATCGATCCGGAAATCACACATCAGCGCCTCGATCAGCCGTGCGCGCAGGATGTCCTGCCCCTTGAACAGGTGCCCGCGCGAGGTCGAGAACTGGCCGTTCCGGATGGCCTTGGTATGCACTGACGTCGCCGGCGCGTTCTGGGCGTACCCTTGCGGAAACTTTGAGATCGAGCTGGCACCAACGCCAATCAGAACCTCGGCCTGATCGTCGGTATAGCCTTGAAAGTTCCGTTTGAGCTTTCCGGTCTGAAGTGCACGGGTCAGCCCGTCATCCTGCGTCGCGAAATGGTCGATACCAATCTCGGCGTAGTCGTCCCACATGAACAGGCGGCGCGCAGTGTCGAACAGGTCAAGCCGCTGTTCCGGCGTCGGCAGCGCGTCCGAGGGGATAAGTTGCTGGCGTTTGGCCATCCAAGGCACATGGGCATAGCCATAGAGCGCTACGCGGTCCGGGCTGAGCGACAGCAGCTTTTGTACGCTTTCGGTCATCCGGGTCTTGGTCTGATGCGGCAGCCCATACAGGATATCGGCGTTCAGGCTGGTGATGCCGCGCGCGCGGATCATGTCGATTGCTTTGCGCGTGGCGTCATAGCTTTGGATGCGGCCGATGGTTTTCTGGATTTCGTCGTCGAAATCCTGCACCCCGATCGAGGCGCGATTCATGCCGGCCTCGGCCAGAGCGTCCAACCGTGCTTCGTCGATTTCGTTCGGGTCGATCTCGACCGAGAACTCTGCGTCCGGGCCAAGCGGCACGATGTCCAGAATCCGCGCTGCCAGATCGCGCATCAAATCGGCGTTCAGCAGGGTTGGCGTGCCGCCGCCCCAGTGCAGCCGCGACAGGGTGACGCCCTCGGGCAGGCGCGCGGCCAGCAGATCAAGCTCGGCCTTCAAAACGTCGACATAGGCGATGACGGGGTTATCGGTCTGTGTTCCCTGGGTCCGGCAGGCGCAGAACCAGCACAGTCTGCGGCAAAAGGGGACATGGATGTAAAGGGACACGGCGCTTCCGGGCTGAATGCCCGAAATCCAGTCGCCAAACATGCCTGATCCCACATCGTTGTTGAAGTGGGGCGCTGTCGGGTAGCTTGTGTAACGCGGAACTTTAGCGTCAAATAGTCCAAGCTGTGCTAATTGTGGTTTCACTATCATGGCGATACCGTTAAGGGACGGCCTTCAACAAGACCTTGACTGAGATCAAGTGGAAACGCGAATGAACCTGAATTCCCAATTTGACCACTCGAATTGTGCGGACTGCCCGATCCGGCACCGTGCCGTGTGTGCCCATTGCGAACCCGACGAGCTTGTGGAACTGGAAGAGATCAAGTTCTACCGTAGTTTCGAGGCCGGGCAGACAATCATCTGGTCCGGCGATCAGATGAATTTTGTCGGCTCCGTGGTTTCGGGCATCGCCTCGCTGACGCAGACGATGGAGGATGGCCGGACCCAGATGGTGGGCCTGTTGCTGCCCAGCGACTTTGTGGGCCGTCCGGGACGCGAAACTGCGCCCTATGACGTTCAGGCCACAACTGATCTGGTGATGTGCTGTTTCCGCAAGAAACCGTTCGAAGAATTGATGAGCACAACCCCGCATATCGCGCACCGGCTGCTGCAGATGACGCTGGATGAGCTGGACGCGGCCCGCGAGTGGATGCTTGTCCTTGGGCGCAAAACCGCGCGCGAGAAGATTGCCAGCCTGTTGTCGATCATCGCGCGGCGCGATGCTTCGGTGGCCCAGAAAAGCAACTCCGGTCCAATGGTGTTTGATCTGCCGCTCACGCGTGAGGCGATGGCGGATTATCTGGGGCTTACACTGGAAACGGTCAGCCGCCAGATGTCGGCGCTGAAAAAGGACGGCGTCATTACACTGGACGGAAAACGCCACGTGACCATTCCGGACATGGCGCGCCTCATGGATGAGGCCGGCGATGATGCGGACGGCGGTTTTCTGGTCTGACACCCGATACGCAAAAGGAGATTCGGATGGAGTTCACCAGCCTGCTTGCAATGTTGTTCATCGGCGCAATCGCCGGATGGCTTTCAGGCAAGATCATGGAAGGCCGGGGTTTTGGCCTGTTCGGCAATATCATCATCGGGATCGTCGGCGCGTTTCTTGCGGGCGCGATTTTCCCGGCCTTGGGCTTTTCGGTTGGCGGTGGGCTATTCTCGTCGATCTTTTTCGCAACCATCGGTGCGGTGATCCTGCTGTTCGTGATCGGCCTGATCCGGCGCAACTAGTTTAGAATACTGCCCCAATGAAAGGGGCAGTATCTGCAAGCCGCACGTCCCTTCGGATCAATGGGCCAAAAAGACCGGCACAACGGATTGTTCCAGCATGTTGCGGGTGGCACCGCCCAAAATGGCCTCGCGGAACCGCGAATGGCCATAAGCGCCCATGACGATCAGGTCAGCCTCGGTATCGCCAGCATGGCGGTTGAGGATGTCCGAGACGCGGGTCATGGTTTTGCTCAGCACGTCAATTTCGCATTTCACCCCGTGCCGGGCCAGCATTTGTGACAACAATCCGCCCGGGTCCGAGCGGTCTGGTCCGTGGCGCGGCGGATCGATGACGACGATGCGCACCAGGTCCGCCTGTTTCAGGAAGGGCAGGGCGCGGCGGATGGCCCGCATGGCCTCGACGCTTTCATTCCATCCGATCAGAACGGTTTTTGGTTTCTCGAACGGCGTCACATCATCGGGCACAACCAGAACCGGTGCGTGGCCTTCGAACATGGCGGCTTCAATGATGGGCTCGGCCTCGGCCGCGCGATCCTCGCCATATGGCTGCGGCAGCACAACCAGATCGGAAAACCGTGCGCGATGGGCCACGTGGCGGCCGATATCGGCAATCTGGGCCACGCCGTTTTCCGCGGACCAGCGGATCCCGGTTTTGCCCAGGTAGTTCTTTGCATACTCCAGAACAGCGTCGGAATCGGCATTGGCGCGGCTGAGCGTCTCCTGAAGGATCAAGGCGTTTGCGCCAGCGTAATAGTAGCCGGTCTGGCTACGATCAACGCCGAGACACAGCGCTTCGACATGCGCGTCCTGCGCGTTTGCCAGAGCTACAAGCTGGGCCAGTGCCGCGTTCGCCTGCTTTGTCTCTGTCATGACTGTTAGAAGGGATTTGTAAGCCATTTTGACCTCACTCGATGTGCGCGGGGGGCAAGCTGCGACCAGTTAACCCACTCAATTGTTTATCACTGCCACGGAAAACAGGCTATTGTCTTGACACAGATCAAAGCAGCTATGGCCCTTGTCAGACAGAACAGCGGCCAGTCAAATGGGTTTCGTGCGGCGTCAAGAATCGCACGGGGCATGCAAAGGGACGCAATATGTCAAATTATATCAAGCTGATCGTGCTTGGTCTGATCGTGATTTTTGCCGCGATCGGGTCCAACTATGCACGGGATTTGGCGTATCAGGTGCACGCGATTCTGGTGATGCTGATCGCCGTTGGATTGTTCATCTGGACGCTTCGAAACACAGATGAGCCAGATATTCTCGTAGACCGCTCGG
Source organism: Ruegeria sp. BG6 (assembly GCF_056538465.1). NCBI lineage: Bacteria > Pseudomonadati > Pseudomonadota > Alphaproteobacteria > Rhodobacterales > Roseobacteraceae > Ruegeria > Ruegeria sp. BG6. The sequence goes on along the minus strand of NZ_JBQFTB010000011.1, from coordinate 29,559 downwards.
CCGAGTACATGGATGACGTGATCCGCTATGGCGTGATCGCAACTGCCTTCTGGGGCGTGGTCGGGTTTATTGCAGGAACTTTCATTGCGTTTCAGTTGGCCTTTCCGGCACTGAATTTCGAATGGGCCCAAGGATATCTGAACTTCGGCCGTTTGCGTCCGCTGCACACATCGGCGGTGATTTTTGCCTTTGGTGGCAACGCCTTGATCGCAACCTCGTTCTATGTTGTGCAGCGCACCAGCGCCGCGCGCCTGTGGGGTGGTAATCTGGCGTGGTTCGTCTTCTGGGGCTATCAGCTGTTCATCGTGCTGGCGGCAACCGGCTATGTCCTTGGCGGTACGCAATCCAAGGAATACGCCGAACCCGAGTGGTATGTTGACCTGTGGCTGACAATTGTCTGGGTCGCCTATCTGGCCGTTTATCTGGGCACGATCATCAAGCGGAAAGAGCCCCACATCTACGTGGCCAACTGGTTCTATCTGGCGTTCATCGTCACTGTCGCAATGCTGCACCTGGTGAACAACATGACCATCCCTGTCAGCATCTGGGGTTCGAAATCGGTCATCGTCTGGTCGGGTGTTCAGGACGCCATGATCCAGTGGTGGTATGGCCACAACGCCGTGGGCTTCTTCCTGACTGCGGGCTTCCTGGGCATGATGTACTACTTCATCCCGAAACAGGCCGAGCGCCCCGTGTTCTCGTACAAGCTGTCGATCATCCACTTCTGGGCGCTGATCTTCCTGTATATCTGGGCCGGTCCGCACCACCTGCACTATACCGCGCTGCCCGACTGGGCCTCGACGCTGGGTATGGTGTTCTCGGTGATCCTGTGGATGCCGTCCTGGGGTGGCATGATCAACGGTCTGATGACCCTGTCGGGTGCATGGGACAAGCTGCGTACAGACCCGGTGATCCGCATGATGGTGATCTCGGTCGGCTTCTACGGCATGTCCACCTTTGAAGGCCCGATGATGTCGATCCGCGCGGTCAACAGCCTGTCTCACTACACTGACTGGACCATTGGTCACGTGCATTCGGGCGCGCTGGGTTGGAACGGCATGATCACCTTTGGTGCGCTGTACTTCCTGGTGCCTGTCCTGTGGAAGCGGGAACGCCTTTATTCGCTGCAGATGGTCAGCTGGCACTTCTGGCTCGCGACTATCGGCATCGTGCTCTACGCCGCGTCGATGTGGGTGACCGGTATCATGGAAGGCCTGATGTGGCGTGAAGTGGATGCCAACGGCTTCCTGGTGAACTCGTTCGCCGACACCGTGGCCGCCAAGTTCCCGATGTATGTGGTTCGTGCTCTGGGTGGCGTTCTGTTCGTCGCTGGCGCTGTGATCATGTGCTACAACCTGTGGATGACTGTGCGGAAAGCGCCGGCCAAAGAGGCCAGCCTGACCGTCGCGGTCCCGGCTGAATAAGGAGGGCCGGAGCAATGGCAATTCTCGACAAACACAAGATCCTCGAGACCAACGCGACCCTCCTGCTGATCTTCAGCTTTCTGGTCGTGACCATCGGCGGCATCGTGCAGATCGCGCCCCTGTTCTACCTTGAGAACACCATCGAGAAGGTGGAGGGCATGCGTCCTTACACCCCTCTCGAGATGGCGGGGCGTGAGATCTACATCCGCGAAGGCTGCTATACCTGCCACAGCCAGATGATCCGTCCGATGCGGGACGAGGTCGAACGCTATGGCCACTACTCGCTGGCGGCTGAATCGATGTATGACCATCCCTTCCAGTGGGGGTCGAAGCGCACCGGGCCCGATCTGGCCCGTGTCGGCGGCCGGTATTCGGATCAGTGGCAGGTGGACCACCTGCGTGATCCGCAGTCGGTGGTGCCGGAATCGGTGATGCCGAAATACGGCTTCCTCGAGCATCGCAAGATCAATGGCAAATACATTGGCGACATCATGAAAGCGAACGCGATGGTCGGCACGCCCTACACCGACGAGATGTTGGAAAACGCCGTGGCGGACTTCCGCGCTCAGGCCGATCCGGACAGCGACTATGACGGGCTGCTGGAACGCTATGGCGACAAGGTCAACGTGCGGAACTTCGACGGTCAGCCCGAACTGACCGAAGCCGATGCGCTGGTCGCCTATCTGCAGATGCTGGGAACGCTGGTCGATTTCTCGACCTTCACCCCGGACGCAAGCCGCTAAGGGAGGATCGTGATGGAAGAGTACACCCTTCTCAGGCAGTTCGCGGACAGCTGGATGCTGCTTGTGCTGTTTGTCTTCTTTGTGGGCATCATCATCTGGGTTTTCCGCCCCGGTGCCAGCAAGGAATACAATGACACCGCCAACATCCCCTTCCGGCATCAAGACAAACCCGCCACATCCAAGGAGGCGCGGCAATGAGCAAGACACCTGAAAAACAGCCGGGTGATCCGAACACCACCGGCCACAGCTGGGACGGGATTGAGGAATTCGACAATCCGATGCCGCGCTGGTGGCTGTGGACCTTCTACGCCACCATCGTCTGGGGTGTGATTTACACAATCATGTATCCGGCATGGCCTCTGGTACAGTCGGCAACCGCCGGTGTCATGGGCTGGTCTTCTCGGGCGCTGGTGCAGCAGGAGATGGTTGCGTTCGAAGAAGCAAATGCGCCTTGGAACGCCAAGCTGGTGGAAACGCCGCTGGAAGACATCGCCAAGGATGCCGAATTGCAGCAATACGCCGTCAACTCGGGTGGCGCCGTGTTCCGCACGTGGTGCGCGCAGTGCCACGGCTCGGGTGCGCAGGGTGCGCCGGGTTTCCCGAACCTGTTGGATGACGCCTGGTTGTGGGGCGGTTCGCTCGAGGATATCGAGTACACTGTGGCCTATGGCATTCGAAACGAAGAAAGCGACGATGCGCGCTATTCCGAAATGCCTGCCTTTGGTGAAATCCTCGAAGCGGAAGAGATCACGCAGGTGGTTCAGTATGTCATGTCCCTGACCAACGCCCAGACCGACGATGCTTCGGCACAGGCTGGCAAGGTCGTGTTCGAGGACAACTGCGCGTCCTGCCATGGCGAGGACGGGACCGGCGACGTCACGCAAGGTGCACCGAACCTGACCGACGCGATCTGGCTGTTCGGCGGCTCGGAAGAGGCGCTGACCGAGACGGTTACGTACAGCCGCTTCGGGGTCATGCCCGCGTGGGAAAACCGCCTGACCGAGGCACAGATCCGCGCCGTTTCGGCTTACGTCCACCAGTTGGGTGGCGGTCAGTAAAGATAAGTGAACACCTTCGGGCGGTTCGCCGCCCGAAGGCTTAGGCACCGGCTGTTCCATCTGTTCGCGCGTTTCCTGAACAGCCGGTGCCGACTTTCCCGAGAATAGAACCAGGACTTGCCCGGGTCCAGTTTCCGGTGTGGCCATCTTCGTCGGATGTCACCGATTAACCTGCCGGTTTTCCGCTTTGCGGCCTATCCTTTCTTCGCTGAAACCGACCGAAAATGTGCTAGGTGTGACAAAAGGTGTCTGCCCGATGCGCATTTGACACATGTCAAAGTTGGTCAGCGCATGATCTGGGAAAAGACGCCTGATCAAAGCCAGACGTGGAGCCAGCCCGTGAGCGATTCCGACCCTGCCCCCAGCCTTTATGCAGCACGTGAGCCGATTTTCCCGCGGCGCGTGTCGGGTCCATTCCGTAACCTGAAATGGATCATCATGGCTGTGACCCTGGGGATTTACTACATCACCCCTTGGTTCAGATGGGACCGGGGTCCCAGCCTGCCGGATCAGGCCGTGTTGCTGGATCTTGCGAACCGGCGATTCTATTTCTTCTGGATCGAAATCTGGCCGCACGAGTTCTATTTTGTCGCCGGTCTGCTGATCATGGCAGGGCTTGGACTGTTCCTGTTCACCTCGGCCCTGGGCCGGGTCTGGTGCGGATATGCCTGTCCGCAGACGGTTTGGACCGACCTGTTCATTCTGGTCGAGCGTTGGATCGAGGGCGACCGGAACGCGCGCTTGCGGCTGCATCGGCAGAAGAAACTGGATTTCCGCAAGGCCCGCCTGCGGGCGACGAAATGGGGTGCGTGGTTTCTGATCGGACTGGCCACCGGCGGGGCCTGGATCTTTTACTTCGCGGATGCACCGACACTGGCGCGCGATCTGGTGACGGGCAACGCGCATCCGATCGCCTACACAACCATGTTGATCCTGACCGGCACGACTTTTCTGTTCGGCGGGTTTGCCCGTGAACAGATCTGCATTTACGCCTGTCCCTGGCCCCGTATTCAGGCGGCAATGATGGATGAAGACACGCTGGTCGTCGGCTACCGCGAATGGCGGGGCGAGCCGCGCGGCAAGGGCAAGCGGACCGCTGACACGGAATTGGGCGATTGTATCGACTGCATGGCTTGCGTGAATGTCTGCCCGGTCGGCATCGACATCCGCGACGGTCAGCAATTGGAGTGCATCACCTGCGCGCTCTGCATTGATGCCTGTGATGACATGATGGCCAAAATCGGCAAGCCGCGTGGCCTGATCGATTATATGGCGCTGAGCGACGAGGCGCATGAACGCTCGGGGCAGCCGGCCAAGAATGTTTGGAAGCACATCCTGCGCCCGCGCACGATCATGTACACCGCTCTGTGGGCGCTCGTTGGGTTCGGCCTGTTGTTTGCCCTGTTCATCCGTTCCGACATCGACCTGACCGTGGCGCCGGTACGCAATCCGACCTTTGTCACCCTGTCAGACGGCACAATCCGCAATACCTATGACGTGCGTCTGCGCAACAAACATGGCGAGGATCGGTTGTTCAAACTGTCCCTGACCGGAGACCCGGCCATGCGGCTGGAGATTGAAGGAACGATCATAGACACTGTGAATGTCAGCGCGGATACGGCACAATTGAGCCGCGTTTACATCACCGCCCTGAAGGACACCGACCCAGCCAACACCGACGCGACGCCGGTTCGTATCTGGGTCGAGGATCTGATCAGCGGTGAACGCGCGTACAAGGACACCACGTTCAACGGACGAGGGAACTGAGAATGCCAGAACGACAGTTTACCGGAAAGCACGCGCTGGCCGTGTTTGTCGCCGCCTTCGGCGTGATCATCGGTGTTAACCTTGTACTGGCCTACAGTGCGGTCAAAACCTTTCCCGGGCTCGAGGTCAAAAACTCGTATGTCGCCAGCCAGGAGTTCAACGAGCGTCTGCAGGAACAGCAGGCGCTGGGTTGGGACGTGCGGGCCGAGACCAAGGGCGGCTTGCTGATCCTGCACATCAACGACGCGCAAGGCGCGCCGGTCAGGGTCAATCAATTGCAGGCCGTTGTGGGGCGGGCGACCCATGTGCGCGAGGATTTCACCCCCGACTTTGTGTTTGACGGAACCGCATATTCCACCCCGGCGACCCTTGGCGAGGGCAACTGGAACATCCGGCTTGTCGCCAAGGATGGCGAAGGGGCCACCTTCTCGCAGCGTATTCCGCTATACGTCAAAGGCTAGGCTGATGACGGCGCAACCCTCACCCGGAACCATGGCCTGTCCCGGCTGCGTCGCCGCCCCGGCCGAGCCTGCCCGTCCGGTTCCCGAGGATGTCCAGATCGCCCTGTCCTTGCCGGGCATTCACTGCTCGGCCTGCATCTCGACGGTCGAGCGTGAACTGAACGCGCATCCGGGCGTCGAGGACGCGCGGGTCAACCTGACCCTGAAACGGGCGATGATTAAGGCCTCGCCTGATATCCGCGCCGCCGATCTGATCCCGGTGCTGGAACAGGCAGGTTTTGAGGCGCATGAGCTGGACACTGGTGCGCTGTCGGCCACGCAGACCGACAAGGCGGGCCGGGATTTGCTGATGCGGCTGGCGGTGGCCGGGTTTGCGTCGATGAACGTGATGTTGCTGTCGGTGTCGGTCTGGTCCGGGGCCACGGACGCGACGCGCGACATGTTCCACTGGATTTCAGCGGCCATTGCGTTGCCTGCCATCGCCTTTTCGGCGCAGCCGTTCTTCGCCAATGCCTGGAGCGCCCTGCGCGTGCGCCGTCTGAACATGGATGTGCCGATCGTGCTGGCCATCCTGCTGGCGCTGATCACCTCGCTTTGGGAAACTGCGCTGAGCGGCAAACATGCCTACTTCGACGCTGCGCTGACACTGACATTCTTCCTGCTGGCCGGACGGTATCTGGATTATCGCACGCGCGCCGCTGCCCGGTCCGCGGCCGAGGAACTGACGGCGCTTGAGGTGCCGCGCGCCATCCGGCTGGTCGACGGCACAGAAGAGGAAGTGGCCGTCGCGACGCTGACCGTCGGTGACCTGATCCTCGTTCGGCCCGGTGGCCGTATGCCCGTGGACGGAGAGATCATTTCGGGCCGGTCGGAACTTGACCGCTCGTTGCTGACCGGGGAAACCCTGCCGGTTTTTGCCGAAGCCGGGCTGACAGTCAGCGCGGGCGAGGTCAATCTGACCGGCCCCCTGACGATCCGGGCGACAGCGGTGGGCGAAGACACTTCGCTGCACCGGATGGCCGATCTGGTGGCCATCGCTGAATCGGGGCGCTCACGATACACGTCGCTGGCTGACAAGGCGGCCAAGCTGTATGCGCCCGGGGTGCACATCCTGTCGGCGCTCAGCTTTCTGGGCTGGTACATCTATTCCGGCGATATCCGCACCGCACTGAACATCGCGGCGGCGGTTCTGATCATCACCTGCCCCTGTGCGCTGGGGCTGGCGGTGCCTGCGGTGACGACGGCGGCATCGGGGCGGCTGTTCCGCAAGGGAATGCTGATCAAGCACGCCACAGCGCTGGAGCGTCTGGCCGAGGTGGACACTGTTGTCTTCGACAAGACCGGCACGCTGACATCGGGTGCGCCTGAACTGACCAATCTGGCGGATCATACCCGTTCCGATCTGGAAGTTGCGCTGGCGCTGGCCGAGGCGTCGGCGCATCCGCTTTCCGTCGCGCTGGCCAAAGCGGCGCGTGACGCGGGTATCAGGCCGGCCTGCCTTGACGCTGTGGTCGAAGTGCCCGGTTTTGGCACCGAAGGCGAACATAAAGGACAGCGCGTTCGGCTGGGCCGGGCGAATTGGGTCGGAGCCGAATCCGGCACCCAGACGTCAGCATGGCTTGCGGTCGGGAGCTGTAAACCCGTGCCATTCGTGTTCGCGGACGCTCTGCGGCCGGGCGCGGCCAGCGCGGTTGAGGCGTTCAGGAAAGCGGGCAAGGATGTGATCCTGATTTCAGGCGATACACGGGCTGCAGTGGAAAAGCTGGCTGGAAATCTGGGTATCGCAAACTGGGTGGCCGAAGCGCTGCCACAGGACAAGGCGCAGCGTGTTCAGGACCTGCGCGACAACGGGAATAAGGTTCTGATGGTGGGGGATGGCCTGAACGATACCGCCGCCCTTGCGGCGGCGCATGTGTCGATCTCGCCCGCCTCGGCGCTGGATGCGGCGCGGGTTGCCTCGGATATCGTGCTGCTGGGCAACGATCTGTCGCCCATCGCCGATGCCTGCGACACGGCCACAAAAGCGACCAGACGGATTCGTGAAAACTTCCAGATCGCAACCGTGTATAATGTCATCGCGGTGCCCCTGGCGGTGGCCGGGCTGGCGACGCCGCTGATCGCGGCGCTGGCGATGTCGACCTCGTCCATCACCGTGTCCCTGAACGCTTTGCGGCTGAGGTGATCTGATGGAAGTTCTGGCCTATCTCATTCCGATTTCGCTGCTTTTGGGCGGTGTCGGTCTTGTAGCCTTTGTCTATACCGTGCGGTCGAACCAGTACGACGATCCCGAAGGCGATGCCCGGCGGATTCTGAGCGACGAATGGGACGACAAGCCCAAGCCCTAACCGCCCTTGAAATTGCCGCAATGCCCGGCTATGTCGGGCGCATCCGCTAGCAGAGAGACAAAGCCTCATGGCCACCACAAACCCGATCCAGTTCATCCAGCAGGTCCGTGCCGAAGTATCCAAGGTCGTCTGGCCGACCCGGCGCGAGGTGCTGTTGACCACGGTCATGGTGTTCATCATGGCGGCGTTGACGGCCGTGTTCTTTGCGCTGGTGGATCTTGGCATTCGCGGCGGGCTGCAGCTGATTCTGGGCGCGTTCAGCTAAGACGGGACGGGCAGTGCGGAAACGCGGCTGCCCCCTTGCGCCGCGCGCAATGTCAGAGTAGTTCACGCGGAACTATCCGGAATGGGCGTGCGGCGATTCGGGCTGCGCGCCGCTTTTTGTTCCGGGTCTCGTGACAGAATTTCAATGACGGTACATCCGGATGTGCGGATGCGACCTAAGGCAAACAAGGACGGCAGGTTCATGGCGAAACGGTGGTACTCGGTCAGCGTTCTTTCGAATTTCGAAAAGAAGATCGCAGAGCAGATCCGCACGTCGGTGGCCGAGCAGGGCCTTGAGGACGATATCGACGAAGTTCTGGTGCCCACCGAAGAGGTGATCGAAGTGCGCCGGGGCAAGAAGGTTACGACCGAGCGCCGCTTCATGCCCGGCTATGTGCTGGTGCATATGGAAATGTCCGATCAGGGCTACCATCTGGTTAACTCGATCAACCGCGTCACCGGTTTCCTGGGTCCGCAGGGCCGCCCGATGCCGATGCGCGACGCCGAGGTGAACCAGATTCTGAACCGTGTTCAGGAAGGTGAAGAAGCGCCCAAGCTGATGATCACTTTCGAGATCGGCGAAAAGGTTAAGGTCAACGATGGCCCGTTCGAGGATTTCGACGGCATGGTCGAAGGCGTGGACGACGAGAACCAGAAGCTGAAGGTCTCGGTCTCGATCTTTGGCCGGGAAACCCCGGTCGAGCTGGACTTCACACAGGTGACCAAGCAGAGCTGACAAGCTCGCCAACGCGTTTCGAAGCGCCGCGATGCCTTGGGCAACGTGGCGCTTTTTTGTTGTGCCGGGCCAGTGAATTAGGCTCAGGCAAAAACTGCAGGTTACTTCCCCGGCAAGGAAGGTGCTTTACGGTTATGGTCGGCCGGGGATCAGTTGTTGTTCCTGAAGAACCGTCAGAATGTCGAGGATAGTCGAAGGGCTGACATCCACCGATCCTTCCAGAAAAACACCAAGCCCGCCCTCTCCGATCTCCTTTGGACCGCCATTGTCGTAAGTCGGGTCAAGGGACGCGAGTTCGGGGGGTAGTTCCGGGCAAAGGGGGGTTTCATTCAACACAAGGTCAACAGCGGCCAGCATAAGTTCCTTTGCCGACTCGAGCGTGTCATCCTCCAGAAGCTGTTCGCGCTGTTCTTCCGGGGCCGCAAGCGTCAGATCGATGAGTTTGAAGTAGGCGCAATTGTCACGCAGTTCGACGGTCGCTTCGGTGGACATGTTCGCCAGGATTGCCGTTTTCTGTTCACCCCGCTGAAAGTCGCGTTCACTCGTCCGGCTGCATTCGAAAATCGTGATAGTCACGTCGCCATCCAGATTGATCGCATCGTCCAGTGCTTGCAGGCTCAAATCGTCCAGGCGCACTTGCAGACCACAATTGTCGATTATGGCATTGTCCGCCAATCGCTCGGGCACCGTTTTTTGGATTTCGCGCAGATCGAGAAGGGCGCCCACCCCGATCCGAGTGGGCGCAACAGCGCTCAGGCTCAGATCAAGCTTGTATGGCAGCTCCGTTTCCCGGACCTGCTGGGTTGCATCGATGACAAAAGTCACTTCCTGTGCGCCGGACGAATGGGCACCCAGCGCAGCGGCCATCAGGGCCGGGAAAACCAACCAACGTCTCATTTGGCAAACTCCAATACGCCAAGGTCCTGCAGCCCACCAAGGACTTTGACGATGGTCTCTGCGCTGACATCAGCCGATCCGGTGATGGCTGCGCCCAGCCCGCCGGGCGCAATCTCGCGCGTGCCTCCGGATTCGTAATTCGGGTCGAGAACCGTGAATTCCTCGGGCAAGGGCGGACAGACCGGGTTTGCCGCCAAAAACTCGCCACCCTTTTCAAGGACGGCTTCATTAATGCGGCTGGTCAGGCCGAAGAGGTTGGATACAGCGCCGATGAACCCGCGCGGGTTCAGATCAACGTCTTCGATACTGAATGTAAGGCACTGGCCTTTCACCTCTGCCTTGGCGACCGCAACCGCGTCCACGGTTCCCCCGAAATAACGAAAACCCGGTTCCTGGCGCCGGTTGCAGGTTGTAAATCGTGCACGGGCCGCGCCTTCGACCCTGACGGTGTCATCCTTGGCACTGACATCCCGGATCTCGAGGTAGATTTGGCGTTTGCAGCTTTCTTCAAGCGGACCCGTCAGTATTTGGGGGGCCTTTTCCTGCAAGCCGCGCAAGTCCATGAACGCCCTCAACCGCAAGCGGGTAGGGCTGGCTTCTTCCAGGCCGCTATAGACCGTGAAAGGCACCGGAACGTCGCGAACGGGGACTTCCTTGGTGAACTTGATCTGAAACCGACCGGCGTAAGTGGCGGGGTCGATCCCTTTTGCGCCGGAGGACGCCGTGCTGTTGATGCCGTCGGTTTGGGTTGCCGATCCAGACCCTTCGCCCTGATCCTGAGCCCTGCTGCCACAGCCCGGCAGCATGGCAAAAAGAACGCAGATCAGTAATCCCTTGTTCAGCCGAGATGATCCCATCCCTGACCACCTCTTTTGTGTCCAAGTTTCACCAAGATACCCACCTGCGTCTCCGACGCAACTTATGTATTCAACAAAATCATTTTGTTCTGTCAGATCCCGTGCCTCACCGGAGCCCGATCGGTATACAAATGGGTCGCTTGGGAATAGGGTGCCAGCCACTTGCCAACCCCTCCGTTCCGCTGTACATGCCGCCTCTATCGTCTTCGGGCGAGATTCTCTCGTGGGAGATTGCAGGGATCGCGATCCCGGATCGGACCACGCAACATAATCTGGGTGAGACGCGTTTCACCTAAGTTGAAAGGAAAACCAAATGGCCAAGAAGCTTGCTGGTACAATGAAGCTGCAGGTTCCTGCAGGTCAGGCGAACCCGTCGCCGCCAGTTGGTCCGGCGCTGGGTCAGCGCGGCATCAACATCATGGAATTCTGCAAGGCGTTCAACGCCAAGACCGCAGACATGGAGCCCGGCGCTCCGTGCCCGACCGTGATCACCTATTATCAGGACAAGTCCTTCACCATGGACATCAAGACGCCCCCCGCGTCTTACTACCTGAAAAAAGCAGCTGGTCTGAAGCCGGTTGGCAAGCGTAACCGTCCCCGCGGCGCGGAAAACCCCGGTCGTGAGACCGTGGCAACCGTGACCTCGAAGCAGGTTCGTGAAATCGCCGAAGCCAAAATGAAAGATCTGAACGCCAACGACGTCGAAGGCGCAATGCAGATCATCCTGGGCTCGGCCCGCTCCATGGGCATCGAGGTGAAGTAAGATGGCAAAACTCGGTAAACGTACCCGCGCTGCGCGCGAAGCTGTCGCCGGCAAGGAAAACCTGTCGGTCGAAGAAGCCGTTGCCCTGGTCAAAGGCAATGCAACCTCGAAATTCGACGAGACCATCGAAATCGCTCTGAACCTGGGCGTTGACACCCGTCACGCAGACCAGATGGTGCGCGGCGTTGTCGGTCTGCCGAACGGCACCGGCAAAGACATGCGCGTTGCTGTGTTCGCTCGCGGCCCCAAAGCTGACGAAGCGAAAGAAGCAGGCGCAGATATCGTCGGTGCAGAAGACCTGATGGAAACCATTCAGGGCGGCACCATCGATTTCGACCGCTGCATCGCAACCCCGGACATGATGCCGATCGTCGGCCGTCTGGGTAAGGTTCTGGGCCCCCGCAACCTGATGCCGAACCCCAAGGTCGGCACCGTGACCATGGACGTGAAAGCGGCCGTGGAAGCAGCCAAGGGCGGTGAAGTTCAGTTCAAGGCGGAAAAAGGCGGCGTTGTGCACGCCGGTGTTGGCAAAGCTTCGTTCGACGAAGCCAAGCTGGTCGAAAACGTCCGAGCATTTGTCTCGGCTGTTGCCAAAGCCAAGCCGTCGGGCGCCAAAGGCACCTACATGAAGAAAATCGCGCTGAGCTCGACCATGGGCCCGGGCGTGACTGTTGATGTTGCGCAGGCTTCGGGCGAATAAGCCTCAGCCTCTGCAAAAACACGAAATAACCCGGGTGGTGCCAGCCATCCGGGTTCTTTCGTTTTTGGGTCGCTTGAATTCCAGTAGATGCCGGATCAACCTGAACTTCGGGGCAGGTTGAATGCCTGTTTCAGCCGTATCTCCAGCCGGGTGCGCCGGTGGTCTTCGAATTCGCTGCAAACATGGCTTGGCTGGCTAAGAAACAGCCAGTCCTTGAGCAGGCGTCCGCGAATGCAGAAATCCAGAATGTCCATATTGATCGGATGGCGGTACAGGCGGAAGAACATGTCCTTGTTTCGTTTCAGGATGCCGCTGCGATCCACATCTGACGGCTGACTGTCGCGGAATATGTCGGCCTTCAGGAAGTCGACGATGTCGTATACGGCCAGCTTTTCGCGTGCCTCGGTGAAATCCAGCCCGATGGTTTTCCCTTGCCCCATGATCAAGTTGAGCCCGTGAAAATCGCCATGCGCAAACACCTGAATATCCGGCGTCCCTTTCAGGCGCGCGGCCTCGGCCAGCATCGTGTTGATCATTCGCTGACTTGTGCCGCCGAGATTGGCGGGCAGGTTTTCCGACAGGTCCCGGATGCTGTCGGTCATCCATTTGGGCCGGAAGGCATAGTCTTTTGCCGGGCGAAACCCGTGCAAATCGTTCAGCCATGCTCCGGCGCGGCGATAGACCTGGGCGACCTGATCGTTGTCGGGGCTGTTGTAGATCAGATCGACGGCGGTGGGGCGTTTGATGTATTCGGTGACCATGAAGTCACCTGCGTATGAGAGGTAGATCGGACGCACAACCTGCGACGTCTTCTTGTCGTCGAAGTATTCGGCAAGCTGACAGAGCAAATTATACTCCTTGCGCAGCCGGTCGGTTATGGGGGCTTGGGTGTCGGCCTTCAGCGCGTACATCGCCCCTTGGGTTTCAAGCTTTAGAACAAGCCGTGTTTCGGGGAAATCGTGAGACCGGTAGATACAGGAATGTTCGCGAATGGGGTCGATCGTGCCGCTTCGGGAAAGCTGATCCAGATATTGGTATGTCCGGTCGTGCTCTTGTTGAGAAAGGGTCAGCATTTTAAGGGCGCGCGCCAGTTCGGATCGGGATCGGGGTTATCGACTTTGACAGGACCGCAGCGCGTCCTTGGTGTCAATGAGTGACGGGCGCGATTTATCCGTGTTGGAACCGATGACGCCACGGCCCGCGAAACCCGTTTTTCGTGCAATTTACCTCTTGGAAACCGAGCGTGTCTGCCCTAAGTAGGGCTACGAAGTAAAGCGTGCGATTCGTCGTGCGCTTTATTTTGTTTCGTCCAAGACGGTGGGTGGGGCCATACGGTTCCTTAATTCCCTGCCTGAGACGGGTAAGACCAAAGAATTCTGAGGGTCCCACCCTCGGGCGAGTTTTGGCCAATCCCGTAACAACGGACCTGAACGCCGGGGCGCAAGCCGCGGCAAATATGAGCCGGGATGTCTGACATCCCTAACTTGGAGAGAACTGTGGATAGAGCCCAGAAAGAGAAAGTGGTCGAGGAACTCGGCCAAATCTTCGAAAGCTCTGGCGTCGTAGTGGTTTCGCACTACGCCGGTCTGACAGTTGCCGAGATGCAGGACCTTCGCGCACGTGCTCGTGACGCGGGTGGCTCCGTGCGTGTTGCCAAGAACAGGCTCGCCAAAATCGCCCTTGAGGGTAAGCCGTGTGCAAGCATGGCCGACCTGCTGACAGGGATGACCGTTCTGACCTATTCCGAGGACCCCGTGGCAGCAGCCAAGGTGGCCGAGGACTTCGCCAAGGATAACAAGAATTTTGAAATCCTCGGCGGTGCAATGGGCGAGAACGCTCTGGACCGCAAAGGCGTTGAAGCCGTTTCGAAAATGCCGTCGCGTGAGGAGCTTATTGCTTCGATCGTGGGCTGCATTGGCGCACCTGCTTCGAACATCGCCGGCGCGATTGGCGCACCTGCAAGCAACATCGCAAGCATCCTTTCCACCATCGAAGAGAAGGCGGAAGCTGCGTAAGCGGTTGGCACTGAATGATCTGCGTGGGGCATTTGCCCTGACGTTGGAACACACACTGTAAAACGGAAAGAGCTAATACAATGGCTGATCTGAAAGCACTCGCAGAAAGCATCGTGGGTCTGACCCTGCTGGAAGCACAAGAACTGAAAACCATCCTCAAAGACGAGTACGGCATCGAGCCCGCAGCAGGCGGCGCAGTTGTCATGGCAGCTGGTGGCGACGCCGCCGGTGGCGCAGCTGAGGAAGAAAAAACCGAATTCGACGTCGTTCTGAAGAACGCCGGCGCTTCGAAAATCAACGTGATCAAAGAAGTTCGCGGCATCACCGGTCTGGGCCTGAAAGAAGCCAAGGAACTGGTCGAAGCCGGCGGCAAGATCAAAGAAGGCGTGTCGAAAGACGAAGCCGAGGAAGTCAAAGGCAAGCTGGAAGCAGCTGGCGCAGAGGTCGAACTGGCCTAAGCCCTTTGTCTGGTGCGTCGCTGATGCGCCTGAAAATTTGGCTGGGTCCGGAGAAATCCGGGTCCAGCCGAACCTGTCTTAGAAAGGGCCTCATGGGTTGGGGCGTTTTCTAAGACACGGTTGTCGGATCGGGAGGCCGCCTTCGGGACGGTGGCCATGAATTGATCCGGACGTGTCGTCTCGAATGTGCAAGATGCCGGGGCCCGACGGTGTCTTTGCCCGCTGAGAACATCGAAAGGTGACATCTGACATGGCTCAAACGTTCCTTGGCCAGAAACGTCTTCGTAAATATTACGGCAAAATCCGCGAAGTGCTGGAGATGCCGAACCTCATTGAGGTGCAGAAATCTTCTTATGATCTTTTCCTGCGCTCCGGCGATGCAGAGCAGCCCACAGACGGCGAAGGCATCAAAGGTGTGTTCCAGTCGGTCTTCCCGATCAAGGATTTCAACGAAACCTCCGTTCTGGAGTTCGTGAAATACGATCTGGAAAAACCCAAATACGACGTCGAAGAGTGCATGCAGCGCGACATGACCTACAGCGCTCCGCTGAAGGTAACCCTGCGCCTGATCGTGTTTGATGTCGACGAGGACACTGGCGCCAAGTCGGTCAAGGACATCAAGGAACAGGACGTGTTCATGGGCGACATGCCCCTGATGACGCCGAACGGAACGTTCATCGTGAACGGTACCGAGCGTGTGATCGTGTCCCAGATGCACCGTTCGCCCGGTGTGTTCTTTGACCACGACAAGGGCAAGACCCACTCCTCGGGCAAGCTGCTGTTTGCCTGCCGCATCATCCCGTATCGCGGCAGCTGGCTGGACTTCGAGTTCGACGCCAAGGACATCGTGTTCGCCCGTATCGACCGCCGCCGCAAACTGCCTGTGACAACCCTGCTGTATGCGCTGGGTCTGGATCAGGAAGCGATCATGGACGCGTATTACAACACCGTGTCCTATAAGCTGGACAAGAAAAAGGGCTGGATCGCGCCGTTCTTCCCCGAGCGTGTACGTGGCACCCGTCCGACCTATGACCTGATCGACGCGAAATCCGGTGAGGTGATTGCAGAAGCGGGCAAGAAAGTCACGCCGCGCGCGGTCAAGAAACTGATTGACGAGGGTGCCGTCACCGACCTGCTGGTTCCGTTCGATCATATCGTTGGCAAATTCGTCGCCAAGGACATCATCAACGAAGAAACCGGTGCGATCTATGTCGAAGCCGGTGATGAACTGACCCTGGAATACGACAAGGACGGCGACCTGATCGGCGGTACCGTCAAGGAACTGCTGGATGCGGGCTTCAAAGACATCCCGGTTCTGGACATCGACAACGTCAACGTCGGCCCTTACATGCGCAACACCATGGCGCAGGACAAGAACATGGGCCGCGAAAGCGCGCTGATGGACATCTACCGCGTCATGCGTCCGGGCGAGCCGCCCACCGTCGAGGCTGCGTCGGCCCTGTTCGACACCCTGTTCTTCGACAGCGAGCGTTATGACCTGTCTGCCGTTGGCCGTGTGAAGATGAACATGCGTCTGGCTCTGGATGCGCCGGACACCCTGCGCACCCTGCGCCGCGAAGACATCGTGGCCTGCATCAAGGCGCTGGTTGAACTGCGTGACGGCAAGGGCGACGTGGACGATATCGACCACCTCGGCAACCGTCGTGTGCGTTCGGTCGGCGAACTGATGGAAAACCAGTACCGCGTCGGTCTGCTGCGTATGGAGCGCGCGATCAAAGAGCGTATGTCGTCGGTCGAGATTGACACCGTCATGCCGCAAGACCTGATCAACGCGAAACCGGCTGCGGCTGCTGTTCGTGAATTCTTCGGCTCGTCGCAGCTGTCGCAGTTCATGGACCAGACCAACCCGCTGTCGGAAGTCACCCACAAACGCCGTCTCTCGGCGCTTGGCCCGGGTGGTCTGACACGTGAGCGTGCGGGCTTTGAGGTGCGCGACGTACACCCGACCCACTATGGCCGGATGTGCCCGATTGAAACGCCGGAAGGTCCGAACATCGGTCTGATCAACTCGCTGGCCACCTTTGCCCGCGTGAACAAGTATGGCTTCATCGAAACACCGTATCGTGTCGTCAAAGACGCCGAGGTGACCGATGAGGTTCACTACATGTCCGCGACCGAGGAAATGCGCCACACCGTGGCGCAGGCGAACGCGACGCTGGATGAGAACGGCAAGTTCATCAACGATCTGGTTTCGACCCGTCAGGCCGGTGACTACACCCTCGCCCCGCGCGAGAATGTGGACCTGATCGACGTGTCGCCGAAGCAGCTGGTCTCGGTCGCTGCATCGCTGATCCCGTTCCTTGAAAATGACGACGCCAACCGCGCTCTGATGGGCTCGAACATGCAACGTCAGGCGGTTCCGCTGCTGCGGGCCGAGGCGCCGCTGGTCGGTACTGGGATCGAGGAAAAGGTTGCAATCGACTCGGGTGCTGCGATCCAGGCGAAGCGCGCCGGTATCATCGACCAGGTCGATGCCCAGCGTATCGTTATCCGCGCCACCGAAGATCTGGAACTGGGCGACGCTGGCGTTGACATCTATCGCCTGCGCAAATTCCAGCGTTCGAACCAGAACACCTGCATCAACCAGCGTCCGCTGATCAAGGTGGGTGACACTGTCCAGAAGGGCGAAGTCATTGCCGACGGTCCGTCGACCGATATGGGTGAACTGGCCCTTGGTAAGAACGTGGTCGTCGCGTTCATGCCGTGGAACGGTTACAACTACGAAGACTCGATCCTGATCTCGGAACGTATCGCGCGTGACGACGTCTTTACCTCGGTCCATATCGAGGAGTTTGAAGTCGCTGCCCGTGACACCAAGCTGGGCCCGGAAGAGATCACCCGCGACATCCCGAACGTCGGTGAAGAAGCGCTGCGCAACCTTGACGAGGCGGGCATCGTTTACATCGGTGCCGATGTTGAGCCGGGCGATATTCTGGTTGGCAAGATCACTCCGAAGGGCGAAAGCCCGATGACCCCGGAAGAAAAGCTGCTGCGCGCCATCTTTGGTGAGAAAGCATCTGACGTGCGCGACACCTCGCTGCGCGTGAAGCCGGGCGATTACGGTACGGTCGTTGAGGTCCGCGTCTTCAACCGTCACGGCGTCGAGAAAGACGAGCGTGCGCTGCAGATCGAGCGTGAGGAAGTCGAACGTCTGGCCCGTGACCGGGACGACGAGCTGGCGATCCTTGACCGCAACATCTATGCGCGTCTGCAGGGCCTGATCCTGGGTAAAACCGCTGTCAAAGGCCCGAAAGGCGTCAAGGCAGGGTCGGTGATCACCGAGGATCTGCTGGAAACCCTGACCCGTGGTCAGTGGTGGCAGCTGGCACTGGAAGGTGAGCAGGACGCACAGATCGTTGAAGCTCTGAACGAACAATACGAAGTGCAAAAGCGTGCTCTGGACGCCCGTTTCGAAGACAAGGTCGAGAAAGTCCGTCGTGGCGACGACCTGCCGCCGGGTGTGATGAAGATGGTCAAGGTTTTCATCGCGGTGAAGCGTAAGCTGCAGCCGGGTGACAAGATGGCCGGTCGTCACGGAAACAAAGGTGTGATCTCCAAGGTTGTTCCGATGGAAGACATGCCGTTCCTGGCCGATGGTACGCCGGTTGACTTCTGTCTGAACCCGCTGGGCGTGCCTTCGCGTATGAACGTTGGTCAGATCCTTGAAACCCACATGGGTTGGGCCGCACGCGGTCTGGGTCTGAACATCGATGAGGCTCTGGGTGAATACCGCCGTTCCGGCGATCTGACCCCGGTACGTGAAGCGATGAAGCTGGCCTATGGCGAGAATGTCTATGAAGAAGGCATCACCGGTCTGGACGAGGATGGTCTGATCGAGGCTGCGGGCAACGTGACCCGCGGTGTTCCGATCGCAACCCCGGTCTTCGACGGTGCCAAAGAGGCTGACGTTAACGACGCGCTAGTGCGTGCGGGCTTCTCGGAAAGCGGTCAGTCGGTTCTGTTCGACGGTCGCACCGGTGAGCAATTTGCACGTCCGGTGACCGTGGGCATTAAGTACCTGCTGAAACTGCATCACCTTGTGGACGACAAAATCCACGCGCGTTCGACCGGGCCGTACAGCCTGGTTACCCAGCAGCCGCTGGGTGGCAAGGCGCAGTTCGGTGGTCAGCGCTTTGGTGAGATGGAGGTCTGGGCTCTGGAAGCTTACGGCGCCGCCTACACCCTGCAGGAGATGCTCACCGTGAAATCGGATGACGTCGCCGGCCGGACCAAGGTCTATGAGTCGATCGTCAAGGGCGAGGATAACTTTGAAGCGGGCGTACCGGAATCGTTCAACGTTCTGGTGAAAGAAGTCCGTGGCCTCGGCCTGAATATGGAACTCCTGGATGCGGAGGTTGAGGAGTAAGGGCGCTGCCCTTTCTCCCGTCCCCCCTTCCGCAAGATTTGAGGTAACAAATGAACCAGGAAATCACCAACAACCCGTTCAACCCGCTGACGCCCCCGAAGGTTTTCGACGAGATCAAGGTCTCGTTGGCGTCGCCCGAGCGGATCCTGTCTTGGTCCTATGGCGAGATCAAGAAACCCGAAACCATCAACTACCGGACGTTCAAGCCCGAGCGTGACGGTCTGTTCTGCGCGCGTATCTTTGGCCCGATCAAAGATTACGAATGTCTGTGCGGCAAATATAAGCGGATGAAGTATCGCGGCGTTGTCTGCGAGAAATGCGGTGTGGAAGTCACCCTGCAGAAAGTCCGCCGCGAGCGTATGGGCCACATCGAACTGGCCGCGCCTGTCGCTCACATCTGGTTCCTGAAATCGCTGCCGTCCCGCATCGGTCTGATGCTGGACATGACGCTGCGCGATCTGGAACGCGTTCTGTACTTTGAAAACTATGTCGTCATCGAGCCAGGTCTGACCGACCTGACATACGGCCAGATGCTGACTGAAGAAGAGTACATGGATGCGCAGGATGCCTATGGCATGGACGCGTTCACCGCGAATATCGGTGCCGAAGCCATTCGTGAGATGCTGGCCCAGATCGATCTGGAAGCCGAAGCCGAGCAGCTGCGCGCTGATCTGGCTGAAGCAACCGGCGAATTGAAGCCCAAGAAGATCATCAAACGTCTGAAGGTTGTTGAATCTTTCCTCGAGTCGGGCAACCGCCCCGAGTGGATGGTGATGACCGTGATCCCGGTCATCCCGCCGGAACTGCGTCCGCTGGTTCCGCTGGATGGTGGCCGTTTCGCGACCTCGGATCTGAACGATCTGTATCGCCGCGTCATCAACCGGAACAACCGTCTGAAGCGTCTGATCGAACTGCGTGCACCTGACATCATCGTCCGCAACGAAAAGCGGATGCTGCAGGAATCCGTGGATGCTCTGTTCGACAACGGCCGCCGTGGCCGCGTGATCACCGGCGCCAACAAGCGTCCGCTGAAATCGCTGTCGGATATGCTGAAAGGGAAACAGGGTCGCTTCCGTCAGAACCTTCTGGGTAAGCGCGTCGACTTCTCAGGCCGTTCGGTCATTGTGACCGGTCCGGAACTCAAGCTTCACCAGTGTGGTCTGCCGAAGAAGATGGCGCTGGAGCTGTTCAAGCCGTTCATCTACTCGCGCCTTGAAGCCAAGGGTCTGTCTTCGACCGTGAAACAGGCGAAGAAACTGGTCGAGAAAGAGCGTCCCGAAGTGTGGGATATCCTCGACGAAGTGATCCGCGAACACCCTGTCATGCTGAACCGTGCGCCGACGCTGCACCGTCTTGGCATTCAGGCGTTCGAGCCGGTCCTGATCGAAGGTAAAGCCATTCAGCTTCACCCGCTGGTCTGTTCGGCCTTTAACGCCGACTTCGACGGTGACCAGATGGCGGTTCACGTTCCGCTGAGCCTTGAGGCCCAGCTGGAAGCCCGTGTTCTGATGATGTCGACGAACAACGTTCTGTCGCCTGCAAACGGCGCACCGATCATCGTTCCGTCGCAGGACATGATCTTGGGTCTGTACTATGTGACCCTGGAACGCGAAGGCATGCCGGGCGAAGGCAAGGTCTTTGGTTCGATCGACGAGGTTCAGCATGCGCTGGACGCGGGTGAAGTGCATCTGCACTCGAAAATCACCGCGCGGATCACGCAGATCGACGACGAGGGCAACGAAGTTCAGAAGCGCTATGAAACCACTCCGGGCCGTTTGTGTCTGGGTGCGTTGCTACCGATGAACAACAAGGCGCCGTTCGAGCTGGTCAACCGCCTGCTGCGGAAGAAAGAAGTGCAGCAGGTGATCGACACCGTCTACCGTTACTGCGGTCAGAAAGAGTCGGTCATTTTTTGTGACCAGATCATGTCGATGGGCTTCAAGGAAGCGTTCAAGGCGGGCATCTCGTTCGGTAAGGACGACATGGTCATCCCGAACGACAAATGGGGCATCGTTGATGACACCCGCAACCAGGTGAAAGACTTTGAACAGCAGTACATGGACGGCCTGATCACTCAGGGCGAAAAGTACAACAAGGTTGTCGATGCCTGGTCGAAGTGTAACGACCGCGTCACCGAGGCGATGATGAGCACCATCTCGGACGTCGCCAAGGCCGAAGACGGGTCGGACATGGAGCCGAACTCGGTCTACATGATGGCCCACTCGGGCGCGCGTGGCTCGGTCACTCAGATGAAACAGCTGGGCGGTATGCGCGGCCTGATGGCCAAGCCGAACGGTGACATCATCGAGACGCCGATCATCTCGAACTTCAAGGAAGGTCTGACCGTTCTTGAATACTTCAACTCGACCCACGGTGCCCGTAAGGGTCTGTCGGATACCGCTCTTAAGACGGCGAACTCGGGTTACCTGACCCGTCGTCTGGTGGACGTGGCGCAGGACTGCATCGTGCGCGAGATCGATTGCGGCACCGACCGCGCGATCACTGCCGAAGCGGCCGTCAACGATGGTGAGGTTGTCGCCTCGCTGGCCGAGCGTATTCTGGGCCGCGTGGCTGCTGACGACATCCTGCGTCCGGGTACGGATGAGGTGATCGTGGCCGCCGGTCAGCTGATCGATGAACGTATGGCAGATACAATCGATGAGGCCGGCGTTCAGTCGACCCGCATCCGCTCGCCTCTGACCTGTGAGTCCGAGGAAGGCGTTTGTGCCACCTGCTATGGTCGTGACTTGGCGCGCGGTACCATGGTGAACACTGGCGAAGCTGTCGGCATCATCGCAGCCCAGTCCATCGGTGAACCCGGTACGCAGCTGACGATGCGGACCTTCCACATCGGTGGTGTTGCGCAAGGTGGCCAGCAGTCGTTCCAGGAAGCCAACCAGGAAGGTGTTGTCACATTTGAGAACCCGCAGATTCTGATCAATGCCGCAGGTGAAAGCCTGGTCATGGGCCGGAACATGAAGCTGGTGATCAACGACGAACATGGCGAAGAGCGTGCCAGCTTCAAACTGGGCTACGGTTCGAAGCTGTTCGTCAAGGACGGCACCAAGGTGGCCCGTGGCGACAAACTGTTCGAGTGGGATCCGTACACCCTGCCGATCATCGCCGAGAAAGCCGGTACCGCGAAATACGTCGACCTGGTTTCGGGCCTTGCCGTCCGCGACGAGACCGACGAAGCAACCGGCATGACCCAGAAGATCGTGATCGACTGGCGCGCGGCCCCCAAAGGCAGCGACCTCAAGCCCGAGATCATTCTGGTCGGTGAAGATGGCGAGCCGGTCCGCAACGATGCGGGCAACCCGGTTCACTATCCGATGTCGGTGGATGCGATCCTGTCGGTCGAAGACGGTCAGAAGATCGAAGCCGGTGACGTTGTCGCGCGTATCCCGCGCGAAGGCGCCAAGACCAAGGACATCACCGGTGGTCTGCCGCGTGTGGCCGAACTGTTCGAAGCCCGTCGTCCGAAAGATCACGCGATCATCGCAGAAGCCGATGGTTACGTGCGCTTTGGACGCGACTACAAGAACAAGCGCCGCATCAGCATCGAACCGGCTGATGAGTCACTGGAGCCGATCGAGTACATGGTGCCCAAGGGCAAGCACATCCCGGTTGTGGAAGGTGACTTCGTCCAGAAGGGTGACTACATCATGGACGGCAACCCGGCACCTCATGACATCCTGTCCATTATGGGTGTCGAGGCTCTGGCGAACTACATGATCGACGAAGTGCAGGACGTTTATCGTCTGCAGGGCGTGAAGATCAACGACAAGCACATCGAGGTTATCGTGCGCCAGATGCTGCAGAAGTGGGAGATCCTGGATTCAGGCGACACCACCCTGCTGAAGGGCGAGCATGTCGACAAGCAGGAGTTCGACGCGGCGAACGAGAAGACCATCGCCCGCGGTGGTCGTCCGGCACAGGGCGAGCCGATCCTCTTGGGGATCACCAAGGCCTCGCTGCAGACGCGTTCGTTCATCTCGGCGGCGTCGTTCCAGGAAACCACCCGCGTGCTGACCGAAGCCTCGGTTCAGGGCAAGAAGGACAAGCTGGTTGGCCTGAAAGAGAACGTCATCGTCGGCCGCCTGATCCCGGCCGGTACCGGTGGTGCCACCCAGGCAGTGCGTCAGGTTGCCCAGTCGCGCGACAATGTCGTGATCGAAGCTCGCCGGGAAGAGGCCGAAGCGGCCGCTGCCCTGGCAGCGCCGATGATCGACGACGACATGGTTGGCGACGAGTTGGACGTGCTGGTGGAAACACCGGAAAGCCGCGAGTGAGCGCTATAAAATGCTGAAGATCAGGCCCCGCGAAATCGCGGGGCCTTTTTCTTTGTGAGGCCACCACCGCCATTTTTCTTAAGTCTCAAGAACGCGTCGGGCTTTGGCGCTGGCAAAATTTTCCTAAGTTTTGGGTGGTCTTGCAGATATTCAATAAGGCCGCGCTGCAATGTGGTAAGCTTAAGACTTGATGCTGGGGGCGAAAATGCTCAAGTTTGACCGGGAAACCGCCAAGATATTGGACGTTGCCTATCAGGGTGCCGACATTATTCGAAGAAGACGCGCTTCTTTTGATGCTCTCAATCCAAGTCCGGGCGAGACCATCTTGGATATTGGTTGCGGAAATGGTCTGCTGACCGCAGAGCTCGCGCGCGCGGTTGGCCCGTCGGGTCGGATCGTGGGCGTGGATCCAAGTAAAGATATGCTGGCGGTCGGAAAGAACAGATGCCTGGATTACTCCTGCGTTGAGTTTCTTGAAGGTGTTGCCGGCAATCTGCCATTGGCGGATGAAATCGCTGATAAAGCCGTTTCTGTTCAAGTATTTGAGTATGTAGAAGATATAGGGGCGGCCTTCGGCGAGGCGATGCGTTGCCTCAAACCTGCAGGGCGGTTTGTGATCAGCGATCTTCATTTCGGCAGTCTCATTTGGTTCAGCGATGAACCGGAAAGAATGCAGCTTGTGCTTTCCATCTGGAACGAACACTTCGCCAGTGGAACAGTTCCGGAACGACTGCCAGCCCTAATCAGGGAAAGCGGGCATAGTGTGGAGGATGTCGTATCGATCACGATGACGGATCATCAGTTAAAGCCGGATGGGATTGCTATCATGATGATGCATCTCATGAAACAATTTGTAGTGAACAGTGCAAAAATTGAGTCAGCTGTCGCACAAGCTTGGTTCGACGAACAAGTCAGACTTGCGGAGCAGGGTCGCTTTTTCTTTTCGGTTACGCAGTTTGTTGTCGTGGCGCGGAAATCAAGCTGAACCGTGAAATTGAGTGCGAGCGCGCGCGGTCGTCGCATGAACATGAACTTCGATAAGCGGGTTCCAACTTTGGGCTGTAATCAATTGGTGTGTTTTTCAAGCCTCCGCAGGGGCATGCTGAACACTGGTTGCCAACGCAGCCGGATGACCTTTCGGCGTCACTGGTATGAGTTGACAAAACTGGTCCCGAAAGCGCCAATGCCTCGATTGATTTGAGACCGGGCCTGATTGAAATGACCCCAAACCTAAAAGGCGCCTTGCTGATGATGGGCAGCATGGCTGCGTTTACCGTGAATGACACGCTGGTGAAGGTGGCGCTTGATGATTTGCCGCTG
Organism: Ruegeria sp. BG6; assembly: GCF_056538465.1. Classification (NCBI taxonomy): domain Bacteria; kingdom Pseudomonadati; phylum Pseudomonadota; class Alphaproteobacteria; order Rhodobacterales; family Roseobacteraceae; genus Ruegeria; species Ruegeria sp. BG6. Next base: position 5,072 of record NZ_JBQFTB010000011.1, on the reverse strand, counting down.
TTTCAACTGGTTGCGTTGCGCGGGTTGCTGGCCTCGTGTCTGGTGTTCATTCTCGCCCGGCATCTTGGGGCGTTGCACCTGAATTTCTCGCGCCATGACAAGTGGCTGGTCGCGCTGCGCTGTCTCAGCGAATTGTCGGCAACGTTCTTTTTCCTGACAGCGCTGAAGCATATGCCGCTGGCGAATGTCACTGCCGTGTTGCAGGCGCTTCCGCTAACGGTCACCCTGGGTGCCGCGCTTTTCTTTTCCGAACATATCGGTTGGCGGCGTATTACCGCGATCGCGATGGGCTTTGCTGGAATGTTGCTGATCGTCCGTCCCGGCCCGGACGGGTTCAGTATCTATGCGCTTTATGCGCTGATCGCTGTTGCCTCGGTCACGGCGCGCGATCTGATCACGCGGCGTATGTCGGCAGATGTGCCATCGATGGTTGTGACACTGGCGACATCGTTTTCGATCACGACCGCAGCTGCGGTTGCTTCGGTCGTTGAAGGATGGGTGCCTGTCACGGCCGGCTCTGGCCTGCTGGTTGCATCGGCCGCGGTATTTGTTCTGATGGGGTACTTGTTGAGCGTCATGGTGATGCGGGTTGGTGAGGTCGGATTTGTCGCGCCCTTCCGGTATTCCAGCCTGCTCTGGGCGCTGGGGCTGGGCTGGACCGTTTTCGGCGACTGGCCGGATGCCGTGACAATGCTTGGCGCAGCTCTGGTCGTGGGCGCGGGCCTGTTCACACTGTTCCGCGAGCGGTCGCATCAACCGGGGGAATGAACCCTCCGAACGACGTTTTGATCAATGGCAAAGCGCGCAACGAACTCGCCTTCCTGTTCGGGGCTGAGGTCTGACAGACCGGCCCTGCTTTTGCGGGTCTGGGGCGAGTCGTTGAACTGATTCAGTGAACGCACCCACATGGGCGCGTCCGGATAGCTGACAACGGGCATGCGCCGAGCGATCTTGTTGTGGGCGAAATTCATGATCGTCAGCGGGCAACCGCCCTGAACGTGCATTCCCAATCCGGCGGTGACGAGATCGCTGTATACATTCAACGCCCGAATACCTATCGCGTCCATGCGGGCCAGAAATCCGTTGTTGAAATCAATGCCGACCGCAGGGTTGTTTTCAAAAAGTCCCCGGCAATCCTGCTCCGCAAGACGAAGCCGTTCGACGAAGTCGACGGAAACGGCGTCATCGTCATCGTGGCGAAACTGCAGGCAGGGTTGGTCCGGGTCCTGACGAGCAGCGTTCAGGATATCCTGCATGACCCTGCGATGTCGGGCAGGCTTTCTTTCGATGATCCGGACCTGACGGATGTTGGCCGTCAGGTCTTGCAGCCGGTCACGGGCCTGTGTGGGCAGGCAATCCCCGATTACGATCAGAAGCTGGAAATCTTCATCGGTCTGTTCCCGAAAACAGGGCAGGGTGCTGGACTCGAACAGCCTGAACCTTTCTTCCAGCCGCCTGGGACTGTAAAGATAACGTCGCCTGTCCTCCAGGGTCTCGTGTTCGATCTGAAAGCCGCCGAGGGCTGGATAGGAAAAACGGCACAGGCCGATGACTTGCATTGGATGTCCGGAAACTAGGATCTTGCCGGGACTATGCCCCTGCATTAGGTGTATCGCAAGCGGCGGCCCGCTCCTTTGTCGCGGCCGAGAAAGCCGGTTGGACAGGGCACTGTTGACACTTGGGCCGACTCCCCCTATTACGCGCGTCATCTCGGTACCGGGGGCCGCCCCATAACCGATTTCAGTAATGAACTGGTCAAGGCCCGGACAATTTTGCAGTTCGCGCCCTCTGATAACAAACCGCGACGTTCACCTCGGAATGGGAACGCTCGCGGGTTTTGCGCTTGTGGACGCATGAGTGCAGCAAGTTTAACCGCACGCAACGCGCGTGCATGTCATGTGTGTTGCAAAACGGGGAAGAAACCGGAATGCCAACTATTCAACAGCTGATCCGCAAGCCGCGGCAGCCGAAAGTAAAACGCTCGAAGTCCATGCACCTGGAGCAGTGCCCGCAGAAACGCGGCGTCTGCACACGTGTTTACACCACCACACCTAAGAAGCCGAACTCGGCTATGCGTAAGGTTGCCAAGGTGCGCCTGACCAACGGGTTCGAGGTCATCTCGTACATCCCGGGTGAAAGCCACAACCTGCAGGAACACTCGGTTGTTCTGATCCGTGGCGGCCGTGTGAAAGACCTTCCCGGTGTGCGTTACCACATCCTGCGCGGTGTTCTGGATACTCAGGGCGTCAAAGATCGTAAGCAACGCCGTTCGAAATACGGCGCGAAGCGTCCCAAGTAAGAAGGAGAGGCTGATATGTCACGTCGTCACGCCGCCGAAAAACGCGAAGTCCTGCCTGACGCCAAATTTGGCGACAAGGTACTGACCAAATTCATGAACAACCTGATGATCGACGGCAAGAAGTCGGTCGCAGAGCGCATCGTTTACAACGCCTTTGACCGCGTTGAGAACAAGATAAAGCGCGCCCCGGTTGAAGTGTTCCACGAAGCGCTCGACAACATCAAACCGTCGGTCGAGGTTCGCTCGCGCCGGGTTGGTGGTGCAACCTATCAGGTTCCGGTCGAAGTGCGCCCCGAGCGCCGCGAAGCACTGGCCATCCGCTGGCTGATCACTGCTGCGCGCGGCCGCAACGAAAACACCATGGAAGAGCGCCTTGCAGGCGAACTGCTGGACGCCGTTCAGTCCCGCGGTACCGCCGTCAAGAAACGCGAAGACACCCACAAGATGGCCGAGGCGAACAAAGCCTTCAGCCATTATCGTTGGTAATCCCAGAGGCTTATCCAAATGGCACGCGAATATCCGCTCGAACTATACCGCAACTTCGGTATCATGGCGCACATCGACGCAGGTAAGACCACCTGCTCGGAGCGTATCCTGTATTACACTGGCAAATCCCACAACATCGGTGAGGTGCACGATGGTGCAGCCACCATGGACTGGATGGAGCAGGAGCAGGAACGCGGCATCACCATCACTTCGGCTGCGACCACCACCTTCTGGGAGCGCACCGAGGACGGTCAGACCGCCGATACCCCCAAGCACCGCCTGAACATCATCGACACCCCCGGCCACGTTGACTTCACCATCGAAGTCGAACGCTCGCTGGCGGTTCTCGACGGTGCCGTCTGCGTTCTGGACGCAAACGCCGGTGTTGAGCCCCAGACCGAAACCGTGTGGCGTCAGGCTGACCGCTACAAGGTTCCGCGTATGGTTTTCGTCAACAAGATGGACAAGATCGGCGCAGACTTCTTTAACTGCGTTCGCATGATCGAAGACCGCACCGGCGCACGCGCTGTTCCGGTTGGTATTCCGATTGGCGCCGAGTCCGAACTGGAAGGCCTGATCGACCTGGTCACCATGGAAGAGTGGCTGTGGCAGGGTGAAGACCTTGGCGCAAGCTGGGTCAAAGCCCCGATCCGTGACAGCCTGAAAGACATGGCTGACGAATGGCGCGGCAAGATGATCGAAGCGGCCGTCGAAGAAGACGACGACGCGATGATGGCCTACCTGGAAGGCGAAGAGCCCGATGTTCCGACACTGCGCAATCTTCTGCGCAAGGGCACGCTGGCGCTGCACTTCGTTCCGGTTCTGGGCGGTTCGGCGTTCAAGAACAAAGGCGTTCAGCCGCTGCTCAACGCTGTGATCGATTATCTGCCCAGCCCGCTGGACGTTGTCGACTACATGGGCTTCAAACCCGGCGACGAGGAAGAAGTTCGTAACATCGCACGTCGTGCCGACGACAACATGGCCTTCTCGGGCCTGGCGTTCAAAATCATGAACGACCCCTTCGTCGGTTCGCTGACTTTCACCCGGATCTATTCGGGTGTCATGAACAAGGGCGACTCGATCCTGAACTCGACCAAAGGCAAAAAAGAGCGCATCGGTCGTATGATGATGATGCACTCGAACAACCGGGAAGAGATCGAAGAAGCGTTTGCAGGCGACATCATCGCGCTGGCGGGTCTGAAAGACACCACCACCGGTGACACCCTGTGTGACGCGAAGGATCCGGTGGTTCTGGAAACCATGACCTTCCCCGATCCGGTGATCGAGATCGCGGTCGAGCCCAAAACCAAGGGCGACCAGGAGAAGATGTCCCAGGGTCTGGCCCGTCTGGCCGCCGAAGACCCGTCCTTCCGCGTGGAAACCGACCTGGAATCGGGTCAGACCATCATGAAGGGCATGGGCGAACTTCACCTGGACATCCTGGTGGACCGTCTGAAGCGCGAGTTCAAGGTCGAGGCGAACATCGGTGCGCCGCAGGTGGCCTACCGTGAAACCATCTCGATGCCTGTTGAGCATACCTACACCCATAAGAAACAGTCGGGTGGTTCGGGTCAGTTCGCGGAAGTCAAGCTGGAAATCCAGCCGACCGAGGCGGGCGAAGGCTATTCGTTCGAAAGCCGCATCGTTGGTGGTGCCGTTCCGAAGGAATACATCCCCGGCGTTGAAAAAGGCATCAACTCGGTCATGGACAGCGGCCCGCTGGCTGGCTTCCCCGTGATCGACTTCAAGGTTGCCCTGCTGGACGGTAAGTTCCACGACGTTGACTCGAGCGTTCTGGCGTTCGAAATCGCATCGCGGATGTGTATGCGTGAAGGCATGCGCAAAGCCGGCGCGAAACTGCTGGAACCGATCATGAAGGTCGAAGTGATCACCCCGGAAGAATACACCGGCGGTATCATCGGCGACCTGACATCGCGTCGTGGCCAGGTGTCTGGACAAGAGCCCCGCGGCAACGCAATCGCGATCGACGCGTTTGTTCCGCTGGCGAACATGTTCGGCTACATCAACACCTTGCGTTCGATGTCGTCGGGCCGTGCCCAGTTCACCATGCAGTTCGACCACTACGATCCGGTTCCGCAGAACATCTCGGACGAGATCCAGGCGAAATACGCATAAGCGAAGATTTGAGGGAGCTCGGATAACGGGCTCCCTTCATTACCGAAAAAGGAGGCCATCATGGCAAAGGAAAAGTTTGAGCGTACAAAACCGCACGTCAACATCGGCACGATTGGGCACGTTGACCACGGCAAGACGACGCTGACGGCGG
>NZ_JBQFTB010000010.1:0-187421 GCF_056538465.1 Ruegeria sp. BG6 | reverse complement strand
TGTCGAACCCCTATACCGGCGTGATCTCGATCTTTGCCGACCAGATCATGCAGGGCAAGACGCTCAACATCTTCGAGGACGGCGACATCACCCGCGATTTTGTCTATGTCGACGACGTTGTGCGCGCCTTTGCCAGCACCGTCGCACTGGACAGTTTCTCGGATCAGATCGTGGATATCGGCGCGGGCGAGGCGGCGACCATCATCGACGTGGCCCGGCAACTGATCGACCTTGTCGGGGACGCGCGCAACGGCGTCCAAGTCACCGGCGATTTCCGCGCCGGCGACATTCGCTATGCTTTGGCCGATATCTCGAAGGCAAGCCGCCTGCTGAACTGGTCCCCACAGGTCTCCGTCAGGGACGGCCTCAACCAATTCAGCATATGGGCAAAAAAGGAGCAGGGGTGATTTGGCAGCGGAGACAAGGATGAGTGACGTCGTTCTTTATGACTACTGGCGGTCATCGGCCAGCTACCGGGTTCGGATCGCCCTTAATCTGGCTGGCATCCCCTATCGGTCGGAAGTCGTCGATCTGGTTGCGGGCGAACATAAATCCAAAGCCCACCTGGCCCGGAATCCACAGGGTTTCGTTCCCGTTCTGGAGATTGACGGCCTGCGGCTGACCCAGTCTCTGGCAATCCTTGAGTATCTCGATCAAACGCGAAATCTGGGGCTGCTGCCAGCTGACGCAGGCAAACGTGCCAAAGTTCAGGCCCTGGCGCATTCCATTGCCATCGACCTGCATCCCGTCTGCAATCTTTCCGTCGCGCGCCATGCCACCACGCTGAGCGGCGGGGCCGGTGACATGCCCGGGGACTGGATGCGTCACTTCATTCGCCCCGGTCTGCTGGCGTTTGAAGACCTGCTGGGCGGGTTCGATCAAACCCCGTATTGCACCGGAGACGCGCCCAGTCTGGCCGATCTGTGTCTGATGCCGCAGATGTACAATGCGCGCCGCTGGCAGGTCGACCTGAGCGGAATGCCCCGAATCCTGCAAGTTGAGGCCGCGTGCACCAAACACCCGGCCTTTGCAGCGGCACATCCTGACGCGCACGCCCCAACCTGATTCAGCGCACAGTCTCTGTGTGTTTGGCAAGGATGGCTAGGAAGCCGTGCAGCCGGTACACTTTGGCCAGTGAATGATGATCGAGGTCCTATATGACTGAAATTACCGGCTATCACGCCCATGTCTATTTTGACGCGGATACACAGGAAACCGCCCGGCTTGTCTGTGAAGAAGCCGCGCGCCTGTTTCCCGTTCAGGTGGGCCGAATGCATGCGCGCAATGTCGGCCCCCACCCCCGGTGGAGTTGCCAGTTGGGCTTTGGGCCGGAGGCATTCGACCAGGTCATTCCCTGGCTTATGATAAACCGCAGGGGTTTGACCGTGTTCACCCACCCCGAGACCGGCGAACATCTGAGCGATCACCGTGACCGCGCGATCTGGATGGGAGAGATGCTGCCTCTCGATCTGTCAATATTCGATGACGCCAGGACCTAAGAAAGCCCTCGCGCCTGATCACGCAGCTTGAATTTCTGGATCTTGCCGGTCGAAGTCTTGGGCAATGCGCCGAAAACTACCGTTTTGGGCGCTTTGAAATGGGCCATGTTGTCCCGGCAGAAGGTGATAATTTCAGCCTCAGTTGCTTCCCTGCCCGGCTTCAGCTCGACAAATGCACAGGGTGTTTCGCCCCACTTGTCATCCGGGCGCGCGACCACTGCCGCCTCCATCACGGCGGGATGCTTGTAAAGGATCCCCTCAACCTCGACGGATGAGATGTTTTCGCCTCCCGAAATGATGATGTCCTTGGATCGGTCTTTCAACGCGACATAGCCGTCGGGATGCATCACCCCAAGATCGCCCGAAGCGAACCAACCACCCCGGAACGCCTTGTCCGTGGCATCCGGGTTTTTCAGGTACCCTTTCATCACGACGTTGCCCTGCATAAAAATCTCACCCATGGTTTCGCCATCGGCCGGAACAGGTTCCAGTGTTTCCGGATCCGCGACCATCAGGCCGGACAGCGCCGTGTATTTCACACCCTGCCGCACCTTCAGCGCGGCGCGTTCATCCGCGCCCCGCTCGTTCCATTTCTCTTTCCACGCACAGACAACCGAAGGGCCATATGTCTCGGTCAGCCCGTAAACATGGGTCACTTCAACGCCCATGGCCTCCATCTTTTCGATGACGGCGGCTGGCGGCGGCGCACCGGCAGTCATCACCTTGATGGGATGATCAAAAACCTTGAGGTGGTCCGGGGCATTGGCCAGCATGTTCAGAACAATGGGGGCACCGCAGAAATGGGTTACTTTCTCCTCTCGGAACGCGGCATAGATCGGCTCATCCCGCACTGCACGCAGGCAGACAGAAACCCCGGCATTGGCCGCCATGGCCCATGGGAAACACCACCCGTTGCAGTGAAACATCGGCAGGGTCCACAGATACACCGAGTGTTTCGGCATGTCCCAGTCCAGAATATCCGATTGCGCGTTCAGGGCAGCACCCCTGTGGTGGTAGACGACGCCCTTCGGGTTTCCGGTCGTACCGGAGGTATAGTTCAGCGTGATGGCGTCCCATTCATCTGCCGGCAACGACCAATTGTAATGCGGGTCACCTGTGGCCAGAAAATCATCATAGGTCACTGATCCGATCTTTTCGCCACCGGCAAAACTTGGGTCTTCAATGTCGATGACCAGAACCTCGTGATCGACCTGTTTCAACGCCTCGTTGACCACGCCCGAAAACTCGGGATCCACCAGCAGAACCTTGGCTTCGGCATGGTTCAGGATGAACGCAACGATCGGAGCATCCAGCCGGGTGTTGATCGCGTTCAGCACTGCCCCTGCCATTGGCACGCCAAAATGCGCCTCGTACATTTCAGGCAGATTGGCCGCAATGATCGACACCGTATCCCCCTGCCCGATTCCGTGCGCCGCAAGCGCCCCGGCAAGCTGGCGGCAACGCGAGTAGGTTTCCTCCCACGTATACCTGCGATCACCGTAAACCACGGACGGATAATCCGGATAAACCTGAGCCGTCCTTTCGATAAAGCTGAGCGGAGACAACGGTGTGTAGTTCGCGCCGCTTTTATCCAGATGGCGGGTATAGATGTTGGTGCCTGACATCCGCTGGTCCTCCCAATTCGTGCCGGTAGACTTCACCACAAAGACAGGGCTGTGCAAATCCGTAAAAATACTCTGGCGTATGCTCTGGAGATACGGGATGATGCGATCTGGCCCTATCTACAAAGCACCTTTCAAGGTGATCTGGGCCATCGGAAACACTTCCCGGGACAGGGCTGATTTCGCCGCCGGGCACTGCATTTTGGAAAGGACATGTCATGGACGGCACGTTCAACGAAAACGATCTTTCGCGCGTAGTCGAAGCCGACCGCGCCCATATCTGGCACCATCTGCTGCAGCATAAACCTTTTGAAACCAGTGACCCGCGCATCATTGTCGAAGGCAAGGGCATGCGCGTCTGGGACCAGAAAGGCAAAGAGCATCTGGATGCCGTATCCGGCGGGGTCTGGACGGTCAACGTAGGCTATGGCCGCGAATCGATCTGCAAAGCGGTGTACGACCAGCTGATGAAGCTGTGCTATTTCGCCAATACCGCAGGTTCGATTCCCGGTTCGATCTTTGCTGAAAACCTGATCGAAAAGATGCCGGGGATGAGCCGCGTCTACTACACCAACTCGGGCTCGGAAGCGAACGAGAAAGCGTTCAAGATGGTCCGGCAGATCGCGCATAAGCGCTATGGCGGCAAGAAGACCAAGATCCTGTATCGCGACCGCGACTATCACGGCTCGACGCTGGCGACCATGTCGGCAGGCGGTCAGGACGAGCGCACCGCGCAGTATGGTCCGTTTGCGCCTGATTTCGTACGCGTTCCGCACTGCATGGAATACCGCAAGCACGAGCTGGACGGCGCGCCCGAGGAAAACTTCGGTGAATGGGCCGCAAACCAGATCGAAGAAGTGATCCTGCGCGAAGGTCCCGACACCGTTGGCGCGCTGTGCCTTGAGCCCGTGACCGCCGGTGGTGGCGTGATCGAAGCGCCGGAAGGCTACTGGCAGCGGGTGCAGGAGATCTGCAAGAAGTACGACGTGCTGCTGCATATCGACGAAGTCGTCTGCGGCGTCGGCCGGACCGGCACATGGTTCGGCTATCAGCAATACGGAATCAAGCCGGACTTCGTGACCATGGCCAAAGGCGTTGCCTCGGGCTATGCGGCGATTGCCGTGATGGTCACCACCGAGGAAGTCTTTGACCTGTTCAAGGACGACGCATCCGATCCGCTGAACTACTTCCGCGACATCTCGACCTTTGGCGGCTGCACCGCAGGTCCGGCGGCCGCGATCGAGAACATGCGCATCATCGAAGACGAGAACCTGCTGGGCAACTGCACCGACATGGGCAACCGCATGATGGGCAACCTGCAGGCGCTGATGGAAAAGCACAAGGTGATCGGCGACGTGCGCGGCAAGGGCCTGTTCCTGGGTGCCGAACTGGTAACCGACCGCGCCACCAAGGACCCGATGGACGAGAAAAGAGTTCAGGCGGTCGTGGCCGACTGTATGGCACAAGGTGTGATCATCGGGGCCACCAACCGCTCGATCCCCAGCCGCAACAACACGCTGTGCTTCTCGCCTGCGCTGATTGCAACGGCAGACGACATTGATCAGATCACCGACGCCGTCGACGGCGCGCTGGGGCGTGTGTTCGGGTAAAAAAACTCGAGGTGATTTGCAAATTGAGCCGGCGCTTTTAGCGCCGGTTTTTTGACCACAATCTGGTTTCTTGTCAGCAAAAACCGCAGGGCCAGCTATTATTCGGAAAGCGCGTCCAGATTGATTTTCATGAGAACAGCGTTTGCCGAGTTTCCTGCATCCCGTGCGCGATCATCTATCTGGAAACCACTCGCCAGATAAAGGGCCAGAGCTTCGTGGTGGCGCGGCAGGGCGCTCAGCGTCATGGTTCTGAAGCCCATTTCACGTGCCCGCCGTTTGAGTTCCTGGACCAGAGCCCGGCCTACCCCCAGCCCCCGCGCGGTTTCGCGAACGAACATCCTGTTCATTTCGCAAGTCCTGTTTCCGAGATCCTTCAACATCAGAATTCCAATCGCTTGCCCATTATTGACCGCAAGCAGGCATTCCCCTTTTGGCGGGGTGAAATGGAACAACACATCTCGGATCTGCTCATCAAACTTCTGGTGTTTGAGGTAAACATCAATATCTGCCGCCATTTCCGGATAGCGTTCGCGCAGCCAGTCCGTGAACTCGTATGCCAACGAATAAACGGCATCTGCCTGTGTTTGGGTTCTGACAGCCTGAATTTCCAGCATCGCTCCCTCCAGAGCCACTGCTTGAGCCCAGCATAAGACAAGAATTTCTCTGTCAGAAGAAGTTACTTGTCGGAGATGCCGAAAATGCACTGCAACGAGAAAAAAGGCCGCCCCAACGGGACGGCCCTTTATTCACTGTCTCTCGAAAGAGGATCAGGCAGTCAGAGCAGCCTGAGCTTTGGCGACGATCGCGCCGAACGCTTCCGGTTCGTGCACGGCCAGGTCGGCCAGAACTTTGCGGTCCACTTCGATACCGGCCAGGTTCAGGCCGTTGATGAAGCGGGAATAGGTCAGTGCTTCGTCATGCGAACGGACAGCAGCGTTGATACGCTGGATCCACAGCGCGCGGAAGTTGCGCTTGCGGTTCTTGCGGTCGCGGGTTGCGTACTGGTTGGCCTTGTCGACGGCCTGACGGGCAACCTTGAAGGTGCTCTTGCGGCGACCATAGTAACCTTTGGCGGCCTTGATGACCTTCTTGTGACGGGCGTGAGTTACGGTTCCACCTTTAACGCGGGACATCTCTTAATCTCCTCTTAGCGGTCGTAGGGCATGTAGCCCTTGACGATCTTGGCGTCGGGGGCGGACAGGGTGGTGTTGCCACGGGCGTCGCGGATGAATTTCTTGGTCCGCTTGATCATGCCGTGCCGTTTGCCGGCCTGGCCAGCAAGGACCTTACCGGTCGCAGTCACCTTGAAGCGCTTCTTGGCGCTCGCTTTTGTCTTCATCTTAGGCATTTCCGTCTCCTTTTCCGGGTTCGGTTTCAAACGCGACTCGGCATGCCATCTCGGCCGGTCACGCGATCAGAAGCGCCGTTTACGCAAGTTCCGCCATACTGGCAAGGGGGTTTCGACCAGAATCTTCGCTTTTCCAGCCCGGCTCAGGCACCCCGGCGACACACCGGGGCATCGTTATCTCTTCAACCGGGGTCGGTGTTGTAGATCAGCCGTTCGTCACAAGGGGCAATGCGCAGAATATTGGTGGTGCCCGGCACGTTGAACGGCACCCCTGCGGTAACCACGATCTGATCGGACTCGGACGCAAATCCACCGGCGCGGGCAGCACGGGCCGCGTTGACCACCGCACCTTTGAACCGCTCAAGCTCGGGCGTCATGACACAATGGCAGCCCCAGCTCAGGCACAGGCGCCGTGCGGTGCCTCGGGCCGGCGTCATGGCGATGATCGGAACACCGGGGCGCTCACGGGCGGTCAGCAAGGCTGTTGTGCCGCTTTGGGTAAAGCAGCAGATGGCCTTGATATCCGTCTTTTCAGCAATCTCGCGGGCGGCGGCAACGATACCATCGGCGATCGTTGTCCCCTTGGCCGAACGCGAGGCCGCGATGATCTGCGTGTAGGTCGGGTCGGCCTCGACCTCGATGGCAACCTTGTTCATGGTCTGAACCGCCTCGACGGGGTAGTCCCCGGCAGCGGATTCCGCGCTGAGCATGATGGCATCGGTACCCTCATAGATCGCCGTGGCCACGTCTGAAACTTCGGCGCGCGTTGGCATCGGGCTTTCGATCATGCTTTCCAGCATCTGCGTGGCCACAATCACCGGCTTGGCTGCGGCCCGACATCTGCGTACCAGTCGTTTCTGGATCGGGGGCACAGCCGACACCGGCAGTTCAACGCCCAGATCGCCGCGTGCGACCATGATCCCATCAGACGCATCAAGAATGTCCTCGAACGCCTCGACAGCGGCGGGTTTTTCGATCTTGGACAGGATCGCGGCCCGGCCATCGGCCAGCGTGCGGGCCTCATAAACATCCCGTGCCCGCTGCACGAAGCTGAGCGCCAGCCAGTCCACGCCCAGTTGGCAGACAAATTCCAGATCGTCACGGTCCTTGGCCGAAAGGGCCGCCAGTGGAAGCACCACGTCCGGCACGTTCACCCCCTTGCGGTTCGAGATCGTACCGCCGACCTCGACCGTGCAATTGGCGAAATCCTGACCGCAATCGGCAACGATCAGACGAATTTTGCCATCGTTGACCAACAGGCGCGCACCCGGTTCCAGTGCGGCGAAAATCTCGGGATGCGGCAGGCAGACACGCTCGGCATCACCAGGCGCCGGATCCAGGTCCAACCGGAACGCGGCCCCTTCCTGCAATTCCTCTTCGCCATTGCCGAACACACCGACCCGCAGCTTCGGGCCCTGAAGATCGGCCAGAATCGCGATCGGGCTTTCCAGGTCCTTTTCCACCTGCCGGATGATCCGGTGCCGTTCGCGGATTTCATCATGGCTGCCGTGGCTCATGTTCAGGCGGAAGACATCCGCTCCGGCTTCGTGCAGGGCGCGAATGGTGTCATAGTCGTTGGACGCCGGTCCCAGCGTCGCCACGATTTTCACATTTCTCAGGCGTCGCATCGGTCTTGCTCTCCTCGATGACTCAATGTTACCGCAAACAGTGCTTGGATGTGCTTATTGCGCAATTCCCTTTCCGAAGCAACTGCCCTACACCTGCGGCAAACTTGATGACAGGCTCATGACGTACACTCCGTTTTTCATTCACGGCGAGGATCGCCCGTCCCGCTGGCTGATTACCTGCGACCATGCAACCAACACCGTACCGCCCGAAATCAACGGCGGAGACCTTGGCCTGCCGCGCGAGGATATGGAGCGTCACATCGCCTATGACGTAGGCGCCTACGAGGTGTCGAAACATCTGGGCGAAATTCTCAACGCTCCGGTGATCGCCGCCAATTTCTCGCGTCTGGTGATCGACCCGAACCGCGGCGAGGACGACCCGACGCTACTGATGAAGCTCTATGACGGTTCGATCATCCCCGGCAACCGCCACGCGGACGCGGCCGAAAAGGAACGCCGCCTGAACATGTGCTACCGCCCCTATCACGAGGCGCTGGCGCAGTTGGCGGCCCTGCCGCACGCGGTGATCGTGTCGATGCATTCGTTTACCCGTCAGTTGCGGGGCCGCGAACCGCGCCCCTGGCATATCGGAATCCTGCACACGCCGGATGAACGTTTCTCACGTCCGCTGATCAACCGGCTCAAGGCAGAGGGCGATTTGTGTGTTGGCGTTAACGAACCCTATACCGGGGTTCTTCCCGGCGATGCGATCGATAAGCACTGCACCAGCTTCGGTCGCCCGAACGCGCTGATCGAACTGCGCAATGACCTGATCGCAGACCATACCGGACAGCGTGAATGGGCCGAACGTCTGGCCCCGATCTTGCAAAGCGCCTTGGAAGACAGCGACCTGTGACGTTGGGTCACCTCGGGCCGTTTCCCGACCTCACGTTATTGTGAGCATACCCCGCGAACCCCATATATTTAGGGAAAGGAGACGACCATGACTCAGGAAATCCTGACGACCGTCTTCGGCTGGATGACGGTCCTGAACATCGCCCTTTTGGGCTTTACCACATTGATGATCATAGTCCTTCAGGACTGGATCGCGGGGATTCACGGCCGGATGTTCCAGATGGAACGCGCCGACGTGAAAAGGGCATATTTCAGGTATCTCGCCAACTACAAGATCCTGACAATCGTATTCTGCCTGATGCCCTGGCTGGCGCTGAAACTGGCATGAATTCGATTTCAAAGGCTGGGAGGATTCCGTTAGGCCCTTCCTGTTTGTTGTAACAAAGCCGCCGGATTGTTAGTTCAGGCTCGGAACACAAGACAATAACTCGGAGCCATCTCATGGACAAGCAAACCGAAATCGAACTTCAGGCCGCGGCCTTCCGCCGGTTGCAGAAGCACCTGATGGAAGACCGCACCGATGTGCAGAACATCGACATGATGAACCTTGCCGGATTCTGCCGCAACTGCCTGTCGCGTTGGTATCAGGAAGCGGCCAATGAAAAGGGCATTGAGATGGGCAAGGAAGAAGCCCGCGAAGTTTTTTACGGCATGACGATGGATGAGTGGAAAGCCAACTTCCAGACCGAAGCCAGCCCCGAGAAGCAAGCCGCCTTCAAGGTCGCCTTCGAAGAGAATGTCACCAAGAAAGGCTGACGCCTGAAAAAAGGCCCGCCAATGCAGCGGGCCTTTTCTTTAGATCGCGGCCTTGCGGCTTTCGTCCAGATAAATCTCGCGCAAACGCTTGGCAATCGGACCCGGCGTTCCGTCGCCCAACGCCACACCGTCAATCTCGACGACGGGCATGACAAATGCACTGGCCGAAGTCGTGAAAGCTTCATCCGCCTCTTTGGCTTCGTCGATGGTGAACAGCCGCTCTTCGATTTCCATCTGCGCTTCTGCCGCCATACGCAGCACGGCCTTGCGGGTAATGCCGTGCAAAATGTCGTTGGACAGCGGACGGGTGACGATCTTGCCGTTCCTGACGAAATAGGCGTTGTTGCTGGTGCCTTCGGTCACATAACCGTCCTCGACCAGCCACGCATCGTCACAGCCCGCTTTCTTGGCCATCATCTTGCCCATCGACGGGTACAGCAACTGCACGGTCTTGATGTCGCGGCGGCCCCAGCGGATATCCTCGATCGAAATGATCTTGGCACCCTTTTTGGCGGCCGGGCTGTCGGCCAGACCCGGCTTGTTCTGAGTGAACAGAACAAGGCTGGGTTTGGTATCCGCAGAGGGGAACACAAAGTCACGGTCGCCGTCCGATCCGCGGCTCACCTGAAGGTAAATCAGACCCTCATCAATGCCATTCAGCTCCACCAGCTTTCGGTGGATCTCAAGCAGTTCTTCCTTGGTGCAGGGCTCGGCCATCTCCAACTCGTCCAACGAACGTTTGAGGCGCACGGCATGACCTTCAAAATCAATCAGCTTGCCGTCCAGAACGCTGGTGACTTCGTAAACGGCGTCTGCAAACAGAAAGCCTCTGTCAAAAATGGATACCTTCGCCTCGGTCTCGGGCAGGTACTCGCCATTCACGTATACGGTGCGGGTCATGTATGTCTCCTCAGCCCCAAAGTGCCGCCACGGGCGGGTGCACTCCGGCGTCATCAAAAATCAGCGGGTTGTCGCGGTCTTCAGCCAACAGAAGCGGACCGTCAAGGTCCGTTACCATCGCTCCCTGCGCCAGCAATGTCGCAGGCGCCATCGCCAGCGAACTGCCGACCATGCAGCCAACCATCACGCGATAGCCTTCGGCCAGTGCGTGTTCGCGCAACGCCAGCGCCTCGGTCAGACCTCCGGTTTTGTCGAGCTTGATGTTGACCACGTCATATTTGCCCTTCAGCGCAGGCAGACTGGCCCGGTCATGACAGGATTCATCAGCACACACAGGCACCGGGCGGTCCATCCCGATCAGGGCCTCATCATCACTTGCAGGCAACGGCTGTTCGACCAGCGCCACACCCAGACGCACCAGATGCGGGGCAAGATCAGCATATACCTCAGCGGACCACCCTTCATTGGCGTCCACGATGATTTTTGCGTCAGGCGCGCCAGCGCGAACGGCTTCAAGCCGCGGCATGTCGTCCGGAGTTCCCAGCTTGATCTTCAACAGCGGCCGGTTCGCGTTTTCGGCCGCCTGCTTTCGCATCGCCTCAGGGGTGTCCAGCGACAGCGTGTATGCAGTGATTTCAGGTCCCGGAACCGGCAAACCGGCCATTTCCCACACACGCTTGCCCGCGCGTTTTGCCTCCAGGTCCCAAAGCGCGCAATCAACCGCATTCCGCGCGGCACCAGCGGGCAGCAAACCAGTCAGCGCCTCCCGGGAAATATTCGCAGGCAAACCCGCGATCTCGGCCTCAACCGAATCCAGCGTTTCGCCATACCGGGCGTATGGCACGCATTCGCCCCACCCCTGATGCGTCCCGTCCGAAATCCGAACCGTCAGCACCCTTGCCTCGGTTCGCGACCCGCGCGAGATGGTGAAGACCTGCGCCAGCCGAAACACATCGCGAGAAACTTCAATCTGCACGAACACGCTCCTTCATCTTTTTCCAAATACTCCCGCCGGAGGCAGAACAGCGCCTGCCGCCGGCGAAACGTTCAGATCACAACGCAGCCAGCGCGTCCACCAGCTTGCCCGACCCAAATCGGAACGGGTCCGTTGCCGGCAGGCCCATGTCGGCTTCGATCCTGGCCAGATAAGCAGTCGCATCTTCCTCGGACATGTGCTGAGTGTTCACCGATACGCCCACAACCTGACAGTCCGGGTTCGCCACTTTCGCAAGTGCCAGCGCTGTGTCGCGCAGGTCTTCCAGACTCGGCAGCTGGTAAGTCGGCAAGCCGCGCATATGCTCACGCGTCGGTTCATGGCTCAGGATCAGCGCGTCAGGTTGACCGCCGTGGATCAAGGCCATGGTCACGCCCGAATAGGACACGTGGAACAGGGATCCCTGCCCTTCGATCAGGTCCCAGTGATCCTCGTCATTGTCAGGTGTCAGCCATTCCACAGAGCCCGCCATGAAATCCGCAATGACTGCGTCCAGCGGCACACCGTCACCAGTGATGAGGATCCCTGTCTGACCGGTTGCGCGGAAGGTGGATTTCATGCCGCGCTTGCGCATTTCGGCGTCCATCGCCATCGCCGTGTACATTTTGCCCACCGAACAGTCCGTACCCACGGCCAAACAGCGCTTGCCCTTGCGTTTGATGCCGTTGGCAATCGGGTAGTCCACCTCGGGCACCCGGACATCATGCAGCGTGCGCCCGGTGGCTTCTGCCACGGCAACCAGATCGGGCTCATCCCGCAGCAGGTTGTGCAGACCCGAAGCCAAATCAAACCCTTCCTCCAGCGCCATGACCAGAACTTTTTTCCATTCCTGGCTGATCACACCGCCACGATTTGCGACCCCGATCACAAGGGTCTTGGCACCAGCCTCACGCGCTTCGACCAGCGACATGTCGGTCAGACCCAGATCGGCCTTGCAGCCTTCCATCCGATACTGGCCCACGGCATTCTCCGGTCGCCAGTCCTTGATGCCAACAGCCACTTTGGCCGCCAATTGGTCGGGCGCATCGCCCAAAAACAGCAGATACGGTGTTTCGATCATCGCCATGCACTCCTTTGATTCCGGCGCAGGCTAAAGAACGCAGCAGACGAGCGTTTCGCGTTTTCGCCCGGACGCACCCTACGCAATAGGATTATCTTGCATTAACCCGCAGAATTGCGGGACAATCTTGCAAGTTTTCAAACTGATTAAACTTTAGTCACCGTCAACACGCCGATTTTCGGCGAATGCTGCAACAGCATTGCCGCAGCTGCACAAAGGCGCTTGCGCCTGACCGCGCAATTTAATACCTCATTGAGCAAGAATACCGCAATTTCCTTTCTCGCACGAGGTCCCGATGAGCTTTCGCATCCAACCCGCCGCCCCTGCGCGCCCGAACCGCTGCCAATTGTTCGGGCCGGGATCGAACACCAAGCTGTTTCCGAAAATGGCCGCTTCGTCTGCGGATGTCATCAATCTGGATCTGGAGGACTCGGTTGCCCCGTCCGACAAGGATGCAGCCCGTGCCAACGTGATCGAGGCGCTGAACACCGTCGAATGGGGCTCCAAATACATGTCCGTGCGGATCAACGGGCTGGATACACCCTATTGGTATCGTGATGTCGTGGACGTGCTGGAACAGGCCGGTGACCGCCTGGATCAGATCATGATCCCCAAAGTGGGCTGCGCCGAGGACGTCTATGCCGTGGATGCCCTTGTCACCGCCATCGAACGGGCCAAAGCGCGCACCAAGCCGATCAGTTTCGAAGTCATCATCGAATCCGCTGCCGGTATCGCGCATGTCGAGGCCATTGCCGCGTCCTCTCCCCGTTTGCAGGCAATGAGTCTTGGTGCCGCTGATTTTGCTGCCTCGATGGGCATGCAGACAACCGGCATCGGCGGAACGCAGGAAAACTACTACATGCTGCGCGAGGGCGAAAAGCACTGGTCCGACCCGTGGCACTGGGCGCAGGCCGCCATCGTCGCCGCCTGCCGAACCCATGGGATCTTGCCGGTGGACGGGCCGTTCGGCGATTTCTCGGACGACGAAGGCTATATCGCGCAGGCGAAACGTTCGGCCACTTTGGGCATGGTCGGCAAATGGGCAATCCACCCCAAGCAGATCGCTCTGGCCAACCAGGTGTTCACCCCGTCAGACGAAGCTGTGTCCGAAGCGCGTGAGATTCTGGCGGCGATGGAACAGGCCAAAGCCAATGGTGAAGGTGCAACGGTCTACAAGGGCCGCCTGGTCGACATCGCCTCAATCAAACAGGCCGAAGTTATCGTCGCACAGTCCGAACTGATCGCCGCGAACGGCTGAACGCCATCTCTTTTTCGATGTAGTCTTTTGATAATGCGCCTCCCATCAAAGGAGGTGCATTTTTTTGTGTCCTCGCCAAGCCTTCGGACCACGCGCTCGCCTACCCGTTGTCGGATACCGTTCCGTTGTCTATCGCTTCCGGATACCGCCCACCCCGCAACAATGTCAGTCGCTTGGCGGCCTTCCTGACATTTTCCTCGATGATGCTCTGATGCGCCTCGGTCGCCCGAACGGCGGGCAGAGCCACGGCCACGGCCCCGCACACTTTGTTGCTGGGGCCAAAATACGGGGCCGCTATCCCGATTACACCTTCCTCGAACGTGCCGCTTGAAATCGAAAGGCCTGTCTGACGGATCTGATCCAGTTGCTGCCGGATTACAGCCGCATCGGTTTGGGTTTGCGTCGTATGCGACTGCAAGGCGCCTCCTTCAATAAACGGCTCTACAAAGGCAGGGGCCGCGAAAGCCAGATAGGCCAGCCCCGAGGCCGTCGCGTGCAACGGCAGCGACTCGCCTGATCCTATGATGACCCGGTTCATGCTTTTGCTTTCGATCGTGGCAATATTGGCCAGCGTTTGGCCCGCGATGCGCGACGCATGCGCCGTTTCGCCCGTGATCGCATTCAGATCCCGCAAGACGATCTTTACCGCATCGACAAGCGGAAAACTGGCCTCGCGCAATTGGGAAAACCGCAGAAACGCGGGGCCCAGATTGAACAAACGTGTTTCCTCGTCCTGTTCGACAAAGCCCTTGGATTCCAGCGCGGCTAAAAACCGCATCGTTGTCGCCTTGTTGTAACCGGACAATTTCGAAAGCTCGCTCAGGCCGATACGGTGGCGTCTTTCATCAAAAAAATCCAGCAATGACAGCGCCTTATGTACTGTTGATGGGCCTTCCGCCATGTCACCTCGCAAACCAGACCTGATGATCCTTACCCCATGCATGAATAGCTTGACAGAGCAGAAGGTCAAAGCAATATTTGATCCATCGGCTCAATATTTGAATTGACGCGCAGCGCAAGAAGAAGCAAATAGACGTCAGCGGACGTGTCGGTCTGTCTCAGATCAAGGCGGCAGAACCCGTCGTGGCGTATTCGCATGTCAGGGCGAAGGCAGCACAGGCTGACCGCCCGGATCGTAACTTATGGGACCCACCCGCCGCGCTGCGGTTTTTGCTGTGCGGATGACAGAACGTCAAAGGAACAGGAAATGGCCAAGGCATTCGCCTCGCAGGGCGATCTGAGCGAAAAGAAAATCACCTTCGATGAAATCGGCGACGGGCTGTACGCTTTTACCGCCGAAGGGGACCCGAATTCCGGCGTCATCGTCGGCGATGACAGCGTGATGATCGTCGAGGCACAGGCCACACCGCGTCTGGCAAACAAGGTGATCGAATGTGTCCGATCCATTACTGATAAGCCGATCAGCCACGTGGTGCTGACACATTATCACGCCGTGCGCGTTCTGGGTGCCAGCGCCTTTGACGCCGGGCAGGTGATAATGTCGAACGCAGCCTACAACATGGTTCTGGAACGCGGGCAGGAAGATTGGGACAGTGAATTCCAGCGCTTTCCGCGCCTGTTCGAAGGACATGAGAGCATTCCGGGCCTGACCTTCCCGACAACGACTTTCTCGGACAGCATGACCGTGTTCCTGGGCAAACGCCGCGTCGACATCAAACAGATCGGCCGCGCCCATACGGCAGGCGACGCCATCATTCACGTGCCGGATCAGAACGTGATGTTCACCGGCGATATCGTCGAATATCACTCGGCCTGCTATTGCGGCGACGGGCATTTCGCCGACTGGGGTCAGACCCTGGACAACATCAAGGCCTATGACGTGGACGCCATCGCACCGGGGCGCGGCGATGCGCTGGTTGGAAAGGAGATGGTGGAAAAGGCCATCGAAAACACCCGCGACTTTGTAGACAGCACCTACCGGCCTGTTCGCAGGATTGCTGCCCGCGGCGGATCGCTGAAAGAGGCATGGGATGCCGTGCGCGCCGAATGCGACCCGAAATTTGCCGATTACGCGATCTATGAACACTGCCTGCCCTTCAACGTCGCCCGCGCCTATGACGAAGCCCGCGGTATCGCCCATCCCCGCATCTGGACCGCCCAGCGCGATCTTGAAATGTGGGAAGCCCTGCAAGGCTGACGAATTGGGGCCGGTTTGATTCAGATCGTGGCGACCCGAATCAGACGGTGAAACTATTGACCTGACGCTCTGGCGCCTGCGCGCCAGGGTTCGAATTTCTGCGCCCTGTTGCGCAACACCTGGGGAGAGAGCCTGTGAACAAGATATTCGAAGACCCTCTTTATGCATACGAGCCCAGCCCGGATCAGACCGCGCCGACACCAGTGCGTCACAAGGTCATTGTTGTCGGCGCGGGCCCGGTCGGGTTGGCCGCTGCCATCGATCTTGCACAGCAAGGGGTCGAGGTTGTCGTGCTGGATGACAATGACAAGGTCAGCTTTGGCAGCCGGGCCATCTGTTTCGCCAAGCGTCCGCTGGAAATCCTCGACCGGCTGGGATGCGGTCAGGCGATGGTCGACAAGGGCGTCGTCTGGAACAAGGGCAAGGTGTTCTTCGATGACCGGCAGGTCTATCATTTCGATCTGCTGCCCGAGTACGGGCATCAGCGCCCGGCTTTCATCAATCTTCAGCAATATTACTTCGAGCAGTTTCTGGTCGAACGGGTTCGCGAATTGCAGGCGCAGGGCGCACCGATCCAGATCCGGGGCCGCAACAAGGTCGAGGCGGTCGGCACCCATCCCGATCACGTCAGGCTTGAGGTGGAAACGCCCGAAGGCTCGTACACCATCGAAGCGGATTGGGTGATCGCCTGCGACGGGGCCGGATCGCCGATGCGGGCCATGTTGGGCAAGGACTTTGTTGGCCGTGTGTTCGAGGACAACTTCCTGATTGCCGACGTGATCATGGAGGCCGACTTCCCGTCCGAGCGCTGGTTCTGGTTCGATCCGCCCTTCAACAAGGGGCAATCCGCGTTGCTGCACAAACAACCGGACGGCGTCTGGCGCATCGACCTGCAACTGGGCTGGGACATCGACAAAGAGCGCGAGAAGCGCCCCGAAAACGTCATCCCGCGCCTCAAGGCAATGCTGGGCGATGATGTCGAGTTCGAGTTGGAGTGGGTCAGCATCTACACCTTCCAGTGCCGCAGGATGGAACAGTTCCGCCATGACCGGGTGATCTTTGCCGGCGACAGCGCGCATCAGGTAAGCCCGTTTGGCGCGCGCGGTGCCAACTCGGGCCTGCAGGACACGGACAACCTGTGCTGGAAACTGAAGCTGGTGATCGACGGTCTGGCTCCGGAAACGCTTCTGGACAGCTATGATATCGAACGTATCCACGGGGCGGATGAGAATATCCTGAACTCGACCAGGTCCACCGACTTCATCACACCGAAATCCCAGATGTCCCGCATCATGCGCGACGCGGTGCTGGATCTGAGCGAACATTATGAATTCGCCCGTCCGATGGTGAACTCCGGTCGGTTGAGCGTTCCCTGCACCTATGATGGCTCGCCCCTGAATTCGGCGGATGCGCTGAACGGGCCGGCTTCGACCCGTCCGGGCTCGCCCTGCCCAGATGCGCCATTGGGGGACGGCTTCCTGCTGCCGAAACTGGCCGGGAAGTTCACCCTGATGACCATTGATGCCGATGCCCCGGATGAGATCGAGGTGGACGGCATCACGGTTTCGCGCCTGGCCCTGTCGATCAAGGACGACCGGACAATGGCCCTGAAACGCCGCTATCTGGGTGATGCGCCGCAGGGGGTCTATCTGATCCGACCGGATCAGCATGTGGCGGCGCGACGCGACACCTACGAAGAAAACGCATTCCGGCATGCGGTCCGCCGCGCCACAGGTAAGGAGTAATCGCCATGGCCGATCTGATCCTCACGCCAAATTTCGACAATACCGATGGGTTCTACGCCGATCTGCTGGATGCACATGAAGGGCTGGACAAGGCACAGGGGGACGCGCTGAACGCGCGCCTGGTGCTGGTCCTGGCCAACCATATCGGGGACAACGACGTGCTGCGACAAGCCCTGCGCGCCGCGTCGCTTCAACAGGAGGACAACACGTGAAAATCGAGAAAATCCACCACGTCGCCTATCGCTGCAAGGACGCCAAGGAAACCGTCGAATGGTACGGCAAGATGCTGAACATGGATTTCATCCTGGCCATTGCCGAGGATCACGTACCATCGACCCACGAGCCTGATCCCTACATGCATCTGTTTCTGGATGCGGGTGACGGCAACGTTCTGGCCTTTTTCGAGCTGCCGACCAAGCCCGAGATGGGGCGCGATCCCAACACGCCAATCTGGGTGCAACACATCGCCTTCAAGGTGAAAGACCGAGAGACGTTGCTGCAGTTCAAAGACCATCTGGAAGCCAACGGTGTCGAGGTTCTGGGCGTCACCGACCACTCCATCTTTCACTCGATCTACTTCTTCGACCCAAACGGGCACCGGGTCGAACTGGCCTGCCCCGATCCCGAGGAAGAGGCGATGCTCAAGCGCATGGACGAGGTCAAATGGCTGATGCTGGATGAATGGTCAAAGACCAAGAAGGCCCCGAAACACGCCGACTGGCTGCATGCCAAAGAACTGAACAAATAACGTGGCAAAAAGGCCGCCTGTTTTTTGCATAACAGGCGGCCTTTTTTCTCAGCTATCGCGGAACGTCCAACCCGTATTTGTCAAGAATGGCCGAGGCCGCGACAATCCAGCGATCGCGCAGTTCGGCATTCCCGGTGCGGCGCAGCCCCAGCGCCTGAAGATCTTTCAGCCGCGCCGGGTCATCCCCCCCGAAGGAAACGGCGACGCGTGGCCACCAGTAGTCGACCGACGCCTGAATCGCGGCCGTATCACCATCCTCTGCCAGTCTGGCCACACCTTCCTCGGCCAGCTCGGCGTGGCGCGCCTCAACCGGTGCGATCGCGCGAAAGGCTTCGGCCAGAGGTTGATACGAGACATTGCTGAATTCCGCCAGTTGCACGCCAACAGCGCGCCCCATGATCAGGTTCATGACCACTGCGTCCGTCCACCCTTCAAGCGGATAATTGAAGACGGCAAGTCGCATATCATGTTCGTTGCGGGTCGCGCCAATATCGGCTGAACGGTCCAGCCGCGCAGCCCAGGGGTGGTGCGTCGCGTAGCGTTTCGTGTTGGCACCGAACTCACCCATGATGGTCAGGACACGATCGGCATTATCGGTTTTCTCCAACACGATCTTGGCGGCGGCAATACGTTCCTTGATGCCCGGGCCGGTGTTGATGACGTCGGCAAACCCGGCGGCACCGGCCAGCTCGCTGTCCACAAAGGTCGCCATCAGCTTCATCAGTTCGGCGCGATACCGCGAAGGCACGTTCGAAGGGTTTGTCAGCACCCCACCCTGCGCAAGGTAGCTTTCAATGCTCATATCATCCGGCATGACAGGTCCCCTTCTTTATTGATCATAATCGACGACGACGGTGTCGGTCAGAGGGAAGGACTGACAGGACAGAACATAGCCCTTCTCGACCTCATAATCCTCCAGCGCATGGTTGGTCACCATCTCCACCTCGCCCTCAATCACTTTGCAGCGGCAGGTCGAACAGACCCCGGCCTTGCAGGCATAAGGTGCATCCATTGCGTTCTGCAAGGCCGCGTCCAGCAGCGTCGTGTCCTTGGGCATATCGATGGTCTGGGTTGCGCCGTCCAGCGTGATGGAGGCCTTTGCCGTATTGGCGCTGCTGGCGGAATCCTTGGCCTTGGCTTTGCGCTTCAACCGACCGGGCTGGGCGCTGGCGAAAAGTTCGAATTTGATCTGACCGTCATCCAGCCCATGGTCGCGCAATGCACGGGCTATGCCCAACATCATCGGCTCGGGGCCGCAAATGAATGCGGTATCGACATTTTCGATGTCGATCCAACCGGTTTTGAACAGTTGCGCGCATTTTTCTTCCGTCACCATTCCGGTGAACAGATCGATTTCCTGTGCATCCGTTTCGAGCACATGGATGACGTTGAAACGTCCCATAAAGCTGTTCTTCAGGTCCTCAAGCTCCTCGCGGAACATGATCGAATTCACGCTCTTGTTGGCGTAAACAAGCGTGAAGCTGGAATTGGGTTCGCGTGACAGGGTGGTTTTCAGGATCGACAGCACCGGGGTAATGCCGGACCCGCCCGCGAAACCCAGATACTGCTTCTCGTTTCCGGCATTCAGTTCGGTAAAGAACCCACCCATCGGCGGCATCACCTGAATGGTGTCCCCCACCTTCAGGTCTTCGTTGGCCCAGGTCGAAAACGCACCGCCATCGACCCGCTTGATGCCGACCTGCAGGACACCGTCATCCTTGCCCGCGCAGATCGAATAGGATCGGCGCAGTTCCTCACCGTCAAAGTCGCGGCGAAATGTCAGGTACTGGCCTTGCGTAAACTCGAACTCGGCAGCCGCACCATTCTCGGGCTTCAGCGTCACGACCACTGCATCGCGGATCGTTTTGCGGATGTCTGTGACTTCAAGATCATGAAAGCGCGCCATGGGTTCCTCCCTCAGATGCACTTGAAATAGTCGAACGGTTCCAGGCAGTCGCAACACCGCCACTGCGCCTTGCAGGGGGTCGAGCCGAACTGGCTGAGCTTTTCGAGATGGTTGCCACCACAACGCGGGCAGCGTTCGGGTCCGCCTGCCGGTTGCGGCGGTGCGATGCCGAACTCTTCCAGGCGCAGGCGCCCCTTGTCCGACAACCAGTCGGTGGTCCATGCCGGTGAAAGCTGACGGCGAAGTTCCAGCCGGTCGATCCCCTTTTCGCGCAGCGCCGTCTGGATATCCAGATTGATGACGCTGGTCGCCGGGCAACCCGAATAGGTTGGTGTAACCGTGACAACCAAAAGATCATCTTCCCACGCGACGTCGCGGATGATCCCCAGATCCACCAGAGAGATCACGGGGATTTCCGGATCGGGCACATGGTCCAGCCACTGCCAGATTTCGCCGACGGAGGGCCGCGCCATCACTGTCACCACCGGCAACCGGGATAGGCACGCGGCAGCCACTGCATCGTGCACAGCAGATGGCCCAGATGTTCAGTATGCATCTGGCCGGTGCGGCCACCCTTATGGGCAAACCGGCTTTCGGGAATGATCAGCGTCGCCTCGGACAGGACCCGGCCCACCAGCGTGTCGTATTCTTCACGCAACTGGCCGGGGTCGCTCGAGATACCGGCCGTAACCATGGCCTCATCGACCGCGTCGCCTTCAAACATTTCTCCGACATAGGGCCACAGGTAGTTCAGGGCGGCCTGCATCCGGTTATGGCTTTCCTCGGTTCCGTCTCCCAGACCGACAACCGTGTCGGCAGATCTTTCCAGGTGATACGCCACTTCTTTGCTGGCCTTTTCAGCGATCTCGGCCACAGTCCGATCCGACGATCTGATCAGCCGGCCCAGCATGATGGAATGCCACGCATCGAACAGAAACTGACGCATCAGGGTTTGACCGAAGTCGCCATTGGGCATCTCGACCAGCAGAACGTTGCGAAAATACCAGACGTCGCGAAGAAAGGCCAGATCGTCCGCCGACTTGCCTTCGCCCTCAATTTCGGCCGCATAACCCAGCCAGAGCTGCGTCTGACCGATCAGGTCCAGCGCCGTATTGGCAAGCGCGATGTCCTCTTCCAGCACCGGCGCATGACCGCACCATTCGGACACCCTGTGCCCGAGGATCAGAGTATTGTCGCCCATCCGCAGCAGGAATTGCAGCAGGGCCTGTTTGTCGACTTCTGCCATCACATATGCCCCACTTCGTCCGGGATGTCGTAAAACGTCGGGTGGCGGTAGACCTTGCTCTCGGACGGTTCGAACAGAGGGCCCTTCTCGCCGGGTGCGGTGGCCGCGATGTGCCGGGCTTCTACCACCCAGATCGACACGCCTTCGTTGCGGCGCGTATAGACATCGCGCGCGTTCTTGATCGCCATTTCGGCATCTGGTGCATGCAGTGAACCAACATGCCGGTGGCTCAGCCCATGCTGGCCGCGGATGAAGATTTCCCAAAGGGGCCATTCATTTTTCATAGCGGAACCTCCTGATTACTCTGCCGCGTGCTTGCGGGCGGCTTTCTTGCGGGCATGTTCCAGCAAGCCGTCGCGCACCCACGCGCCGTCGTCCCACGCCTTGTTGCGCGCAGCCAGCCTGTCCACGTTGCACGGACCATTGCCCTTGATGACGTTGAAGAACTCGGACCAGTCCGGGTCGGTATAATCGTAGTGGCCGCGCTCTTCGTTCCATTTGATGCCGGGATCCGGCAAATCGAGGCCAAGGAACTCGATCTGCGGAACCGTCTGGTCCACGAACTTCTGGCGCAGCTCGTCATTGGTGTTGATTTTGATTTTCCACGCCATCGACTGCGCAGAGTGCACTGAGTCCTTGTCGGAGGGGCCGAACATCATCAAAGACGGGAACCACAGCCGGTTCAGCGCGTCCTGAGCCATTTTCTTCTGCTCGGGCGTACCTTCAGCCATCTTGCGGATGGCGTCATATCCCTGACGCTGATGAAAGCTTTCTTCCTTGCAGATGCGGATCATCGCGCGCGAGTACGGCCCGTACGATGTGCGCTGCAACGGCACCTGATTCATGATCGCCGCACCATCCACCAGCCAGCCGACGGCACCGATATCCGCCCAGTTCAGGGTCGGATAGTTGAAGATCGACGAATACTTCATGCGCCCGTCCAGCAACATTTCGGTGATCTCATCGCGGCTGACCCCAAGCGTTTCCGCAGCACAGTAAAGATACAGACCGTGCCCGGCCTCATCCTGCACCTTGGCCAGCAGGATGGCCTTGCGTTCCAATGTGGGCGCACGGGTGATCCAGTTGCCTTCGGGAAGCTGGCCGACGATTTCTGAATGCGCATGCTGCCCGATCTGGCGGATCAGGGTCGCACGGTAGTCGTCCGGCATCCAGTCCCTTGGTTCGATCTTGATATCGCGGTCGATCTTGTCCTGGAACTCACGCTCCTGATCCGTCATCTCGTCTTTGGATTTGACGCCGGTTCCGGCCGTTTTCACAAGTTGAGCATACATCTGGGGTCTCCTCCCTTAGACGCGTTCAAGGATCAGGGCGACGCCCTGACCCACGCCGACGCACATGGTGCAAAGCGCATAGCGCCCGCCCGAGCGTTGCAGTTGATAAGCCGCGGTCAGCACGATGCGGGCTCCCGACATGCCCAGCGGATGACCCATTGCGATGGCACCACCATTGGCATTCACGTGCGGTGCATCATCGGCAACACCAAGCTCACGCAGCGTGGCAAGGCCCTGAGCCGCAAACGCCTCGTTCAATTCTATCACATCCATCTGATCGATACTCAGACCGGCGCGGGCCAGCACCTTGCGGCTGGCCGATACCGGGCCGATCCCCATGACGCGCGGCTCGACACCCGTAGCGGACATCCCAACCACGCGCGCCATGGGCGTCAGGCTATTCTTTTGCGCGGCCGCCTCGCTGGCCAGAAGCAGCGCCGCTGCGCCATCGTTCACACCCGAGGCGTTACCCGCAGTCACGGTTTTGTCGGGGCCATTCACGCCTTTCAATCCGGCCAGCTTCGCAGCATCGGTTCCGGGACGGGGATGTTCGTCCGTATCCACGACAACCGGATCGCCCTTGCGCTGCTGGACCAAGACCGGGGTGATCTCATCCCGGAAAATCCCCGCCTCATGCGCTGCCTGCCAGCGAGCCTGGCTGCGGGCCGCGAAGTCGTCCTGATCCTGACGGCTTACGCCATAGTCTTCGGCCACGTTGTCAGCCGTTTGCGGCATGCTGTCCACGCCGTACATGTCTTTCATCTTCGGGTTTACGAACCGCCAGCCAATCGTTGTGTCATAAACCGCATTGGCGCGGCTAAAGGCGCTGGTGGCCTTGGGCATGACGAAAGGCGCGCGGCTCATGCTTTCCACGCCGCCCGCAATTGCCAGATCGAAGTCGCCCCCCCGGATTCCACGCGCGGCCATGCCCACCGCATCCATGCCGCTGGCGCAAAGCCGGTTCACCGTGGTTCCCGGAACATAAACCGGCAAACCCGCCAGCAGCGCCGCCATGCGGGCCACGTTTCTGTTGCTTTCACCGGCCTGATTGGCATCGCCGAAAATCACGTCATCCACACTGGCCCAGTCCACATGCGGATTCCGGGCCATCAGTGCAGCGATCGGCACCGCCGCAAGGTCATCTGTTCTGACCGAAGACAACGCGCCACCGTACCGGCCGATCGGGGTACGTGTCGCGTCACAAATGAATGCGTCCATCAAAGGCCTCCTGTCGCAACGGCCGGAAATACCAACCGTATGGTCGGTTAATACGGGTCGCGATGATTCGAAGCAAGAAATATGTTACGACTTTTTTGCCATTTCTGAATCAATGTAACTTATTGTTCGACACAACGACCTTCGCCACCAGGAAATACCGCGATCACTATCCGGTCAAAGCGGATTCAAGCGCCTTGATCGAAGGGCGCGGCAACCTGTCGAGGATCTGGAAAACAACCTTTCGGCAGGCCGGACCCTTCCACGCCTCAGGCAGAAACTCTGACGGCAAGTCCGGGTGCCGCAAAACGATGCGGCGCCAGCTGTGAACGATCAGGACGCGCAGCACCGCCGCCTGGAACGGATCGCCGACACCCGAGGCCGGAATGCTCTCCTGAACCGCCCGCAATCGGGTCAAAAGCTGTTTATATCCTTCGTTCAGCGCATCTGGTCCGCAACGTTCGCGCAGCCAGCGGGGAACCGAGAGGTCGCCGCTTTGAACAATAAACAGGTCTTCGATACCTTCCGGAGCCTCACCGGGTGCCATCGCTGCCGTGCTGCTCAGTGGAATGTAGTCACCGGTCAGCAGCAGATCGGCCAGTTCCTGCCGGGACCCGTCCGAACTGTCCGCGATAAGGACATGCCAGGTTTCCGGGCGCACGGTTTCGCGGGCGTAGATGCGCGGCACCGCTGCGGCGCTTTGAGCGCGCCCGAACGCCGTCAGGCTGTGCGTGCTGTTGCGCCCGCTTCGGGTGCTTTCGATCCAGCCCTCCTTGCGCAGTCGGTGCAAAGCAACACGGGTCGCTTCAGACTTTATCCCGGCAAGTCCGGTCAGCCGGGTGATAAGGGCACCGCTGATCTGATCGGTCTCGTTCTGGGCCAGATCGCCGAAAATTGATACCAGCACCGACCAGACCCGCTGCGTGCCGGACGCCGTCAGCTGGGCAATACAGGTTTCGAACCAGTCAGAATGCGGATCCTTCATAGCCTAAGTATAGCCCGGCCAAAGGAAATTGCCATCCGGCCCGCTTCAGTAGGCTACCATTGTCAGCAATTCATATTCCGCCACCAGATCACCATCCTGGTTGGTCAGCGACACGTGCCAGCGCACTTCTCCGTATTCATCATTGCGCCCGGTCTTCTTCATGACAGTCAGCCGCACCTTGATCGCATCGCCCGCTTCCACCGGTTTCATGAAACGCAGGTTGTCCAGCCCGGTATTGGCCAGAACCGGACCTTCGTTGGGTTCCACAAACAGACCCGCCGCAAACGAAAGCAACAAATAACCATGCGCCACGCGGCCGGGGAAGAACGGGTTCCGCTCGGCCGCGGCCTGATCCATATGGGCGTAGAAAGTGTCGCCCGTGAAATGCGCGAAATGCTCGATATCGTCCATGGTGATGGTGCGCGGTGCCGTATGAATGGTCTCGCCAATCGCCAGATCGTGATACCGGCGGGTAAAAGGATGCGCCGGGCCTTTGATCTCGGTCGCGCCGGAAACCCACCTGTCGCCGATCGCGGTCAGGATATCGGGTGAGCCCTGAATTGCCGTGCGCTGCATGTAATGCTGCACCCCTCGCACACCACCCATCTCTTCGCCGCCTCCGGCGCGACCGGGGCCGCCGTGGACCATGTGCGGCAACGGAGACCCGTGGCCCGTTGCTTCCTTCATCGAATCCCGGTTGTTGAAATACAAACGCCCGTGATAGGCCCCGGCCCCCATGACAATCTCGCGCGCGACGGATGGGTCGCGGGTGATCACGGACGCCACCAGTGAACCCTGCCCCTTGTTCGCCAATTCAACCGCATGGTCCAGATCACGATATCCCATGATGGTGCTGACCGGGCCGAAGGCCTCGGTATCGTGCACCCGCCGGGCAGTATCAGGGCTGGCGCAATGGAACAGCATCGGCGGGACAAAGGCGCCCTTTTCGACATCCGCACCGTCAATGGCGAAGTCTTCAGGATTGCCGAAAACCCGCTCGGCCTCCTGCCCGATGATCGCGGCTTTTTCCAGAACATCACGCCTCTGGCCTTGTGAAACGAGCGCGCCCATGCGGGTGGTTTCAAGCCTCGGATCGCCGATGACCGTCTTTGCCAATCTGCCAGAAAGCGCATCGATCACAGCCTCAACATTTGTTTCCGGCGCGATGATCCGGCGGATGGCCGTACATTTCTGCCCCGCCTTTGTTGTCATTTCGCGCTGAACTTCCTTGATGAACAGATCGAACTCGGGCGTTCCGGGTTCCGCATCCGGTCCCAGAACCGAGGCATTCAGGCTGTCCTGTTCGGCCACAAACCGTACCGAGTTCTCAAGGATCACCGGATTGGCACGCAGTTTCAGTGCCGTTTCGGCCGAGCCGGTAAAGCTGACCACGTCCTGCATTCCCAGCCGGTCGAGCATATCGCCCAATCCGCCCGTCACCAACTGCAAGGCACCCGTGGACAAGATGCCTGAATCCAGCATGATGCGCACGCACAACTCTGTCACGTAGCAGGAGTTGGTGGCAGGTTTTATAATCGCCGGAACCCCGGCCAACAACGTTGGCGCCAGTTTTTCCAACATGCCCCAGACCGGGAAGTTGAATGCGTTGATATGCACCGCGACGCCCTGCAACGGGGTGCAGACATGCTGGCCCAGGAACGTTCCGTTGCGCGACAATTGCTCAACCTCGCCGTCCAGGAAGACATGCCCATCAGGCATCTCGCGACGCCCCTTGGACGCATAGACAAAAGTCGTGCCGATGCCGCCATCGATGTCGATCAGGTGGTCGGATTGAGTCGCGCCCGTATCGAAAGACAGATCATACAGTGCCTGTTTGTGCTGCCCCAGATGCATGGCCAGCGCCTTCAGCATCTTTGCCCGCTCATGGAACGTCATTCTGCGCAGGGCGGGCCCGCCTACATCCCGCGCGTGGTCCAGCATTGCCTGCACGTCCAGCGCGTTGTTACCCGCGGTCGCGATTACGTCTCCGGTGACTGCACTGGCGATGGAACGGGCGCCTTCACCCGGCGCAATCCATTCACCGGCGGCAAAGCTGGAAATCTGTTGGATGGTCATATGTGCCTCCTCATCCTTGGCATCCGGTCGGCGAATTTGGCCGGGTCGTTCGGATCAAACTATTATTAACCGATCGGTCGGTCAAATATAAAACAGCAAAAATGCCTATCTATTCCGCATCTATGCCACCCGAGCTGGCAGACGGGCAAAGCCGCGAAACCTGATGCGATTTCCTCTTTGCGCACCCTCCTGCAACTCAAACCCGGGAAAGCGCTCGAGAAAACGGCCAACGGCAACACGACCTTCCATTCGCGCCAGAGTCAGCCCGACGCAGGTATGCGGTCCGCCGGCAAAGGCGTGGTGTTTGTTGGGACGGCGATCCAGTTTCACGGTATCGGGGTCGTCAAACTGGCGCGGATCACGGTTGGCAGCACCAATACAGAGGTGAATATCCGTACCCGCCGGGATCATGTGACCATGGAATTCAACTGCCTCGGTGGTCAGGCGATTGCCGAACTGGTTGGGGCTTTCCAGCCGCAGGAATTCGTCCACCGCCGTCGTGATCAGGTCGGGTCTGGTCCGAAGTTCAGCCCGTTTATCCGGGTGCCTGTGCAACAGATCTAGCGCGTTACCGATCAGGTTTGTGGTGGTTTCGTGACCGGCATTCAGAATGAAGATGCAATTCTGATACAGCTCAACTTCGGTCAACCGTTCGTCCACATCACCCTGCATCAGACGGGTCAGGACATCTGTCTCCGGGTCGCCCGGACTGGCGCGGCGGTCGTCGATGATCCGGCGCAGGTATTCGACGAAATCGGCGACAGCGCGATTGCCCTGCTCCTCCTGCTCGGGCGTCAGCTTGGGCTCAAGCGCCCCAAGTATCGCGAGCGACCAGTCCCGCAAAGGCTCACGCTCGTCACGGGGAATGCCCAGAAGATTTCCGATGATCTCGATGGGAATGGCACCGGCAAAATCTTCGATCAGTTCGACTTGGCCCTTGGCCTGCATCTCGTCCAGCAGGCGATCAACCAGTTCGACCAGCCCCGGCTCCATCTGCGCCAGCGCGCGGGGGTTCAGCGCGCCGACCATCACCTTGCGCACACGGGTGTGCAACGGCGGATCGTTGAACACCAGACTGGTGGTGTGGTGTTCGTATAATGCGCTATCGACCCCGTATTTCGGGCCAAATACCGCTCTCTTGTCCGAGATGAACCGGCGGGTATCGCGATACACCAGATCCAGATCTTCGTATCTGGACAGGATCACGCTGCCATCCGGTTGCACACAAACGGGCGCATCCTCGCGCAAAGCGGCGTAGGTCGGATACGGGTCCTGATGGAACCCCTCGGGAAGTGCGGTCAGCGCGAACATCAGTGCCCCATCGCGCCCATCTGCTCGGGCAGGACCAGCACCAGCCACGGCACCAGAACGATCAACGCCAGGCGGAAGATGTCGGCAACCCAGAATGGTGTCACGCCCCGGAAGATCGTACCGGTCGACACATCGCCCACCACGCCTTTCAGGATGAACACGTTCAGACCGACGGGCGGGGTTATCAGGCTGATCTCGGTCACAACGACCACGACAATGCCGAACCAGATCGGGTCATAGCCCAGCGACGTGACCAGCGGGAAAAAGATCGGCACCGTCAGCAGCAGCATCGAAAGCGACTCAAAAACGCAGCCAAGGATAATGTAGATGCCCAGGATCATCAGAATCACCACGAAAGGCGACACTTCATACGCCGTGACCAGCGCAATCAGCGCTTCGGGCAGACCCGCCAGGTTGATGAAATTCGAAAAGATCTGCGCCCCGATCAGGACCGAGAACAAGGCCGCGGCTGTATAAGACGTCTCCTTCAGCACCTCGAATGTCGAACTCAGCGTCAGGCCGCCGCGCGAAAGGGCGATCAGGAACGCGCCCATTGCACCCATGCCCGCCGCTTCGGTCGGGCTGAAGGTCAGGTTCAGCGGGTGAAAATCAAACGCGCCGTAGAGGCCCCCGATAACCAGGAAGAACAACAAAAGCACGGCCCAGACGGATCGCAGCGCCGTCAGACGCTCGCCCCAGCCGTGGCGTTCACCGGCAGGGCCTGAATCAGGCTTGCGCCAGACGGTCCAGCGCACCGCGAACAGGTAGAAAAGGATGCCCATCATCCCCGGCAATATCCCGGCGACAAACAGCTTCCCGATCGAGGTTTCGGTCAGCAGGCCATAGATCACCAGAATGACCGAAGGCGGTATCAGAATGCCCAGCGTCCCGCCTGCCGCAATCGAGGCGGTCGACAACTCGTCCGAATAGCGATAGCGCCGCATTTCGGGCATCGCAACCTTGGACATTGTAGCAGCCGTGGCCAGAGACGACCCGCAGATTGCCGAAAAACCACCGCAGGCGGCGACGGTCGCCATCGCGATACCGCCCCGAAAATGCCCCAGGAAAGCGTTCGAAACCGCGTAAAGTTCACGCGCCAATCCGCCTTTATTGACGAACAGGCCCATCAGGATGAACAGCGGCACAACCGACAGGCCATAGTCCTGCGCGGTGTCCGTGATCTGGCGGCCCACCATCGACATGGCGGCCTTGAGCCCCCGTTCCGAAAAAATCGCGCCGCCGCGTTCGTAGGCGAAGCCAAACGTGCCAACCAAACCCATCGCAAAGACAATGGGCAAACGAAGTAGCACCAGAACCAGTACCAGTGCGAAACCGATCAGGGCTGCGGTCATTGGGTCTGCTCCGACAGGGCGTGGGGTGCAAAGATGTACATCAGCCCGGTAATCACCATCGCGATGGCGGCAATAACGGTGAAGAAGGTGATGAACCAGCCGACATAGAAGACCGGGATCGACAGGTATTCTGTGACGTCCCCGTAGTCGCGCGCGCGCTCGGACAGTATCCAGACCCTATTGATTGGCCAGATCAGCATGATGCCTGATGCCAGGTAAACCACAGCGTCACGGGCCCGGCTAAGGCGAAGACGGGAAAACAGACCGTCTGTGAGATCGACCGCGATCTGGCCTTTTCCCGCGGAAATCATGGGCAGGACCGAAAACACGAGGATGGCCATCAAAATCCGGGTCAGTTCGGTCGCAGCCTCGATCGGAGCATTGAAAACCGAGCGCAGAATGACATCGCAGAATGTCATCACCATCAGGATGAACAGGGCCACACAGGCCAGCAGCGTCGGAAAAAAACTGGCGCGCCGCGCCCAGATCACGAGATTTCGCATGATTATGTCTCTTGCCGGTAAAAAATGGCTGGTGGGAAACCCCACCAGCCGGACAGCCTTACTGAGCCGCCATTTCTTGCACGATCAGGTCATAGGTTGCCTGCGCGTCGATACCGGTTTCATTGACTTCGCCAATCACCTTGCTTCGAACGTCGGCCGCAATCTGATTGAACTGTTCAAGATCTTCTGCGGACGCGGCGTTGATGCTGTTGCCATCCGCCGCCTCGGTCGCCTCGCGCCCGATGGCGTCGATCTGGTCCCAGATCTTGCCGATCTCACGGCTCAACGGCTCGCCGAAGACCTTCTCTTCCAGCGCCTTCTGCAGATCTTCGGGCAGGTCGGCAAACGTATCTTCGTTCATGATGAACGCAAACGAGCCGCGATAGAGCCCGCCGGGCACTTCGTAAACGTTCTGTGCAACCTCGGTCAGCTTGAAGCCCTTGCGGGATTCAAACGGCATGACAACGCCATCCGCCGCTTTGGACGCGAGCGTTTCATAGACCTTGGGGGCTGGAACCTGAATGCCGGTTGCGCCCAGCGCCGTTCCAACGTCGCCACCCACACCACCGGGGATACGTACCTTCAGCCCCGAGACCTGATCCAGCGATGTCACCGGAGCGCTTGAATGCAGCTGCGCCGGACCGTGCGTGTGCAGCGCGATCAGCTTGACCCCGCGATGCTCGTCGGCCGCTTTCAGGTACTTCTCATAGGCGCGCCAATAGGCGACCGATGCGGCCTCGGCCGATCCTTCGTACCCGGGCAGTTCGATCATCTTTGTAGTGACGAAGCGACCCGGCTGGTAGCCGTGGAAAATGATCGAGGCATCTGCCGCGCCATCCATGATCAGGTCCATTTGCGCGGGCGGCGGTGCAAGGCCAAGTTTCAGCTCGGCGGTGACTTTACCATCCGTGGCTTCTTCGACCATTTCGGTGAATTTCGGCCACATCATTGCGTTGATGCCATGGGTCGGCGGGGCCCAGCTGGAAATGGTCAGCGTGTAATCCGCCGCCAACGCCACAGTACCCGAAACGGCCAGCGCGGCCGAGGCAAGAAGGGTACTCAACTTAGTGAACTTCATGGATCTGTCTCCTCCCAGTGAAACATGAGTTAAGAATGCGTTAATGGTCCTTTTTGTAACCATCAACGGGTTTAGAGCTTTCGGGTACCGCCGCCAACTTCCAGGACGCAGGGCTTTCGGACGCCACCAACTGCATGGCTTCCAACGTTTTTTTCCATCCCACCTCAGTCGCGTATTGCATCGGGCCGCCGCGCCAGCGTGGGAAACCATAGCCATGGATCTGAACCATATCGACGGCATCCGTGGTTTCGGCGATACCTTCCCTGACAATCAGCGCCCCTTCGTTGGCGAGAACGGCCAGAATGCGGGAGGTGATTTCCTCAGCCGAAAACTCCCGGCGTGTAATGCCCTGCTCGGCAGAATATGTTTCGATCAGCGCCTCGACCTCGGGGTCGCGGATGGGTGCGCGGTTGCAGTCTTCGTAACGATACCAGCCTTTACTGCTGCGCTGCCCAAAACGCTCCAACACGCAAAGCTGATCGGCGATGGTGACGTACCGCTCTTGCGGATCACGCGTGACCGCATTGCGTTTTCTGTTGGCCCAGGCGATCTGCAACCCGGTCAGGTCTTGCAATTCATATGGCCCCATCGGCATTCCAAAAGCGCGCATCGCGGCGTCAATCTGATACGGCATGGCACCATCGGCCAGCAGGTAATCCGCCTCGCGCCGGTACGCGGCCAGCATTCGGTTGCCGATAAATCCGTCACATATTCCCGACAGGACCGGAACCTTGCGCAACGTCTTGCCCAAAGCAAAACCTGTCGCGATCACCTCGGCACTGGTGTGAGGGGTTTGCACGATCTCAAGCAGTTTCATGACATGCGCCGGGCTGAAGAAATGCAGCCCCAAACAACGGACAGGATTTTGCACCCCTTCGAATATGTCGACAGGATCAAGATAAGACGTGTTGGTGGCCAGAATGGCGTCCGGCTTCATGTGGGCGGAAAGGTCTGCAAAAACCGCGCGCTTGACGCTCAGATCCTCGAATACCGCCTCGATCGCCAGATCCGCGTCTGCGGCGCCAGAATAATCTTCAACGGCGCTGAAGGCCGACAACCGATCCTGCATCTGTGCTTCGGTCAATCTGCCGCGCTTTACTGCCCCATTCAAAAGCTCTGAAACGCGCACCTCTGCCGCTGTCGCCGCCTCGGCATCACGTTCGATCAGGGTTACAGCAAGACCACCGTTCAGCGCGGCCGTGGCGATCCCGGCCCCCATAAGCCCGCCGCCCACCACAGCAATTCTATTAACCGCGCGGGGTGAGGCACCCTGAATTACCGATGGCTTGGTCACCGTCCGCTCCGCAAAAAAAGCATGACGCAATGCACGGCTTTCCGGGGTTTGTCTCAGCTCCAAGTGACGCGCCCGCTCTTTCGGCTGGCCTTTCGAAAATGGTTCCAGCGCCCATGACAACGCCGTCAGGTTCTCCAGCGGGGATTGCTGACCTTTGGCACGTTTTCTTAGCGCCTCTCGCGACACTTCTAAAAGATCGGGCGCTATGTCTTGCACTTTCCGCTGACTGACGGGAACAGGCCGCGCAGGAAGATCCGCGACAAACTCTCTGACCTCCAGGTCGATGTTTTCAGCGACCAGATCGACACCCCCAAGCTCTTGCAGGGCTTCGGCTGTCAGCAGCTTTCCCGAACAGGCCATGTCGATGGCAACGCCCATCCCGGCAAGGCGTGGCACCCGTTGTGTGCCTCCGGCACCGGGGATCAGCCCTACATTAACCTCGGGCAGCCCAAACCGTGTGCCCGGCGCAGCGATCCGCCAAGCACAGCCCATGGCAATCTCGAAGCCACCGCCCAACACGTTGCCATGCAACTGGGCAACAAACGGAACCGGGCTGTCCTCGATCATCTGCACAACATCAGGCAGGTGAGGTTCAACGGGCGCACTGCCGAACTCCGACATATCGCCACCGGCAATGAAGGTCGAACCGGCGCAGCGCAGAACGGCAACCCGGGCATCCTTGACGGCATCAACCGCATCCGCCAGCCCCTGGCGCACCTGCAACGACGTCGCATTCACCGGCGGATTGTTCACCGTGACCCAGGCGATGTCGCCTTCCAGATCCACTTTGACCAGCGGGGATTGCGTCATGCCGGCTCCCAGTTCGGTTCAGATTCGCAACTCGGTTATTTATTGACCAACCGTTCGGTTAATGCAATATGGAACTTGCCGGATTTCAAACACGAGGTCGCCATGAGCGATACCATTCTTGCCATAAGTCACGGGAATTGGGTCGAAATCACCCTGAATCGCCCTGACAAACTGAATTCCTTCAACGAGGAAATGCACCTTGCCCTGCGTTCCGCGCTGGAAAAAGCGCGCGACGACGGAGCGCGGGCCATCTTGCTGACCGGCGCCGGGCGCGGTTTTTGTGCAGGGCAGGATCTTGGCGACCGGGACCCTTCGAAGATGGATGGGCCGCCCGATCTTGGGCACACTGTGCGCACCTTCTACGCGCCGCTTGTTCGGCTGATCCGGTCGCTCAACTTTCCGGTCATCTGCGCGGTGAACGGTGTTGCCGCCGGCGCGGGCGCAAACCTTGCATTGGCCTGTGACATGGTCCTGGCAGGCGAGAGCGCGAAGTTCATCCAGAGCTTTTCCAAGGTGGGGCTGATACCCGATACCGGCGGAAGCTGGCACCTGCCCCGGTTGCTGGGTGAAGCGCGGGCCAAGGGCCTGGCCCTGACAGCGCAACCCCTGCCTGCCGCGCAAGCCGCCGAATGGGGGCTGATCTGGAAAGCGGTGCCGGACGATCAACTGATGTCCGAGGCCCGCGCGCTGGCTGAACAGTTCGCAAATGGCCCGACGCTGGGCTACGGGCTGACAAAAGAATGCATTCACGCCGCAGCCAAAAACACCCTTTCCGATCAGCTGGATCTGGAGGCGCAGGCCATGAAAACCTGCGGTCAGAGCGCGGACTATGCCGAGGGCGTCGCCAGCTTTCTGGAAAAGCGCAAACCGAATTTTCAGGGCAGGTAAGCATGAACGCGAAAGAACGGGCAGAAAAATCAGCGTCCGCCATGTGGGCCAACGATCAGGCAAGCAAGTGGTTCGGTATGGAAATACTTGAGGTCGATGAAGGCCGCGCCGTGCTGACACTGACCGTCGCCGCCCACCATTGCAACGGTGTGGGCATCTGCCACGGCGGCGTCAGCCACGCCCTTGCCGACAGCGCCTTTGCGTTTGCCTGCAACAGCAGAAACACCGTCACCGTGGCGCAGCATACGGTGATGAGTTATCTCGCCCCCGGACAGTTGGGCGACAGCCTGACCGCCACGGCGACGGAAATATCCCTGACCGGGCGGAGCGGCATCTACGACGTCCGCGTCACCAATCAGGACAACAAACTGATCGCCGAGTTTCGCGGCATGTCCCGCGCGATCAACGGCCAGTTGTTCAAAGAATAACTTCGCGTTTGGAGGAGACCGCGATGGAAGATCTTAGCCCCAACAAAGCTGACCTGGACCCGATTGAAATCGCATCGATCGATGAGATACGGGCTCTGCAACTGGACCGGCTGAAATGGTCGGTACGCCACGCCTATGACAACGTGCCGATGTACAGGTCGCGTTTCGATGAGGCCGGCGTTCATCCTGACGACCTGCAAAGCCTGTCTGATCTGGCAAAGTTCCCGTTCACCTACAAGAACGACCTGCGGGATAACTACCCATTCGGGCTTTTTGCTGTTCCACGCCGCGAAATCGTGCGCATTCATGCGTCTTCGGGAACCACGGGCAAGCCGACCGTTGTTGGCTATACGCAAAACGACATCGACAACTGGGCCGATCTGGTCGCCCGCTCAATCCGCGCCAGCGGGTTGCGCAAGGGTGACATGATGCATGTGGCCTATGGGTATGGCCTGTTCACCGGCGGTCTGGGCGCACATTACGGGGCCGAACGGCTTGGCTGCACGGTCATACCGATGTCGGGCGGACAGACGGAAAAGCAGGTCGGCCTGATCACCGATTTCCGTCCGGACGGGATCATGGTGACGCCGTCCTACATGCTCAACATTCTCGAACAGTTTCACAAGGCCGGGCTTGATCCGCGCGAAAGCTCACTCAAGGTTGGCATCTTTGGCGCCGAGCCATGGACCGACGCCATGCGCAAAGAGGTGGAGGCCGCCTTTGACATGCATGCGGTCGACATCTACGGCCTGTCGGAAATCATGGGGCCGGGTGTCGCCAACGAATGCGTCGAAACTAAGGACGGTCCGGTGATCTGGGAGGACCACTTCCTGCCCGAAATCATCGACCCGGAATCAGGGGAGGTTCTGCCGGACGGGGAAATGGGCGAACTGGTCTTCACCACGCTCACCAAGGAAGGCCTGCCGATGATCCGCTACCGCACCCGCGACCTGACGCGTCTGCTGCCGGGAACCGCCCGGTCGATGCGCCGGATGGCCAAGATCACCGGGCGCAGCGACGACATGATCATCCTCCGCGGCGTCAATGTCTTTCCCAGCCAGATCGAAGAACAGGTCATGGCGACCGGCGGACTGGCACCCTATTACCAGATCGAGCTTTACAAGTCGGGCCGCATGGACGCAATGCGGGTGCTGGTCGAGGCCAATCCGGATTCGACCGATGAGTTGTCCAAAACCGCGGCGGCGCGCATGCTGACCAAGCGGATCAAGGACATCGTTGGTGTTTCAACCGAGATTATTGTAGAGGACCCCGGACAGGTTGAACGCTCGCAAGGCAAAGCCAAACGGGTCGTCGACAACCGCGATAAGGAGTAGACCTTGGCCCGTACCATCGCCAAAGATCACGATCAGAAACGTGCTCAAATCCTGAAATCGGCGGCACGGGTATTTGCCAATGAAGGGTTCGACCGTGCCTCGATGTCCTTGCTGGCCAAGGAGTGCGGGATATCAAAAGCCAATATCTACCACTACTACGACAGCAAGGATGCCATCCTGTATGACATCCTTGAAACCTACCTGCGCGATCTGCGCGACAGGATTTGCGGCATCAACACGGATGGCCTGACGGCTGAACAGAAGTTGCGGGCCGCGATAAAAGAAATCCTGTTCGCCTATCAGGGCGCGGATGATGAACATCGCGTTCAGGTCAGCGGCATGTCCGCACTGCCCGACGAGCAGCAAAAGGTCCTGCGCGGCTATCAGCGGGATCTGGTCAATTTCGTCAGCGACATCCTGAAAGAACTGGCTCCGGGTGTTCTTGGAACAGACAAGAACAAGCTGCGCGCCGCGACCATGTCCGTTTTCGGCATGTTGAACTGGTATTACATGTGGAACACTGGTGCAGGGTCAAAAGCGCGCGAAGATTACTCGGACGTGGTCAGCACACTGACCCTTCACGGAATTCAGAACCTGTAGAAGGCGTGTGTCTATTGGGCCAGGACCGAGGCGCGCAACTCGTTTAGGGCCTGACTGTCCGGCACTTTGCTCAGGGCCTCCTCCAGAATGGCCAGCGTCGCCTCGCGCCCGTCGACTGCTGCGGCAATCCGGACCAGCATGACCCAGGCTTCTTCGCGTTGCGGATCCATGCGCACCACCTCGCGAAAGGCGCGTTTTGCTGCGGGAATATTTCTGAAGGTCAGCGCCATTCCACCCAGTACCAGATGGGTTTCCGGGAAGTCCGACCGCGCCCGCAGCGAGGCCCGCCACTCGGACATCGCCTGCTGCAACTTGTCCTGCTCCTGCTCCGGAAGACCGGCGGCAGGAAAATCCAGCATGGCCTTCGCAGCCTCGATCCGCACCATCCTTTCCGGGTCGTCGAGCAGTTCGTTTAGCCTGTCCGCCTGCAACCGGGGCGGCGCAGCCCTTTGAATTGCGATGGCCGTCGCCCTTATCAGCGGATCATCATGCGCCAACAGAGGTGCCATATCCTCGGCGGTAGTCTCATCCGCGACCTGAGACAACAGCCATAGGGCTGTTGCCCGGACCAGGCCCGCCTGACTGTCATCAAGCGCCAGAGAGTTCAGGTCCGGCTTGGCGCCCACTGGATCAGACCGCCCGGCCGCCAGCGTGACGCCGTAATGCGGGCGCGCTGCTGCATTCGGATGGTGTTTTTCTATCTCCGCCGCCGCCCATTCTGCCGACCGATCCGCGTGGCAGTCGGTACAGGCATCCGGTGCACCGGTTACGTCCGCCAGATCCGGCCTTGGGATACGAAAGCTGTGGTCCCTACGACCGTCTGTCCCCATATAGACACGCTCGATCATATGGCAGTTTTTGCACTGCGCACCCTCGGACCCCGCTTCATGGAAATGATGCGAAGGATCATCGTAGAGCTTTAGCGGCAAAGACGTGAAATCGGGATTGCCTGCCGGGGAATGGCATTGCGTGCAGCCGCCGTTTCCGTCTGCCTTCAATTCGGCGCTGTGGGCGTCGTGGCAATTCAGGCAAGTCACGCCCTTTGAATACATCCTGGATTGAAGAAACGACCCGTAGACATAGACCTCGTCCAAAATCTGCCCATCGGCGTGGTATAGGCCGGGGCGCAGCAATGACAGGTTGTAAGCCTCATGAAAACTGGTTCCGGGCATTGGGTTTCCCTCGCCAAACGGCTCACGTCGGGAATGGCAGGTCGCACATTGCTGTATCGCAGCCTCAGCCCCTGCCCCGGCGAAATCCATCGCAAATCCGTATCCCGCGGGCGCGGGCACCGATGAGGTTCCGGCAGATTCCGCCCAGTCGACATGCGCCGAACCGGGGCCGTGGCAGGCTTCGCATCCGACCCCCGTTTCGACCTGAACCGAAGCATAGGCCTGACGGCGTTCGTCATAGCGCTTTTCGAAACCGGTCGCATGGCACTCCGCGCAGCGGGCATTCCAGTTCTTGTATGGTCCGGTCCAGTGCAACCCGTCATCCGGCGGCAATGTCTGGTCGGGGTACAAGTGGTACCAACGACCGTTTTCGACATCCCAAACGACATCAAAGCTTTGCAATCGGCCCGGCTCGGTTTCGATCAGATACTGTTGCAGCGGCGCGACCCCGACAAC
Organism: Ruegeria sp. BG6; assembly: GCF_056538465.1. Lineage (NCBI taxonomy): Bacteria > Pseudomonadati > Pseudomonadota > Alphaproteobacteria > Rhodobacterales > Roseobacteraceae > Ruegeria > Ruegeria sp. BG6. The sequence goes on along the minus strand of NZ_JBQFTB010000010.1, from coordinate 149,294 downwards.
GGAATGGACGGAATAGTCTTTCACCGTGCCGTCGGTCTCGGTCAGGTGAATGCGGTAGTTTCCGTTGTCGACTGAGAACTCGTATTGCACCCCGTCGTGCTCGAACCGGGTTCCGTCAAAGTCGGCCAGGACGGTATCCGGCGCGGGGCTGGTCCAGGCAAGCGCGTGATGCGACCCCATCCAGGCGTCGGTGGCATCCTGATGGCAGCCCGTACACTGCTCCGATCCGACATAGTGCTGGTCCGTGTTCTCCGACTGTATCTCTTGTCCCCTGACGGCAGCGGCAAGGTACGCCCAAGTTGCCAGAGCAAGGATCAGTACAACACCGAAATCCGAAATCCTGCCCGAGCAACCGGGCAGGTCAATGCGCCGGGGAACCGCCCAGCGAGGCTTCCAAAAACAAGTGTGCCGTCGCAATTGGAATGCTCCCCGGGCCCGTCGGATCACGCGGCGGTCTCTCCAACCACGTCTTCACCACCTTCTACACGATTGATGTCGGTGTTTGGAAAAAACTCGGACCAGACATGCCAGAACACGCCGGCCCGCAGCGTCTCGACCCTCTGCAACTGGCCCTGATCCGAAACACCCCAGAAATCGCATCGGGTCACGGGCTGGCCGCTGTCGTTGTACCAGACACCCAAACTCTCATAACGAGGGTCCAGACTGACAACGACGTCGCGCCCGCCAACCCGCGCGTTCACGATCCAGTCATTCTCGACAATGAAATCGTCGGTCCAGCAGGCCGCATCATCCCCGATTGTGATCCCCCAGACATAGGTCTTGTTCGGCAGCCGATTGTCCGAGCGGTCCATGTTGTCCATCACCGGCGCATCTTCCTGATGCTGGCGGGAAATACCCCAGCCAAAAGTGATTTCCGTCACCATGTCCAGCAGGCGCAGCAGCGGGTTCGAAGAGGGTTTGTTCAGATAAACCTCGCCGTCGGGAAAGGCCTTCTGAAACCCGCGAAACGTCATCCGATACGTGGGCCAAGGCTTCATCCGAGCTTCCGGCCGCAGGGGGCAGGCAGGTCCGTCCGCATTCGGGTCGCGATCCGCTTCGCGGAAGCCGTAGATATGCTGAATCGGCTCGCCGGTATCATTGTCACGCAGGATCAGGTTGTTGCCATGCTGGGCCAGAACCTCAAGGTTCAGCCGCTTGCCTTCGATGGCCGGCATATATCCCTGACCGAGATTGGCCATGGCACAGTAGGTCATCACGACGTCTTCGCCGCCCAGACCTTTTTCATTGCCCGCTAGATGCGGGCGCATAATCTGCGCATCCGGATGGGCGCGGGCATGCCCGTTGTTTTCGATCACGATAACCGGCGCCGTCGACCCGACGTATTTCCGCGCTTCGCTGATCGGAAAATACTGCGCAGTGTTAAGCTGGTTCCGCAAACCCAGATGTACCCAGACATAGGGAAACCCGTACAGGAATATCACCAGCAGCGCGGCGACAAACCAAAGCCAGAACGGACCGCCACCAAACAGGAAATGCGCCAGCGTCGCAACGGCAAACCCACTCAGCCCTATGCCGATGAGGCGGTATTCGTTTCGGATGAACCGCACCATATTTTCGCGCTTCACCTTCAGCAGCATCTGCGAGATGTCGCCAAGATCGCGGAAATAGACAAAGCCGATCCCAAGCGAGGCGATCAGGCCAAGAGCGAAGAGTATGTTTCCGACCATCTGCACCTCGTGATCCTGGTCCGGTTTTCGCGTTATTGCTGCGCAGAGGCGCGTTTGGTCATGAACGCATCTACGGCCTGTTGTGTTTCAGGGCGTATGTTCTCGATCCCTTCATAGGGCACACCGTAGGCAGGCGTTGTGTCGGGGAATTTCTCTTTTCTTGCCATGTGGCGCCCCAGAATCCGCGCGAACTCCTGACCGCCCCAGGCGCCGACCTCGGTCGAGACCGAGTATTCTTCGCGCGTGTCCCGGTAGAGATCGAAGAACTTCGCGAGAATCGCACTTTCCCCGGGCCCCGGCAGTTTCAGCTTAAGCTGGTCTTTCACAACGGCCTCAGGCTTGTTGACCGAATAGATGATGACATGATCGCGCCGCGCCTTGGTTTCATCGGCAAACAACAGGGCGGCCGATTGGTCCACCCCGTCAACCAGACGATCTCGTGGGATATGCTGATCGGCCCCGGCGAACCGAGAGAGCGTTGTGTAAAGATCCGAGACGTGAATGATGCTGTTCAGCAGACCATCAGCCTCGATCATACCGGGCCATCGGATGAAGGCATCGACGCGGACGCCGCCTTCGGTCGTGTCACCTTTGCCACCTGCATAGATCAACGGCGTAAAGCCGGATTGTGGAGCGTATTTTGTGAAATGTCCGTTATCGCCCATCACTACGACAACGGTGTTGTCGGTCAGCTCAAGTTCATCCAAGCGGGCAAACAGATCGCCCAGCCACTGATCCAGCAGCTGCATCTTGTCGACATAAAGTCCCCCATTCACGCTTTCCGGTCCCGATCGTCCGGCACGGGTGTTGTCCAGCGGCATCATTGGCCAGTATTGCAGGAAGAACGGCTGCTCACCCCCTGCAAGGCGGTCCAGTTCCTCCAGCGTCTTGTCCTGGAACGCCTGGTTCATCTCGTCATATTTCGCGGCATTCCAGCGTTCACCGGTCTCCATGCGGATTTCACGGATCGGGCCGCCGGTTTCACCTTCGATCACGGTCATCATTGCGGCGGCATCCGGCCGGAACCAGCCGTCCAGCGTGTACTTGTCGTCGTAATCCCGGATCGCGACCGAAACCTGTTCCCTGATCGCGTCGTCGTTGAAAATGGTCAGCTGCCCCTGCTGATGGATTGCGTGCTGGGCATAGTCAAAGCCCTGGTTCATCGCCCAGCTTTCAGCGATGTCGCCCATATGCCACTTGCCCACATGACTGGTCGCATAGCCCGCCTGTTTTAGGACCTCGGCCAGCGTGACTTCGTTCTCCGGCAGGCCAAAACCTGCGATGTCGACTGTCGTGTCGCCCATGCCCATCCGCACCGGCAACCGCCCGGTCATCTGCGCCACCCGCGTCGGCGTGCAGGAGGGTTCGGTATACATGCGTACCATTCGCATGGCCTGATCCGAGAAATCGTTGATATTCGGCGTTTCATATCCCCGCACGGCGTTCAGCTCGGGTATTCCCATGTCGCCAAAACCCATATCGTCGATCAGCACACTGACGATGTTCGGTGGGTTGCCTCCGTTGCCGTCCCGAAATGCGGCCAGAGCGTCGTTGACCGCAGCGTCATCCTGTGCCCATTGGTCTTCATGCTGGGACTGAAGAATGTAAAACTCGGCATCGTGTATGATCGGAGCATCCTGCGCAAATCCAGGCGACGCGAAAAGACCTGCCGTCAGCACCCGATAGCAAAACTGTTTCATACACTTCCCCCCAGATAGACATTTTACCGGCAGACCGCCGGGTGTTTCACATCGATACATTGCGATACTAAATGTGAACTTCCCACGTACGCAACCTTCCGGGCAAAACGTCAGGGGCGGAATCGCCTGGGCACAGCAAGCTTGGCCCGGTTTTCGGAGCCGCAACCCAAAGCCCACAATGGCACAATCTTCAGAACGGGCGATGTGCGGATCGACTAATTTCCGATGACTTGTGGTATGATATGCTCACGGGTCGGTGACCTTGATTGCCGCTGCAAAATCACCTCAATCGTACTCGAAAAATTTCAGGAATTAAGACCTGGGTAGAAGCCAACTGCGCTTGTTCGGGCGCTGCCCCGCAAGGCTTGCATATACGCGAGGGCTCGGCCATCAAGCCGTCACCGTGTCGCATTTCGACCTTGTGCATTGACAGGCGCCACTGCATTGGCCCCAGAAAACCACTCGCCGAAACGAAAAAACAAAAGCCGGATCGGCCAATGGACAACCTTGCCTATGGCCGAACCGGCATCCCTTTGCACCGTTGTCGCGTTCTAGTACGGCGCCTCAAGCGGCGTCATGCGGACATAGACGGATTTGAGCTGGCTGTAATGTTCGATCGCAGCCTTGGAGTTCTCGCGCCCGACCCCCGATTGCTTGACGCCACCAAACGGCGCTTCGACCGGCGCGTCATTGTACGAGTTGATAAAGCAGCTTCCGGCATCCAGTTGCGCGATGACCCGGTGCCCGCGTTTCAGATCGCTTGTGAACACACCGGCGGCCAGACCGAAATCGGTGGCATTGGCGCGCGTGATCACCTCTTCCTCGGTTTCGAAATCCAGCACGGCCATCACGGGACCAAAGATCTCTTCAACCGCGATCTTCATATCGTCGGTAACGTCGGCGAAAACCGCAGGCGTCATCCAGTTGCCCGGACGTTCAATCCGTTCGCCGCCACAAACCAAGCGGGCCCCTTCGGATTTCCCTGCCTCGATATAGCTTTGGGCGATCTCCAACTGACGCGCGCTGACCAGCGGGCCAAAATTGGTGGCCTCATCCTGCGGGTCACCGATGATCGCGTTGGCAAGCCGCTCCTGCAGGCGGTTCAGAAACGCGTCCTTGATGCCCTTCTGAACAAACACACGCGTCCCGTTCGAACACACCTGCCCCGAAGAATAGAAATTGCCAAGGATCGCGCCGCTGATGGCGTCCTCCAGATCGGCATCGTCAAACACGATCATCGGAGACTTGCCGCCGAGCTCCATCGTGACATGTTTCATGCCCGTAGCCGCAGCGGCATAGACCTTTCGCCCGGTGGGCACCGAACCGGTCAGCGATACCTTGTTCACCCGGGGATCAGTGACAAGGGCCGCGCCGGTTTCACCCCGCCCCTGCAGCACGTTGAACAGGCCCGGCGGCAGGCCTGCCTCGGACAGGATTTCAGCAACCTTGAGCGCGCAGAGCGGTGTTTCTTCAGAAGGCTTGAAAATCACGGCGTTGCCGCAGGCCAGTGCTGGCGCGGCCTTCCAGCAAGTAATCTGCGTTGGGTAGTTCCAGGCACCAATACCGACGCACAGTCCCAGCGGTTCGCGCCGTGTGTAAACCCAGTCTTCGCCAAGCTGTATGTGCTCGCCGGTCAGGCTGCCTGCAAGGCCACCAAAATACTCCAACGCATCTGCGCCCGATGTAGCGTCCGCAACCAGGGTTTCCTGCAACGGCTTGCCGGTATCATAGGTTTCCAGCACTGAAAGCTCATGGTTGCGTTCGCGCATGATGTCGGCGGCTCGGCGCAGGATGCGCCCGCGTTCGGTTCCGGACATGGCGGCCCAGGCTTTTTGCGCCGTCCGGGCCAGCGCGATCGTCTGATCGACGAGTTCGGGCGCGGCCTCGTGCAACCGCGCGATCACCTCCCCGGTCGCTGGATAAATCACATCAAGGGATCGACCGTTTTCATCTTCAAGATAGGCGCCATTCACGTAATGGCTGGCCTGAGGCTGCGCGATCATGTTCTGAGGTCTCCGAAACATGGCTGATGAGTAGTCCGGAACTGGTTTTCTCCGGTGGGTTTGTATTGCGAACGCATGGTTCTGAGCAGACGGGCCAGCGCGGATCGAACCGGCCATTTTAGCTGTGGGGATGACCATGATGGATTTTTATTGATCAGTCAATCAACTAACCGGATGATCCCATGCACACCGTCAGAGACCACGTTCGCAACAGGTTCCGACACCAGAATCCTATTCGTAAAACCCCCAGTTGGAGAAGAGCCCTGACCGAACGGCTGGCGCGGGCCGCCCCAGGTCCTGTCGCCGCAAAATGGGGGAATCGATAGCGGACCGATCGCCCCGGACCCAGCGCCGAAACGGGAACCCGAATTGGGGCGTTCGCAAGCACAACCCCGGCGGCAACCCAATCAGCCAGGCCAAATTGACCATCAACGCAATGTGCGCGAGCGACCCGCCCTAACAAACCCGCTGCACTGCAACCGCCCGGACAACCTCGGGATGTGCGCAACTTATCAACCTTTTACACGAGACGGGACCGGAAAACCTCTTTCTGCAAACGCTGGATCATTGACGCAGAACCGGGCTGGTGCACAGGCAAGCCGACCCTTTCGGCGTCCGGCGGACTCTGTTTAGAATTGAAAAAACCAGCCTAAAACGCTATTATGATCGCGTTTATACGAGTTATTGAATGTAGACGGCGGGCACCACTTTTTCTCCGCTCGGTGGCCTCAGAGCCATTGTTCCAAAGGATTGCGGCTTGAACTGCGGCTGGACCTGACCGAAGCATACAGCGCCCCTTCGACAGCAGGCTTTTCTGCCTCTGACGGAACGCCACCGCTTTCGGATGAAACACCAGACACGTGCCGTGGCATTAACAAGTTAATCCGTATTCTTTTGACCTGATGCTTTGACGCCCGGGCGAGCTCGCATCTGCGCAGGTATTGAAAGCAACGGTCATGAGCACTCCCCGCTCGAATCTCCGACGAGAATTTGATATGGCTCCGTGTATTACGCCGGATCCCGTACGAACCGAGGTTGTGAAATGGCACTCCTTCACAAAACAGGTGTTGAGAAGACCACAACGGATCGAACCGCCTGGATCCACCGAGGGCATATTCTGTCGCGAGACCTTTCGTCAGACACCACCCACCCTTTGCAAAGGGTCCGGCCGTGAATATGCGCGTTATGGTCGAGATTACCGCGTCTGCACATTTCGATTTGCAGGATCCCGAAGCACTGGCCACTCAGATGAGAAAGCTGGGGTTCGAACTCGACCCGGATCTGGAACCTGTCCCGATGAGCGAGACAGGCCACGGCGCACAAAGGCAGCCGACCAGCGTGATACTCAGCGGAACCATTGCCGACGCGGAAGCTCTGGACGCACTCAATCAGCGGCCGGACGTCATAAACATTTGGGGCGATACGCCAATTGCGCCTTTTGCCCCGTAGGCCGCGTTCAACCTGCTGAACCGGATTTCTTCCACCACTCAAACTCAACCAATCCCGAAATCTGTCGTGGCGACGTTCGCCGCGACCGACAACCTGCGCAACCAGTTTCCAGTTCACCAAATTTAACCCAATGGAGGTATAAAGATGGCTGCTAAAAAAACCACGCGTGGCAGGAAGTCCAACGGCGACAACGGCTCGCCCCCAAACGGGGTTCCCCAGCCCACTGACGGCAAGGGCCGGCTGAGCATACTGGTCGAAATGCGCTATACACCCGGCGGCTCCGGACCTATGGCGATGTCCTCGGCCGAAGGTTTCTCGGGGGACGGCTTCGCTGTCGACAATGAATTCGAGCCCGTCAGCATGGGCGGAACCGGAAGTGCCGAATTTGCCGCTTCGGGTCAGGCCCCTGACGAAACCTTCGTGGTGCGCGGCACCGTTGCAAGCGAAGACGAAATGGCAGCCTTGCGCAACCGCCCCGAAGTGGCCGGTGTCTGGCGCGACGTCCCAATCGACGGCTTCCCCGTCGACAACCCGTACGGGCCGCAGACAAGCGGCGGCATGGCAGCATGCCCGATCCCGCCCTGCGACTGCAGCCCCGGCACGCCAAAGGGTAACATGGCCGACGTCGCCACCTATCTGGGCGTCGATCAGGTCTGGGCGGCGGGGTTCCGTGGAAACGGAATTGTTGTCGGCGTTTTGGACAGCGGCATCACCGCGCAAGGCCGACCGGTCAAGAACGGAGAGACCTCGCGTCGAATCCCGCGCGTAATCGGCGGATGGCCGTCAGACTGGGGCACCGAATCCGGCAAATGGGGCAATCACGGCAACATGTGCGCCACTGATGTTCTTGGCATGGCGCCCGAAGCCCAGCTTTACGATCTGCGGATTGCCGGATCTGGCGGCTCGCCCGGGACGATCAGCCGGGCATTGCAGGCGTTCAACTGGTCCATCAACCAGTTCCGAAGCAATGGCACTCCGCAAGTTCTGACAAACAGTTGGGGTATTTTCCAGGAAACATGGGATACCACCTATGCCCGCAACCCCAACCACCCGTTTACCCGCAAGGTGGTCGAGGCGATCAACGAAGGCATTCTCGTGCTCTTCGCCGCCGGTAACTGCGGAGATACCTGCCCCGACAACCGTTGCGGCGCCGATAACGGCCCGGGACGCAGCATCTGGGGTGCAAATGGCCACCCGCTGGTGATGACCGTAGGCGCGGTGAACAAGAACGAAGAGTTCATAGGATACAGCAGCCGCGGACCTGCCGCTCTGGATTCGAATAAGCCTGACTTCTGTAGCATCAGCCATTTCACGGGGTATTTCACAAGTGACTCCGGCACCTCGGCTGCGACGCCGATCCTTGCGGGTGCGGTGGCGTTGCTGAAGCAATCCCAGCCCAGCGCAACGCAGGCACAGCTGAAATCCATACTGAAAGCAACGGCCAAGGATATCGGGGCCAGCGGCTTTGACCAGCATTCCGGATCCGGCATTGTCCAGATCAAGGCCGCGTATGACCGGTTGCACCGGCCTGTCCGCAGAACGATCGTCGGACCCGCATGCCCGCGCAGAACGGTGGTTGGACCCCTTTGCCCGCGCCGGACCCTGACCGGGCCGTGGTGCCCGCGTCCGACAACCGTCGGGCCGCGCTGCCCGCGCCGGACTTTGGTTGACCCATGGTGTCCGCGCCGGACCCTGGTCGGGCCGTGGTGCCCGCGTCCGACAACCGTCGGGCCACGCTGCCCGCGCCGGACCTTCACCGGACCGTGGTGTCCACGCCCGACCTTCGCCGGATGCCCACGCCCGACCCTGAGCGGGCCGAGATGTCCTCGGGTCACGCTGGTAGGCTGTCCGCGCCCGACACTGGCTGGATGTCCGCGTCCGACGCTCGCAGGCTGCCCACGTCCTACGCTGGGTTGCTTCCGCGCTGGCGACGAGGATTACTATGACAGCGGTTGGGACGACGGATACGACGACTGGGACGACGGTTACGCGATGTACGAAGACGCCTATGACGATGAATGGGTGGATGAGTACGGCGCCGAGTCCGACGCCGACTATTGGAACGACGACTACGGGTATGATGACGAGTACTAAGTCATCCTGCCGGATGTAACGACCACGCACCCTCGGGCCAACCGCCCGGGGTGTTCCTGAGGGCCTTACGACATGACCGATGCCGCCATTCGTTCGAACACAGAACCATCGCGCAGGCCGCGTGCGGAAGAACGGGTCGCTTCTGTTCTGCGCAGGTGCAACCTGATCCCCACGGCGCGGATCGTGCAACAAGGCATGCGCATCATGGCCACCCGGCGCGACCGCGCGACAACAGCCACTGTTCATCTGGGCGGAAAGGGGACGTTTCTGGTCAAATTGGGCACCCGATCCGCCAGCAACTGGAACCGGCGCGAGATAACCTGCTATCAGGCGGTACAATCGCTCAGCCCCGGCATCGCGCCCTACCTGGCGCAGTCCGATCCGGATCGAGGCATCCTGATCACCGAACTTCTGGACCCGGCCACAACCCTGCACGACTTCATGGGGCGCAACCCCTTGGATGACCCAGCCGTGCTTGATGGTCTGGCAAACGTTCTGGCCCGTCTGCATCAGGGACACGTAGATGACACGCACCTTCCCTCGGCTCGTCCCTGGATGCTGGCCGGGGATTCCGGGGGGCTGCACGAGCAGTTGCATCACCTCCTGCCCGATCCGGCTGCGCGTGCGGCGGTCATGGCCTGCATCAGCCGCGCTCAGGCGACATGGCGGGAAACTTGTCTGATCCATGGCGATCTCAAATGGGACAACTGCCTGCTGCAATCCGGCCCGGACGGCACGGTGCAAATCCGGCTGGTCGATTGGGAACTGGCGGGTCTCGGCGATCCCGCCTGGGACGTCGCAACGGCCGTGCAAGAGTACCTTCAGCTGGCGCAACTGCCCGTCAGCCCGAACAACAAGCCACTGGCCTCTCTCCCTGAAAACGAAGCCGGCCGGGCTGCGGTCCATCTGTATTCAGGCTACACGCGCGCCACCGGCACTTCAGGATCCACAAATACGGATTTCCTGAAAAAATGCAGCCTCTACACCGGTATCCGACTTGTCCAGACCACTCTCGAGTTGCAATCGATGGAAAGCCCGGACGGGACGCGCAGTCAGGTAGCCTTGGCCATGGCGCTGAGGGTGTGCCAGACTCCGAAATGGCTTGAAACCCTTCTTCGGGACGGGCCGCGAATTGGAACAGGATCGGTATAGCAATGGGTGCTGATGCGCTGGACGAGGCCTTACCTGCGGCGTTTGACGTCATTTCGCGGGTATTGGCCAGTGGATCCCTTAGGAGCGGCGATCCCGCCCCCCTGACGGATGCGCTCTATCGGGACTGGTATTGTGCAGTCGGTGAAAAACCGGGCCTGAATGCAGAAGACCGCGATCTGTGCGAGTTGCTGAGAACAGCGCACGCATCCTCGCACCGATGGGAGGAAGGGTGGCATGTCGCGAAAGTGTCCAGACGCGGCAAGGTTGCCGTAACGCGCGGACGCGAAAGGCGGGTGCTCCACGTTATCGATTGCCTGCCCGAAGATGGCTGGGGCGCACGTATTCGCCCCGGCGACACCGTTTCGGTTGTGGCCCGCCGGGATTCCGAAACCATGAACCCTGGCGATTACGTCACCTTCTCGGAACCCTGGCATGCAAACCGGCACCCGATTGTCCGGGTGTACTGGAACGCAATGCCAATAGGTGCACCTGTTCTGGTTCACGCGCTGAGTCAGGCTTTGGGCGACGCATTCCCATATTTCCTCAAGTGCCCCAGACGCCCGGCCGAATATGATCGCCGGGATGCGCTTGTCCTTTATCTGCCCCGACCAGATTTCGCAAAGGCAGCCGAGGCCATCGCCGCTACCGCCAGGCGTGCATGCGACGACCTGTGTGATCCGGTTCCCCACCTGACCAGAAAGCTTTGCCCCGGGGTCAGCGTGGCCGACGACCCGGCAGCACGGGGAGAAAGCTTTGGGTCGTCCCGATGCGCGTTGGTGGCGCGGGGTGTCCTGCGCTGCGTTGATCGAGGTATCGAACAGCCCACGGACTGGGTCAAATCCGTGCGCGCCGTATTCTCGTCCGAAGGCATCGCACCGGATCGGCCATGGGCCGAAGCTGCCGACAGCCCGGAGTACGCGTTGCCGTGAGGAAACTGGACCCATCACCCCCGCCTCCCGGCGGCGACCAGGGCCCGGCCTTTCTTGCGGTCGCCACTGCTATCGCGGATCAACTGGTGCGCGATGCTGTCCGGGACGAAGATTGCTGCACCTGGCTTGGGTATGAAATGGAATTGGTCGACGGGGAATGGCGGTCCGTTTACCAGACCATCGACGAATCCCTTTACGGCGGACTGGCCGGGGTTGCGCTGTTTCTTGCGGAGATGTGGCGGCAGACCCGCAATCCAGACTACGCCAACACCGCATCAAGCGCAGCCAACGGCGCCATGCACCTGATACGTGAACGGCGCAGCGTCACACCGCACGGATGGTACAGCGGCCTCATCGGCACTCTGAGCACCGTTCGGTCCGTGTACGACATGCTGCCAGAAACGGAGATGGCAGACGATACGAGTCTTCTGCACGAAGTTCTGACGGCGGCGCCCCCACAGGATGGCAGCTTTGACCTGATCGCCGGGCCATCGGGAACGATTGCGGGCTTGCTGACACTGCACGGCTCGGAGTCCGGCGATAATATCTTGCGCGCCTGTCACCTCAATGGCGAATGGCTGTTGGACCGAGCGCAGCCCGGACCTGGTATCGGGTTGTCCTGGCAGGAAGAAAATGCGGAAACATCACACGCCTTTCCACATTGCGGCCTTGCACACGGTGCCTCTTCCCCAGCGCTCGCGCTGCTGGAGCTTTGGGCCGCGACCCGGGACGAACGTTATCGCAAAGCCGGTTTCCGCGCCTTTGAGTACGAGCGGCAATGGTTCGATCGCCACCAATGCGGCTGGCCCGATCTGCGCGATGTCAGGGCCGATCAGGCCGGTGACCCCAAAGCGATGGTTTACCCCACCTACTGGTGTTACGGGTCGGGCGGCATCGCGTTGTCGCGACTTCGGGCCTGGCAATTGACCAGCGACAAGACAGCCCTTGCAGAAGCCAACGCCGCCATCTTCGCCTGCAAGCGACGGGCGCGGCAGGCTCTGACCACCGAACGCGCCGGTTTCGAAGAAAACGCAAGCGTTTGCCATGGCCTTGGAAGTATCGTCGAACCCCTGATCTACTCATCTCAGGTCCGCCCTGATCCCGAGGCAATAGCCCTGGCCCGCGAACTTGGTCTGGCAATGCGACCCCCTGCAAACGAGGAATGGAAATGCGGCCTGGTCGAAGGCGGTGAAACGCCAGGCCTGATGCTTGGTCTGGCGGGGATCGGGCGCATGTATCTGGGCCTCAGCGACCCGGTCCGGTTCCGGCCATCCGGCCTTGTATTGCCTGCGTCCAAGCGCGGGGATTCGGCCTGATCAACCCTTGGCGTGTTCCAGCCGGCGAATGGGAAACCGCGCGCGGATTTCCGCGTCCAGCCGATCCGGGATATGACCGGGATCGGGGGCCGCCAGTAATTCGCGGGTACGCTGCCGGGCCCGTTCCAGCAGATCCCTATCTGTCGCCGCCGCCCATTCCTGTGGCGTGCGCCGGTCCGCCATCGCCGGATAGTAATAGTCGCTTTCCATCCGGTTCAGCGTCTGATCATGCGCTAGAAAATGTCCCGGCCCTCCGACACAGACATCGCGGATGGTTTCAAGGGACAACGTGTCTTCCGAAACCTCGAACCCGCGCGTCGCGCGCATCACCGAACCGATCATGTCATTGTCGAGAACAAAGCTTTCTAGCGAACAGCCCAGAAGCGAACCATACATCCCTGCCGCCTCGTAGATCAGGTTGGCACCCGACAGCGCGGACAACAGCTCGGTACAGCCCTTTTCATATCCGGCCTGAAAATCCGGCATCTTGCTATCGGTCATCCCTGCGCTGACTGCGCAGGGAATGTCATAAAACCGCGCCATCTGTGCACAGGCCGCCATCAGCAGCCCCTGTTCCGCACTGCCGCCCGACATCGCACCGGTGCGCAGATCACTGACAAAGGGTAAGGCTCCAAAAGTGGCCGGATGACCGGGATTCAGCAGATTGACATATACCAGCCCTGCCAGCACCTCGGCGGTCTGCTGGGCAACCGCCCCGGCCAGCGGTGCGGGGCTGGTGGCGCCCGCCTGACCCGCCGAAACCAGCTTTAACGGAATGCCATGGCGCGCGGCAGTCGCGATGACTTCCAGCGCCTCTTCGGCAAAAGTCAGCGGCGGCACCACAAAACAGGTTGAGATACAAAGCGGCGGCCGTGCCCGCAGCGCTTCGGCCAGCCGCGCCATATCGTAAAGATCGCGCAAGGTCGTGTCGCGGATCTGACCGGTTTCGCTGTCGATGATATGAACCGCCGCACCCGACGTGCCGAAATGCGTTCGCGCACCTGACGGGTCCAAATCATGCTCGGGCCGCTGGCCAAACAGGTGAAACCCGCGGCCGGCGGTTTTCAGAACCCGCCGCACCATGGGCTCGGGAAACAACAGCCGCCTGTCCGTGGTCAGGGATCCACCAGCAGCACAGACCGTGTCGATGCAGTCCCGGGTCGCCCCCTTCAGCCCGATTTCCCCAAGAATACGCATCGCCGTGGTGTCGATCATCGACAGTTCCCGGGCCGAAAGTGCGGCGAACTTTCCGGCTTCGATCCCCGGCCAGATCGCCTCGGTCACGCCCATTCCCGCGCCATCCTGCCTCGCGTGCCTGCGGGCGGCGCGTCTGCCGTTGCGTTTAAGCGCAGTCATTGATCGATCCTGTCAAAAAAACTGGCAACGTTGTCCGCCTGCGGCCAGTTGAGTGCAGTCTTGTAACTGTCCTCAGGCAATCCAGTCAGACCAGAAAACTTGTCCGCCAACTGGTCAGGCGTCATTGGGTTGGATGGATGACCCAGAGGGGCGGCGCAGGTGGCCTGGACAATTTCGCCACTTGTCAGTTCAACCCTGAGCCTGTCTGGCTGATCCGGGTCATAATTCAGCGCCGGGTTTTTGGCCTGTTCTGCCTTGACGGTGGTCAAATCGATCAACCGGGCAACTTCGGGGTCGGCCCAGAACGCATCCGCGCTGTTGTGCAGCGATAGCTGTCCCTTTGCCAGAACTTGCGCAACACAGGCCTGAGCCGAAAACAGGGCTTCGGTACGCGATGCCGGGCGATCGAATGGCAGGATTTCATAATGGAAATCCGGCATGAATGCCTCGATGGCCGTAATCCCATGCACGCACCCGGCCAGTCGCGAACGGATTTCCACCGCCGCAGTCATCAGGCGGTGCGTGTATCCGCACGAGGGCCAGGGTTTCAGGATCAGCCCATAATCGGACAGAGCCCAGCCCTGCCCCAACCGCGACATGACGCCTGAGAACCGGTCCGCATCATAGGCACTCAGAAGCCCTGCAAACCCGCGTTCGTGGTCCATCACATGCGGTTGCCCCGTCAGGCACTGGGCTGCCAGCAAGGCGGCCTCAACACCGTTGCGGGCGGCCCAACCGGCCTGCAAGGGCTTGGCGTTGGACCCGAATTGCCTTGTGTAGCCCGCCGCCTGCGACACCGCAAAAGACAGGGCATGCACTGTCTGGTCCGCCGACAGCCCCAACAACCGCGAAACCGCCCCGGCGACACCGATGACACCCAGCGTGGCCGTGGAATGAAACCCACGTGCATAATGCGCCAATGACACCGCTTTACCCAATTGCATGATGATTTCGGCCCCCACGGCATAGGCCGTCATCAGGTCCTTTCCGGAAACCGGGGTCAGATGCGCGGACGCCAGCAAGGCGGGCAGCAGAACAACAGTCGGGTGGGTATTTCCCGGCTCTTCCCAGTCATCCAAATCCCAGGCATGGCCCGCGACCCCGTTTACCAGCGCGGCAACCGGGGCCGACAGGGTCTGATCCGCACCGTAAACACGGACCGGACCGGGCGCGACCAAGGCCAACGCCGCCCGTGTTTGACGCGCCACCGCACTGTTCGCGCCAGCCAGTATGCACCCGAAACAATCGACGACCGCCGGGGCAATCTGCGCCTGTACAGACGGGTCCGGGCGGGCCGCAACCGCAAATTGCGCAAGTGTTTCAATGGCCGTCACGGTGTACCCCTTTCGGCTGAGTGGACCCGGAAAGCAGCGTCATCCAAATGCTCATCCTCGCACCCACTCAATCCGCGAAAGGATCAGGTTGATGCGGGTTCGTCGACAGCCAGACGGATTTGGTCTGCATGAAGCAGCGCATCCCTTCCCAGCCGTTTTCGCGCCCGTAGCCTGATTGTTTCATGCCTCCAACCGGCGACTGGGTGGCTGCGTTGAAGTAGTTGTTGATATAGACGGTCCCGGCCTCGATCCGGGACGCCACCCGCATCGCGCGTGCGACATCGCGGGTCCATATCCCGGCGGCCAGCCCGTAAACCGTATCATTGGCGATGCGAATGGCCTCGGGCTCCTCGGTCCAGGCTTCGGTGCTGACAACCGGGCCAAAAACTTCGTTTTGCGCCAGGTCGGCAGAGTTCGGGACATCGGAAAAGATGGTGGGACCGATATAATAGCCCTTGTCCCTGCAGGCCGTGCGTCCGTCCAATCTCAGGTAGTGACCGGCCTCCTCAGCGGCGGCGATCCGGCTCAGAACAGATTCATAATGTGGCCGGTTGGCTATCGGTCCGATCTGGGTTGCGGGATCAAGCGGGTCGCCGACCCGCGCCTTTTTTACGACATCCACCAGGCGGTCGGTGAAATCTTCGATCACTTCGGCATGCACCAGCAGGCGCGAGCCGGAAATGCAGCTTTGCCCACCGGGTGGAAATATCCCGGCAGCCACGCCATTCACCGCCAGTTCCAGATCCGCATCCGGAAACACGATTTGCGGCGACTTGCCGCCCAGTTCCATCACCACCGGTTTGACCTGTTGCGCAGCCGCGATTGCTGCGGCCCGCCCGCCAGCCGTGCCGCCGGTAAAACTGACCATGCGCACATCCGGGTGTTCGATCATCGGTTTGGCGGTTGTCGGCCCATACCCTGTGACCACATTCAGAACCCCGGGTGGCAGATCGGCCTCGAGCAAGATGTCCATCAGCTCAAGCGTCGAACAACTGGAATGCTCCGAAGGTTTGATCACAACGGTATTTCCCGCCGCCAGACAAGGCGCAAGCTTCCAGATCAGCGTACCCAACGGAGAGTTCCACGGCAGCACCTGTGCCACCACGCCAAACGGCTCCCATGTCATGTAGTTGTGGATGTCCGGTGCCTCGGCCGGTATCACACGGCCTTCGAACTTGTCGCACATGCCTGCGTAATAATGCCAACTGTCGACCTGCCACTGACCCGGTTGCAAGCCCGGCGTGATCATGGAAGGCAGCTTGCCGTTGTCCTGTGTCTCAATCACCCCAAGACGCTCGGCGTGTCGGGAAATCACGTCCCCGATCCGGCGCAGCACCCGCCCGCGTTCGGCGGGCTGCATTCGTCCCCAGGGTCCGTCGTAAAATGCCTTTCGCGCCGCCTCGACCGCTCGGTTCACATCTGTTTCGCGGCAGTCCGGTACACGGGCCCATACTTCTTCGTTGGCGGGGTTTTCGCTGTTGATATATGCGCCGCCCGCCGGGTCGTGCCATTGGTTCCCGGCAAAGTGCCGAAAGGTCCGGATATTGCTCATGACGCGGTCTCCATTGGATGTTCAGCGGGACGAGGTGCCCGGCCAAGGATCATGTCGGCGGTTTTCTCGGCCATCATCACAACGGTTGCATAAAGGTTTCCGGTGATCTGAGCGGGCATGGCCGAGGCATCGCAAACCCGCAGCCCCTCAACCCCGTGCACGCGCAGTTGGGAATCCAGCACATCACCCATCCGGGCAGTGCAGCACAGGTGATGGCCGGTATAGGCGGTTCTTCGGATGGCATCGGTAATCTGCGCATCGGTTTTGGCCCCGTGCCACGGGCCGATTTCACCCGTCAGATATTGCGCGATCTGGGGTTGTGCCATCACCTCGCGCATCGCGGAAACGCCACGCTTCAGACACTCCAGGTCGCGGGGGTCGGCGAAGTAATTGGGGTCGATGACCGGGTGCAGAAGAGGGTCCGTGCCGGACAATCGAACCGTACCCTCCGAGATCGGTCGTTCCAGATTGATGTCGATCTGCACACCGGGTCGCGCCATCTTTCGCCCGCGCACCAGTAACTTGCGGCCTAATCGGTTCAGCAACGGCACAGTTTCATGCGCACCGTCACCCAGGTTTTCCTCAACCACCATCGGGGTCATGTGCACCTGAAGCTCGGGCCATTTGGGGTCGTCGAAGGCGTGAAACAGCACTGTCGAGAAAAAAGCGCCGCCCCCGGGGCCCGATCCGTTCAGCAACCATCGTCCCATCAGCAGAGCTGCCCTGTCCAGACGCTGATGTTTGGCGTGGCTCTGGTCCGCGCGGTCGGATCCGTATTGCATCGACACGTTCGGGTGATCCGAAAGATGCGCGCCAACCGAGGGCAGGTCGGCCAAAACCTCGATATTGTGAAACCGCAGATGATCCGCCGGTCCAATCCCCGACAACATCAACAACTGCGGCGTCCCGATGGCGCCCTGACACAGGATCACTTCGCGCTCTGCCCGGATGACCTCACCCGTCAAGGTCAGCAGTCCGACGGCACGGCAGTCTTCGGTGACAACCCGCGCAACATGAACGCCAGTGCGGACGGTCAGGTTCTTTGGCCGGGATTTCAGGTAGGCAATCGCCGCCGACTGCCGGACGCCTTTGGCAACCGTGCTGTCATTGCGCGCCACACCTGTTCTGTGCGGACCGTTCAGATCGTCCAGTTCGCGATGCCCGGCGGCTGCCGCCGCCGCGATAAACGCCTGCTCCATCAGGCCGAAATTGCGCGCCGGTTCCGTCTTCAGGGGGCCATCCGCGCCATGCCAGGCATCCCGTCTTTCACGGGCGCCTTCGGCCCGGCGGAAATAAGGAAGGACCTCGGCGTAAGACCATCCGGTCAGCCCCTTCTGCCGCCACAGATCATAATCCGCCGCGACACCGCGCATGTAGATCATGCCATTGACGATCGAGGACCCGCCCAGCGCCTTGCCACGCGGATAGTAAACACAACGGCCCCCCAATCCGGGCTGAGCAACGGATGTATAGCCCCAGTCCAGCCTTGGGTTGCCGAACACGAATCCGTTCCCCGCAGGCATCCGAATAAACAGATCGCGCCCCTCGCCGCCCGCCTCGACCAGACAGACCGATATGTCCGGATCTTCGGCCAGCCGCGCCGCCAGAACGCATCCGGCCGAGCCGCCTCCGGCGATGACATAATCGAAGGAACTATTCATCGCGGCAGCCTGTCCAGAATGGCACCGGTCATCTCGGCGCCGGTTGCTGGGCCGCCCAGATCGGGCGTCATGATCCCGTCCCGCAATGTGGCAGAAACAGCTCTGTGCAGGTGGTTTTCAGGGTCGGGCAGGCCAAAGCTGTATTTGAACATCATTCCGACCGACAGGATCGTCCCCACCGGATTGGCGATCCCCTGACCCGCAATGTCCGGCGCAGACCCGGCGGTGCTTTCATACATGCCAAACACCGGACCACGGGCGGGACTGGCGCTCAGACTTGCCGAGGGCAGCATACCCAGTGACCCCGCGTACACAGCCGTCAGATCGCTGAGCACATCTCCCATCTGATTGCAGCACAACACGACATCAAAATCAGCAGGCCGCTGCATCAACTGATAGGCGCAATTGTCGGCGAACATGTTTTCGAATTCGACATCCGGGTATTCCTGCGCCACCTCGGTCACGACGTTGCGCCACAGTTTGTAGCTTTCCATGACATTGGATTTGTCGCAGCTGACCAGACGCCTGCGCCGTTCGCGAGCCAACTGAAACCCACCATGTGCAAACCGGGCGACTTCGTTTTCGTCATAAGCGGTCAGGTCATAACCCTGCCGCACCCCATCGACCCGACGCTGGCCGCGTTCGCGGGCAAACATCGCACCGCCACACATTTCGCGCAGGATCAGCACGTTCGCCCTGTCGGCAACACCGGCCCGGAACGGGGTCCGGTTCATCAATCCTGCCCATGCCCGCGCGGGCCTTAGCCCCAGATAGGTCTGCAGATGGTGGCGCAGATACATCAGCCCGTCCTGGCATTCCGCGCCGCCGGATACCCGGATGTCATCCCAGTCGGGTCCGCCGACCGCGCCCACCAGAACAGCATCCGATGCCTTTGCAAGTTCCAGAACCTCGGGCGTGCAAAACGTGCCATGCACCTCCCACGAAGCGCCGTGCAGCAGCCCGTGCCTGACGCACAGCGCAATACCGTATCGCTGCGCCAGCACTTCGGCCACCTGTAGTCCATAGCCCACGATCTCGGGACCGATGCCATCGCCACCCAGCGCAAGAATCGTCTTTTCCATGGAACGACCCTGATTTGGTTCCGCAAACAGATTTGCCCGCTTGCAGCGAAAGAAAAAGACGGAAATGATGAATGAATATTGTTCCTGCAATGAATGATTGTGACGCATGTCCATTCCCCTGCACCAGATCAACGCCTTCGACGCCGCCGCGCGCCACCTCAGCTTTTCCCGTGCAGCCGAGGAGTTGAACGTGCTGCAACCCGCGATCAGCCGCCATGTCGCGGCGCTTGAGGCGGAACTGGGGACCCGGCTTTTTGCCCGCACCAAGCCCCGCCTGACCCTGACAGAATACGGGGTTTTGCTGGCCAAGGCAGTGTCACAAGGATTCGGGGCCATCCGAGGCGGGCTTGACGCGGTGCGAACCCGCGCGCACGAGGACACGATCGTGGTCAGCGCCAGCATCGGTTTCACCAGCCTCTACCTGTTGCCGAGACTGGCCGGGTTTCAGGCGGATCACCCCGACACCAAGCTCCAGATTGTTACCCGGGATCAGAACCCCGACTATGATCCGGCAAAATGTGACGTCGTTGTTCTTTTCGGCGAACACGGCATTCCGGGTTGCTCATCGCTGCAAATATTCCCCGAGCGCATGGTGGCCATTTGCCGCCCCGACCTGCTGCGCGACGGGCAACCCTATTCCCGCGCGGCATTGGCCGGGCAAAAACTGCTGAATATGTCCGAGCGTGACCATAACGGCGATTGGGTGCGGTATTTCCAGGGAACCGGAAAGAAAGTGCCGTCACCACCCGGCCATGACACCTACCTCAGTTTCATGGTCTATCTGCGCGCCATACAGAACGGTCTGGGCATCGGCATTGGCTGGCGGCCCTTGATTGACGAGTTTCTGGCCAACGGAACCCTTGCGCTCGCTTGCGACCACGAGCTTAAAGGCAAACGTGGGTACTTCTGCTCGGTCACGGCCTTGGGGAAAACAAAAACCGGCGCCCGCCTGTTTCAAAAATGGATCGCGCAGGCGGCATAGGGTTTGGCCCTGCTCACCCAACGGGGACAGCGTTTTTGCTTTTCCGCTTTCCGGTTTCTCGCCATGATCGAACCACCGTGCAGGCACAGCGGATCGCAGCAACCCGATACAGGATAGCCCCATGACCAGATCGGAGAATCCCGGCCCCGCAACAACGCCGCGCACACGCGTCAAGGCCCGCCACATTCTGGATAACTATTATATCGGACCGGCTGTGGACGGCTCAGTTCTGGAAATTTGGGGCTATACGGACCGCATGTCCTATGCACCGGGCGATCGGGTTGCGTTGCGGGTTTCGACCACTGCCCAAAACTGGACGCTGGAAATTGGCCGCGACGGGACGGATTACGAGCCGCTGCTTCACGAAACCAACCTGCCCGGCATGCACCAAACCACCCCGCCGGACTGTTCGGTGAATGGATGCGACTGGGCAGTCGCCTACGAATTCACCATCCCCGATGACTGGCGCCCGGGCGGATACCTGATCACCTTCAGTGCGGAGCAGGACGGCGACCGGGTCGAAGAGCATCACCTGTTTCTGCTGCGCCACGCGGCGGATCACGTGCCCGCCCCTTACGTTCTGATCTGTGCCACCGGCACCTGGCTGGCCTATAACTGCTGGGGAGGTTCGAACCATTATCAGGGCATTACCGGACCCGACGGCAATGCATTTTCACCCGTGGTTTCGACCCGGCGCCCCTGGACCCGTGGGTTTTGTAAACTGCCCCACGGCGCCCCGCGCGCGGTTCCCGAAGCCCCGCATGTGCCCGGTGGAATGGTACGTTACCCCTACATGGAATGGGCCTATTCCTATGGGTACTCCAAGAAATACGCCTCGGCCGGCTGGGCCAGTTACGAGCGGCATTTTGCTGTGTGGGCCGAAGCGAACGGTTTTGATCTGGATTTTGCCACTCAGCACAATCTTGATGCTGACCCGGACCTGCTGAACCGCTACAAATGTGCGATTTTCGTGGGTCACGACGAATACTGGTCTGCCCCGATGCGCCACGCCGTGGACCGGTTCACCGAAAACGGCGGCAAGGTGGCTCGGTTTGGCGGAAACTTCCTATGGCAGACCCGGATCCAGGATCAGGGCCGTCAGCAGGTCTGCTATAAGTACAATGCCGATCAGGATCCTCTGGTAGGAACAGACCAGGATCATCTGGTCACTTCCGCATGGGAGGTCACCCCCGCCAACTGGCCCGGCGCACAGACCTTTGGCGCAAACGGACTGGGGGGCGTGTATGCCAGCCTCGGACGTTGCGCGGGTCAGGGCAGCGGCGGCTTCACCGTCTATCGCCCCCGACACTGGGCGTTTGCAGGCACCCAACTGGGTTACGGCGACCAACTGGGTGCGACCTCGCGCATTTTCGGGTACGAGGTGGATGGCGTCGACTACCGGATGGAGGATGGCCTGCCCTTTGCCAGCGGAAATGACGGCACCGATCCGGAGGTCGTAATCCTTGCGCTGGGGATGGCCACAAATATCGAGCCGGAATATGGCGTCTGGGGTGAAACCGTCTACATCGGTAACGATGATGCCAGTTTCAAAGCGCAGGCAATCTTTGGCGACGTCACAGAAGAAACGCTGGACCGTAGCACCCGCGGCAACGGGGTGATCGTGCACTGGCACCGCGGCAAGGGTGAGGTGTTCAACGCCGCCACCTGTGAATGGGTCATGGGGCTGACCCGGCGGGATTGGCAGGTTGAACGGATCACAAGGAACGTACTGACCCGGTTCGGTATCTGAACGTCGCGGACGCCGCGGTTGCTTTGCGTGCTATTGGGTGCAGGCCAAACCGGCAATCGGGTCTGTGCGGGAAACTTCCTTTACCTGAGCAACATCGCCGCAAACAACCTGAAGCCGCAGCATCCCTGCGTTCGGAAACCTGTCGAAATACGCGAACTTTACTCGATCAAGCTGCTCTGCGTTCTGGCAAGTGATCCGATAGTCGGCAACAAATTCCATATGCCGTTCGTCACCTGCCTTGTCGCTCTGCCCCTGTGCGACGCTGGTCAGCGTTACATTCGCTGACGCGTTAAAACAGCCAGCTTCGACCGGAGGTTCAAACAACTCCAGCGGTTTGGACAGGTCCGACACGGCCCGGGCTACCAGCACGCGATCGTCGTTGTTTTCCGCCGGATGTTCGAACCCGACGATGTCCGCTCCGGGCGCGGAAAATGAGAGCTGTATGCTCGTATCGGAGTGGGTAACGATCAGTGTTCCCGTACCGTGGCTATGTGATTGAGAAATATTGGATTCTTCGGCCAGAACAACGACTGGCATCAGGGAAAATGCGACCATCGCTGCTTTCATAACCAGTGCACCGTTCAAAAAGAATCACTGGCTTTATTGTATTCCGATCCGTCAATCGCGCAATGTCAGCACCCCAACCAGACCTCGCCAGATATGGGTAGGGGGCGCGGTCGGAACATAATACGACTATTTCCGACAATAAAACTCAGGTTGACATTCCTGACTAATTAAATCAGCTATAGGCGGAACGGTGCCTGCCACAAGACACCCGAACTATTGTTTCTGACAGGAAAGAAAATCATCATGACCAAACGCTTTGCCACAGCGGGTACGTTGACACTACTTGCCGCAACTTCAGCAATTGCCGCTGATGCGCCCTCCCGGGCGGACGTTCTGAACACCTATGCCAATATCGCCGAAGCCACGTTTGAAGACAGCCTGATTGCCGCGAAATCCCTGCAAACCGCCGTCGACGCACTGATTGCCGATCCGTCCGACGCCACGCTGAACGCCGCACGCGCCGCGTGGGTCGCGGCCCGCGTGCCCTATCAGCAGACCGAAGTCTATCGCTTCGGCAACGCCATCGTCGACGACTGGGAAGGCAAGGTGAACGCTTGGCCGCTGGATGAGGGGCTGATCGACTATGTCGACGCCTCCTACGGCGGACCGACCGACGAGAATGAGTTTGCGGCGCTGAACGTCATCGCCAACCCCAGTTTCGATCTGTCCGGCAACACTATCGACGCCGCCGAAATCACGCCCGAATTGCTGAGTGAAACCCTGCACGAAGCAGACGGCATCGAGGCCAACGTCGCAACCGGCTATCACGCCATTGAATTCCTGCTCTGGGGCCAGGATCTGAACGGCCACGGCTCGGGCGCGGGAAACCGTCCTTCCACCGACTATGTGCAGGGTGACGATTGCACCGGCGGCAACTGCGATCGCCGCGCTCAGTATCTGAGCGCCGCAACCGAACTGCTGGTCAGCGATCTGGAATGGATGGCCGCCCAGTGGCAGTCAGGCGGTGCGGCACGCGCCGCGCTGGCCGAAAGCGACAAGGCCGGTGTCAGCGCCATCCTCACCGGCATGGGCTCGCTGTCCTATGGCGAACAGGCGGGTGAGCGGATGCGCCTTGGCCTGATGCTGAACGACCCCGAGGAGGAGCATGATTGCTTCTCGGACAACACTCACAACAGTCATTACTACGACGGGCTGGGCATTCAGAACGTCTATCTGGGCAGCTATACCCGCATCGACGGCACACCGGTTTCCGGTGCGTCGCTGTCGGACCTGGTACTGGCCACCGACCCGTCGCTGGACGCTGAGATGAAGGCCAAGCTGGCCAACACAATGCAGGCGCTGGGTCGTCTGAAATCGACAGCCGAGGCAGGCTTTGCTTATGACCAGATGCTGGAACGCGGCAATGAAGGCGGTGAGGTCCTGATCATGGGCGGTGTGAACGGCCTGATCGACCAGACCAAGACCATTGAGCGTGTCGTGGCTGCGCTGGATCTGGATAAGGTCAGCATCGAAGGCTCGGACAGCCTGGATAACCCAGGTTCGGTGTTCGAATAAGACCTGTCTGGTCGGACACCCCCCTCCCGGCCTGACTGAACCGGAAGCATCTGAAAGCGGGTGCTTCCGGATATCCGGATCACCGGGGTTTGATGTGAAAAGCCGCATCCGAACCCCCGACTGACATCAAAGCTCGACCACAACTATGGGCGCATTACCATGATCATCTGCCACTGCACACATATCTCGGACCACGACATCCGCGCCGCGATCGACTGGATGCGCGCGTCTGACCCGCACACAGTGATCACGCCCGGAAAAATCTACCATGCGCTTGGGAAATCAGCGGATTGTGGCGGATGCATGCCGCTTTTTCTCGACTCGATGCGGTCCTGCGATAATCTGGAAGTCCCCATGCAACTCCGCGCCCTGCGCAGCGGAGCAACACAGGAGAGTGCAGATGAAAGGCGACCCCAAAGTCATCGAATACCTCAACAAATCCCTGCGGCATGAACTGACGGCGGTCAGCCAGTACTGGCTGCACTACCGCCTGCAAGAGGATTGGGGCCTTGGCCATATGGCCAAGAAAAGCCGCGAGGAAAGCATCGAAGAGATGGGCCATGCCGACAAGCTCATCGAACGGATCATCTTCCTGGAAGGGCATCCCAACCTGCAAAAACTCGATCCTCTGAGGATCGGCCAGACCCCGAAGGAAACGCTGGAATGCGACTTGGCGGCGGAACAGGATGCGCGAGCGCTTTATGTCGAAGCCCGGGGATATTGCCGCGAGGCGGACGACTATGTGTCGATGTCATTGTTCGAGGATTTGATCAGCGATGAAGAAGGCCATATCGACTTCCTCGAAACGCAGCTCGACCTGTATGAAAGGATCGGCGAAGCCAATTATGCGCAGCTCAACGCGTCGAAAATGGACGAAGTGGACTAAACTCTGTCTTTTGTCGGTGGTCACGTGCGTGGCCACCCCCTCCCTGTCCGCCGAACTGCGTGACATTCACCTGAACTTCCAGCCCAGAACCGAGGAAGAGCGCAACCGGATCTCCGCCGTCACGGCGTTGCCCGATGATTTCAGCGCGCCGCAACGGTTCGAGGACCTGCCCGCCGGGGCGGCCACCGTGCGGGCGCGCCAGGACGCCGATGCCTTTTCACAACCCTCGGGCAATCTGAGCTTCGAGCAGGAGCTGGAATTCCGGGTCGGCAACGGGCTGTTCAGAAAGATTTGGGTATCGTCCCCCGCATCTACATTGGCCTCGGATGGTCTGGGCCCGCTTTACAACGCCCGATCCTGTCAGCGATGCCACATCAAGGACGGGCGCGGCCATACGCCCAACGGCCCGGACGACAACGCGATATCGATGTTCCTGCGCGTGTCTGTTCCCGGTGGCCCCGACGACGGGTATTCCGAGATCGAGGACTACATCGCCACCCGTCCCGAACCGAATTACGGCGGCCAGATGCAGGACCTAGCCCTGCCCGGCCATCCGGCCGAATACCGGCTGGATATCGCATATGAGGATGTCCTCGTTGAGCTGTCGGAAGGCGAAACTGCCATCCTGCGCCGCCCGACCTACAGCGCGGCAGATCTGGGATACGGCCCGTTGCACCCGGACGCGATGCTCAGCCCCCGCGTGGCGCCTCAGATGATCGGATTGGGGTTGCTTGAAGCCATTCCGGTCGACGATCTGCTGGCCAACGCCGATCCCGAAGATATGGATGGCGACGGGATTTCCGGACGACCGAATATCGTCTGGTCAGCGGAATTTGGTGAACCGATGATGGGCCGTTTCGGCCATAAGGCCGGAATGCCGACGATCATGGAACAATCCGCCGCCGCCTTTGCGGGTGACATCGGCATTTCCAGCCTGCTCTACCCGGCGCCGCACGGCGATTGCACCGACCGCCAAACTGCTTGCGTTGCGGCCCCCCATGGCGATCAGGACATTAGGGAATTCGAAATTGACCAGCAGGGCATGGACCTGGTTGCATTCTACAGCCAGAATCTTGGCGTTCCGGCCCGACGCGATGTGGATGATCCGCAAGTGCTGCGCGGGAAAGAGGTGTTCTACACCTCCGGCTGTGTTTCCTGCCATACGCCCGCTTTCGTCACGCACCGCATGGACGACCGGCCTGAACACAGCTTTCAGCTGATCTGGCCGTATTCCGACCTGCTGCTGCACGACATGGGCGAGGGACTTGCAGACAACCGCCCCGAAGCCCGCGCCGATGGCCGGGAATGGCGCACCGCACCGCTGTGGGGCATTGGCCTCACCGAACAGGTGTCCGGCCATACCCAGTTTCTGCATGACGGGCGTGCCCGGTCGCTGCTTGAAGCCATCTTGTGGCATGGGGGTGAGGCGCAGGCGGCGCGGGACAGTGTTGTTTCGATGCCAAAAGCCGACCGCAATGCCCTTGTGCGTTTCCTCGAAAGTCTCTGATTCATGCGAAATCTCACCTTACTGGCTGCCCTCATATTGCCAATAGCTGTCCAGGCCCAGGACCTTCAGGCTGTACTCGCGGACACGGTGCAATCCCACATCCTGCCGCGTTTTGCGCAGCTTGCGGACACGTCCGGCACACTGAAAGCATCGTCGCAAGCGGATTGCTCAACGGACACCCCCGATCTGCAGGCAGCTTATCACGATACCTTCGACGCATGGATTTCTGCCAGCCACCTGCGCTTTGGCCCTTCGGAAACCGATGACCGCGCCTTTGCCCTGGCGTTCTGGCCCGACAGCAAAGGTTTCACGCCCAAAGCGTTGTCAGGACTGATCGCCCGGGAAGATGATGCGGTCTATTTCGCCGAAGGGTTCGCGGAAACATCCATCGCTGGGCGCGGTTTCTTTGCTCTGGAGCAGGTTCTGTTCGACCCGCAACTGTCCGTGGCAGGCGCGGATAACTATCGCTGCGCGCTGGTTCGGGCCATCGCGACAGATATCAAACGGAATGCGCGGGCTATCGACAACGACTGGCAGTCCTATGCCGGCAAAATGGCTCGACCCGGACCCGACGGCCCCTACCGGTCCGATGATGAAGCGATGCAGGAACTGTTCAAAGCCCTGATCACCGGTCTGGAGTTTACCGCCGACACCCGCCTTGGCCGCCCCATGGGAACGCATGACCGCCCCCGCCCCAACCGGGCCGAGGCACGCAGGTCCGAACGATCCCTGCGCCATGTGGAATTGTCGCTGATCGCCTTGCACGATCTTGCCACTCATCTGTCGACCGGTCATCCCCGGATTGCCGACGATCTGGACGCCGCCTTTGCAAGAGCCATAAGCCGGGCACAATCACTGGACGATCCGGCCTTTGCGGGTGTCGCCGATCCACAGGGACGCATCCGGGTCGAAGCGCTGCAACAGTCGATCAACGACATCCGCGCTATTGCCTCTACCGAACTCGGCCCGACCCTTGGCATCAGCGCCGGGTTCAACTCACTGGACGGAGACTGATCCGCATGACCACCCGCCGCCGCTTTCTGGCCGGTCTGACCGCCGCCGGTCTTGCCCCGATGCAAGGGTGGGCGTCGGTGGGCGGCCCGGACTATCTGGCTGCGGCGTTATTCCCGGATGATACGTACCGCCTGGCCGGGTTGGATGTGAACGGAACCATCGTGTTTTCCCGGCCATTGCCCGCCCGGGGCCACGCCGCTGCCGCGCATCCATACTTGCCGCAGGCGGTGGCCTTTGCCCGCCGTCCCGGTACCTTTGCCGCGGTGATTGATTGCGCCACTGGGGCGCAAATCGCCGAGTTGCAGGCCCCAAAAGGGCGCCATTTCTATGGCCACGGCACCTATTCGCGAGATGGAACAAGGCTGTACACGACCGAAAACGACTATGACGCTGGCGCGGGCATCATCGGCATCTGGAACGGCCAAGATTACACCCGGATCGGAGAGATTTCCTCGGGCGGTATCGGCCCGCACGACTTGCGCCTGATGCCGGATGGCGTTTCTTTGGTCGTCGCCAATGGCGGGATCGAAACCCATCCCGACACGGGCCGCACCAAGCTGAACCTGCCGGTGATGCAACCCAACCTGACCTATCTTGACCTGTCCGGCGACATTCTAGAGACGGTGGAACTGCCGCGCGCGATGCACAAGAGCTCGACCCGTCATCTGGCGGTGCGCCGGGATGGACTTGTTGCCTTTGCCATGCAATGGCAGGGCGACGCGACCGCTCACCCGCCGTTGTTGGGCCTGCATCACCGTGGTCAGGCGCCCCGGCTCCTGTCGGCACCCGACACCGATCAAGCCACGCTTTAGGGATACGCAGGAAGTGTCGCGTTTTCTGCCAATGGCGAAACCGTCGCGATCACCTGCCCGCGCGGCAACGCGTTGCATCAGTTCAATGTCGCAGACGGGCGACTGGCCAGCATCCACCAGCTTGACGATGTATGCGGGTTAAGCGCAGGGCCCCAGGGGTATGTCTTTACCACCGGCACCGGAGTGATCGGCAGCCTGAGCGGCATCAGCGCCAACAATTTGGCCCAACCGGACTGCCAATGGGACAACCACCTGATCCCTGTCCGGGCGTTTGGCTGAACCTCGGCATTTTCCATCGCATAGATTACACTTGGACGAATCAAACTGCTGCCGTATTGGCGGGCGCAAAACCGGCACTCCAGACGCACAAGGACTGGCTTGATTGAAACATACGCCCAACGCACCGCATTCCATCTACGGGGTTGAGAAATGGGGCAAAGGCCTCATCGAGGTGACGGAGCAGGGCGAGATCGGTCTGCGCAATCCCATGGCGCCCGAGGCTGCGGCAATCAGCCTGCCCGGCATCCTGAGCGACCTTGAGGAACGCGGCATCAGGGCCCCGATGCTTTTGCGTATCAGTTCCTACCTGGAAAACGAGATCGCTCATATCAATGAAAGCTTCCGCGATGCGATTGCCCGTACCGGGTACAAGGGGCACTATCGCGGTGTTTTCCCGATCAAGGTGAACCAACAGGCGCAGGTCGTGGACCGGATCGTCGAGTTCGGGAAGAAGTACAATTACGGCCTGGAAGCCGGATCGAAACCCGAACTGGTGATCGCGCTTGCCCATCGTCTGGCCAGCGAAGCACTGATCGTGTGCAACGGCGTCAAGGATGCCGAGTTCATCCAACTGGCAATCCTCAGCCGCAAGATCGGCTTTAACACGGTCATCGTGCTGGAAAGCCCGAAAGAGGCCGACACGGTGATCGAGGTATATAACGAACTGGGCATCGAGCCCCTGATCGGTGTCCGGGTCAAACTGACCAACCAGATCAGCGGCAAATGGGAAGAAAGCTCGGGCGACCGGTCCGCCTTTGGCATGAACACCGATCAGCTGGTCGCTACTGTCGACAAACTGAAAGCGGCTGGCCTGCTGCATTGTCTGAAGCTGCAGCACTCGCATCTCGGATCTCAGGTGCAGGACGTCAACGACGTGCGCCGCGCCGTGGGCGAGGCTTGCCGCTATTACACCGAGCTGACGCGCGAAGGCGTGCCGCTGACCCATCTGGACCTCGGCGGCGGCATGGGTGTGGACTATACCGGCGAGAAGAAAGCCGCCGAGAACTCGATCAACTACACGGTCGAGGAATACTGCGCCAATGTCGTCGAAACCGTGGCCTACGCGATGGATGAGGCCGAAGTGGCCCACCCGACTCTGGTCACCGAAAGCGGTCGCGCTGTGGTGGCAACCTCGTCGATGCTGCTGTTCAACGTGCTGGAAAGCACGCTCTACGATGCGCCCAACGGACCCGAGGTGGAACCCGATGACCACCATATGGTATCGGACCTGGCCGCTGTGTCGAGTTACCTCAGCATCGACCGGTTGCAGGAATGCTGGAACGACGCCACCTTCTATCGCAATGAACTGCGTGCCCTGTTCCGGCGCGGCTATGTCGACTTGCGCCAGATGGCCCGGGCCGAGCGCATCTACCTGTCGCTGATGACCCGCCTCAAGGCGCTTGCGGCCAGCGACGATCTGGAAACCGATGTGGACGACCAGCTTGAAAAAGTGGCCGATATCTACCACTGCAACTTCTCGCTGTTTCAGTCCCTGCCCGATGTCTGGGCCATCGACCAGTTGCACCCAATCGTCCCGCTGCAGGGTCTGAACGAAACACCCGACCGCCGCGCGGTCCTGTCCGACATCACCTGCGACAGCGACGGCAAGATCGACCGCTTCATCCTGGCCGATGGTGTCTCTCCCAGCCTGCCGGTGCATTCGCTGCCTGAAGAAGACGAATACTACATGGGCGTCTTCTTTGTCGGTGCCTATCAGGAAACGCTGGGCGATCTGCATAACCTGTTTGGTGATACCAACGTCGTCACCATCGACCTGCGCGTTGACGGCGGCTTCGACCTGCTACACGAACAGGAAGGCGACACCATCTCCGAAGTTCTGTCCTATGTCGAGTTTGATCCCGGCGATTGCGTCGCTGCCTTCCGCAAAATGGTGGACGAGGCGATCTCGACCGGTACTCTGAAAGCCAAGGACCGCAAAACCCTGATGAGCGCCTACCGCGACTCGATCAACGGCTACACCTATTACGAATAACCCCCTGTGAGAGGAGAAAACCCCATGGGCAAAACACTGGTTGTCGGCGCAGGCGGCGTATCCCACGCCGCCGTGCACAAGATGGCGATGAATTCGGACATCTTCACCGAGATTACTCTGGCCAGCCGCACGAAATCGAAATGCGACGCCATCGCCAAATCGGTGAAAGAGCGTGTGGGCGTTGATATCGCCACCGCAGAACTGGACGCCTACAAGGTCGAAGACACGGTCAAGCTGATCAAGGAGACCGGCGCGGAAATCCTCGTGAACCTCGCCCTGCCCTATCAGGATCTGGTTCTTATGGATGCATGTCTTGAGGCCGGTATCCATTACCTCGACACCGCGAACTACGAGCCCGAGGATGAGGCCAAGTTCGAATATCACTGGCAGTGGGCTTATCAGGAGCGGTTCAAAGAGGCTGGCCTGACCGCCATCCTCGGCTCGGGTTTCGATCCGGGTGTGACCAGTGTGTTCGCCAAATGGCTCAAGAAACACAAGCTGGACACCATTCGTCAGATCGACGTTCTGGACGCCAATGGCGGCTCGAACGATCAAGAATTCGCCACCAACTTCAACCCGGAGATTAACCTTCGCGAAGTATTGGCCGAAGTGCGCCACTGGGAAGGTGGCGAGTGGAAACACTCGCCGGCAATGACACACAAGGTCGAGTTCGATTTCCCCGCCATCGGCCCCAAAAACATGTACCTGATGTATCACGAGGAACTGGAATCGCTCTCGACCCACTTCCCTGAGATCGAGCGCGCCCGCTTCTGGATGACCTTCGGTGACGCCTATATCACCCACGCCAAAGTGCTGGAAAACGTCGGCATGACCCGCATCGACCCGGTGATGCACGACGGCAAGGAAATCATCCCGATCCAGTTCCTGAAAACCCTGCTGCCCGATCCTGGCGATCTGGGCGCGGAAACCAAAGGCAAAGCCTGCATCGGCGACATCGCCACGGGTCAGGCCAAGGATGGCTCGGGCGAGAAGACTTATTACATCTACAACATCTGCGACCACGAGGAATGCTATGCCGAGGTCGGCAGCCAAGCGGTCAGCTATACCACCGGCGTCCCTGCCATGATCGGCGCGGCACAGGTTCTGAAAGGCAACTGGACTCAACCGGGCGTGTGGAACATGGAACAGCTCGACCCGGATGATTTCATGGACATGCTGAACAACCACGGCCTGCCGTGGCAGGTTCACGAACTCGACGGCCCCGTCGCATTCTGATCTGGTCTTCATCTTTTTCCAAATACTCCGGGGGTCCGGGGGCAGCGCCCCCGGCCTCTCCACCCCAAGGAGACGCCGGTTATGTCCGACATGATGACCACACAAGCCGGGGATGCCGGAGCCTTCCACAACTTCGATCTCAGCCGCGTTCCCACGCCGTGCTTTGTGGTCGACGAAAAAGCCGTCGAACGGAACCTGAGCATCCTCGCCGATATCGGAACCCGCTCGGGCGCACATGTGCTGAGTGCTCTGAAAGCCTTCTCGATGTTCTCGCTCGCCCCGCTGGTGCGCCAATATCTCGGCGGCACCTGCGCCAGCGGCACCTTTGAGGCTCGGCTGGGCCGCGAGGAATATGGCGGTGAGGTCGCCACATTCTGCGCCGGGTACAAGGACGCGGATATCGACGAGATCCTGTCACTGTCCGACCACATCATCTTCAACTCTCCTGCGCAAAAGGATCGGTTTCTCGCCAAGGCACAGGCTGCGGGCGTTCAGGTCGGCCTGCGCATCAACCCGGAACACTCCGAGGGTGAAATTCCGAAATACGATCCCTGCGCCCCCTGTTCTCGGCTGGGAACGCCCGTCAGCCAGCTCACCTCGGGAACCCTGACCGGGGTTGATGGCCTGCACATGCACACGCTCTGCGAGCAGGGATTCGAGCCGCTGCAGCGCACGTGGGACGCCGTCGAACCGAAACTCATGCCGTTCATGGGGCAACTCAAATGGCTGAACTTCGGCGGCGGGCACCATATCACCCGCGACGACTATGACCGCGACGGGCTGGTCGCTTTCATCAAGGGCATCCGCGAATCATATGGCATCGATGTCTATTTTGAACCCGGCGAAGCCGTCGCACTGGATGCAGGCGTTCTGATTGGCGAAATCCTCGACCTGCCGACCAATGGCATGAACCTTGCGATCACCGATATCTCGGCCACCTGCCACATGCCCGACGTGATCGAAGCCCCCTATCGTCCGGCTTTGATGGATGAAGCCGAGGCTGGCCACACCTACCGTCTGGGCGGCCCCTCCTGTCTGGCGGGTGACGTGATCGGCGACTACACATGGGACAAGCCGCTGGAGATCGGGCAGCGCTTCGCCTTCCTGGACCAAGCCCATTACTCGATGGTCAAGACGAACACATTCAATGGCGTGCCGCTGCCAACCATCGCGCTGTGGAACAGCGAAACAGACGAACTGAAAATCATCAAAAAGTTCGGCTATGAAGACTTTAAGGACAGACTCTCATGAGCATTTTTCTCGACAGTGAACTGACCGCTTCCGAGCGCACCGAGGACGCGCGGTTCCACGTGATCCCGGTGCCGCTGGAGCGCACGGTGTCCTATGGCTCGGGCACGGCCAAAGGGCCCGAAGCAATTATCGAGGCCTCAAATGAGCTGGAGCGGATCGTCGGCAGCGCTGAACCCTGCCTGCAGGGCATCTTCACCGAGCCGCCATTGGATTGCGATGCCTCGCTGCCGGAAATCATGGAACGCCTGGCCCAACGCACCGAAACCGCAGTGCGCGCGGGTAAGGTGCCGGTGACGCTGGGTGGCGAGCATTCGCTCAGCTACGGTGCAGTCATGGGTGTTGCGCGCGCGTTGGGTCAACCAATCGGTATTGTTCAGGTGGACGCGCATGCCGACCTGCGCAACGCCTATCAGGGCGAAAAACACTCCCACGCCTCGGTCATGCATCTTCTGGCCGAGGAAGGCATCCGCCTGGCCCAGTTCGGCGTTCGTGCCTTCTGCAAAGAAGAGGCCGAGAGCCGTGTACAAAACAACGTTTTTCACGTCGATGCCGAAGAACTGGTGACCAACAACATCCACGCCATTGACTTGCCCGAAGACTTCCCGGAACTGGTTTATGTCAGCTTTGATGTTGATGGACTGGACCCGGCGATCATGCCGGCAACCGGCACCCCCGTTCCCGGTGGGCTGGCCTATTACCAGGCGCTGCATCTGGTGGAACACGCGTTGAAGGGGCGAAAATGCGTCGGACTCGATGTGGTCGAACTGGCCCCCGATGGCGATGCCGCATGGGATTTTACCGCCGCGCAGATCGTCTATCGTCTGATGGCAAGCTGCTGATCGGTTCAGGCGGGCCACTCAGGCCCGCCTGTCATTTTTCTTAATCAGTCTTGCCGTCGTCCGCCGTCTCGTTCAATTCCATGTGGCCTTCACCCTTGTTCAGAACCCGGCGCAACAAGGGTTCAAAGAACTCCAGCGGTTTGGTCGGGTAGTCGGGGTCGAAAGCGCACTGGTCGTATTCGTGGCAGAAATACCGGCCGTCTTCCCAGTACGGGCTGTCACGATACTTGTCGCGGGCGTTGCGGTCGCCACCCAGGAAGTGATTGTAATAATACCCCTGAAACACGCAGTGATGCTTGAGAATCCAGTAGGTTTTTTCGCTGACATAGGGCTTCATCATCGCCGCTGACAGCTCACCATGGTTGTAGGGGGACAGGATATCGCCCGTATCATGCACCAATGCAGCGATGACGATCTCTTCGTCGGCACCGTCGTTATAGGCACGGGTCGCGGCCTGCAGGCTGTGTTGATAGCGGTTTACAGGATAGGGCGTCCACTCTTCATCGAGCGAGCGGATTGCATCCAGAATGCGATCCGGCAGGGCCGCATTATAGGCGTCTTCGTAGTCCATTACCGCCAGAAAATCTTCCTTGGTGGCGTTTTCGAAACTGGTCCAGGTGGGTTTGTGGCTTTTGTCCAGCATGGCGCGTCCTTTGGCTGAAGTTGCGCATCATGATAGTGCAATCCCTATGGTCAAAAAAATGAATTGATTTTATCGGTTCGATCAAAAAATACTTTCGACATGCAGATCAAAGCGCTCGAAACATTTCTTTGCGTTGCCGAGGTCGGAGGCTTTCACGCCGCGGCCCGCAAGCTGAACGTGACCCAGACTGCCGTCAGTGCGCGTATCCGCGCGATTGAAGATGAAACGGGAAAGCAACTGTTCAATCGGGGCGCGGGTGGCACCACACTGACTGATTTCGGGCGGCAATTCCGCCCTTACGCTGAACAGATGCTGTCGCTTTGGTCCTTTGCTTCACACGACCTGCCGTCTCAATCCCAGAACCGAATAGCCTTGCGGCTTGGCGCACAGCTGAGCATCTGGGATCCGTTGCTGGTTGATCTGGCCGTGCGGTTCGAACGGCAGTCCGGAAAACTGTTGCTGACGCTGAACTATGACCACGATCTGAACATGGTCGACGCTGTCGCGACGCATGTTCTGGATGCCGCCCTGACCCATGAAAAACCGGCTGATCCGCGCGTGGTGTTTCACGACTTGGGCACCGAGCGCCTGATACTTGTCCGAACCCAGGGCACGGCCGACACCGGCCAGGATCTGGTATTTGTCAATTTGGAATTGGGTGAAGTCTATCAGGACCACGTGAGATCCGTGGCCCGACAGGCGCCGGGGCAGACGATTTTTCTTGGCAATTGCATGATGGCGCTGCGCTATGTGTTGCGCCGGGGCGGAACCGGGTATTTCCCGCGCTATGTCATCGAAGACCACCTGCGATCACAGGAACTGATCCCGATCGAGGGGGCGCGAGACCTGTTTCTGCCGCTCTATCTGGTGACCCGCCGTGATGGCGCGGGCATCGACGATATCCTGAGCTGCCTTGCCGATCTTCGCGGCTGAACTCAGGTGCCTGCCTGCGGTACTTTCTGGCTTTCGGTTCGCCGCATCACGACAAGCGGCCGGCCCGCAACAAACAGGAACATGCAGGAAATCAGGATGCCCCCGAAGGCCGGCAGATACAGCAAGGGCCAAATGTCAGGATCGGCGATGACAATGGGAGAGATAAATCCGCGAACACCCTCCAGCAGAATAAGAATGGTGAAAGCCCCGAATATCTGGGGCCAAAGGCCAAACCGCGAGAAACTGCCCAGCATCAGCGTGGAATACCCCGCCATCGCGACGGCAATACAGATCGCGATCCAAGAGAACCGCTGGTGCAGCTCCTCGATCATCTCGCCCTGGCTGAATCCTTCCGCTGCCGAGATTGCTTCCCGGTCATTGAGCAACTCGATTGTCGGAACCGCTTCGAGGCTGCGGTCGTTCATGCCGCGCGAACTGGTCAACCCGGATATGTCGTAAGACGCGTCCTGAAACAAGGTCGAAGATAAGGTCCGGCCTTCACGGTCAAGCCGCAGCGCGATCCCGTCCAGCATCACAAGATGCAGACCCGCATCGTTGTTGACCAGATACGCCGTCTTGCTGGAATAGCTGGCCGAGTTCAGTTTGTCGCGACGATCGGAAACAAACACTTCGTGCAGAGTACCGTCCAGATCAATGCTGCCGATATAGACCGTCACCGAAGTGGCCGGGTGCAGAAATTCACCCTCGTTCAGCAATTGCGCGGTGACGTCCCCGGCGACTTCGGCCTGCCGCTGCTCAAGCTGATCGACGGATGCGGGGCGCAGGAATATGCTTATGACTGCCATCATCAGCCCAGCAATGACACCAAAAACCAATACTCCGCGCGCCAGCCTCCACGGGCTTGACCCGGTGGCCAGCATCACCGTCATCTCGCTTTCGCGACTCAGCCGGTTGGTGGCGTAGACTGCGGCGGCGAATACGGCCATTGGCATCACCGTGCGGATCAGCGTCGGCAGTGTCAGGGCCGTAAATTCAAGAAACACCATAGCCGACTGACCACCGCTGATTACCCGGTCAAACAGGCTGACTGATCGGGTAATCCAGAAGACGCCAACCAGAACCAGAGTGAAAAATCCGAACAGCACCAGCAACTGCCGCAGGAAGTAACCATCGAAACGCGACATGTATCCCCATCCCGGTGCGTTCTGTCTGCACGGGACAATAGGCCATTCATTCGCCAGAGGGAACAGCGATTGCCCGTGAAACTGAACCCGCACAAGGAAGGGTATCCCCAACCTGGGCTTCGTCGACAACATGGAAGGAAATGGCAGGGGCAGCAGGGTTCGAACCCGCGACCTACGGTTTTGGAGGCCCTATAAAGTCATTGTTTTCATTGATAGAATCATCCAAATAAGTAGATTTCCAATCTTTAGAGAACAAGGAGTTACATAAACTTTCCCAACTAAAAGTCGTGGCACATGTCTCGCAGAAATAGGAGACTCTTCAATGGTGCCTCAATTCGAGTTCACGAACTTCGGCGTTTCAATTTAGGCTGCACTCGATTTGAACTGCCAAAGAAATCTAGACAACATCACTTGTTCTTTCCTACTTGTCGCAACGTCCGAGTTGAGCATCAGCACACATTTTTCCGTAAAGTTGCGATCCTCGACCGGGCTTGTACGATGAGTACATAACATTCCAGCAGTTGAGGTAATTCGTGGAACTTAAAATAACGCTACAGTCAGGCGAGCACCAAGTTTTTTCAAGGCCCCAAGATGTGATCGATTGGACAGCCAACGAGCGTTCGAAATGGAGCTGGCTTGAAAAAACTAATTACGGTCAAAGTATTTGGACTCGGTATTCAAGATTGCTAGCAGATCTCTCTTCTGCGTCGCAAAGGTTGGAGCAGAATCCATCAGACGGTATCCGCGAAAGGGAAATGTCAGATTCGTTAAGAAATACCAGTGATCAAATAGCGAATGGCACATTCGTAAACTCAGGCAGCAGCCTTGGAAAATTCATCATTGGGGAGCAGGGTCGCGACAGTGAGCTTGCAGCGGCGATTCTCAAATTTGCTGAGCTCAAAACGCATCAAAACGCCGCAAACGACAAAATCATGCTCTTAGCCGCTGTGGCGTATTCGAATTTCGAGAGGGGTCTAAGTAAGGCTGGGGCGGCTTCCACTGCGCAGAGCCTAAAACAACTATTGGATGAATATTACTCTAGAATTTCTGAGCTTGACGATTCTAGCAAAAAGAAGCTCGGCCAACTAGACGATGCTATCGCAGTGAGGTCAGACAAGGCAAAACAGTCCATCGTGGGCCTCGCAAAATTGCTGAAAAAGGTTAGCGACAGGCTCGAAAGCGAACGAGCTAACATGGCAGCGGAGATGAAAAAAGAAATCGAAAAGACGGTCAGCGATACAAGAGACAGCCTCTCAACATTTGAAGACACCATAAAGACCGAGATGTCTCTACGCGCGCCTGCCGAGTACTGAAAAAAAAGAAGTACTGGCATCGGCTAAGCACATTCCTTTGTGGTGCAGTGTTTCTTGCCGCGTCAGGTGCATCGGTTTGGATATTTTGGGTATACTTTCTGTCCTACAACAATTTGAGCGAATTCTTTGAGTTTTGGAGGGACGCTTCAATAGCATCGTTTGCTTCATTTGGCACATTGGTTGCGGTCGGAATGATATTTTTGCGGATCCTCTACAGGCTGTTTGCTAGCCAGCTTCACTTGTGGAACGACAGCTCAGAAAGAGTAACGATGATTTTGACATACTTAGCGCTGGCAGAAAAAGGGCATGCAAAAGACGAATTTCTTGGCGGCCTACTTGCAAGGCTGTTTTCACCGGCGTCAGACGGTGTAATTAAAGACGACCTTGGCTCGGTGGGCCCTATGGATTACTTCGCGAAGAACTTTTCGAAGGGATGAGAGGGCGGCTGTTTGTCCGCATTGCGTACGATGGCAACTAGTATTCTTAGATGCCTTCATCGGATGTGTATCGGCTTCCCTAGAGCAAGCCAATTCAGGCAATTTAACCGGCGTTGTTTGATGAATCTTAATCGTGCCTGCCACAGAGAACTCACTCAATTCGGCTAAAGGGAAACTTGGACATGCACTGTATGCGCTCAGATGACGTGGATAGGGAATCGAGCATCTGAGAACTGGAGCGACGGTAATCGGGCGCAAAAAATCCCAACAGCGTCCCAACCAGTCCAATCTAGTCCAAATACAATCGACGTAAGTGGTTGATTTTAAATGGCAGGGGCAGCAGGGTTCGAACCCGCGACCTACGGTTTTGGAGACCGTCGCTCTACCAACTGAGCTATACCCCTGTGGTGCGACCCAGATATGCCAGCCGCGCGGCGGACTCAAGAGGCTTTTTACGATTCATCGTCAGATCATCCCCGGGACAAACAAGTTGCACAGAACGCGCAGTTCTTTAAGACAAGGTCTGGTCAGCAAAAGGATACAATACGTGAGCCTCCGCAAGAAAATCGCAGACAGCGAAGCCGTTCTCAACTGGGCGGCGCGGCGGATCGCCAGCTACATCCGGATGGTTCATCGCAACACAAGCTGGCAGCGCCTCGGGTTTGAGGAAATGGACAAACTGGTGGAACAGGGTGAGCCGGTGATCGTTGTGATGTGGCACCAGCGGCTGACGCTATCGCCCTTCCTCTTTCCATTGGACAAGGGACGGGTTTGCACCATCACCTCCGCCGCGCGCGCCGGCAGCATGGTGGGCCGGGTGCAAAAGCTGTTCGGATTGGACTCGATCGCCATGACCAGCCGGAAACGCCACGTCGCCTTGTCGCGCGAGGTGCTGGGGATGATCAAGCAGGGCATTTCGATTGGCATTGCCGCCGACGGACCGCGTGGACCCGAACGGGTGTTGTCGACCGTGCCGCTGGTTTGGGCCCGCACCTCGGGCAAGCGGGTGTTTGGCATTACCTTTTCTACCCGCCACGGGCGCGAGGCCGGAACGTGGGACCGCATGCTGCTGCCCCGCCCCTGGCGCAATCAGGGCGTTTTCCTGTGCCGGGAATGGACCGAAACCGTTCCCCGCAAAGCCAGTGAAGAACAGATCGAAACGCTCAGGCAAAGCCTTGAGCAGCACATGAACGATATCACGGCAGAAGCGGACCGGATGGTCGGGCGTGAACCCTGGCAGGGTTAACAAGCCAAGCATCAAATCCAGCCAAAGCAACCCGACTGCAACTGCTTCAAACAAGGTGTAGTTGATTTGTCTTCTTGCAACAGTCATTTCGAACGGCATGTTTCGCCGCCACGCATTCTCGCAGCGGTTGAAATTTTCAATTAACGTCGGTGCCGAATCACGAGATACGACACCATGACCGATTCAAAGCAAAAGCAAGATTTTTCAGAACGAATACAACGCATTCAGCAGAAACACGGCACCCCTCCGCCACCGCAAGTCCAAACAGAAGCTCCACCCAGTGAACCGGCGCCGAAAGGTCATAATCTCCGCAACGCTATGATCTGGGCCATATTGGCGGCCATGGCCGGGGTTGGTGGGTTCTACGGCCTGATGATGTTCGACGAGTGGAAACTGTCGCAAGCAGCGGCCCCGGACAACCAGTCGGCCCCACAGCCACAACCCAAGCCTGTGCAGGACGTTCGCCAGATCACCGATCAAGGCTGGAGCATTCCCAGCCCGGGTCTGGCAACTGCGGACCGGGAACAATTAACCGTTCTGGATGTGGCGACGGGCTTTGATCCGGCAGGGCAGGACGCGCCGCCCAACGTGCTGATCCCTTTTGCCGTTAACTCCGAATGCACCTTCAAAAGACCGCAGCCGAATGATGTTGTCTATAACCTGCGCATGGAGACCGGCACGCTGCCGACAACGACCCATGTGTTCTCGAACCGGGCCATCGCGAATGCGCTCATCGACCATATTGAGGGTGTGCAGGTTTCGAAAAAACACTATCAGACCGGATCCCGGGCGCAGGGACGGATGTTTGCCGTGGACGTGTTTGTCACGGACACGTCGGCACCCGTCTATCTGGTGCTGCAAAGCTTCCGCCAGAACGTGATCTGGAACCTGCAACTGGCCAGAGGAGTCACCCTGTCGCATGTCGCGATGATCGGCGAGAACTCGGGTCTTGTGGCGCCTGAACAGGACGTGCCGTTCGAGGCAATCAGGATCAGCGACTTTGTAACGAACTTTGAATTTGGCGCGAATGATGACCCGGGGCCTTGCATGGTTGCACCATGGCGAAGGCCACAGGCGCATTGGCCCGCGCAGGCCAAGGCGGAAAACGGCAATGATCTGTACACGAACCAGATTTACAGCTTCAACACCGGCTACCGCGCGTTTGACGCATGGTACCGACAGGTCATGGGTGTGCCTGCGGACACCAATGTAACAGGCCCCCACAGTGCGGCCCATGTCTTGGTCGGCGACCTGCCGGACCAACCGATCGAATATCGCAGCATGGCCGGACGTGATGTCTATGCCTCGGAAAACGACTTTACTCTGATCGGAGATGACACGTTTGAGGACACGCATATCATGCTGCTGACCGCTGCGGTCGGTGGTGACCTTGCGCTGCTTGATCCCGCGCCGCAGGAGGTGCCCCGCCAATGAAACTGATAGGTACGGCCCTGACTCTGTCGATCCTCGCCCTACTTGCGGTTTGGTATCTGCCGACGATGTACTGGGGCTATCAAATCAGCCGCGCGGTTTCACAGGCGCAGTCCGGCGACGACGCGGCGTTTGAAACCGTGGGTGAACTTGCCGAAGGCCCACCACTTGTTGCCTGGCTGCGCAACAACAAGAAGCTGAACGCAGCATTCAACCCCACGGACCTGACCACAGGCCGCTATGTGTCATACAAGCTGGAAATGCCGTTTGAGGCTTTGCTGAAGCCCGGAGAAACCCTGCCAGAGCCGGATTTTCAGGAACTTTATGCCCATGCACGCGCGCCGCAAACTCTGGCGGGATACTGTTTCGAAGTACTGGGCAACCTGGGAACAAAATGTGATGTTTCCAAATCCAACGCCACGCTTTCACGGGATGGAACCGTCAGGATCATCGGAAACCTGCAATATGTCCCGGATTACGAAACCGGCGATCCGTCAGTCGTCAAGAACGGCGAACTCATCTCGGCCCGGGTGCGGCTGATTGGTGGCCGCGATCTTCACAACACTCTGGGCAACCGCGCAGAGGTGTTCGAAAAGGTACGCAAAATCTGTACTGAAATCCGCGCCTTACTGGGAAACTGCATTATTTCTTCGATCAGTTTCGAAATCACCCCACGGGACGGCGTTCAA
Organism: Ruegeria sp. BG6; assembly: GCF_056538465.1. Lineage (NCBI taxonomy): Bacteria > Pseudomonadati > Pseudomonadota > Alphaproteobacteria > Rhodobacterales > Roseobacteraceae > Ruegeria > Ruegeria sp. BG6. The sequence continues at coordinate 107,510 of NZ_JBQFTB010000010.1, read as the reverse complement.
ATTCTGCGGGCCTCGGCCCGTTTCGACGCCTTCGCCGACAGCACGCAATATCGACGCGACTCTCTGCAATCCGCCGTGGATCAAATAGCCGAAGGTCTAGTGAACTGATCGTTGCCCCTTCCGGGTCAACCTCGCTTAGCCGCCACGCAGGCGTTGCATCAGGTAAATCTCGCTGCCTTCCGGGATCGGTTCGGTCAGTCCCGAGGCGATGACGCGGCCGTCGATGGCGATCGACACACCGGCATCAATCGGTGCCTGCAATTGCGGATGCGCGCGAACAAGTTCGCGCAGCAGCTCGCCGGTGGTTGTGGCCTGCACCTCGACCACCTGCTGGCCCCCGGTCAGAGACCGGAGGCCGGACCAGAGGTGGACTTCAACCATTGTCCTTGAGCGCCGCCAGAATGCGGGGCGGCGACATTGGCAGTCGCTTCATCCGCACGCCCGCCGCATTGGAGACAGCGTTGGCGATGGCCGCGAGCGGCGGCACGATGCCGGTCTCGCCCACGCCGCGCACACCGAATGGGTGGCCGGGGTTGGGCACTTCGACAATCACCGTGTCGATCATCGGCAGATCACTGGCCACAGGAATGCGATAGTCGAGGAAAATCGAGTTCTGCAGCCTGCCATCTTCGCCGTAGATATACTCCTCGTTCAGCGCCCAGCCGATGCCTTGCGCGGCACCGCCCTGATACTGACCTTCCACGTAAGTCGGGTGGATGGCCTTACCGGCATCCTGAATGACCGTATAGCGCGTGATCGCGGTTTTGCCGGTTTCCGGATCGACCTCGGCATCGACGATGTGGGTGCCAAATGACACGCCCGCCCCTTCCGGAGTGGCTTCGAAATGCCCCGAGATCGGACCACCGGTCGCACCCATATCTGCGGTGATATCGGCCAGCGGCATTGGATCGAAATCGCCTGCGTTCGGACCCGAAGGCACGGCACAGCCGTTTTCCCATTTCACCGCATCGACCGGGATACCCCATTTGGCCGCCGCGCGTTCACACAGACGTTCCACAGCGTTTCTGGCTGCCTTGATGGTCGCCAGTCCGCTGGCATAGGTCACGCGCGAGCCGTGGCTTACGTCATTGTAGCCCAGCGTCGCCGTATCCGCGACGGTGACACGAATGTTCTCGTATGGGATACCCAGCACTTCGGCCGCCATCAGGGCCATCGACGCACGCGAGCCACCGATGTCAGGTGTGCCGACCATAACCTGGGCCGAGCCGTCCTCGGACAGCGCAAGCGAGACGCTGGTTTCACCACCGTGATTGAACCAGAACCCGCACGAAATGCCGCGCCCCTGCCCCGGTTTCAGCGGTGCCGAATAGTGGGGATGGGCCTTGGCCGCCTCAAGTGTTTCGACCAGACCGATACGTTCGTAAGTCGGGCCATAACTGGCTTTGGTGCCTTCGTGCGCCGCGTTCTTCAGACGCACGTCCACCGGATCCAGCCCCAGCTTTTTGCACAGCTCATCCAGCACGGATTCCACCGCAAAGGCCCCCATGGGCGCGCCGGGCGCGCGATAAGCGGCTTGTTTCGGACGGTTGGCCAGAACGTCATAGCCGACCTGACGAACATTGGTCAGGTTGTAGGGCGCAAAAGCGCACATGGCGGTCATATCCCCGGGCGCTCCCGGAAAGGCACCGCCCTGCAGTCGGAAGATACCTTCGGCCGCCGTGATCGTGCCGTCTTTCTTCATGCCGATTTTGATATCCATCGACGCGGACGAGGTCGGGCCGGTAGCTCGGAACACCTCAGAGCGGCTCATTACGATCTTAACAGGCCGGTTGGCCTTGCGGCTCAGCGCCAATGCAACCGGTTCGATGAACACGGTGGTCTTGCCACCAAAGCCACCACCGATTTCCGAGGCGGTCACCCGCAGCTGCGCCGTTTCAATGCCTAGCAGCGTGGCGCAGTATTTCTGCGCGTACCAATGGCCTTGCGTGCAGCACCACAGCTCACCCTTGCCGTCACTGCCCAGAGATCCAAGGCAGGCGTGCGGTTCGATATAGCCCTGATGCGTTGCCTCGGTCACAAAACTGTCTTCCAGGATCAGATCCGCCTCGGCAAACCCGGCCTCGACGTCGCCATGGCCGCTTTCGTGATAACGCACGACGTTGGGGTGCATCCCTTCGGGCACAGAATAGTCCGCAGCCCCTTCGCGGATTACCGGCGCATCAGGGGTCATCGCCTTGTCCACATCCGTGACGTGGGGCAGCACTTCGTACTCGACCTCGATCAGCTTGAGCGCATCGCGCGCAGCCAAAGCCGACGTGGCCGCAACCGCCGCAACAGCGTGACCGTCATAGAGGGCCTTTTCACCCGCCATGACATTTTCCAGCACGCTCCAGAATTCGCCTTCCAAACCGGGCTTGAAGGGCACATCCGCGAAATCGGCCCGGGTCACAACGGCTTTGACGTCCTTCAGCGCCTCGGCCTTCGATGCGTCGATCTTCACGATCCGCGCGTGCGCATGAGGGGAACGCAGGATCGCACCATGCAGCATACCGGGCGCATAAGCATCGGCGCCAAACCGGGCCCGGCCCGTCACCTTGTCCAGACCATCCGGCCGGTCAGGACGGGTACCCACGAAATTGAATTCGGATTTCCGATCGTCGAGTGCCATTACGAAGCCTCCCGCATCTCAGCTGCCGTATCCATCACGGCGCGAATGATCTTGTCATATCCCGTGCAGCGGCACAGGTTGCCCGCCAGCCAGTACCGGGTCTCCTCCTCGGTCGGGTTCGGGTTTTTTTCCAGCAGGGACTTCGCCGCAACCAGAATACCCGGCGTGCAGATGCCACATTGCAGGGCGGCGTATTCAATGAATTTCTTCTGCAACGGGTGCAGAACATCGCCATCCGCGATACCTTCGACGGTTTCGATCTGCTTACCTTCCGCCTCGACACCCAGCATCAGGCACGAGCATACCAGACGGCCGTCAACCGTAACTGAACACGCGCCGCAATCGCCGGTGCCGCAGCCTTCTTTGGCGCCGGTCAGGTTCAACTTGTCACGCAGGCAGTCCAGCAGGGTTTCGCGGGGATCACACAGGTATTCAACCGCGTCACCGTTCACGGTGGTGGATACGTGTAATTTGCTCATGCTTGCTCTCCCTTCGCGCGGGCATAGGCGATTTTTGCGGCACGCTTTGCCAGAACACCCGAAACTTCGGTGCGGAATTCGATTGTGCCGCGTTTGTCGTTGATCGGATTACAGGCGGCGGATGCAGCCGCAGCCAGTGCATCAAGCGCGGCGTCGTCCAGAGTGGTGCCGATGATGGCCCTGGCGCAGTCTTCGACCAGCAGAACGGTCGGGGCCACCGCACCCAGCGAAACACGCGCCTCGGTGATCTTATCACCATCCAGGCGCAGGTTCACGCCGACGCCGACGACGGCGATGTCCATCTCGGTACGTGGAATGAAGCGCAGATATGCGTCTCCACCGTTGTCTCCCCGCGCCGGAATGTGCACTGCGGAAATCAGCTCGCCCTTGGTCAGCGAGGTCTTTCCGGGGCCGACAGGAATATCTTCGACCGCGACCTCCCGCGTGCCGCCAGGACCGGTCACGGTCACCGTGACACCGGCCGCTACCATGGCCGGCACGGAATCAGCCGCAGGCGAGCCATTGCACAGGTTGCCCGTCAAAGTCGCGCGTCCCTGTACCTGGGTCGAGCCAATCAGATCCATTGCCTCGACCACGCCGGGCCAGTCGCGGCCAAGTTCGGGGTGCTCGCTCATTTCGGCACCGGTGGCGGCGACGCCAAGGGTCCAGCTGCCATCGGCGTTACGGGTGATGTCCCGCACCCCGTTGATTTTTTTCACGTCGATCAGTGTATCGGGGGTCACCAGTTCCGAACGCAATTGCACCAGTACGTCGGTGCCGCCTGCAAGAAACCGGGTCGTTCCCGTTGCATTCGCTGCCAGCGCCGAAGCTTCTTCGAAACTGTTGGGGCTGTGATAGTCCATTTGTTTACCTCGCACCTGTGGATCAGGATTAACTGGGGTTTGAACGGGACGTTAGTGCAGCAACCAGGTGGCGTCCATGGCCGGAACGACCAAAATTTAGGTTTCCCAAAGTCGTTTTTGAACAATTGTCAGAGGTCAATCTCGATCACGCCATCCGCATTCGCGGCGCGGCTTTGGCATAAAATGATAGCTCCTTCGCGCTGCCGGTTCGACAACACAAAATCACGATGCTCAATTTCGCCCGAGATAACCCCGCATTTGCAGACCCCGCAAATGCCGTCGGCGCATTTCACATCCACATGAATTCCCGCCTCATTCAGAACCTGCGCGGCATCCTTGTCCGATGGGACGGTCAGCTCCCTGCCTGACTTTGCTAGCTTCAGAATGAACGGATGGTTTTCGTATTCGGGTTGCTCGGGAACCGAGAAATACTCCAGATGCCGGGCGTCTTCGGGAAAACCCTGTCGTTCTGCCGCTTGTATCACGCCGTCCATATATCGATCCGGACCGCAGGTATAAACGTGCCATCCTTCCTGATAATCAGACAGGATGACATCCAGATCGGCCCGGGTGTTTTCGTCTGAAAAATGGTAGTGCACATGATCGCCCCAGGGCGCTGCGGCAAGGTCCTGCAGGTAACCAGCGTCCGCCCGCGTACTGGCGGAATAGTGCAGCTCGAAGTCTCTGCCCAGCGCGTGAAGCCTGTGCGCAAAGGCAATCATCGGGGTGATGCCGATACCGCCGCCCATCAGGAACGTCTTGCTAGCAGTCTCATCCAGTTCAAAGTGATTGATGGGTTTTGAAATGAATACCTTGCGCCCCTTGCCGAAGATACGGTGCAACAGCGCCGAACCGCCGCGCCCTTCATCTTCGCGCAGGACGCCGATCTGATACGTAGTCCGGTCAGCAGGATCGCCCGACATGGAATACTGACGCAGAAATTCCGGGGCGACCAATACATCCAGATGTGCGCCGGCAGTCCAGTCCGGCAACGGCGCACCATCCATGGCCGAGAATTCGTATTTCGTGACATCAGAAGACAACTTGTCGACCCTGGTCAGTTCAACCCGCATCACCGGTGCGTCTCCGGCGATCTGATAGCGGTGAACCACGCTCATATCCCCGGCAGCTTTGCGCGCCTTGTACTCGTCTGCCGAAACCAGAGCCTCATAGGCGGCGATCCCGGCCTCGCGGTCCATCGCGAACGGATAGGGCCATGGGTGCGGGGCCAGGTAAGCCGGGTAGACCGCCAGCGTCTGATCCTCGTATTTCAGGTCCAGATCCTTTTGCAGGTCACGCCGGTTCAGGGGATGGGTCGAAGGGCAATAGGCTCCATCCGCCTGCAGTTCGATATCCCACCACCATTTCTTGGTGTCGTTCAAACCGCCATTTCCGACCGCGTCGTCCAATCGCGCCAAAACGGGTGCGGCGGATGGGATGTTCATCGCTGCCCAGCGGAAAGGGCGTTCGCTGAACAGGCCTTCAAGGTTCCAAGGGCAGGTTTTCATGCACCGCCCGCACATGGACCCGCCCGGCGTCGTGATCCGATAGGTGGCGCATTTCTGGCTGTCGGATTTCCAGATTTCATAGCCGTTGAACATCAGTTTCGGTCCGGCAGTGATCGCCCCCGAGGGACACTCTCGCGCGCATTTGTTACAGGACTCGCAAAAGCTTTGCAGGCCAAAGTCGATGGGCTTGTCGTGGCTCATCGGCATATCTGTCGTTACCACGCCGGATTTCAGACGCGGCCCCAGATAGGGGTTCAGGATCACCTCGCCAATGCGGCTGACTTCGCCCAACCCGGACAGCAACAGCAGTGGTGGCTGCAGCACTTCGCCATCCATGACCGTGTGCGCCTTGGCCTTGTAGCCCAGATTGCGGATTTGCTGGGCAATCACTCCGCCCAGTAAGGAAAATCTAAGATACGCACGCATGGACTGGGCGACGCTGATCCAATCGTCACCGCTGGCGCCCTCCATCGTCTCATATCCCTGATCAATGATCATGCTGACGGCCTGATCATGGGGCGGATCGATGGCTTCGCCGGTTGCGTCGTGGGAATACCAGGCCCATTCCGGGCACCGGCTGAGACCGACCGCATCGACCCCCAGAAAGTAGGACGCCGCCTTGATGTTCGCCGCGTTCCGCTGCGCATCTGTTGGCTTGAACCCGTCGGCGCTGTCGCCATCCTGCAGCAGAACGAAGGCACCCAGCGCGCGCCTTTGTGCGAAGCTGGGCGCGGATTTGCGGACGTAGTGCCCGCCTTTGGCCGCGTCCTGCAGGGGCTTGCCCATATCTCCGAATTGCGCGCGGGCAAACATGTCCGCCCGTTTCGGCACACGAGCCACGTTTTCCTCGTCAATGTATGTGGTTGGATCGTCGACACGCGTCAGCTTTTCGAACGGATGCGCGCCATCCACATAGCGCCGCTTGGCATAAGGGTCACGGTTCAGCGCACTTTTGGCGAAACCTGCGCCCAGCCACCACGCAGGGCCCTGAGTTTTGAACCACGGCTGCTGCGCCATGGGCTTCAGGGGCCTGTCATGGGCGATCTCCATCTCGGTGGTGATTGCAGCCAACCCGAACCGTTTGCCAAGCCAGGGGGCGACAAGCGCGCCGTCCTCGGCCGTGACCAGCCCCGCGGCAACGGCCAGCCTGTTCAGATCCACCTCGGACGACATGACCGTATGTGCCCGCGCATCGAAACCGAGCAATCGGATATAGTTGGCAATCACAACCGCGTTTTCAGTCGCCAAAAGGCAGGCACGATGGTCCTGTGCATCCCTGATCCATTCTGTGCCCGGCTCATCCGCCTCCGGGTCGCGATGATGTTCGTACAGGAAAACAATCGCGTGTCGGTGGGCGTTTATCGAGCCGGACTCCGCCTCCATGCTTTCCTTCAGATCCGCCATGATCACATCGATGCCCGAGGCCAGCGTCTTGGTCTGGCGCGTTCTCAGGGCGTGGGCCAGCCGGTCGATGTCGCGGTTTCTCCGGGGTTCGGGCAACAGCGCCTCAGTCGGCAGCGGTCCGCATCCGATCATCGAGGCATTATTAAAATAACCAAACGCTTTCAGATGATTGGCGCGCTCCGACGGGCTGTCCGGGATTTCCGCCATCGCGGGATTCACGAACCCGTCACGGATGGCATCCATCATTGCCTGAAATTCGCCCATTGCGTTTACGATGCTTTCAGGCTGGTCGGGGCGGTGAAAGCTGAGCTCTTTCATCGGCGGCACAAGCGACAGATCCGGAAGGTTGTCCTGCCGGGCCAACCGCTCCATTGGGTACGTTCCCATGTGAACGGGTCGGTTCTTGTCCGAGAAAAAGCGTATTCCCATTTCGCGCCTCCTGATCTGAAAGCTGCCTATCCTGCCGTGGACAGCAAATCCATTCATGAATAATCATAGATTGTATGAGCAAAACTGATTTTACTGATTTGGATGGCAAGGTGCTGCGCATCTTCCTGACGATACTCGAGGAAAGCTCGGTCTCTAAGGCGGCCGACCGGCTTGGCGTTACACAATCCGCAATCAGTCATACACTGGCAAAGCTGAGACTGGTGTTGAACGATCCGCTGTTCATTCGTTCAGGTCAGGGCCTGACCCCGACCGAGCGCGCCTTGTCCCTGAAAGAGCCGGTTCAGACGCTGCTCGACGATATGCGGGCCCTGACCCACGAGCGCCCATTTGATCCCTTGTCCGAAGAAATGGCGTTCGGGATCGCCACCAACGACATGCCGCGCGAGCTGATCTTTCCCGAGCTGCTGCGCGCCAGCCGCGCGGACGGCATTCGCGTTGAACTTGGTTTTATTCCGTCAGGTGTACCTGACCCCGACCTGCTGCGCGGTGACAGGTGCCAACTGATGCTGACGCCGCTGCCGCCGGACGGGCCGGACATCATTCAGAAGCTGTTGATCACCAGCCCGCTTATGATTTTCTATGACAGCGCGATGCGAACGCCCCCGGACAGCTGGCCCAGCTATTGTCAGGCGGAACATGTCGAAGTGCGGTTTGCCGATGGGCGCAGTTCACGCGCGGTGATGCGCGGCGTTGATCAATCGCAGATCAGGCCACCCACCGTGGCCCTGCCGCATTTCAACGCTATTCCATCTTTCGTGAAAGGCAGCGATCTGATCTCGACCGACACGGCGCTGATGAAGCAGGGGCCGTTGTCTTCGCTTGATTGCGCGCCGCTTCCGTTCAACTGTGACCCTGTTTCGATCTACATGGTCTGGCACCAACGATCGACCAACGACCCCGCGCATCGGTGGCTGCGAAACCGGATCGAAGCGGTTGCTGCAAAGCTTCAGGTCTGAGACAACAGCCAGTCGCGAACCAACCCGACCAGTTCTGGCTGTCGTGGTTTGGCAGGCGCTACGACGTGAAACCCCAGATCCCCGATCAGAACATCCGGCAGTGCTTGCACAAGACGACCGGATTCCAGTTCCCTCTCTACCAGCGGCGCGTTTGCCAGCGCGATCCCCTGCCCCGACATCGCCGCATCGATGGCAAGGCTGGTCTGGCTGAAACTCATCATCCGGGGTTTGCCGGTTACTCCGACACGCTCAAGAAAAAGTGGCCAGAGTCCGTGCGTATCGTTCAGCAGGACCTGGTCAAGAAGATCACGTGCAGCCCGCACATTCCCTGCCAGGTCCGGACTGCAAACGGCGACGAACTCGGTCGAAAACAGGGGTGTTACGACCAGCCCGGGTCCGAAAGGTGCGCGACCTTGTCTGACGGCGATGTCCACATTGTCGGTCCGGAAATCTGCCAACCGCTCGCGGGCGTCTACCTGAACCGAGATGTCGGGGTGCAGGTCCGTGAATGTGTTCAGGCGCGGGACCAGCCATTTCGACGCGAAGCTGGGTGTAACCGAAATGGTGATCTGTCTTGTACCGGCCAGTTCATCGACGGCCTCTTCGATAAGCTGGAAGGCCCGTTGCAGCGGTGCGTGAAACCGCCGCCCCGCTTCGGTAAGGCGCAACCCGCGGGGCATTCGGTCGAACAGTTTTTCCGTCAGCCGCGCCTCCAACCCGCGTACCTGCTGCGCGACCGCGCCTTGTGTAACGCCCAGTTCATCAGCGGCGCGTCGAAAGTTCAGGTGTCGTGCCGAAGCTTCAAAAGCCCGCAATGCATTCAACGGAGGTAGAGCGGCCATCGCATAAACCAGTAGATTTTCTACTGTTTTATGGCAGAAGAACTGATTGGTCAAACCCGGCCGCAACCTCCACATTCAATCCAGACATTCAATCGGAGAGAAGAAATGGCAAAAGTGGCTCTGATCACGGCAGGCGGCAGCGGCATGGGGGCGGATGCGGCGCGTCGGCTGGCGGCGGATGGCTTCAAGGTCGGCATCCTGTCCTCATCCGGCAAGGGCGAGGCGCTGGCGGATGAGTTGGGCGGCGTCGGCGTTACCGGATCGAACCAGTCCAATGAAGATCTGCAAAGGCTGGTTGATACGTCCATGGCGCAATGGGGCCGCATTGATGTGCTGGTCAATTCCGCCGGACACGGACCGCGCGCGCCTGTTCTGGAACTGACGGACGAGGACTGGCACACCGGAATGGACGTCTATTTCATGAATGCCGTCCGCCCGACACGGCTGGTCACACCAATCATGCAGACGCAGGGTGGCGGATCGATCATCAATATCTCGACCTTCGCCGCATTCGAACCGGATCCGGTGTTTCCGACCTCCGGCGTATTTCGGGCTGGTCTGGCGGCCTTTACAAAACTGTTCTCGGACAAATACGCAGCAGACAACATCCGCATGAACAACGTGCTGCCCGGCTTTATCGACAGCCTGCCCGAGAAAGAGGAATTCCGGGCGCGCATACCGATGGGAAGGTACGGTCGCAGCTATGATGAGATCGCGTCCGTCGTTGCCCTGCTGGCATCCGAAGGAGGCGGGTACATCACGGGTCAGAACATTCGCGTCGACGGTGGCATCACGCGATCCGTCTGACCTCAGAACCGTGCCTTCACCAGATGCGTCAACGCCGCGCCTGTTTCGAAAAAGGCGCGGCGCAATCCTGTCCAGCCTTCACGATGCGCATCCACGGGCTGTACTGGCAGCACTGACGGATCATCCACCAGAAGGCTTTCGGCCATGAGACGCCCAAACACCGTTCCCGGCCCGATGCCGCGCCCGGAAAAACCGTGTGCGGACAAGGCGCGCGGTCCAAGCCGAGTGATTTTCGGGATGTGATCCGATGTCATTGCAATTCGCCCATGCCAGCCATCTGTCAGCGGCTGGTCCGCCAGTTGCGGATAAAGCTCGGCCATCTTGCGGCGCACCCACCCGGAATGGGCCCACCGCCCGGCGCGGCCCAGATCCCCCATCGCGCCGATGATAAAGCGCCCTTCGGCATCCAGTCTGAAGGATGTCATGATCAGGCCGGTATCCCAGCACCCTTCGCCGCCCGCAAGGATGGTGTCGCGCACACCATCCGGCAAAGGCTGCGTTGCATATTGGAAGTAGTAGACCGGCACGTAGGCAGGCGCGGTTTCCTGCAGGTCGCAGTGATAGGCGTTTGTCGCCTGAATGAGCGCCTTGGCCCGAACAACTCCGCCTTCCGTGATCAGTGACCAGCCGCCCTCGTTCTGTGTCACGGAACGCACGGGGCTGTTCGTGAACACTCGCGCCCCGGCCGCGATTGCGGCCCGGGCAAGCCCCTGAACATAAGACAGCGGCTGGATGGTTCCCGCCCGGGGATCAAAAAGCGCATCGTGAAACGCGGAACTGCCGGTACGTCTGCTGGTTTCCTCGGCAGTCAACAGCTCGACCGGAGCGCCGGATGCGCGGAGCTGCGCATGGCGTTTCGCAAGGTCCTGATTGCCTGCCGGGGAATGTGCGCAATGCAATGTCCCGTTCCTGACCGGCGCACAGTCAATTCCGTGTTGCCCGATCAGGCGAAAGACTTCGTCCGGAGCCCCGGCCAACAGGTCAATCAGTCGGTCGCCTTCGGCCTTACCGAGATGCGCGCGGATGTCGTCAGGGGGCAGCCATAGGCCCGCATTGGCCAGCCCCACATTGCGCCCCGATCCGCCGTGCCCGATATCCTGCGCCTCGAGCAGACAGACCGATGCGCCTGCTTTGGCGGCCGTCAGGGCAGCGGAACAGCCGGTGTACCCCCCGCCGATTATCGCCAGATCCACGGTCAGATCGGCAGTCAGCCGGATGCTGTCCACATGCTCGCGGCTGGTATTCAGCCACAATGGCTTTTCATGATCGCTCAACTCGACGCCCTCGGATTCGCACCAGTCCTCATCGGTGTATCAGCCGGTTACCAGCATTCTCTGATCGTCGCGACCCATGGCAATCAAAAGGGGCTCTGCCTCCTGTCGGGCCTGAAACGCAGCCTTGTCGGCCATGCCCTGCCAATTTGCCAGAACCAGTGATTGCGCGACCGCGCCACCAAGCGTTGCGCCCGGCCCGGTGACAATGAACAGATCGGGGGCAAACTCGCGCGCGGCGGTCTGCACTGCACGTGAAAAGTCATAGGTTTCCGTGACCTGATGCCCCAGCGTGTAGTACCAAAGCGCCTCTGTGTCGGTTGCACCGGGCCACCAGATCTTGCCGCGTCCGTCGATCAGCGGCAGATCCGGCTGAGCGAACAGTTCCTGGCCAAGCAGGGCACGGCCCCTGGCTGCAACCGGTGCCTGAAGCCCGGTATGGAACGCCGCGTGATTTGCCAGTCGCATAGGAAACCGTTCCTGCACCACCGGCTGCGACTGCTCAAACGCTTTCAGCCCGTTTTCGTTGCCCGCCAGCACAAGCATTCCCCCCAGATCAATGGAGAGTGCCAGATCGTGGCCGTTCAACGCATCAATTCGCGCCACATCCGTCAGCAACTCTGCCTTCCGCGCAGGATCGTTCACCCAATCGTCACCCACAAACGGATACACCAGCTGACCGCCAATCAGCTGTTCCTGCATGAGGGTTCCCATCGTGGTAACCACCCGGAACCCATCCTGCGTGCTCAGCGCGCGCGCGGCGGCCAAGGCGATATACCACCCCATCGAATTGCCGGTTACGGCCACAATTTCGATATCGTCCGAAAGCGACTGAGCATCCGCAAGCGACGCCGCATAAATCAGGGGCGAGGCCACATCGCCTCTGGAGTACTTGCCGACCGTGTAGCGCTGAGCGCCATCCAGCGCCGTGACACCTTCCTGACCCGCTTCGGCGCGAATGGCATCAAACGCGGCGAACATGTTCATCCGATCCGAATGGTGTCGGTGCAGATAACCCAGTTCGGGCTTGTTATAGGTACCCCGTCCGGGGCAGATCACAACGGCGGTTCGGGTCATGGCTGCGCTCCGGTCAGCTTCAGTGCAGAGGCGACGATACCATCTTTGGACGGCAGCGGCGCGGCATAGGCGGGGCCCGTCGCTATGAAACAATCTTCGGCCACGACGCGGGCGGTTGGTATCCCGTCACTTTCTTCGCGGAAGAACGTCATCAGCGCTTCGGACTGGCTTCCGGTCCTGCGGCATTCGTCCACGATCAACACATGCCGGCACGATTTGGTAGCCTGCCGCAACGCGTCCTCCGGAAGGGGGGCCAGCCAGCGCATATCGATGACACGCACGCTCAGCCCTGCGGCCTCCAGTTCGGGCAAGGCCTGCCGCGACAGGTAATATCCGTTGCCATAGGTCACGATCGCAAGATCGGTTCCTTCGCCATGTACGCCCACGTCCCCCAACGCAATTCTCTGGTCGGGCGAAGGATAGGTCGTCATCCAACCGCCATCCTGCGGTGCATGCAGATCCCGCATCGGATACAGCGCGATGGGTTCCAGGAACACCACCACCCGTTGCTCTTCCCGGGCCAGACGGGCGCACTCGCGCAACATTTTCGCGGCATCCGCTCCGTTCGACGGGCAGGCAATGATCACACCCGGAATGTCCCGCAACACGGCCAGCGAGTTGTCGTTGTGGAAATGCCCCCCAAAGCCTTTCTGGTATCCAAGGCCCGCAATCCGCAGAACCAACGGGTTCGAGAACTGCCCGTTCGAGAAAAACGGCAGAGTCGCCGCCTCGCCCCGGATCTGGTCCTCGGCGTTGTGCAGATAGGCGAGGAACTGAATTTCCGGGATCGGAATGAACCCGTTGTGCCCCATTCCGATCGCCAGCCCCAGGATGGATTGCTCGTCCAGAAGGGTGTCGATGACCCGATCCGGTCCGAACCGTTGCTGCAGCTTCTGTGTCACGCCATAGACACCGCCCTTGCGCCCGACATCTTCGCCCATGCAGACGATCTCGCGATGTTCCAGCATCAGATCGGTCAGTGCCCAGTTGATCAGGCGGCTCATTGGTTGCGGTTCATCCATTGCCCGCATATCTCCGCCAAACGTCGTGGATCGGGCCCCGGCGCTGGGGCCGTTTGTGGGTTTGCAGACGCGTTTTGGTGGGACCAGGCTGGCCACAACGTCTTCGGCACTGGCCAGATGAGGGCGGGTCGCGGCCTCGGCGGCGATCCGGTCAGTACGGGCGCAGGTCTGGTTATAGATTTTCAATGCCTCGTCCGGCGTCAGGGCCCCGGCCTGATCCAGCAGGCGAACGGTATGCAGCAAGGGATCGTTGGCTTCATCCGCCTCGACCTCGGATTTGCTGAGATAGGTTGTCGGCACATCCGCCCCCGCATGGCCATAAAGACGAACCGTTTTCAGATGCAGGAAAGCCGGCTTGCGGCGCGTCCGGACATATTCGGCTGCTTCCTGTGCCACGGCATAGGTCTCGAAAATATCCAGCCCGTTGGCCTGAAAGTACTTGATGCCCGGCCGATGCTCCATCGAGGCCTGAATCCAGCCTTTTGGCGTCTTCACTGAAATACCGATGCCGTTGTCCTCGCAGACAAACAACAAGGGCAGCGGCGTTGACTGCACGCTGGTCCAGCCGGCCGTGTTGATTGCACCCTGTGCAGTCGAGTGATTGGCCGACGCATCACCGAAGGAACACATGGCGATCCCGTCTGCGGGCAGGTCCCGATGCTCGGGGTCATGACGCCGGGCGGTACCCAGCGAATAGGCCGCGCCCACGGCCTTGGGCAAATGACTGGCAATGGTCGAGGTCTGCGGCGGTATCATCAGCGCCCGGGATCCCAGCACCTTGTGCCGGCCGCCTGACGTCGGATCCTCTTTCGAGCAGGCAAAGCTGAGAAGCATGTCCCAGGCGATCTGCTGACCCGGAACCTGTTCAGCCCGCGCAATCTGAAACGCGGCATCGCGGTAGTGCAGAAAGGCAATGTCGGTCGGCCGAAGCGCGTGGGCCACGGCCGCCATGCCTTCGTGCCCTGAAGAACCGATGGTATAAAACCCTTGGCCGGCCTTCTGCATCGCCCGGCTTGTCCGGTCCAGCGCTCGGCTGAGAACCTGCGATCGGTAGAGCGAGACAGCCTCGGGCCCGCTCAGCCCCGGATGCGGCGGCGCGCCTTCGGGCAAGTCGCGACGGGCGACGCGGTTCAGGAAGTTGTCGTGAACGATCTGGGCGCGGTCCATTGCAAATCCCCGGTCTTTGAATTCAAATCTTTTCGACGGCGGCCGCGATGCGGCTCAGCCCTTGTTGCAGGCTTTCGGTGGCATAGGCAAAAGAAAGCCGCAGATGCCCCGGCATCCCGAAGGCCCGCCCCGGGACCAGCGCGACACCCGCTTCGTCCAGCAGGTAACGGCAAAATTCGTGATCGACCGGCATTTCATGTGGAGTTTCGGGGAACACATAAAACGCCCCGTCCGGTACCGCACATTTCATCCCCGCCGCATTCAGACCACGGACCACCAGATCACGGCGCACCTGCATTTCGTTGCGCCGGTCCACCAACAAATCCTGCGGTCCGGTAATCGCAGCCAAAGCCGCAGCCTGCGCGACCGAACACGCACCCGAAGTGATCTGCCCCTGCACCGCGATCATCGCCTTGATCAAGGGTTCAGGCCCAATACCCCAGCCGATCCTCCAACCGGTCATCGAATAGGCTTTGGACACGCCGTTTACAGTCAGCGTCCGGTGCGCAAGCTCGGGCAAGGCCTCGACAAACGGGGAAAACGGCACATAGGACAGATGCTGATAAATCTCGTCAGCAATGACCCAGACCTGCGGATGACGTTGCAACACCGCGCCCAAAGCCTGCAATTCCGCCTTGGAATAGACTGCTCCCGTCGGGTTTGACGGCGTATTGAGCAGCAGCCAGCGCGTGCGCGGCGTGATCGCCGCCTCCAACTGTGCGGGCAAGAGTTTGAAATCTTGCTGTTTCGGGCACTTCAGCACCACAGGCACACCGCCCGCCAGCCTTACCATGTCTGCATAGCTGGTCCAGAACGGGGCCGCGGTGATAACTTCGTCGCCCGGGTTCAGGGTCGCCATCAGCGCGCCGGACAAAACCTGCTTGGCACCTGTCGACACGATGACATTCGCGGGTCCGACCCCCGCTTGGCCTGCAACCGCGGCACGCAGGGCCGGTGTTCCCCCCGTGGCCGGGTATCGTGTCTGACCCTGAACAGCAGCAAGATGCGCGGCCTCGACCACGTGCGGCGGCGTGGGAAAGTCGGGTTCTCCGGTGCTGAGAGCGATCACATCCACGCCCTCGGCCCGAAGACGCGCCGCATGTTCGGAGATCTGAACGATTTCCGAAAGCTCTATCCCGTCGAGTCGCTCGGCCCGGTGAAACTCGGCCACTGTTTCTAGACTGCCCATATGCGAGAATCCCGTTACCCATCAGCCTGCCCTGTATCGGGCTAGCGCCTTCGCAATGCCAGTGATATTCCATCCGAAAGGTATGAGGATTCGTTATATGATTGCGCCGCGCCGTTTTCTGCCTTCGATCCCGTCGTTGCTGGCGCTGGAAGCGGTTGATCGCCTCGGCAGCGCCTCGGCAGCGGCCGAGGAACTGTCGCTGACACAAAGTGCGATCAGCCGTCAGCTCAAGACCATGGAGGAGCAGCTGGGCGTCGAACTGATCCAGCGCACGCAGATGCGCCTGCATCTGACACCGGCGGCCAAGGAATATGTCCAGATTGCCCGAACCGCACTGCACCAGCTTGCGCAGGCCTCTCTCAAGCTCAAGGCAAACCCGACGGGCGGATCGCTGAGCCTGTCCATTCTGCCCGCGTTTGGCATGCATTGGCTGGCCCCCCGGCTTCAGGATTTTGCACGCCGTCACCCCGAAGTGACCGTGAACCTGAATACCCGCCTCAGACCGTTTGACTTCCAGACCGAGCATTTCGATGCCGCCATCCATTTCGGACAACGGGACTGGCCCGGCGTCAATTACCTGCCCATCATGCGGGAAGACATTCTGCCTGTCTGCGCCCCGGATCTTCTGCCAAAGATTCAGGACAGTATAGAATGGCTGACGTCGGCCCCATTGCTGCACATCGAAACCCGCCCCGACGCGTGGGAGCAATGGTTCGCAATACAGGGACACCCCGTCAAAGGCCTGACCGGAATGATGTTCGATCAGTTCTCAACCATGATTCAGGCCACAATCCACAGGCTGGGTGTCGCACTGCTTCCCAGCTATCTGGTTGCCGAGGATCTCAGGAAAGGCAGGCTGTCGCTGGCGTGGCAGGGTCCGCCGGTCAGCCTGGGTGACTATTACCTGGTGTGGCCGCAGCACCGACCTGCCGCAACACCGCTTGTTTCTTTCCGCGCCTGGCTTGAGGGGCAGGTCGCAACACCACCGGATTAAGCGGCTGGACCGCTGTCAAAGGAGGCCGAAATGGACGACAAGATCACCATTCGCGAAACGCGCGCACCAGATCGGGCGCAGATTCTGGAATTGTACCCTGATGCGTTCCCGGACGAAGATCTGACACCGCTGGTCGCGGAACTTCTGACGCTGGAACAGGATATCCTGTCATTGGGTGGATTTACCGGTGATCGGCTGGTGGCCCATGTCCTTTTCACCACCTGCCGGACGGAGAACGACCCGGCACCGGGGGCCCTGTTGGGGCCGCTTGCCGTTTCATCGGACCTTCAGCGACAGGGGATCGGCACACGGCTGGTCAACGCAGGCATCAGCAAGCTTGAGACACTCGGGCATCTGCAGGTCTATGTGCTTGGTGATCCGCAGTATTACAGCCGTTTTGGGTTTCTTGCGGAAGACCGGGTATCCACGCCCTATCCCATTCCAACGGAATGGGCCCCGGCGTGGCAGTCCCTGCACATCAACCGGAACCAGACAAAGGCGTCTGGCGTTCTGCGCCTGCCAGATCCCTGGATGAACCCCGCTTTGTGGGGCTGACCCATCTGCTGTCACGAACGCAGCGCGCCCCGGCGCGCTGCGCGGCCCGGCGCGCTGCGCGGCCCAACAGGAGGAGGTGTTCCGCAAGGAACATTGACGACTGGCGGGAGCGTTCAGGACTCAGACGTCCAGGGAACGGGCGATGAGCTCCTTCATCACCTCATTTGTCCCGCCGTAGATCATCTGAACCCGCGCATCCGCATAAAGGCGGGCAATCGGATACTCCATCATGAACCCGTATCCACCAAACAGTTGCAGGCATTCATGCATGACCTCGTTCTGAACCTCGGAGCCCCAGTACTTCACCATTGACGCCGTGGCCGCATCCAGTTCGCTCGCTTCAAGCTTTCCGATACAGTCATTCACAAAGCTGCGCAGAACTTCGGCCTTGGTCTTGCATTCGGCCAGCTTGAATCGCGTGTTCTGAAAATCCATCACGCGCTGGCCAAAGGCTTTTCGTTCCTGCGTGTATTTCACCGTTTCCGCGATGGCGAAGTCGATCGCGCCCAGTGCCATGATGCCAATGGTCAGACGCTCCCAGGGCAGCTGCTTCATCAACTGATAAAAGCCCTGCCCCTCTTCCGGGCCGATCAGGTTCGTCATCGGAACCTTGACGTCCTCAAAAAACAGCTCGGCCGTGTCGTTGGCCTTCATACCCAGTTTCTTCAGGTTGCGGCCCCGACGAAACCCCTCCGCGCCGTCGGTTTCAACCGCAATCAGGGACACCCCTTTGGACCCCTGCGATTTGTCGGTCTTGGCCACCACAATGACAAGATCGGCGGTCTGGCCATTGGTGATGAAAATCTTGGATCCGTTGATCCGGTAGGAATTACCATCCTTCTCGGCCGTGGTTCGCACCGCCTGCAGGTCTGACCCGGTTCCCGGCTCGGTCATGGCAATGGCGCCGACCATCTCGCCGCTGGCCAGTTTTGGCAGCCATTTCTGTTTCTGATCTTCGCTGCCATAGGTGGTGATGTAATGGGTTACGATGGACTGAATTCCAAATCCCCATCCGGCATCGCCTCGTGAAGCCTGTTCGTAAAGCGTGACCGAGTCGAACCCCATGCCGCCGCCGACGCCGCCGTAAGCCTCGTCAATCGAGCCCGCCATCAGGCCGGTTTCGCCCGCTTTCGTCCAGAAGGCGCGATCAACGATCCCCTGATCGACCCAGCGATCAATGCTCGGGACAAGCTCGTCATCCATGAACCGGCAGGCCATTTCGGCAAACATCCGGTGTTCGTCGGTGACCCATGCGGCGGTCGAAGTGAAAAGCGACATATCGTATTCTCCGGTCTTTGATAGTCCGATGCTATCCCCGGCCCCGGATTCTTCCAATCCGGGTGACGCCGCGTTCTCAACCCTTGCTACGCGACGTTCCTTTGCGCGATCTGGCGTCTGACTTGCTCATCAAACCCGGTCATGTCAGCGCGTGGTCCAGCAGAACCTGCGCCGCCTCCTTTGCATCCTGTGCAGGGTCGCATTTTTTCAGAAGAACCGCCGTCACAATCGCGCCCTCCTGCAAAAGCAGCAGCTGGCACCCCAGACTTTCAGGATCACGAACCCCGGCCTTGCGGCACAGATCGGTCATGTAGTCCAGAAGCAACCGCTTGTGCTCGGCCGCCTGAACGTGGATCGGGTGGTCTTTTTCCTGATACTCCGCCCCGGCCTTGATGAACATGCAGCCGCGGTATTTGTCTTCCTCGAACCATTCCTTCAGCACATCGAAACTGGCGATCAGCTGACCGGCGGGCGTTTCTGAAAGGTCTTCAATCCTTCGGACGAACCAGTTTCGGAAGTTTTCATCTCGCAGGCGCAATGCCGCAAGGATCAACTCCTCCTTGGTGCGGAAATGCTTGTACATCGATGTTTTGGATACGCCTGTTTCAACCACCAGCTTGTCCATTCCGGTGGCATGAAAACCGTCCCTGTAGAAAACCTCCAAGGCCTTGCGGACAAGCTCATCACGTTTGTTGGGGCGCATTCCTAGCTCCTGATTGTACTGATCAGTACATATACACTTTCTAAAGAGGCTTCAATGACAACAAGTAACATATTGTTTTGTAACACTATTACCAAAGCCAGGAGAGTGAAGTCGAATATTTTGAAAAAATGGGCTTGAAAAAATGTACCGATCTGTACATCTTATCATCAAGATTGACCGATCTGTACACCAAAGGATTTCACCGATGCGACGCCGTGCCAGCCTATTTTCACCGCAGTACGTTCCCTTTCTTCTGACTCTGGCGCTGATCACGGCCGCCTTAACCTGAAAGCCTGAAATATGAACCGCCCCCCTTTGCCGCCCTTCACGCATGAAACGGCCACCCGGAAAGTGCGCATGGCGGAAAACGCCTGGAACAGCCGCGACCCGGACGTCGTAACGCCCGCCTACACGGAAGACAGCCGCTGGAGAAACCGCGCCGAGTTCCTGAGCGGGCACGCCGAGATTCACGCGTTTCTGACACGAAAATGGGCCAAGGAGCTTGATTACCGCTTGATCAAGGAATTATGGGCCTATCGCGACAATCGCATCGCTGTACGGTATGCTTATGAATGGCACGACGACAGCGGTCAGTGGTTCCGGTCATATGGCAACGAAAACTGGGAATTTGCTGAAGGCGGCCGAATGGCCTCGCGCCACACGTCGCTGAATGATCTGCCGATCACCGCAGAACAACGCATGTTCCACTGGCCCGCAGGACAGCGCCCCGACGACCATCCCGGCCTGTCTGATCTGGGTCTCTGAAAGGACAGCCCATGCCACGCGCGTTTTCCGAACTGACCTTCACCCCCGCCGTTCGCGCCCATCAGGAGAGGATGGGTTCGGCGCGAAGCTATGCCAAGTTCCTGGACAGCGGTCCGCAAAAAGGACACCTGATCGGAGAGGCTGAAAAGGCATTCATTCAGGCCCGCGATAGTTTTTACCAGTCCACTGTATCCGAGACCGGTTGGCCCTATGTTCAATTCCGCGGCGGTCCTGTCGGGTTCCTGAAGGTGCTGGGGTCGCAAACCATTGGATACGCTGATTTTTCAGGCAACAAACAGTACATTTCACGCGGGAATTTGGACGGCAACGACCGGATTGCCCTGATCCTGATGGATTATGCCAATCAGCGCCGTCTGAAGATTCTGGGACGGGTCGAATTCACCGAAGGCGAAGCCGCAGCCGCCAGGCTTTACCCAGACAATGCCCAAGCCCCCGCCGAGCGCGCAGTGATCATCAAGGTCGAGGCCTTGGACTGGAACTGCCCCCGCCACATCACCCCTCGTTTCACCGAGGCCGAGCTTCGGCCTCACCTGAATTCGCTTGGTCAGCAACTGGCGCAGCTTCAGGCCGAAAACGAAAAGCTCAGGCAGCAATTGGCAGAGCGATCCTGAACACAACGTCAACAACGCTCCTTACCCTTGAATTAGAACAAGGAATTACCCGAATGATGCGATCAACAATGAATTTGGCCAGCGCGCTGTTAGCTGGCATCGTTTTTTCACTGGCAGTGATTTCATTTGGGTTCTTTGCCTCGCCCGAAGCGGTTCGAACGTCTCCGCCCGCGGCGTATAATTCGCTTCTGCTGATACAGTTTGAAACCAGGTAATGCCGAACCGTCTAGGGGTTTGCGGATCGAACAAGCGCTTCGATCCCTGCCGCGCAAAAATCGATCAGTTCATCGGTCCCAGCAAGTTGCCCGCCTTGTGACAAGGCATCCACCCGCCATGCACTGTTGAGATGCGCCAGAACTGCAGACACCGAATACACCTGCCCGCTGGCCAGCAAAGCGGCATCGACCTTCGTGTACAGCGCCGCGATTTCCGCAATGAAACGCCGCGCCGTTGGGTCGAAGCATTCCGCCGCGATGGCGCGCCAGCGCGGGTCCACAGACACATGCGCCACCAGACGCCCATAGGCCATCCATCCCGCTCCGCCCGTTTCGGCTAACGTAATGTAAGGCCGAATGAAGCAGTCCAGAACACCGCGCAGTGTTGGCTGACCAGCTTCTTTCAACGCGTTCAGGGCGTCCAGCCGGAATTGGGCCAGTTCATCCGCGCGACGCGCAACGGTCTTGTGAAACAACTCTTCCTTGCCGCCTCCGTGGTGATGCACCAACCCGACTTGCACACCGGCTTTGGCCGCGATGTCCCTGATCGACGCCCCTTCGAATCCGCGATCGGCAAACAGCGCCTCGGCCGCGTCCAGAATGCGCGCCCGGGTCTGCAGCGATCGTTTCGATGGTGCCCTTTGTCGTTTTATTTCAGTCACTTTGGCGGTCATGAAAATCATCTTGCCTTATTTTGTACGATCGTTCAACTTAAGCCGTGCGAACAGGGGAGAGTTCATGTCAGTAAAGCGCGAGGCATTCGCCCTGATCGGGGCGGGCCCGATGGGGTTGGCTGCGGCCAAGGTGCTAAAGGAACAAGGTATTCCATTTCAGGGGTTCGAGTTGCATTCGGATGTCGGTGGTCTGTGGGACATTGATGCCCCCAGATCAACCATGTATGAGACTGCACACCTGATCTCGTCAAAGCGGATGACGGAATTTACCGACTTCCCGATGGAGGATGGAGTCGCCGAATATCCGTCGCATCGGGCAATGCGGGACTATTTTCGCGCCTTTGCCGACCACTTCGATCTGCGCAAACACTTCATTTTCAATGCCGAGGTAACAGAAGCCAAACCGCTGGGCGCACCCGGCGATGGCTGGCGCGTTTGCTGGCGGGATCAGGACGGGGAACATGAGGCCGAGTTTGCCGGTGTTCTGATCGCCAACGGCACCCTGTCCGAACCTAACATGCCGCAGTTCGCAGGCACCTTTGAAGGCGAACTGATCCACGCCTCGCAATACAGGTATCCTCAACAGTTCGATGGCAAACGCGTGCTGATCGTGGGCGCAGGAAACTCGGGTTGCGACATTGCGGTGGACGCCATTCACCATGCCGTGCGCTGCGATCTGTCGATGCGGCGGGGGTACTATTTCGTTCCGAAGTACGTGTTTGGGAAGCCAGCTGATACGATGGGCGGAATGATCCGCCTGCCCATGTGGCTGAAGCGCAAGATCGACAGCCTGATCCTTGGGTGGTTCGTCGGCGATCCGCAGAAATACGGCTTTCCCAAACCGGACTACAGACTGTACGAGAGCCATCCTATCGTGAACTCACTGGTGCTGTACCACGCGGGTCACGGAGATCTGCGCGTTCGGCCCGACATTCAGCAGATCGACGGCAAAACTGTGCATTTCACAGATGGCGGCAGCGAAGACTATGATATGATCCTCGCCGCGACCGGGTACAAACTGCATTACCCGTTCATCGACCCGGATCTGCTGAACTGGCAGGGCGATGCGCCGCATCTTTACCTCAACTCCATGCATCCGGACCGCGACGACCTGTTTGTTCTGGGCATGATCGAAGCGACCGGTCTGGGCTGGCAGGGACGCCACGAGCAAGCCGAGATGGTGGCGCGCTATATAAAAGGTATTCAGAGCGGCTGCACCGCGGCGGCCGAACTGAAAGCCACAAAACAAAAATCCTATGAGCGCGCCACCGGGGGCATGAACTACCTCAACCTCGCCCGCATGGCGTATTACGTGGACAAGGCGACCTATCGCAAAGCGGTTACCGGCTGGATCGACGAGCTCAGGAAAGCCGCTCCATGACCGGCATCGATGAGATTACCCTGAACTTCAGCCCTGCCTCTCTGACATTGCTGAATGGCATTCTTGCAATCGTGATGTTTTCGATTGCAATCGACCTGACCCCGCAGGATTTCAACCGTCTGCGCCGGGCGCCCAAGCCTGTGATTGTGGGGCTGACCTCACAATTCGTGGTGCTGCCTGCGCTAACGTTTGTACTGGTCTGGCTGGCGGCCCCGCGTCCTTCGATTGCTCTGGGGTTGATCCTTGTCGCAGCCTGTCCCGGCGGCAATATTTCTAACTTCATAACGCATCGTGCTGGCGGCAATGCCGCCCTGTCCGTATCGATGACTGCATTCGCCACGATCGGGGCAATCGCAATGACCCCGTTCAACATTGCGTTTTGGGGCGGGCTTTATCCACCGACCCGGGAAATCCTTCAAAGAACGGCAATCGACCCCTGGCAGATTGCGATCATCGTGGGGCTGATGCTGATCCTGCCTCTGGTGCTCGGCATGGCGCTGAACCAGCGCCGTCCGGATCTGACCGCGCGGTTGCGGACACCACTGCAGTACCTGTCCATGGGCATCTTCGTTACGTTCATCATTCTTGCTCTGGCGGCCAACTGGGACTTTTTCCTGAGCTTTGCCGGAGCCGTCGCCGGGCTTGTGATCATTCACAATGCGCTGGCTTTGGGGGGCGGTTGGGTTGTGGCCACTCTGACCCGGCTGTCCCCCTATGACCGCCGTGCCATAACGATCGAAACCGGTATTCAGAATTCCGGCCTCGGGCTGGTCCTGATATTCGCGTTCTTCAACGGATTGGGCGGCATGGCCGTTGTGGCAGCCTTCTGGGGCATCTGGCACGCGATCTCAGGGATTGCGCTGGCAACTGCCATGGCCCGGACCGAGGCGGCCCGATGACCCGCATCCTGATTACCGGTGCCGCCGGAACAGTCGGGCGCGCCCTTCTGGCCGAAGTCCGAGACCTTGCTGTATTTGCCACAGACCTGAACCGACCGTCCGACCTGCCCGAAGACATCGCGTTTCTGCATCTGGACGTGACCACTGACGAAGCGGCCCGTGTGATCGCAAAGGTGAAGCCGGAAGTCATCGTTCATCTGGCCTCGATTGTGACACCACCGCCCGGAATGGGCCCCCAGAAAGCGTTTGATGTGGATGTCACAGGCACAAAAAACGTGTTGAACGCTGCAATTTCCAATGGCGTTCGGCGGCTGGTCGTCACGTCGTCGGGCGCTGCCTACGGCTATCACCCGGATAACCGCGTCCCGCTGCGCGAAAAGGATCCGCTGCGTGGCAATGCCGAATTTCCCTATGCCGACCACAAACGGCAGGTCGAGGAGATGCTGGCCGAGGCCCGTCAACGTGCGCCGCAGCTTGAGCAGGTTGTCCTGCGCGTGGGCACTGTACTGGGGGAAGGCACGGACAATCAGATTACGGCGCTGTTTCACAAACCTCGCCTGCTGGCGGTGTCCGGCAGTAACAGTCCCTTTGTCTTCATCTGGACCCGCGATCTGGCGCGTATACTGAAACGTGCGGCGACAGATGGACCGGCCGGTATCTTCAACGTGGCCGGCGACGGAGCGCTGGGAATAACAGAACTGGCGCACCTCCTGAACAAACCTGTTTTGCGCCTGCCTGCGTGGGCGATCCGATCAGTCCTGAGCCTTGCCCGCCCCCTTGGCCTGTCGCGATACGGACCGGAACAGGTGCGATTTCTGCAATACCGGCCGGTGCTGGACAACACTGCGCTGAAAACCGATTTCGGATACACCCCGGAAAAGACCAGCGCCGAGGTATTCGCGCTGTGGAAAGGATGGGCGGGGCTATGAAAACAGCGGTGATATCCGGCGGCGCAGGTGGGCTGGGTCGGGCCTTGTCAGCGGAGCTTCAGCGGCGGGGCTGGCGTGTTGTCCTGCTGGATCTGAATGTTTCAGATCTTACGGCGACCCCAACACAGCTTCCGATCGGGTGCGACCTGACGAAACCCGAGCAGTTGCAGGAAGCGGTCCTTGAGACCATCAAATCCAGCGATGGCATCGATCTGGTCATCTACAATGCAGGTGTCACCCAGATTCGCGGGTTTGACGTTTCCGATGATATCAGCCATCGCAAACTGTTCGAGATCAACTATTTCGCCGCCGTCGCAATGGCGCGCGCGTTTCTTTCGGAACTTCGCAAAACGCAGGGCACGCATCTGGCGATCTCGTCGGTCGCGGGCTTCGCGCCGCTTTATCATCGTACGGCCTATGCTGCCTCGAAACATGCGCTTGAAGGGTTTTTCAAATCGCTTCGATCCGAAGAGGGGCCGCACGGCGTCAGAGTGCATATTGCCGCGCCGTCCTTTGTTTCCACCAATCCCGGCAATGCCGAAACGCAGGCAGATGGAATGGCACGTCCCGGCTCGGCATCCGATGAAATGGACGCAATGAGCCCCGAAAAAGCCGCCGAGGTCATCCTGCGGGGGTTGGACAGGTCCAAGCCCATGATCCCGGTCGGGCGTGTTGCGCGCATTGCGTGGTGGCTCAACAGTTTGTCGCCGCGCCTGTATCAGCGACTGATGGAACGGAACATACGCGGATCCTGAATTCGGACAAAAAACCATTCGAACCCCTTGACCTTCCCGTGACTGGAACCCCCATGTGCAGGGAAGAACTTATGTCGGGACGAGTCGGATGGCTGAACTGAAAACACTGCAACTCAGGATCACGGGCATGGGATGCGCTTCCTGTGTCGGACGTGTGGAAGCGGCGCTGCGGGGTGTTTCCGGCGTCACTGACGCTTCTGTCAATTTCGCAACGGAAACGGCACAGGTTTCAATCGAAGGCCCCTTGGCAACGCTGGTTCAGGCGTTGGACAGCGCTGGATACCCGGCTGCAACCCAGCAAGCGACGCTGAGAATCGAGGGGATGAGTTGCGCCTCATGCGTGTCCCGGATTGAACGGGCCTTACTGGCCAGCCCCGGTGTCATTGATGCGCAGGTCAACCTGGCGACCCGGACAGCACTGGTCTCCTACCTCGAAGGGACGACGACCCCCGAGGCACTGGCGCAGGTGTCGGACGGAATCGGGTATACCGCGCATGTCGACCAGGGGAATGCGCCTGATCCCAAGCCCGCCGATAAATCGGACGAGATGAACCTCCTCCGTCGCTCGACCCTGCTGGCGGCGGTTCTGGCGTTACCGGTTTTTGTGCTTGAGATGGGCGGACACATGGTCCCTGCCTTCCATCATTGGGTACAGGCAAATATCGGCGCGCAAACCAGCCACATGATCCAGTTTCTTCTGACCGCAGTTCTGCTGGTTGGCCCCGGTCGTGTCTTTTATGCAAAAGGCGTCCCGTCCCTGTTGCGTGGTGCGCCCGATATGAATGCGCTGGTTGCTCTCGGCACAGGCGCGGCTTTTCTTTATTCGGTCATCGCCACCTTCGCGCCTGGATTACTGCCGCAAGGAACGGCGAATGTTTATTTCGAAGCGGCCGCCGTCATCATCGTGCTGATCCTTTTGGGACGCCTGTTGGAAGCGCGCGCCAAGGGTCGAACAGGTGCTGCGATCCGCAGGTTGGTTGGATTGCAGCCGAAAACGGCGCGGGTTGAAAGGAACGGCATGGTCGCTGACCTTCCCGTCGCAGACATTGTAGTGGGCGACATCCTGCAAATCCGCCCGGGCGAGCGCGTTCCGGTGGATGCCGAGGTGCTGGACGGCACGTCATATCTGGACGAAAGCATGATCACCGGCGAACCCGTGCCGGTCGGGAAATCCGCCGGAGACACCGTGGTCGGCGGCACGGTCAACGGCACCGGGGCGCTGCGCGTCCGTGCCATACGCGTGGGGGCAGACACCGTGCTGGCCCAGGTCATACAGATGGTTGAAAAGGCGCAGGGCGCGAAACTGCCAATTCAGGGTCTTGTCGACCGTATAACCTATTATTTCGTTCCTGTGGTCATTGCGGTGGCAATGCTTACAATCGCGCTGTGGCTTGTTTTTGGTCCCGAACCCGCACTGCCCCTGGCGCTGGTTGCGGGCGTTTCGGTGCTGATCATAGCCTGCCCCTGCGCGATGGGGCTGGCAACACCGACCTCAATCATGGTCGGCACCGGGCGCGCGGCCGAATTGGGTGTTCTGTTCCGCAAAGGTGATGCCCTGCAGCAATTGCAGCAGGCGCAGGTCATTGCTTTTGACAAAACCGGAACGCTGACTTTGGGCCGGCCCGAGCTTGACGGCATTATCCCGGCCAACGGATCTGACCCAAAAAAAATGCTGCGCCTTGCCGCCGCGCTTGAGGCACGGTCCGAACATCCAATTGCCACCGCGATCACGAGGGCCGGTCCACCGGATTTGCCTGAGCTGTCCGGGTTTGAATCGATGACCGGGCTTGGCGTGCGCGCCGAGGTCGAAGGACAGGACGTCATGATCGGCTCAGCGAAGCTGATGATGCAAAACGGAATAGACATTGACGATCTGAGGGCCGAGGCGGACAGGCGCGCGGCATCGGGGGCCACGCCCTTGTATGTTGCCATTGACGGCGCGGCAGCGGCCTTGCTTGCCGTATCCGATCCGGTCAAGCCGGGAACAAAAGAAGCGTTGGCGCAGCTTCGCGACATGGGGCTGAACCTTGCAATGATCACTGGCGACAACGCCCGCACCGCGCAGGCGCTGGCCGATGAGTTGGGCATTGACCATGTCGTGGCCGATGTTCTGCCCGATGGAAAACTTTCCGCGGTCACCGAACTGCAGGACAGTCTTGGCGTGTTAGCCTTTGTTGGCGACGGGATCAACGATGCGCCGGCGCTGGCTGCTGCAGATATCGGCCTTGCCATTGGTACGGGAACGGATGTGGCAATCGAGACGGCAGACGTCGTTTTGATGTCCGGCGATCTGCGGGGCGTCGTGAACGCCTTGGAAATCAGCCGCCGGACTATGCGCAACATCCGCCAGAACCTCGGCTGGGCCTTTGGCTACAACACGCTGCTGATCCCCGTCGCCGCGGGTGTTTTGTTTCCGTTTGGCGGGCCGCTGCTGTCCCCTGCGCTCGCGGCGGGGGCGATGGCCTTGTCCAGCGTCTTTGTTGTGACCAACGCACTGCGTTTGCGGCGGGTGAGCGTCGGCGCGCCCGTACCCTCTGCAATCCCAACAACCCAATCGGTGACACCATGAATATCGGAGACGTTGCCAGCCAGACCGGTCTGCCCGCCAAAACCATCCGGTATTACGAGGATATCGGACTGATCAGGCCCATGCGTGATGACAACGGCTATCGCAGGTTTCGCGAACAGGACGTGCACAAGCTGATCTTTCTGGGTCGCGCCCGCGCGTTGGGGTTTACCATAGGCGATTGCAGGACACTGCTGGCCCTTTACGAAGATGAGACCCGCGCCAGTGCTGATGTCAAAAAGGTCGCGCGCGATCACCTGGCGCAGATCGAAATCAAGATTGCGGATCTCAACGCCATGCGTGACACGCTAAGCCACCTGATTGATGCCTGCGCCGGAGACAATCGGCCCGACTGTCCAATCCTCAGCGATCTGAGCCGCAAAAGCTGACACGGGGTTGCCCTTTGCCCGCAGCTTTGCTTTGTCTCTGCTGAACATTCCGGCCCGCCACCAGACGGATGCAGGGTCGGACAGCTGGGAGGATCACCTGATGGCAAAACTCGCGTTCCTAGGTCTTGGTGTCATGGGTTATCCCATGGCTGGCCACCTGCAGGCAGCAGGGCATGACGTTACCGTTTACAACCGCACGGCAAAACGGGCCGAGGCCTGGGTTGATCAGCACGGCGGCGCAATGGCGGGAACCCCGGCGGAGGCTGCTCAAGGCGCGGAACTGGTCTTTGCCTGTGTGGGCAATGATGACGACCTGCGCGCGATCTGCACCGGCGAGAACGGCGCTTTTGACGGCATGTCGCAAGGTGCCGTCTTTGTCGATCACACCACGGTATCCGCCAAAGTGACGCAAGAGCTTGCATCGGTTGCGGGTGATAGGGGATTTGCCTTTGTGGACGCGCCCATTTCGGGTGGCCAGTCGGGCGCCGAGAACGGCGTTCTGTCCATCATGTGCGGCGGTGCGCAAAACGCCTATGACAAGGCCGAGCCGGTCATGCAGGTCTATTCGAAGATATGCCGCCGCATCGGCGACAGCGGCGCGGGCCAGTTGACGAAGATGAGCAACCAGATCGCCATCGCCGGTGTTGTGCAGGGGCTGAGCGAAGCCCTGCACTTTGCCGAAAAAGCCGGGTTGGGTGGCCGTGCCGTGATTGAGGTGATCAGTCAGGGTGCCGCCGGAAGCTGGCAGATGGAAAACCGGCATGAAACGATGCTGGACGATCATTTCGACTACGGGTTCGCGGTGGACTGGATGCGGAAAGATCTGGGTATTTGTCTGGACGAGGCAAACAGGAACGGCGCGTCGCTGCCGCTGACGGCATTGGTTGATCAGTTCTACAAGGACGTTCAGAAACTGGGCGGCGGGCGCTGGGACACCTCTTCCCTGATCAAACGCTTGCGCGCGCTGGACTGAAGGCAAGGCGGCTGCCCCGTTTTGCCGTAAGCGGCAGTTCACCCCCGAGATATTTGGGCACAAAAGAAGAGATCGGCTTTGGGAAAGGACACAAAGCGCATGAAGGATCTGACGCAATTCTGGGCGGACGCGCTGCGTGCGACCTGGGGGATCGAAGCGAGGCTGACCCGGCTGGACGGCGAATACGATCTGAATTTTCTGGCCGAAGACACCAACGGACGGGACTACGTTCTCAAGGTGATGCGGGCCGGGTTTGAGGCCGAGTTTGTGGACCTGCAGGTTCAGGCATTGCGCCACATCTCATCCGAGGCCCCCGGCTTGCCGTTCCCGGCGGTCATCCCGGACCTGACCGGTGGATTGCTGCCCGAAATCCCTGACGATCAGGGTCAGCCGAGACTTGCCTGGTTGCTGGAGCGTCTGCCGGGCCAGTGCTACGCCAAGGCCGCGCCCAAAACCGACGAGCTGATCATGAAGTTGGGCCGTGTTCTTGGAGCGACGGATCGAGCTCTGGAAAAGTTCGACCATTCAGGGCTGAGCAGGGAGCATTTCAAATGGGATCTGACGCAGGCCCGGTGGATTTCCGGCAGGCTTGAGGTTGTCTCGGATCCCAACCGGCGTGCGCTGCTGACCGAAATCTGTGATGGGTTCCATGAGGTATCCGGCAGGTTGGCCGCAATGCCCAGGCAGGCCATCCACAATGACGCAAACGATTACAACATTCTTGTTGAGGGTGAGCTTGGACAACGCCAGAAGATCTCGGGCCTGATTGATCTGGGCGACATGTGTGCGGCGCCGCGTATCTGTGACCTCGCAATTGCCGGGGCCTATATTGTTCTGGATCATCCCAGGCCTGAACGCGCCCTGACGGCGCTGGTGCGTGGCTATCACGCCGCCAACCCGCTGCGCACCGACGAAGTCGACCTGATCTGGCCGTTGCTGCGGATGCGTCTGGCGGTGTCTGTCGTGAATTCAACTCTGATGGCGGCTGAAAACCCGGATGATCCCTATGTCACCATCTCACAGGCTCCGGCCTGGCGGTTCCTGGAGAACACATCCGTCAATGGCGGTCTGATGCCCGCCCGCCTGCGCGCGGCCTGCGGGCTGCCGGTCACGGACGGGGCCGAGCGTATCCACGCCTATCTGTCCGACCACCGCGGCCAGTTTGCACAGATGTTCGGGCAGGATCTGGCGGATGTGCCGATGGGATCGCTTTCGGTTGAAAACTCGACATGGCCGCAGAACCCGTTCCATATGCCTCTGGAAGAGGCCGCCCGCGTGGGCGCCGAGTTCGGCGATGGCCTGTGGCTGGGGTATTACAACGAGCCGCGCCTGATTTATGCCGAGACCGGTTTCCGTAAGGGACCTTGGAAGGCCTCGGACCGGCGGACTGTTCATCTGGCCGTTGATGTCTTCGCGCCCGCCGGAGCCGTGCTGTATGCCCCGATGAGCGGACGTGTTGAAGTGGTCGAGAACCGCGATGCCCATCTGGACTACGGCGGCGTTGTGATCCTGCATCATGAAACCCCTGAAGGCGATCCGTTCTATACCTTATATGGTCACCTGGATCCCGAGGTCTGTGCGCGGCTGAAGCCGGGCGATCCCGTCGCACAGGGCGCGGCCTTTGCCCGCCTCGGGGATGCCAGTCAGAATGGAGGCTGGGCCCCTCATGTGCATTTCCAGCTGGCCCTGACCACCGCCGGGATGGAGGCGGACTGGCCCGGTGTCGGCGACCCGGACGAGATGTACCTGTGGCACGCAGTCTGCCCGAACCCTGCGGCAATACTGAACCTGCCGGACGACAAGGTGTTTTATCGCCCGACCGACAAACAGGCGATCCTGCGCGGGCGCCAAGACCATTTCGGTGGCAACCTGTCGCTGACCTATGACGATCCGGTCATGCTGGTTCGCGGCTGGAGGCATCATCTGTTCGACGAGTGGGGCCGCCCCTATCTGGACGCCTATAACAATGTCCCCCACGTGGGTCATGCACATCCCCGCATTCAGGCGGTCGCAGCGGACCAACTGAAGCGGATGAACTCGAACACGCGCTATCTTCACCCGGCCCAAACGGCATTTGCCGACAAGATTCTGTCGAAACTGCCGGATCACCTCGAGGTCTGCTTCTTCGTGAACTCGGGGACCGAGGCGAACGAACTGGCCTTGCGGCTGGCGCGGGCGCACACGGAGGCAAAAGGGATCGTAACGCCGGATCACGGCTACCACGGCAACACCAATGCGGCTGTGGCGATCTCGGCCTACAAGTTCAACAAGCCCGGCGGTGTGGGGCAGGCGGATTGGGTCGAACTGGTCGAAGTGGCCGACGACTATCGAGGTTCATTCCGACGTGACGATTCCGACCGTGCCGCGAAGTTCGCAGACTTGGTGGACCCCGCGATTGCTGCATTGAAGGCCAAAGGACATGGGGTTGCGGGCTTCATCGCGGAAACCTTCCCATCGGTCGGCGGCCAGATCATTCCACCCAAGGGCTATCTTCCGGCCGTTTACGAAAAAATTCGGGCCGCAGGTGGCGTTTGTATTGCGGACGAAGTGCAGACCGGCCTTGGCCGGCTGGGCGAGTATTATTTCGGCTTTGAACATCAGGGGGCACTGCCCGACATCGTTGTCATGGGCAAACCCATCGGCAATGGCCATCCGCTGGGCGTTCTGGTCACGACCAAGGAAATCGCGAACAGCTTCGACAATGGCATCGAGTTCTTTTCGACTTTCGGCGGTTCGACCCTGTCCTGCCGGATTGGGAAAGAGGTGCTGGACATCGTCGATGACGAGGGATTGCAGGACAATGCCCGGAATATGGGTGTACGCCTGATGGACGGCCTGCGCGGGATTGAGGCTGATTTTGGCTGCGTCGGAGATGTACGCGGGATGGGTCTGTTTCTGGGCGTCGAACTGATCAACCCTGACGGATCGGAAGGAACCGAGATCTGCAAGTTCGTCAAAAACCGGATGCGGGATCATCGCATTCTGATCGGAAGCGAGGGTCCAAAGGACAATATCCTGAAGATTCGCCCGCCGCTGACGATCGAGGCTGAAGACGTGGACATGATCCTTTGGGCCTTGAGAAGCGTTCTGAGCGAAGTGGGTGATTATGCACCCACCCCAGTCTGCGATCACGACCACCATGTTGGTTGCAGTTGCTGCTGAATTCAGAAGAACCCCGCTGCGCAGCGCGGGGTTCTCTCATCATTCGGTCTCTTTCAATGTAAAGTAGCTGCCGGGGTATGATGCCCCGTGTTGGGCAACGGAGCCGAGATGGTCATTCGGCGCAGCGCCAGCCCAAATTCTTCGGACAGACAGACAAGCGCCGGTGCAAAATCCGGCCTGATGATAAGCGAGGCCATCATCATCGCATCCTCTCGCGCCCCTTCGGATGCGGCAGCAATCATCTGCGCAAAGCAGTTTTCGTCCGCACCCAGGCATGCGCAGTTCAAGCCGTGGCGTATCAGAGGTCGGCGCCCATGGTTGGCGCACAGCGAGCACAACCTGTCCAAGGTCAGCATTGCGGCGCGACCGTGATCATTACCCAGAGCGATTTCAAAATCGCTTGCGGCATCAGCGCGGCCGTTGGCACCGTTTCCCCACAACCGCAGATACATGACGGCTCCTGCTTCGACCGGACTCAGATCCGCCAAATGTCCAACCGTTGCCCCGCCGCGCGAGGACTGCGCGCTCATTTCGTGAGGATCAGTTTGCCGGCGCGGGTGATACGCAGCGTGTACAGCTGGTCCCCCAACTCGATATGAGCCAGATTTCCACCCTTGGTCAGGTCTTCCGCCTTATGAGCTGGCAACATGGAAACGGCATAGGCCTGGCTTGGATTCGGGTTCTGCATGTTCATCGGGCAACTCCGGATAGGTTTTGGCAAATCGTCTTGATCTGATTGCGTTTTTCAACGATCTGGCTGACCCGAAGCCGGGTTGGCTGACTGTCTGCGCCTTAATCTGATTATTTTACTCAGGTTTGTCAAGCATGTGCCTTCACATTTCCGAATAACTGTTTGATTGCGTCGGGCCGGGACACCGGGTAGGTCTTGGAACGCATTGATACCGGTGGACATTTC
Source organism: Ruegeria sp. BG6 (assembly GCF_056538465.1). Classification (NCBI taxonomy): domain Bacteria; kingdom Pseudomonadati; phylum Pseudomonadota; class Alphaproteobacteria; order Rhodobacterales; family Roseobacteraceae; genus Ruegeria; species Ruegeria sp. BG6. The sequence continues at coordinate 74,060 of NZ_JBQFTB010000010.1, read as the reverse complement.
TGTGACTGCAACCCTTGTATTCGATCTGGATGGAACCCTGCTCGACAGCCTCGCCGACATTGCGGCGGCGGCAAACCGAATGCTGGATGATGTCGGTCATCCACCGTTGGAACAGAATACCATCCGGCAATTCGTTGGAAACGGCCTTCCCAAACTGGTCGAGCGGGTCATCCACCATTGCGGCCTTCCCCTTGAACAGCATTCCGACCTGACACAGAGAACCCTGGCCCACTACAACGCCGCCAGCAGCGTCCACACCGTTGCGTATCCCGGCATGATCCAGGCGCTGCATGCGCTTAGCGAAATGGGCTGTGCGATGGGTGTATGCACCAACAAACCCGAACGGCCCGCCCGGCACATCCTGGAAGCGCAGGGAATGTCAGGTTTCTTTGATGCTGTTTTCGGTGGCGATACATTGAACATACGCAAGCCCAATCCGGCCCATCTTAATGCCTGCTTCGAAGCCCTGCCCGACACAGGACCGCGGCTGTTTGTCGGAGACAGCGAAGTTGACGCTGAAACGGCGCGCCGCGCGCAGGTGCCTTTTTTGCTTTTCACCAATGGTTACCGGAAATCGGCCATTTCGGACATTCACCATGATGTCGTGTACAACGATGCATTGAAACTGCCCGCGCTTGTCGCGCGGTTGGCGACTGGTCAGGCCGGAGATCTGTAAACTTTCCTAAAAGGGGTAAGGGGCCGGCCGAGGGGGTAAGTAGCCAGCCCCTTCTTGGGGGAAAAGTGGTTTGGTCTGTTTAGACCCGGTATCTGAAATACATAATTAACGATTCGCGGCTGACAGCGATATTGGGGGATTCCCGTAGGATCCAGTTTTCACGCCCATGAACACCGATTTTCCTGACAGAATGCGGCTCGAGGATTGGTGGACAATGCCGCAGATACTTGAGTGTATCTGGCCTGGATTTCCCCACTGGACTGGCCGGATGCACCCCGCAGGCAAAGATCGGATTGACACCTCAGCCCAAATCATGAATGTGCCACGGGGTTACAAGACAACCTGAGGGTCATGACGTCAGCATCACCTGTCACGGCAGGACAAGCGCCGAGTATCGTTGGCAATCAATTGCGGTGATGTTAGATTGAGAGCAGAAACGAAGAAAATTTCGCTCAACCTGACAGTTTGGCTGAATCGTGTATCGGCCCACTAATATTGCAAGATTACAAATAGTTGGCCTATGAAGGGGCGAATTCATGAAAGTGCCGCACAGTTCAGACGCAGGAAACACTTCTGGCTGCTGCAACGTTGTCGTGCCCGTTCACCGGGAACTGACGAACACGGAAATGGCGGCCCTTCTGCACAATGTCAGGATACTGAAGTCACACGATGTCACCATTCTGGGGCCAGACGCCCTGTGCGATTACCTGGAAAACACGGTCACAAAAAACGTCCTGCGGGAAACGGAAGGAACAGCGCGGACTCTTTGCCTGTCCGATTCCCATTTTGTCAGCATCGACTCGTACAACCAACTGATGATCAGTCAGGAGTTTTATGACCAATTTGCTGATTTTTCCTACATCCTGATTTGCCAGGTCGATTGTCTGATCATTCAGGATCATCTCGATTCCTGGACCGCGCATGGATATTCCTTTGTCGGAGCGCCGGTTTTTGACGGGTACAGCCAACCAAACCTGCCGTATGACTTCACGGGTGAACTGAACGGTGGATTGTCCCTTCGCAAGATCAGCGATTGCCGTAGGGTGACGCATGAGGCGCTTTTCCTGACTTGCGCAGGTGCCGTCAGAATAGCCAACAAGGTTGGTGCCGTGGCCCTGGCAAACCTAGTGCTTCGTCTGTTCGGAAAAACAATCATTCCCGTAAAACCCGGCGTGAACGAGGATGTAATCTGGACCAGCCTGGTGCCGCGTTATTTCAGCGGGTTTACAATTCCCACGCCGATGCAGGCGTCGCGGTTCGCGTTTGAAGCCGCGCCGGAATACCTGCTGGAATGCAACGACGGGAAGCTGCCATTTGGCTGCCACGCCTTCCAAAGATACGGCAGTACGTTCTGGCGCAAATATTTCCCGGACGAGTATTTCAGCGCCGACCGGTAATCCGGCCCACGCAATCTTCATCGGTCTTTAAAACTCGCGGATCGGAAAGCGATGGGACTAGTCCACCAGATTGCGCAGGTATCTTCCGTATGCCGTTTTCCGGAACAATTCCGCGCGCTTCAGAAGCTGCTCCTGCGAAATCCAGCCGTGTTCGAACGCAATCTCTTCCGGGCACCCGACCTGCTGACCTTGCCGGTTCGACAACGTGTGCACGAAGTTTCCGGCCTCAAGCAATGACGCATGAGTGCCGGTGTCCAGCCAGGCATAACCGCGCCCCATCTGCCTGACGCGCAATGTTCCATCGTCCAGGTACGTCTCAAGCAGGGACGTAATTTCAAGTTCTCCGCGTTCCGACGGCTTGACCTGCCGCGCACGCTCTGGCGCGGTACCGTCCAGAAAATACAGTCCCGTCACGGCATAGTTCGACGGCGGCACTTTGGGCTTTTCAATGATGCTCTGCACTGCGCCGGTCGCATCAAAGCCAACCACGCCATAACGTTCCGGGTCGGCCACGCGATAACCAAAAACAGTTCCGCCTGTGCTTTGCGCATCGGCCTTTTGCAGTTGGGTCGGCAGACCATGGCCAAAGAAGATGTTGTCCCCCAGCACCATCGCCGACGGCGCGCCGTTCAGAAACTCTTCGGCCAGCAGATAGGCTTGCGCCAGACCGTCCGGCGACGGCTGGGTGATGTAGGTCAGTTCCAGACCCCACTGGCTGCCATCCCCCAGCGTGCGCTGAAACTGGTCCTGATCCTGGGGCGTGGTGATGATGCAGATCTCGCGGATTCCCGTCAGCATCAGTACCGACAGCGGATAATAGATCATCGGCTTGTCATAGATCGGCAGAAGCTGTTTGGACACACCCATCGTGATCGGGTACAGACGGGTGCCCGAGCCGCCGGCCAGAATGATACCTTTACGGTTCGTCATGATGAAATCTCTTTGCTGTTCAATACGTCGCGCAGGCCGGCCCGCCAATCGGGGCGTTCCAGACCGCAGGCAGACAGGCTGCTGCAGTCCATTCGCGAATTCAGGGGCCGTTTGGCCGGAGTAGGATAGTCAGAGGTCGGAATACCCGTAACAGTCACGGACCGACCGGCTTGCGAGAAAATCTCGCGCGCAAATCCGGCCCAGCTGACGTCCGGTGAACCGCCAAAATGCAGGGTTGCGCTGTCCATCTCACCAGCCATCAGGCGGTCGGCCAGATGCAGGCAGGCCCGCGCGATGTCAGCAGCCGGGGTCGGGCCGCCAATCTGATCGTCTACAACGTTCAGCGCATCCCGGGTTTCAGACAGGCGCAGCATGGTTTTGACAAAGTTGTTGCCATGGGCCGAGAACACCCACGAGGTGCGCAATATGGCGTGACGGCAGGTGCTGGCCCCGATCGCCGTTTCACCAGCCAGCTTGGTGCGGCCGTAGGTGTTGATCGGGTTTGTGGTATCTTGCGGCCGGTGCGGGGCCTCACCCGAGCCGTCAAATACGTAATCGGTCGAGATATGCACCAACGGAATGCCCAGCGCGGAACAGGTCCGGGCAATGGCCCCAACCGTCGTGCCGTTGACGGCCATTGCTGTCTCGGCCTCATCTTCAGCTCGATCCACGGCGGTATAGGCTGCGGCATTGATCACCGCTTGCGGCCGGTGCGTTTCGATGGCGGCCTGGCACTGTTCCGGGTTGGTCAAATCCGCTGCATCCCGGCCAAGAAACACGATCTCGCGCTGGCCCGCATTCAGGGCGATTTCCTGGGCGACCTGCCCGGTTTTTCCAAAGACAAGGATCATTTTCCCGTCCCCAGTCGCTGGCCAACGCCGTCGCGATATTGCAGCGCGCGCCACCAGTCTTCGTTGTCCAGATACCACTGGACGGTTTTTTCCAGCCCTTCCTCGACGGTTACGGACGGGCTCCAACCCAACTCATTGCGAATGCGGGTCGGGTCTATGGCATACCGTGCGTCATGGCCGGGGCGATCGGTTACAAAGGTGATCTGATCTGCGTAAGACCCGCTGTCTTTTGGACGTTTGCGGTCAAGGATTTCGCAAAGGGTTTTGACCAGTTCCAGATTGGTGCGCTCGTTTTCGCCGCCGATGTTATAGGTGCGGCCCACCTGCCCCTTTTGCACCACCAATAGAAGCGCATCCGCGTGATCTTCCACGTACAGCCAGTCACGGATGTTCGAACCATCCCCGTAGATCGGCAGTGGCTTGCCCGCCAGAGCATTGAGGATGATTACGGGGATCAGCTTTTCAGGAAAATGGAACGGCCCGTAATTGTTAGAACAATTGGTCAGCACGACCGGCAGGCCGTATGTTTCGGCCCAGGCGCGAACAAGGTGATCGCTTGCCGCTTTCGAAGCGGAATAGGGCGAACGGGGATCGTAGGACGTCTCCTCGGTGAACTGAACCTGCGGGTCAGCAGGCAGCGAGCCATAAACCTCATCCGTCGAGATGTGGTGAAACCGGAACGCCTCGGGCTGACCCATACGTGTCCAGTATGCTCTTGCAGCTTCGAGCATCTGATAAGTGCCCGTGATGTTGGTTTCGATGAAATCGCCCGGCCCGTCGATCGACCGGTCAACATGGCTTTCCGCCGCCAGATGCATGACCGCGTCCGGCTCATGTTCTGCAAACACCTTGTCCAGGGCTGCGCGGTCACGAATATCGGCCTGTACAAAACCGTAATTGGGGTGGTTGGTCACACTGGCCACGTTTTCAAGACACGCCGCGTATGTCAGCGCATCCAGGTTGACCACGCTGTGGCCGTCACGAATGGCCTGACGAACAACTGCGGATCCAATGAACCCGGCCCCGCCGGTCACGAGAATTTTCATTTCTGACCTTCATATACAAACGGATTGTCCAAAGTCGCCAGTGTCACGGCCGCTTCATCCTTGGCGCTCAGCACAGGATCAATTTCCAGCTCCCAGTCTATACCGATATCGGCATCGTCGAACCGGACCGAGCGGTCGCAGTCCGGGGCGTAGTAGTCCGAACACTTGTAGACGATCTCGGTGTCCGGCTCACGGGTGACGAAACCATGCAAAAACCCGGCCGGAATCAGCAGTTGCTTGCCGTTCTCGGCACTCAGTTCGACGCCCACCCATTTCCCATAGGTCGGGCTGCCCTTGCGAATATCGACGGCTACATCAAACAACCGTCCGCGCCCACAGCGCACCAGCTTGTCCTGCGCGTGAGGCGGTGTTTGCATATGCAGCCCGCGCAGCGTTCCCACCGTTGCAGATACCGAATGATTGTCCTGAACAAACTCGAAGTTCAGTCCTGCATCCTCCATGCGTTTCCGGTTCCAGCTTTCGGAAAAGAAGCCACGGTTGTCGCCAAAGCGTGCTGGCGTGAGGATTTTCACACCTTCTAATGAAGTATCTTCTATCTGCATCAAAAAACTTCCTGCCGTTTCAATCGCAAATGTTCGGTTTGTCGATTGCCCACCCTCTAACCCGCTTGATGTGGAATTACCACCACGCGCACGCGGTTTCGGCAAGAACCACCTGACTGCATCAGTTGCAATCTGTTTCACCTGTGCAAAACTGTCACCTGCCCGAGACCGGGTGGTTACAGAATTTTGGGGAGTTCCGATTTTGCCCGTATCTGCTCGACTGAGCCTGTGTTTTTTCATGACTTGGCAGTCTTCGGCTTGGGCAAGCGACGCCCAATGGCCCCCAATTCTGATCGACCCATCCAGCCAGTTGCACGGCCCTGCGGATCTGGTCTTACCGATGCCCTGCGGCGGTGGAATGGCCTTTCAGAAGGTCAACGTGCCGGTCGATATCACCCGCCCATTGTCGGACCGACCCTTTCGTATGGGGCAGTCTGACGCCGATACCGCGTTCTCGGACTACCTCAAGCCCACCTATCTGCGCGGAGCATTCGACGACCCCGATAACAGTGTCAGCTACTATTATATCGCCCGGTACGAATTGAATGAGGCCCAGTACCGCGCCATTAACATCGATTGCGACGGCGGCTTCAAACCGGTCGAAGCCAGGGCCAAAGGCGGATTAAGCTGGTTCGAAGCCGTTGATCTCTCGCGCGCCTATTCCGAATGGCTGATGCAGAACGCCCGCGACAGCCTGCCCCGGCAGGGTGACCGCACCGGCTTTCTGCGGCTGCCGACCGAACCTGAATGGGAATATGCCGCCCGTGGTGGCGCCAAAGCAGACGCCTCGGTATTTGCTGCCCGCAGGTTTTTTTCCGAAGGGACATTGTCCGATTACGCCGCCTATCTGGCGCCCGGCAGCGGCAGCACTAAGCTCAGCATCATCGGAGCGCGACGGAAACCCAACCCGCTGGGCCTTCTGGATATCTATGGCAATGTTGAGGAACTGATGCTTGAACCGTTCCGCCTGAATGCCATCGGACGCAGTCACGGCCAGTCTGGCGGACTGGTCACGCGTGGCGGTTCGGTCGATCAGGAAGACACGCAAATCTACACCGCGCGCCGCAATGAATACCCGATGTACAGCAGTCTAAATGGACAGGCTCTGGCCGGCGAATATTTTGGCGTCAGGCTGGTCATCAGTGCCGCCGTGGTATCCGAAGACCGCTATGACGCGATCCGTGATGGCTGGACGCAAGAGGCTGATCGGTCCTCGGAAGAGCAATCTGACCCACTGGCGACCCTGAACGCGCTGTTGGAAGAGGAAGTGGACCCCCGCCGCAAATCTGCCTTGGGCGATCTTCAGCTGGAATTTCGCATCGCGCGGGAACAGGCTGCGGAATCCCTGTTTCAAGCCGCAAAATCCACGCTTCTGAGCGGGGCAGCTTTCGTAGAGACCTTGATCGAAGGCAGCCGCGAAATTCAGCAACTGGAACGGGACAGCCTGCGCCTGCTGGACACGATCAAGGTCACGGTCGGCAATCAACGCACCCAACTGATGCAAACATTGAACCTGAACCTCGACCGGCTGGATGCCTTGCGGGCAAGCCGGGATACGTACTTGCTGTCTTACCGGGCAACGCTTGAGACCTTGGGTTCCGACGTCGAAGCAGAAATCCGTGAACGCGCCTATGAAGGGCTGGCGCAGGATCTGGCCCAGGCGGAACAGGCTCAGCTTTTGACAATGCTCAACCGGTTCTGGACGGATATGGGGCTTTATCTTGAAGAACCGGATATGGAGAAAGATCAACTGCTGCAGATCGCTATTCAGTAGGGCAAACCTGTGCGGTTTGTGGACCCATTCATTTGACTGAGCAGCCCCCGCAAATCTGAATGGCCAAAAGCTGTTTCGCGCAAAATTCTGGACCTTCTCCGTTCCTCGGCGACCTAATGCATGATTGCGCTGTGGGTCAGACTTAAGGCCAAAAAACCGAAGGCTAAAATCAACTCTTTGAAAAGAAACAGCAAAGCTCGAACTTCCCTCCGATCCTGAGCGATAACATTTTTTGTAACGGGCTATTTTGAACGGCACTGGCTAGCGTTGGTCCCAGATAGTTTTTTGCTTAGGGGGTCGACAATGGCACGCAGTATTTTCAAACACACGCTGGGCGGCGCATTGGCCGCATCCATGTTGATGACAGCATCGGTTGAACGCGCAAACGCGGGCGCGAAGGAAGTGATCGGTGGAATAGCGATTATTTGCCTCGCCAACCCATCTCTTTGTCGCGGCCCCAAAAAGCCGATTGGCGGCGGCGGAGGTGGCGGCGGCATCAGCCCCGCACAGCGAGAGCAAAACCGCGACGTGCAGAACGCCTTGAACACATTCGGCTTTCCGGTCGGAAACGCTGACGGTGTATTGGGCCGCCGGAGCCGCGCAGCCATCCGCGACTATCAGTATTTCATGGGCGATCCCGCCAACGGACGCCTTTCCCAGTGGGAACGGGATACATTGATCAACGCATGGCGCAAGTATCAGGCTGGCGCGGGCAACGCATATCCACGACTGATGGCCGCCGAAGGCCCACGTGGCCTGCTGAAGCTTGAACGCAACCCCGGCTATGCTGGGCATTATGCCGACGGGCAGCAACCGCAGCCATACCCATCGCCACAACCCGAAGACGGCCACATTGTCGCTCCGAACAAACCGTCCCCGCCACCTACTATCGGCGAACTGCCCAAACGCATAGGAACACCCGTCAAATCTGTGGCCGCGCGCTGCGAACTGGTGGATGCCACCTCGAAAATCCAGGGCGGACTGATCCACGCGGACAATGTGACCGATCACCATCAGGCGCTGAGTGAAAAACTGTGCGAGGCACGCGGGCTTGTCATTACTTTGGGACAGTCCTCGCAGTCACATTTCGCGGTTTCCGAAACCGAAATGACAGAAATCTGCAATCACATCAAAGCCACATTCTCGGGCACGATCAGTGCTTTTCCCGGAACGCCGGTGCAGTCCACCCTGGACAGCGCGCGGAATGCGAATGCTACGCTTGGGCTGAACATGCCTCAGATTGCCAGGGACTATGGCGAGATCTGCACTGGAATGGGGTATCGCATGGATGACGCAGAGATGGCGCTGGCCGGTGCCCTTTCACTGACCGCATCCGGCCACGCTGCATATGGCGAACTGGTTGGCCACCACCTGCGGGAAGGTTTCGGCACCGCCGAAGCTCCGAAGGCGTCGGTTGAGTGGTACGCGAACGCGATGACGGCACTGGAAAATGGTGCGCCGGCAGTGTTCATGGCCAGCGCCACACAGGATCGCATCAGCGTAATCCGCAAGGCAATGCAAATCGCGGAAACGCAGGCTGCACTTCACGGTGTTCCCGTAAATGCCCAATGGTCGGCAGGTAATTGACGATTTATCGAGATACTGTTTCGACATTAAGGGTCATTACGCCTGAATTGTCGAAGTTTTAGGGCGCCATCCCCACCCTCGGCGTCCTAAAATTATTTGTTTTCAATGCTCAATTGCATGGGTGCAAACAGGTGACATTTTTTGTAACATGCACTGAATCACATGTTTAAGTAAGAATAGCGATATAGATTTTGGGTAAGGAGGTGACTTAAAGATGCCACGTCATATTTTAAATAAATCCGTCGGCGGCGCATTGCTGGTCTCCCTGATGATTACCATGGGCGTCAGCCGCGCAAGTGCAGATCTGGCAGATGTGATTATCGGTGGCGGTGCCGCTGTGATCCTTGGGTGCGCCACAGGCGCAATCAATTGTAACAAAAACAAAAAACGTAGCCAAACGACGACCACGCGCCGCTCGACTGTGAATTCTGCCCAGCGGCAGCAAAACCGTGAGGTTCAGAGCGCGCTCAACGGCTTCGGCTGGAACGCGGGAACGGTCGACGGCGTGATGGGAAACCGCAGCCGTGCTGCGATCCGTGACTATCAAGGTTACATGGGATACCCCCAGACCGGCCAGCTTTCGGATTGGGAACGTCAGAACCTGGTCAATGGATGGCGGCAGTATCAGTCAGGTGCCGGTGGTGCCTATCCACGCACGATGGCTGCTGAAGGCCCGCGCGGATTGCTGAACATCGGTCGTGACCCCAACTATGCCGCACGTTATGGCGACAATGCCGGGCCGAACTACGGTGCAAATACTCCCAATTATGGCACCAACAACAACGGCACTGTTGACCCGTGGGCCAACAATGGCACTCAGGCCGCAGCTGCGCAGCCCCTGAACCAGGTACCACGCCAGCAGGTCCCGCAGGCGGTCATTCCCGACCAACCCCAGCAGGGTGGCGGTCAGGTTATCGGCAATGGCGGCACGGTGCCAAAGCTCAAGCCCCTGAAGCCGGTTGGGCAGCCCACTGTATCCGCCGCTGCGCGGTGTGAACTGGTTGACCAGACAACGCGCATTCAGGGCGGTGTGGTTCAGGCGTCGAACATGACAGATCCGAACCAGGCGCTCAGCGAAAAGTTCTGCGAAGCACGTGGGTTTGCCATTACGCAAGGTGGATCGCTCGCGTCGCAATACGCGGTGTCCGAAAACGAGATGACGGAGCTGTGCAGCCAGATTGCGGGTGGGTATTCCGACGTCATGTCCGGCCTGCCCACAACGGATCAGGCACAGGTCATGCCGGCGGTGCAATCGACCGCCACGCAACTGGGCCTGAGCGACGCCGCAACAATGGGTGTATATGGCCAGATCTGCCTGGGCATCGGTTATCGTCTGGATGATGCCGAGATGGCTCTGGCTGGCGCATTGACAATGATGGCTGCGGGTCAGGCTCCTTACGGAGAGCTGATTGGGCACCACCTGCGTGAAGGGTTCGGTGTGCCGGCGACCCCTGCGGCAGCGGTTCCGTGGTATGTGAACGCGATGGATTCACTGGAAAGCGGTGCAACGCCTGTTTTCGTCCCCAGCACGACAACCGAACGGGTTCAGGTCATCCGTTCTGCACTGCAGGTACAGAATCAGCGTGCAGGAAACAACGGGCAAAGCTTGCCCAGGGTGGTTCCGGTTGCAAATACGCTGCCGCTGCTGACGCCCAAGGACTAAGCTACAACTGCCAGAAAAAGCAAATGGGCCGCCTGATCAGGTGGCCCGTTTTCTTTTGTGGCGCAGGTCATCTGTCAGCCTGCGCCAATCATCAGGAACGGGGCCCAGATCGACGGGTGGGAATTGGGCAGCTGGGTCTGATCGCGGCTCGTGTCGTCAAAAAGAGCTTTCATCGCCAACCTCAGCGACTCGGCCTTGCTGATCTGATTTTGCGAGGCGGTCACGGTGCGGGTAATCAGCGCCTCGGCGGCGCGATCATCTACGCGCCAATGCGAGACAAGCATATTGCGCGCGCCAGCCGAGAAAAAGCCCTGAACCAACCCCCCCAGACCTTCGCCGCCGATGGAATCTTCCCCTGCTGTGTCGCAGGCCGACAGAATGACCCAGTCAGCGCCAATATCGAGCTGCGCGGCCTCGGAGGCGGTCAACAGGCCATCGCCAGTGAAACTTCCTTGCGCCGGGGCAGTCGCGTCTGGCGTCAGCGCCAATGCGGGTTCGGCCAACCCTTCGAACGCGCCCGACAACAACCCATGCGTTGCAAAATGCAGAATTTGCGCCTGCGCCAGTTTGCCTTGGTTGTTGAGCGCAACGATTTCCGCTTCGCTTGCTGAGGAACCCAACCGAATGTCGCTGCGGGTCTCTCCGAACAACCCTGCCAGCGTTTCAACTTCGCGCCGGGTGCCCGGCAAACGCGGAAGCGCGCGTACTGCGGTTGCTCGTTGCGAGATCGATCCGCGCATAACGACGTCTGTCTGAGGCAAGGCCGCCAGTTCCGCCCCCTGAAACGCAGGGTCGCCAAATCCGACATATGCCAGCCTGGAGGCTGGTTGCTCGGGGACCCGGGGACGTTTTCGCAGGTTTTCAAGGGCCGCGACGGACGGCACAACCCGCAGCGCGCGCTCATGCCCCAACCAGCGTATTTCGCGCAGGTCCCTTGCGGTGCGACGGTCCTGCAAATGTCGGCCCGGGTCATCCACGATCAGGGCCGCGAAAGGTATGCTCAGCGTTTCACCGTAGGGGACCAACGTCCAGGTCGACTTGGAACCAATCAGATCAGCTATTTCCGGCGATCCGAAAAACGTCTTGTGCAGTCGTTCTGCGGCATCGAAAGCAAACGGGGCGGCATACCGCGTCGCTGCGGCGCCCGACGCGCCCTGCACGTTGGCAAGCGGCGCCCGCAATTGGGCCATCTGCTCTGGCGACTTCGGGTCAAGCGTACGCTGGAGATCAAGTATGTCCTGCACCAGAAGGTTCCACTTCTGAGGCAATTCAACCATCGCCGCGCCGTCCCGGGTCACGGCAAGAACCAGCCCTTTGATCCCTTTCTTATGCGCGCTCTGGGTTGTGGCTGTCAGGATCATGATCACAGCCTCATCCGGCGCGATTACCTCGCGCTGGATATGGCTCATCGTCAGCGGCGCAGGGATTTGCCATTCGAAGTATTCGGAAAACTGTGCCGACATCCGGGACCGCAAACGGTCCAGATCCGAATTCTGAACATCGTTCCCGACCCGCTGGGCCAAAGTCGCATTCTGCCATTGCGCCGCAAGTTGCACCAGATCGGGGTTTTGCGCCTTGTCCCGGATCGCCGCACGGGCCACAGCGACAGAGGCGGGGCCGTAACCCGCCAGTTGCATGGCCTCAAAGGCCATCTGAACATAGCGGTTCTTCTCCTGCTCACTGCCGGTTTCGGCAGCCTTGAGCGCTGATGAGGCGAACAACTCACCATACACCTGGCCAATCAGGTATACCTTTGCCCCGCCCGCTATCCCTTCCAGCCATTGAAACCCGCGCAGATAGTTCAACAGGTCGACTGTTCCATTCTGAAAGACGGCTGCCGCAGCAGAGAATTGACCGCCTTTGAGCAGTGCTGTCCCATGCGCGTCAACCAATCGGTAGTTGATGTCCAGATCGGGTATGGAACCCGTCCGCTGTTCTCCTTCCCGCTTTTCGATCTGGTTTCTTATGACTGCCAGCGCGGTTTCAATTTGTCCGGCTTCTTGCAGGAAAAAGGCATAGTTGAGTTGTGATGCATAAGCCTCAAGCCGTGTGCCTTGCGCTTCCTCTGCGTCGGCCAGTCGGCGCAGCATTTCCAGATCAGAGGCCGTTGGTGCCTTTCCCGCCTCTGTTCCATCCCAGAACGCAAGCTCCTCCTTGGGTCGATCCAAGACAACATTGGCCTGAATTTCCTTGTCCTTGGCCTGCAGCCTGCGGGCCTGGACTTGCAGGGTTTCGCGGTGATCCGGTCCTAGTTCGCGCGTCAGGATATCGATGGATCGGGCATATAGCGGCTTTGCCGTTTTGAAGTTCTGGCGGAAATTCACCAGGTGATCGGCCACTGCGAAATAGACCTGGGCCTTTTGTCTTTCGGGGATCGCAACCGAGTCCGAAACGATTAGTTCAAGCGCCGCCATCATTTTGGCCTCATAACTCTCGAACTCGAGATTCGCCAGATCATGTCCGGCCAGTACCAGCAGCGCGTCAAGACGCAGAACAGGATCTTCACTCGACAGGGCGTCCTCAGCGACTTGCCGGTTCAGTTCGATAGCCGTGAACTTCCGCCCCTCCGCGCGTTCGATATCCTCCAGCGTTCGGCGCGCCCATTGAATAACCTCGTGACCCTCAGGCAGTTTGCGCTGCGCCGAGGCAAGAACGTCCTCAGTAATGGATCGCGCCTCATCCAGTCTGCCAACACGCTCCAGCGCAATTCCGTATCGCAGCCGCGCGTAAAGGTGGGACTCGCTGTCAACCGCGTTTAATCTTTTGCCCAGTTCAGACGCTTCTCGTGTGGGTTCAAGCGCTGCTTCATAGGCTTCCATCGCGTTCAGGGTATTGGCCAAACCGTTCAACGCCACTTGCAGCTTGCGGCCTTCCGTGTCGTGTTCCCGCGCGATCCCGACCATGTTTTCAAACATTTGCCGGGCGCCATCCAGCTGGTTTGTATCCAGAAGAATTGCGCCAACCAGAATACCGGTGTCCAAACCCGCAGCGCTGTTTGTAAAACCTAGTTGCTCAAGATCCTGCAGCAGCTCTGAGCTGATACTCAGCGCTTTCTCGTGCTGTCCGAGAAGCTGCAGAAGACTTCCGTATTCATAGCGGACATACAGCCCGTCTCGCTGAAGCCACAGGCCCTCAATCCTGGCTGCTTCGACCGATTTGGTGTAGGCGCGCAATGCGTCTTCCCTGTCGCCGATGCCGAACAGGATTTCTCCTAGTATCCCATATTGTGCTACCCCGTTCCGCCCTTCGGTACGCAGGCCCCGGTCGATCATGGGTTCCATCTGCCTGACAAGTTCCCGGACCGTGGCATGATCCTGTGCAACGAAGGCCTGACCAGCTCTGTTTTGCAGCGCTTCCAATTCGGCAGAGTTCTGGTTCTGGGCGACGACCGGCAGGGCCAGAGCCAGCAATAGCGCGAAAACAGCGCCCGACAGGCGGATGCCGGTCAACCCGGCGCCTCGCAATCCTGATGGGGCGACTGTGGAACAAACAACGCGACGCGCCCCTGACTGCCGCCGGCATTCGTGATCCGCAACGTCGCGTTGACGCAACTGTCGATCCAGACATCCACCAGCGCTGCAATCCCTTCAATGCCGGTCTGCGGGCTGATGTCTGCGGCGATGCTGGTTCCGTCCGAGCCCACGAGTTCAACGTCGATATCAGCCCCACCAGACCCGCGCCACAAGCGGGCCTCGATCCACGTTACTTCCGAGCCGACAAGAAAAACGTCCGTTTCATGAGTTTGTCCGGGCGCAAGCAACAGGTCCAGACGGGCGGCGCCACCAAGCTGACCGCGGGATCCGGTTTCGAGAACCGCGTCCAGCAAATCCGCTCCTCCGGGCATGTCACGCAGCGCGTCGGCCAAAGGCAAGACCGAGAACGGATCCTCCGGGTCCAGAGTGCCGCCTTCCTCAAGCAACACAGCCAGACTGCTGGCAAGGGCCTGCGGTTCGTTTGCCTCAACGGCCCATTCTGCCACAACCAGGGCGCTTTTGCGCAGGTCGGCCGCCTCGGTCGATCCACCCTGACCAAGGAACATCAGGCTCAAAACAGTCAGAACCGCAATGTTGATTTTACTGCGCACCGCGTTCGGCCCCCACCTCTGCAACGGTTTTCAGCGGAATAATAACGGCACCGCTTTGCTTTATTACAGTTTCACCGACGGAACGGGTTTTGGCCAGCCCGAATCCGGCATCGGTCAAAAGCGAGGATAACGAGTTGGCGGGCGCAGACCGTGTTGTGGGTGGCGCGCGTTCGTCTTGTAAATAACGAAAATCGACCGGGTCCGACCCGGGCATGCCGCGTTCGGCCAGGATCAAAACATGCATCTGACCAGTAGCCAGCACTGCCCCATCCGGCCCACGCGTAGCTTCGGTATAGCGCAGGGTATCGGTCTCTCCTGCCCCTATGCGCCAGCCGCCTTTTTCGGCATCCCTGTATCCCGACAGGAAATACACCTTATTGTCCGGCGCGACATAAAGGGGCGTCAGATCAACCGGCCAGGGATTGCGATTGTGAACGGAGACCAACACTGTGTCACAGTGGCCAACCTGCAGGATGCCCTGAGGTGCGAACTTCGGCTCAACCTGAACCGCCAAAGCCTCCTGACATACAAATTCTTCGTCTGCTTCACCGGGGATGCGACGGGCACTGGCGGTGATCCCGTGCGACAAGGGGCTGGTCTGCAATATCGCCGCAACCGAGATCAACGCGCGCGACTTTGCGGCCTGCTGCAACATCTGCTCCAGCAGAGGCAATTGGGTCGCATCAAACGGAACAGACAGCGCATCGCGCGCACCGTCGGGAACGGGGTGCAGCACCAGCCGGTCCTTATCGGCGACGATTTGAATGTCCGGATCGTTCTGATCAAGGCGCAACCGTGGCTGCAGGTCCGAGATCATCTGAGCAATCTGCTCCTCAAATTGCGAGCCAGCAGATAGCAGCGACAGCCCTACTGCCAGCGAAAGATCTGTCGGGCGCGAAGAAACCTTTGCGGCCAGGCGGGGCGCGCGGTGCTGAAGCCAGCGCATTCGGAACTGTTCGGGGTCCAGACCCTCGGCTTTGATCTTCTCATCCAGTGTGGCGCGGGTGGTTTCCGGAAGCGGTGCGGTGGCTTGGGTCAGCGTCACTTCGGTTGGCGACACATCGAACAGCAAGGCGCCATCGCTGTCCTCGACTGAAAACACCGTATCTGTCGTAACGCCATCGATGACACCAGCCTCGACAACAACGAGGTCCGAGATGAAAACGGCAAACCGGTTCGGCTCTCCGGCACCCTCAGAAAGCATGGGCTTTGTACCCAAAGCCCCCTCAAACCGCGGATCTGCACGCCCCCAGCCAATATCCCAGAGCGTCGCGGAAACCTGTCTGGCCAGTTCTGAATATGTGGGGGCTTCGGCACTTCGCAACGCACTGGCCAGCGCCCATGTCAGCAGACCATGAACCGTTGGCGAACCCGGCGGTTTCAACTCGTAGGCCAATGATCCAGCCTCGGCGGCATAGAAGCCGGTAAAGTGACCGGGTGCGAGAGTACTGGCTTTCGACAGGTCCACGAGTGGTTCGGCAACCGGGCTGACTGTCTTGACGGGCCTCAGATCGACAAAGCGCGCAACGGCTGTCTCACCCCGCCGAAAGCTGCCGGAATGACAGGTATCCGCAATCAGCCACACATTCGCCCCGGCGGCGATCATCCGGTCTATTCTGGCCCCGATCTCATCGTCCCGGACAACATTGACCGGCGCGTCATCGGCATCAAATGCAAAATCCGAGGGCAAGAAAACCTCATCCAGCCCGTCCACCTCGGATGTGTCCAAACCGGACGCAATCTGCGCACCGTGGCCCGCCATGTAGATCGCTATCTTGTCGCCCGTCTGCGCCTCTGCCGCCAGCCCATCCAGCGCGGCCAGAATATTGGCGCGTGTTGGGGCGTCGACAGAAACACCTTCGGTTTCAATCAGTTCTGGCGAATCTGACAGTACCGATATCTGTTCCGATGGAATACTCTTGCCAGCAAAAACCTGCGTCATCAGCGCCACGTCCGGGCCCGGTCCGGTCAGGACGCCACCCAGACGGGTCAGATCAGCAGTGTAATTCATCACGCCAATCAACAGTGCTTTGCGGTCAGGCCCAGCGGCGGAGGCACCGGCCGACAGAAGACTGGCTACTATCAGAAAAACGCGGATCATGGCTCTACAGGCCGGGTCTCAATGACGACCCAGTCAGGACCACCCGGCACGTGATTGATTTGTATCTCACCTTGCAGGTCTGCAGGCACACAGTCCCAGTTCTGCGCCTCACGTCGGCAGGACGCCCCCGACGGACCAAACACCTGCCGCGCTGAGACGCCTGTTGCGGATGCAAAAGATGCAACACCCTGCCCCTGTGGCGGTTCGAACCGGCTGCCGCCTGGGACAATCCAAACCGTGTTTCGCAAAGATTCAGGCGAGGTATTGCTAATCAAACGATCAAACCGCTCACCCAGCTCTTTGTCCCCTCGCATCAAAAACCGCGCCTCGGCCTGATAGCGGTTTCGCAGTTGCATTGCGGTTTCGCCTTTGGGGGCGTGTGCGGAAACAATCTCGAGCGCGGTTAGCAACAGGGGCGCGTTTTCAGTTGATACGGCCCAGTCGGCAAGAACCAGACCGGCAGAGACCCGTGCTGCCGCACTGTCTGGTTGTGCCTGCATTCCCGTTGGCAGGACGATCACAAGAAAGGCTGAAAACACTTTTGCCTTCATCATGGCCTACCCTCCCCCGCCCGATGCCGCGCCGGATACCGATGCAACGACCCGCCCGCTGCCTGCATCTTCCGCCAGGCTGGCCGAAAAACGATGTTTCTGCACAATCGCTTTCACCAACCCCAGACCCAACCCATACCCGGTAATACCGGAATGCTCGGCACCTTGCGCGAAACGCTCGAACGCATGCTCGGTAAAGCCTTGCGACAAGGCCCCGGCATTGGAAATCTTGAGGTCGAATCGTGTCGCATCCCCGGTCAATTCGACCCGGATTTCGCTGTTTGCGGCAGCGTATTTTACGGCGTTGGACAAGAGGTTCGACAGCATGAGTTCCAGAAGATGCGAGTTGCCGGTGACACGTAGCGACTTGTCTATGTGCTGAACCAGACTTCGCCCGTTTGCCTGCAGGTCTTCTTCGAAATCGTAAACAAGGTCTTCCAGCAGATCCCCCAGCGGGACGTCAGGTTCCAGCCGGATATCCGCATCGGCCTGAAGCCGGAACAATTGCATGATGGATTGCAGGCGGGCGTCAGCGGCATCTATTCCCATGTCGATACGCTGTGCGTGAATCTGCCTATCCTGCGCGTTTTGTGCATTCAGCAGCTTCCGCATGCCGCTGCGAATATTCTGAAGCGGTGTCCGCAACTCATGCGCCAGATGGGCGGACAGGGCACGCAAATCAGCGAACAGCCCGTCAATCTTGGGCAGCGCTTCGTTCAACTGGCGACCCAGCTCGCGCAATTCCGGCGCGGGCGTTTCATCTTCAAACCGAATGCCGGTCTCGCCTGAAGAATACCGCTCAAGCAGCCGGTTCACCCGTTGCAGGCTGCGTCGGTACCGTTGCCAATGGGCGATCTGCAACAGGATCATCAAACCGCACACGACAAGTGAGACACCGGCAATGGCAAGCGCCAGCCAACGTGCGCGTTGGGTTTCGAAACTGGGTGATTCAATTCCAAAGACAAGCGCCACATCCCCAACGGGCAGCGCCCAGTCCTGTGAGGCCGCAGCAACATCAACCGATCTGGTTTCAAAGTCGGCCCCATCCAGCGACGCATGTCCCTGCCCGTGCTCAAGGGCGCTGGCTGCGCCCGGTGTTGTTTCCAGCAGAACGCGCCTGCGATCTCCGCTGATCTGCCAGATCGCCAGTTCCAGCCGATCGGTGCCCGGCAGAACTATGTTGCGTGACCGATCGAACGCGGTGGCCAGCCCACTGACGCCACTGTCTTCGAGAATACGCAGCATCTGCGCTTCGACGCTTTTTAGGGTTTGCCGGTCCGCCCTGTCTGCCGCCGAGAATACGGACAGACAGAATATTGCCGCCAATGTCAGGAAAACACCAAGCGCCGCGTAAAACAGCCCTTGTCCCGTTACCATGCGGGACAGTTTCGGGTTTTCTCCGATCAGGTGGATCACTGATCCGGGCTTTCATCAGCGGGAATGCGCAGCAATGCCTCGGACCGGAAAACATAGGCATCCCCATCGGTTTCCAGGAATTCCGGGTACGTCTCGCCGCGCGAATCCAGGGCGGACTTGAAATCGCGCACCAGCCGGTGCCGGGCCGCCGTCACCGGGTTCGAGCCGACATCCATGAACGTCTTTTGCCAAACGTCCAGATAGATCATCCGCTTGGGGATCGGTAGGCCGTCGCGCTCGGCCAGGTAGATCAGCATTTCACATTCTTTCGGCCGCAGTTCGACACGCGCGCCGCGCCACCGGACGATCCTGTCCTTGCGGCTGATCTCAAGCGGGCCAAACACCATCGTTTCTTCCGAAACCAAGGGACGCAAAAGCACCTGAACGCGTGCGCGCAACTCGCCCTCGTGAACCGGCTTGCAGATGTAGTCATCTGCCCGCGCGGTCTCGAGCCCGCGGATACGTTCCTCGATGGAATCCAGTGCGGTGAACAACAGGGCCGGAATTCGGATGCCGAGGTCGCGCAGACGCGAGATGAAGGTCAGCCCATCCCCATCCGGCAGGCCGCGGTCCACGACCAGCGCGTCAACAGGTCCGGCTTCGAACCTGTTCTGCGCATCCTTCAGGGTGCGTACACGCATGGCGTCCATACCGGCCTCGCGCAGGACATCCACCGCCCAGTCTCCGATTTCCTCTTCATCTTCCACAATCAGCACGCGCGGAGGCTGCGCCTGATGCCGAAGCGCCTGCACCCGGGTCAGGAACTCATCATCCGCCCCGGTGGCCGACATGACGTCGTCCGCGCCAAGCGCAATCAGCTCGTCCCGGCGATTGCGAAAACTGACCCCGTGGGACAGAGAAAAAAGAACCAGAACCCGCGCCGCGTTCTGTGCAACCTGTTTCAGACGCTCATTCGCCTGGTCATCCGTCAGGGTTTCAACGTCCAGAACAGTGACTGTCGCACCCTCGTCGCCGATGATCAGCTTTTGCGCATCCAGAATGGCAATGCGTGAAGCTTTCTTTTCCGGAACACCGTCCAAATATGAAACATCTACAGTATTCATGATGTACTATCCGTTTTCTCCGATTGGGGACGATATGATTTGAACTGTCAATTCCCTAGGCTGCCTGCAGGTTTCCAACCAACGGCAGAGGCTCAACAATCGTTGCTTCGGCCAACAGTTGCGCTGCTTCAAATAGCCTTTCCTTCCCCGAAAAATCCGCGATTTTACGCATGTTGCGCAGTTCACCGGGCTCAAGTTCAAAACCAAGCGCATCGAAGGTGTCGCGGGTCAGGCTCATGTCGTAATGGGTATGCTGCAATCCCGAACCTAACATGTCTGCCATATCACGCATCAGCTCCCGAGACAGCGCCTCTCCATCCTTGATCAGGCCGAAGAGGCCACGGAAGGCCCTGAAGACTGACACTTTGTCTGTCAGAGAATTGCCCGAATAAACAGGGCGCGAACTGCCCGTACCCAGCGAGGTCAGCGCAATGCGCTGCACACCACGAGCCCGGGTCAGACGGGTCAGCAGGTAAGACGGATCATTGAACAGGCTAAAGCCGCCATCCACCAGACGGGTCTCGCCCACGCCGCGCAATGTCATGGACACCGGCGAGAACAGACCCGGGGCTGCAGTGCTTGCGCGCAAGAGGTCGGACAGAGGCAGTTTTTCGCATCGGATTTCGGCGGACAATACACGATCCACACCGTAGTCAATCGTTGTAAACGCGATCGAATTCCCGCGCTGCAGGTCTTTGGCCAGCAATGTCAGGTCGCATTCCAGATCGTTGCGGTCCAGCAGCCGCCCCTGCGTGCGCTTTTCGAAGAAGCTGTGCAGCAGATCACCGTCGAAGATGTCCTGCAAGAGCGGTACAGCCCGCTTGCGCCGTTTGAAACCGCGCGGCACATCCTGCAAATAAAAATCCGCGATATCCTGAGCGGTAAGACCCAGCGCGACGCCGGCGGCAATCACTGCCCCGGTCGAGGATCCGGACACGGAATCGAAGCTGTCGGACAGGCGATAATGGGGGCCATATTTCTCTTTCCCCAGGGCCTCGATACGCAGCAACATGGCGGCCGGGATAACGCCCAGCAAACCGCCTCCGGAAACGGACAACAGTGAACTTTCGGTAACTGGTCCTGCTGTGTTTTCAAAGTCAAACATCTCGAACTCTCCGGACGATTTTGCCATTGCCGAAAATGGTAGTCTCTGCGGTTAGAAGTTTGAAATGACAGCTTTTGTAAGCGCGGCTGTGTGACAAGTTCTGTAACTGGTCAAATTCTGAGATTTGCGTTGACCATGAGTTATGAGTCACGTTTACTTATCTTCAATTTGTAGGGGGCTATTTTTCTTTTGTTTCGGGCTGTGTTGGCATTTTTGACGACTGGTGTGTTGATCGCGATTGTTGCCTGGTCTGCCGCTGCGCTTGTTCCTGCATGCGGCGCAAATGATCGGGTCGCAGGAACCTGGTTGGATTGGTGCCCGGTCAACAAGGCCGAGCAGGCTGAACAGAGGCTGGCGGCACTCGAACGACAAAACCAGGAACTGGTCGATCGCATTTTGCGGCACGAACGCGAGCTTGCATTGTTGCAGTGCGAACCCAAGGCACCGCAACAGGCCGCGCTGCCCGATTTGGCCCCCATACCCGACAAGATCGACCCTCAGGACTGGGACAATCAGCGTATCGGATTGCTGGAAGGGTGCTGGGAACTGGATTCCCGGTTTGTGACCACCAACAGACGGACCGGCGTGAAGACTGATTACAACCAGTGGACCATGTGTTTCGACGCCAGTGGCAATGGGCGCGAAGAAATGCGCGCCGATAACGGCAACAGCTGCGCCGGACCGGTGACCGGCGCGTTCGCAGCTGATGGATCGCTGATTATCGACGAACCCGGCAACCTGCAATGCAGCGACGGCGGATACATCTACCGCCTGAGCAGCAGCTGTAAACTGAATGAATCCGGCACGGCCAGCTGTGTCGTGACACAACCAGAAGTCGGCAGTTCGACAACCGTCGAATTCCGCCGACCCGCAAGGGGCAACTGATGGCTGAACACTTTCTGACTAAGACGCAAATCGAATTGGGCCAGTGCCTTGAGGCTGGAGACGAGCTTGCGATTGAGGCCTATCCGGCTCTGCTGGACGCGCTCACCGCGCATGGGGGTGAGGAAACGGCGCATCTTTTTGCCGAACCGCTGCTTAGCCGGGGAAACGATCAGGTGGCTCCGTCGGTGTCGTGGTATACCGACATCAAGGGAAATGCGACGCCGTTCAATCGTCTGGATGACGCCGCGCAGAACGCGTTGGGGCAGGAGCTGACCCGCAGGCTGGCGCCACTTCAGACCGCCTTGGGCAACGAGCAGACCGGAAGCCTGATTGGCAGCGCCCTTCATATCCCTGACATGAACGATGTCTGGTCCGTGGACGGAACACCGGTCATCATCAACTGGGGCATGTTGCCCGCCGGAGCCAGCCGCGAGACCGAGACCCGCGCGAAACACTATGCGCAAACTCTGGGGCGTTTTCTTCCCCTGCCTTCTGCACCGCCTTTGTCATCAGTCGAAGCGCAGGAAATGGCCGCGCAGAAACAGGCTGCTGCCCCGGCAACTCCTGCGCCAGACGCGGCGGCAGCGACAGCAGCGGCAGCCACGGCGGCTCCGGTCGCAGCAGCAGCCGCAACGGCCGATCCAACACCGCCGCCTCCGCCTTCTCAGGCATTGGCAACACCGCAGCGGGTGCCGCTTTGGGCCTGGCTGCCGTTACTGTTGCTGCTTCTGCTGGCCGGCGGCGTCCTGATTTGGCTGCTGATCCCGGGAAATCGCATTTTCCCGGACCTTGCCAAAGACCGCGCGGTCACTGACGAGGCTGCACTTGCGGCGGTTCTTAGCACCAACAAATCGCTGGAGCAGCGTCTGGCAGACCTGCAGTTTGCGTTGGATGGCGCGGTTTGCGAAGCGGATGGCACCTTGCTGATGCCCAACGGTCGCACGATCGAAGGGTTGCTGCCGCCCGATCCGAATGACCGCGCCGACATACCCGGCGCAGTGCGCCCGGCTGACAGAACCTCTATTCTGCCCCCCAATCCGGAGCGCGTGAAAATTCAGGATTCCGATAACCCCAAGGACACCAAATCGCTGCTTGCCTATATCGAGGAGCGGACTGCCATGGTTCTCGCCCCGTCGCCGGAAGGGTTGGGCAGCGGGACAGGTTTCTTTGTGGGCCCAGACCTTCTGGTCACCAATCACCACGTTATCGCGTCGCCGGGTGCAACGATTTATGTAACCAACAATGCGCTCGGTTCACTGAGAGAAGCGCAGGTTCTCAAGACATTTGGCCCGTTCCAGTCCACGGGTGGCGATTTTGCGCTGCTGCGTGTTCAAGGTGCACAGCAGCCTTCGTTCAACGTGCTGGATTCCGCGGAATCGCTGCGCCTGCAATCCGTTATCGCCGCGGGCTACCCGGGTGATCTGCTGCAAAGTGACGCGAATTTCCAACAACTCCGGTCCGGTGACAGAACCGCAGTTCCGGAATTGGCGGTGACGGACGGCACTGTATCGGCCGAACAGACACTGCCACCGCAAACCAAAGTGGTTGTGCATTCAGCGCCGATTTCCAAGGGCAATTCGGGCGGTCCGCTGGTTGATATGTGCGGCCGGTTGGTTGGCGTGAATACCTTTGTCAAAGTCGGCCCGATGCGCAGCCTGAATTTCGCGCTGTCCACCGGCGACCTGATGCGTTTTCTTGCCGACACAGGCGCGCTTCCCGCCGTTGTGACACAAACCTGCGCCCCGCAGGTTCAGCGCCCGCTGCCGCCGGAAACCGCACAGGCGTCGGGGGCGGCACCTGAGAGCCCCGCCCCGGAAGCCAACGCGCTTCCGAAACTGCCGGCGCTGACGCCCAAATCCGAGTGAGCCGCAACGATGTTTGAAGCTTTCCTCGCAAATACGTCGACGCAAGGGCTTTCCCCGCTGGGAACGGCACCGCAGCGGTCATTCGAACTGATCTCGGGCACGGTTCGGGACAAATTGGGCGAACGTCACGCCGCCCTGTTTGCCGAACCGGTGGCGACCCAGTACGGGGATCGGTTCGACTGGTATGCCGTGACGGGCGGCAAACCCCACAGGCTGGACACATTCGAAGAGGAGGAGCGCGCCGCCATCGACGCGGACCTTCAGGGCCTGTTGTTGGACATCCGCGAATTGGGCCAATCCCTGCTGGACAGCAACGACCCGGACCAGCAGCGGCTTGGCGAAGCCCTGTCCAACGCAACACGTTATCCCGATGACGATTGCATCTACGTACTGACAGATGGCGAAACACGTCAGCCCGTGCTGTTGAACTGGGCCTGGGTCTCGGACAATCAGGCTGCAGTTGCAGGCGACCTGAGTGGCAAGGAGGGGGCTGCAAGAGCACAGAAGAAAGCCACGGAAAAAGCGGCAGCGGTTGCTGCGGCCACTGCTGCAGCGGCACCGGCATCCGCCGGAGAAGCGCAGGCCACGGCGGCTGATCGGGGTCCGCTAAACCTGTGGTGGCTGATGTGGTTTGGCTGGCTGCTGCTGATGCTGATGATCGCAGCCATCCTGTATCTGATGGTCGAAGCCTGCGCCCTGCGCATTCCGGGTTTGCCCGGTTACTGCCCGCCGCCGGGTGTGGAGGCATCCGAAGAAGAACGCAGGACACTTTGGCTGCGCGATCGGATCGCCAGCCTCGAGAAAGACATCGGCATTGCCGACCGCGCCTGTCAGCCTGACAAGGCAACAGCGCCGATCCCCGACCCGAAAGACCGGGCGCAACTGGTTCCGGATATCGACAGCGAAAGACTGGCTGAACGCGGTGCACGCGAAGGAAAACTGACGATTTCGTTGCTGTGGGACTCGGTTGCGGACTTGCATATGGATGTGCGGTGCCCGGGCAATCAGATCATCAATTACGACAACCGCGCGGCTTGCGGTGGCAACCTGGATATCGGCGGTAATCACGACATTCGTACGGCCGTGCCCAACGCAATCGAAAGCATGTATTTCGACGCCCCGGCCAATGGACCGTACAATATCGCAGTCTCGTTGTTTGACCCCCATGGCCAAAGCACCACGCAATCCTTCCGATTGCGTATCAAGGACGGGGTCGAGACCAAAATATTCAATGGTTCCGTCACAAGCGGCCAACCCGCATGGACCAAACAATACGAAGTTGGAAAGGGAAACTGATGCTCAGGGATCGGAAACCACAAATTCGCAAACTCGCGAATTTGCGCGAAGAAATCACGCTGATTCCGTTCTCGGGAATTCAAATGCTGGATTTCGGCTTTGACATTTCCAAGCTCGAAATGCGCCCTCTGCGATATATTGAAAGGGTCACGGGCGAGCAGGATGGTGAGAACATTCTGACCCTGTTCCCGCTGTCCGGCGATGACACGCGCGACGCCGAAATCCTGGACGCGCGGCGAGACGATGACGACGAATATTCGGTTCGGCCAACTGCGGCGCTGGACCCGTTTCTGGACAAATGGGTGCCGGTGCCTTTCCTGCGCCAGAAAAGCCAGCGCGGCCATGCCGGTGAATTGCAGTTCGACCCCGGCCCGTCCAGCTGGGCGCGTATGCGAACCGTCGAACTGGCCGAACCGGACGCCGAAACCGGGCATACCCACAGGATCCAGATCGCGCTGGACACCACGTTGGTGGATCATCAGCAGGACATGAATTACGTCGCGCCTGAGAAATCGGATGCCGAAAAGGCCCGCGATTTCAAACTGGTGACCGAACCCAACGACATGAGATGGTTCCTGCGCCGTCCCGAAACGGACGAAGACGGCAACATGCTGGATCATCAGCGCTGGGTGTCGGAGTGGCTGAAGGAGCTGTTCATCAACTTCAAGCGCGCTGAACGGCCCGGACGCCGTTTTGCGGAAGAGGACCTGCCGCACCGGTTCGAACATTGGGCACGATACCTGGCTTATCTGCAGGTCGTACAGAATACCGCGAACCCGCCGACCGTCCGTTTTGCCAATACCGTCAGCGAGCGGGACGCTGTTACACCGGTGAATGTCGATCTGGTTCTGGACGTCGGCAACAGCCGGACCTGCGGCATTCTGATCGAGCAGTTTCCGGGTGAAACACGTGTCGATCTGGCGCGGTCCTTCCCGCTGGAAATCCGCGATCTCAGCAAGCCGGAATTCTACTACAGCGGTCTGTTCCCCAGCCGGGTCGAGTTTTCCGATGTCCGGTTCGGCGATGATCGCTATGCCAGTCGTTCGGGACGGCGCAACGCGTTCCTGTGGCCCAGCTTCGTGCGCATCGGCCCCGAAGCGGTGCGGCTGGTTCAGGGCGAGGAAGGGACGGAAACCCTGTCCGGTCTCTCGTCACCGAAACGATACCTATGGGACAGCGCCGCCGTTCAGCAGGACTGGCGGTTCCACAATCACATGGACCCAAACAACCTGCCCAAGGCGGTGCGATCTGCCATGCGCCACCTCAATGAGGCGGGCGACGTGATGAAGCAGGTCCGGTATGAGGAAGAACAACGCCTGCGCCGCCGGGGCGAAACACCCAGCACTCCGGCCATCCGGCCGCGCTTTTCGCGCAGTTCGCTGTTCGGGTTCATGATGGGCGAGATCATTGCGCACGCGCTGATCCAGATCAACGATCCCGCCGGGCGATCCCGCCGGGCGCAATCGGATCTGCCACGCCGTCTGAACCGCATCATCCTGAGCCTGCCAACCGCCACACCGATCAAGGAACAGGCCATCATCCGTTCGCGCACGCAAGGTGCGCTTGGCCTGATCTGGCAGCAATTGGGTTTGGACAGTGCTCAGAAGCCCTATTCGACCAAGCCCGAGGTGATGGTGGACTGGGACGAAGCGTCGTGTACCCAGCTTGTTTACCTTTACAGCGAGCTGACGCAGAAATTCGACGGGCGCATCGATACGTTCATCAACCTCAAGGGCAAGCCCCGCATGTCTCCATCGGGGGCCGAGGAACCGTCCTTGAGGCTGGCCAGCATTGATGTGGGTGGTGGCACAACCGATCTGATGATCACCACCTACCGGAATGAAGCCAACCGGGTTCTGCACCCCGAACAGACGTTCCGCGAGGGGTTCCGCATCGCGGGTGATGACCTGGTTCACCGAGTGGTCAGCGCCATCATCATTCCGCGCATTCAGGAATCCATCGAAGCCGCAGGCGGTGTCTACGTGGCCGAGAAGCTGCGCGAGCTTTTTGGCGGCGACATCGGCGGGCAGGATCAGCAGGCCGTTCAGCGACGCCGGCAATTCTCGCTGCGCGTGCTTGTGCCACTGGCCGAGGCAACGCTGGCCCACTGCGAAACCTCGGAAGAGTTCGACCGGTTCGACCTGCCCGTGGCCCGCATTCTGGGCATGCCAGAGCCGCTTGATCCCGAAGATCGGCCTGACGGTGAAGAAGAGGTAGCAGAAGCACCAACAACCGAACCGACACCCGATGCGAATGGTGGCCGCGAAGTCGGTTCTGACATCCTGTCATATGTCGAAGACGCGGCGGCTGCCCTTGGTGCACGCGACTGGAAGCTGGCCGATCTGGTCCTGACCAGCTCGCGCGAAGATGTCGATGCGATCAGCCGCGAGGTGTTCCAGCGCGTTCTGGGCAACATGTGCGAGGTGATCGACCATCTGGGCGTTGACGTCGTGCTGCTGACCGGACGGCCCTCGCGCCTGCCGGCCATCCGCTCGATCGTCGAGGAAATGCTGGTTGTGTCGCCGCACCGGCTGATATCGATGCACCAGTACAAAACCGGGCGCTGGTACCCGTTCCGGGATCCGGTTTCGCAAAAGATCGGCGATCCGAAATCGACCGTTGCGGTCGGCGGTATGCTGATTGCGCTTTCGGAAAACCGTATCCCGAATTTCAAGGTCACGACCGGCGCGTTCCAGATGCGCTCGACCGCGCGGTTTGTCGGTGAGATGGACATCAACGGCCAGATCCCGGACGAACGCATCCTGTTCTCGGATGTCGATCTGGACACGGATGGGTCCAGCAATGACACCGCGACCGTGAACCTCTATTCGCCAGTCTATATCGGATCGCGGCAGTTACCGTTGGACCGCTGGACAACCACGCCGCTGTTCCGGCTGGATTTTGCGGATACCGGCAACCAGTCACGCCCGCTGCCGATCCGGGTCGAACTGCGCAAGACCGACTTTGACGACAGCGATGGGGAAACCAGCGAAGACAAGCTGCGCCGCGAATCCATGCGCGAGGCCTTCGAGATCGATCAGGTCGAAGACGGCGAAGGCGGCGCGATGAAATCAAGTGATGTCATTTTGCGCCTGCATACGCTTGGGTTCGAAGATGAATACTGGATCGACACTGGCGTGTTCCAGGTCTGATCCGGTTTGAAGATGTGAGACGATGATATGAGCCAACAAGACGCCCTTACCAACCGCTGCACCGATGTCGCCCGCCTGTCCCGCGCCGCGCTGGAATGGATCAATGATCCCGAGAACGCGCAGACCGTCGAGGGCCGCGTCGCCCATCTGCCCAAGGTTCTGCGCAAAGCTGCAAGGCGGGCCGAACGACTGGGGCGCGCTTCGCAAACCAAGATGAGCGTCAGTGTTTTCGGTCCCTCGCAGGCCGGCAAGTCCTTTCTGGTCTCGGTTCTGGCCCGCCCGAACGAGGGGCGTCTGGTGGCCGATTTCAACGGCCCGGGCGGCAAGCTTGACTATATCAGCCAGGTGAATCCGGCAGGTGACGGCGAGTCCACCGGGCTGGTGACGCGGTTCACCATGACCAAGGCCCCGACGCCGGACGGGTATCCGATCCAGCTCAACCTGCTGACCGAGGCTGACATCGCGCGCACGCTGATCAACAGCTTTTACGAGGATGGCGACCTGTCCGAAGAGCCGCCGACACCGGAATCGCTGGGGGCTCATTTTTCGGCCCATTCAGGCAAGGCGCAGGCAGCACCCACCGGCGGGATAGACTATGAAGAAGTCTACGAGATTGCCGATTACGTCCAAAAGTGGGTCAGCAAATCGTCATACGCCTTCAATCTGGGCGGGTTCTGGGACGAAGCGGCCGAACTGGCACCGCGCCTGTCACCCGAAGACCGGGGTCAGTTCCTGTCAATTCTGTGGGGCGGGTACGAGCCGCTGACCAACCTGTACATCAAACTGTCTAAAGCGCTGGCGACGATCAACCATGCCGAGGTGATCTACGCCTCGCTGGATTCGCTGCAGCCGCGCGAGACCTCAATCATCGACGTCAACACCCTGTCGGGTCTGTTTGGACCGGAGGGCGAGGATATGCTGAATATCCAGACCGCCGCCGGGCAAAACGGTCAGCTGAACCGGGCGGTGACAACCGCGCTGGCGGCGGAACTGGTCTTTCCGATGGAAGAACAGCCATCACCCCTGTTTGCCGAAACCGATCTGCTGGACTTTCCCGGGGCCCGCAACCGGTTTGAGGCACCGCTGTCAGTCACCCTTCGCAATCCCGAAGAGGCCGTGACCAACATGCTGTTGCGCGGCAAGGTGGCCTATCTGTTCGACCGCTACGTTTCGAACCAGGAAATCACCTCGATGCTGCTGTGTGTGCCTGACAGCAACATGGAAACGCTCAGCTTGCCGGGACTGGTCGAGCAGTGGATCGAGCTGACCCATGGCGCGACCCCGGATGAACGGGCCAAGAACGACTGTATTCTGTTCTTCGTGATGACCAAGTTCGACAAACACCTGATCGACAGCGCCTCGGGCGCCGAGGATTACGAGCGGTTCGAGCGGCGAATGGATGCGTCCTTGCTGAAAGGGTTCGGCAAGGTCCCAACGTCCTGGGTTCACAAATGGGCCGGGACCGAACCGTTCACCAACTGCTACTGGTTGCGAAACCCCTATTATCCGATCGAAGCGCTGATCAAATACGAGGATGAACGCGAGGTCGAGATCATCCCCGACAAGGTCAACCGCCTGGCCGAACTCAAGGCGGGCTGCCTTCAGGCGGAACCGGTGCAAAAGCACTTCAAGGATCCCGAACGGGCATGGGAAGCTGCGCTTGGCCTGAACGATGGTGGTGTCAGCTATCTGATCGAAGAACTGACGAAAGTCTGCAAACCCGAAAGCAAACTGCGCCAGATCAGCAATCAGGTCGAAGCGGTTGCCGCCAATCTGTATCAGGAACTGGCCCAGTTCTACATCTCCGATGACGTCGAAAAACGGATCGAGGAAAAGAGACTGGCCGCCGCCGGTATCATCGACAGTCTTGAACTGACCTTGTCCAACCACCGGTTCGGTGCCTTCCTGAATGCGTTGTCGGTGGATCAGGATGCTGTGCAGGACCGGATTTCGCGGGTGCCTTCGTCGATCCGCATCACGAACGCGGTTGCGAACGAAGCGCACAAACCTGCCGCAGTAACGCCGGCCGCCGCGACCAGCGCAGCAAGCCCGGTTCGCCCCGGCGCACCGTTACGTCCCGGCGCACCGGCCAGACCATCGGCCCCGACCTCGCAGGCCAATGCAGCCCCGCCTGAAACGCCCGAGGCCGAGGATGACAAGCCAAAGACAAAGTCAATCCGCACCATGACACCCGAAACCTTTCAGGCAGATACCGCGATTTCCGTCTGGGTCGAGGGCCTTAACCGGTTCCGTGAGGATGAAGAACGGCTGGCCATCTTCCAACTGACGCCGGAAAAAGCCGGCGATCTGGTGAATGAAATGGTGCACGGTTTCTCGCGCACCAATGTCCAGAGCGGCATTATGGAACTGCTGCGAAGCATTTCTTACAGCCTGACCGTCGACAAGCAGGCGCCGTCTGCCGCCATTGTCTGCTCGGAACGAATTAATAATTTTGTCACTACGCTTGGCGCCCGCGACATGTTTAATGGACAGGGTCTGGACATTGATCTTGGCGAAGGAGCAAGCAGGAAAGCGTTCGAAAAACACAAAGGCGCAGATACTGCCGAAAGCCTGCCGGAAGTGCCGCGCGCAGCCGCGACAGATACCTGGACGGATTGGGTATTCGCATTGGACGCGCTGTTTGCAGAAAACGCCAAGGACGGTGATGCCGGCACGGTAAATATTGAACAGAACATCAAACTGGGCGGCGTCCTCAACGAGCTGACAGTCAACGCGGAGCAACCCTCGTGATCGAGATCAAACCAGATCCCAAACATCCTCGCGGTGGCTTTGCCGAAATCACCATATCCGGTGCGACCGCTGATGATGATCCGGTCAGCGTTGCGGTGTTCAACAGCTATCAGCAGAAATGGCTGGGCGCGGATGGCTGGCAGCCGAACCGAGCGAGTATCCCGGCGCGCACCGCCGAACAGGGCGGGGACACGCTGCGACTGGTCGTCGGACCCGAGGTTGTAAACCACATCGAAGAAGATACACCCGTTCGGATCGAAGTGGGCGGCGGCAGTTGGGACACCTATTGGCCTGACGATATCAATGCTGGCCCGGACGAGGCCGTCATTGGTGGCATCGGCGGCACCGGCACGGCACCCGAAGTCAAAGCACCAACCGTAATGGTGGCGCAACCGCAGACAGACGATGCCGAAAGTGGTGTCGACGTGGGCGATGATGGGGACGCAAAGTCACCTGACAGCAATCTGGAAGGCAAGGGCAGCGCCGCACCGTCAGATACGTTCGAAGAAGAATCCGAAGGGAAGTCCAGCAAGACCGGATTGATTATTGGCGGGGTCGTGGTTGCAGCGGTCCTCGGCGCGCTGGCCTATCTGTTTCTGATCCCGGGCACTACGCCGGAAGAAGACCCGGTCGAAGTGACCGAGCCAGAACCGGAAGCCGCGCCCGACCCTGAACCGGCCCCGGTACAGAATGCCTGCGCCATGTCTCAGTTTGCCGAACTCTCGTCGCAAGGTTTCGACGCGGTAGCAGGCAAAATGCGCGAATGCGGTGGCAGTTTGTCGGCCGATGACGCACTGGGTCTTGTCGAAAAAGCGGCCCTTGCCGGAGATGCCGAAGCGCTTGCCCTGTTCGGCTCGATTTACGACAGTGGCGTCACGGATGACGTCATCGAAGGTCGGATCGGCCTGACATTCCCTGATAAGCCGTCCCTGGCGGCCGAGTATTACGACAGGGCCGTCAAGGCCGGGTCCCAGGAAGCAGCGGATCGCCTGGCAGCGGTCTGTACACGTCTGCGGATCAAGTCCGATTCCCTGTCGAAAAGCGCGTTTGAAGATTATTGCCAGTGACCCAGAGGACCCTGAAAACCATGCACCCTGCCCTGATACTCCGGTTCGTTGCCGTCTTTGCATTGCTCTGGGCGTTTGGGGCGGATGGTGCAGAGGCACAGCAACGCAAACCCCTGCTACTTGAAGGAACTCAAACCATCTATGAACGGGTGCTGACCCGCCCCGGCACCACGCTTCACCCGTCGGCAAACGGCCCCACCCAATCGACCTATCCAGCCTTTCAGCCGCTTTATGTCTTTGCACGGCAAGAGGGTTGGCTTGAAGTTGGCCCAAGCCCGAATATCGCGCCCGAAGGCTGGGTGCAGGAGCCCGGCACCGTACCCTGGAAGCAGAACATTGTCGGCGCCTTTACCAACTCAGCCGGTCGCAGTCGTCAACTGCTGTTCGACACGCAGCAGAACCTGGATTGGCTGATGAACCACGAAGCGCTGCGCGATGTGCAGGAACGTCTGGTCGCCGAAGCCTCGGCCGGTGTTGTTGACGGTCAGAACGGTGTTGTCTCGGTCGAACCACAGGAATTCGTCAATATCCGCGACGAACTGTATCTGATGCCGATCCTCGATTTCACCGAGGCCTTGCATCCGCTGACCTATGACGAGGTCCTGCTGATGCAGGTGGCCTCGGTCCCGAAACAAGAGGATACGGCTGGCGCACAGGAACTGCAGGGCGATCCGGCGGCCTTTGATGTGGGCATCGTCTTTGTTCTGGATACGACACAGTCGATGGAGCCTTACATCGCGGCCACACAGCGCGTTCTGCAGAACACAGTGCGTCAGATTGAGGGCACTGAAATCGGCAAGCTGGTCAATTTCGGAGTGATCGGATTTCGCGACAACACCGAAGCTGTACCAGAGCTGGAATACCGCACCAAAACTCTGATGGATGTGGAACGGCGTCAGGATCAAAGCCCGGTTCTGTCTGCGATTGGCGAGGCAACGTATGTGGCCCGCGCCAATTCGCCCGGTTTCAACGAAGACAGCCTTGCTGGCGTTGAGGATGCGATCGATACGATTGATTGGGAACTGTCCAAGGGTGACGGCGACAAGATCGATGCGCGCTATGTCATTCTGGTGACCGACGCCGGGCCGAAGGACCCGCGGGATCCGAACGCGCGGTCCGAGATCGGAACCGTCGAACTGCAGAAAGACGCCGAAGGCCGCAATATCGTCGTCATGACGCTGCACCTCAAAACCCCCAACGGGCAGGGCAATCACGCTTATGCCGCCGCCAAATACCGTGAGCTTTCGCGCTTTGCCGGACGGGAGTACTATTTCCCTATCGAAGGCGGCTCGGAACAGGCGTTCGAAGGCGTCGTCACCCGGCTGGTGACCGCACTGACCGACCATGTCCGTATCGTCCGGGGCGAAAAAACGGTGCTCAACCCGGAAGAGGCTGGCGAGGGCCTGGTCGAACTGGGCCGCGCCATGCAACTGGCCTGGCTGGGCGAACAGAAAGGCACGCAAGCCCCTGACGTGATCAAGGGCTGGCTGTCCAATCGCGCTGTCGAAGCACCCGACCGGCTTGCCATCGAACCGCGCCTGCTGGTGACCAAGAACGAGATGGCCAGCATGGCCGAGTTTCTGGACAATCTGGTGCGCTTTGGCGAAACCGCGCAAAGCTCGGAACAGTCGCTTGATTTCTTCTCGCAGGTTCGGGGCCTGATCGCGGATATGGCGCAGAACCCGGACCTGCTGGTCAACGCAAACGCCGACACGCTGGGCGGCGCGATGGAGTTTCTGGACCGCCTGCCCTATCAAAGCCAGGTTCTGGGCATGAGCGAGCAACGCTGGGCAGAAAGCGCCATGTTCCGCCGCAGCGTGATCGATGGCATGCGCCAGAAACTGACCCAATATCGGAAGTGGCTGTTTGACAGCACCGTCTGGACTGCACTTTACGAGGGCGCGCCTGACGGCGAGCATGTCTTTGCCATGCCCTTTGACGTGTTGCCCTGACCCGTGTCGGCTCAGCTGCTTCTTGAAGGTGTCTCGGTCAGCCTGAGCGATCAGGAACGTCGGTTTACGCTGGATGTTCCGGGCCTAAGCCTGACCTCGGGAGACGCGATAGGCCTGACCGGCCCCAGTGGCACGGGCAAGACCCTGTTGCTTGAGACACTCGGGTTGCTGCGGCGTCCTACAACGGCGAAGAAATTTCTGATCGGGGTTGGTGAGGACGGTCTGGATTTTGGTGGCATCTGGAACAATCCCAGCATGTCGCCTGCGGAAATTCGCGGGACGATGTTTGGGTTCGTTCCACAAAGCGGCGGCCTTTTGCCGTTTCTGACCGTGGCTGACAATGTTGCGCTGTCGCAAAAGATTGTCGGTATGGATGATCCGGGATGGTGCAGCGAGTTGCTGCAGCGATTGGGGATCTCGGAAATTTCCGCGCTGTATCCCGGCGCGTTGTCAATCGGTCAGCGTCAGCGTGTGGCCATCTGTCGTGCGCTGGCGCATCGCCCCGCCTTTGTGATCGCGGACGAACCCACCGCAGCGCTGGACCCCGGGGCGGCCTCGACCGCGATGGGGTTGCTGATCGATATGGCCATTTCGGGCGGGGCCGGTGTAATCATCTCGTCCCATGATCTGGACCTTCTGGACCAGTTTTCGCTCCGCCGGATCGCCCTTGGACTGGTGGATCCGGCGAGCCAGTCCAACGTCGTCAGCCAACTACACGGCCAGACCGGAGTGGCGACAGCGGGGGACGCGGCATGAGATTGATGATCGAGCTGGCCCTGCGCGACCTGTTGCGCCAAAGCGTACATTTGATCTGCAATGTCGCAATTCTTGCCGGGGTCCTGGTGCCGCTCATGGTGGTCTTCGGCGTCAAGAACGGGGTTTATGACGCGCTGATCGGGCGGCTGTTGAACGACCCGGCGACCTTGCGGATCGAAACCACCGGAAACAGCGCGTTTGTTGAAAGCGACGTAGCCGAGGTGGCGGGCTGGGAACAGACGGCCTTTGCCACGGCAAAAACCCGGTCGATCTTTGATTTCGTCAATGTCCGAAAGGAAGGGGCCGTCGCCAAGCGAGACGCTGTTCTGGTTCCGTCGGGCACAGGCGACCCGACCTTGCCAAAGGACCTTGAACTGGGCGCAGACCAGGTAGTCCTCAGCGCCAGTCTGGCACGTCAGCTCGAGTTCTCCGTTGGCGACACCGTGCAAATTTTCACGCAGGCTACAGAACGAAAACGGCAACTGATGCTGCCGCTGGAACTTGTCGTGATCCTTCCGGATTCCGCGCTGTCCGGCCGGTCCGTTCTGGCCAATATCGAGGTGCTGGATCTGGTCGAAGCCTTTTATGACGAATACGCCCTGCCCGAACATGGAATAACCGAAGGGCGCGACATCGCTGCACGCAAGCCCGAATTCGAAGGAATGCGCGTCTTTGCCCGCGACATCACCGAACTGGCGGCCTTGCAATCAAGGCTGGAACAGCGGTTTGGCGTGCAGACCGAAGCCCGCACGGCCGAGGTCAGCGGCGTCCTCAGCCTGGGACGCAATCTGAATCTGGCACTGCTGCTGACAGCCGGGGTTGCCAGTCTGGGTCTGGCCGCCGCGCTGGTCTTCGGGTTCTGGGGTGAGGTCGCGCGCAAGCGTCAGACCCTCGCCTCGTTGGCCTTGTTGGGGATCGGCCCGCGCAGGCTGTGGATGTTTCCCGTCGTTCAGGCATTTGTCAGCGGATTGATCGGCTTGCTGGTCAGTTTCGCACTGTTCTGGATCGCGGGCAATCTGGCCGAGCGCTTGTTTGACAGCGGCCTGACCGAAGAAAACGGCCTTGTCGTTCTGGGGTTACTTCAAAGCCTGGTCATCATCGTTCTGACACTGGTGTTTGTGATGGCCGCCGCCTTTTTTGCGGCTCGCAGTGCTGCGCGTGTGGACCCCGCTGAAGTGCTGCGCGAAGGGGCGACCTGATCAACTGCCGCTTTTGTGTGTAGGCAGGTTGTCGAAAATCTCTTCGTCGCTGTCGATCGGGATACGGTTGTCGCCGGGGTAATAGCTGGCAGAGATATAAGGCCGCTTGCGCCCGCCACCGGGTTTGTCAGCTGTTTCGACAAGCGAATACAGCACGACCTGCTGCCCGCTGAAGTCCTGAAACGTGCCGACCGGGGCCTCACCCTGATTGGGCACGGATTCCCAATGCCGCAGCAAATCCAGTGCCTTCACGGACTCGCGCCCACCGATCAGCGTTGTGCCGATGAAATCGCCGTCCGTTGACGGGTTGGTGGTTCCCTTGAAGCGCGCGCCCGGCACCAGTGCGCCCAGCGCCGCGTTGGCGTTGACCTGCCAGATATTATGGTCCGTCCCGATCAGAACGCCGCCGCCCCGCTCGGCCAGCGCCGACAGCTGATTGATCAGAATGGCCCCGCTTGATCCGTTCCGGCCCGGAAACTTCGTGGTCGGGTTATGATTGATGTTCCGGATCGCGAAAGATCCGTCCAGCATCAGCGTTCGGCGCCCTGCCCCGTAAAACTGCTGCAGGGCCTGCACGTCTTCAGCATTCATCCGTTTGCGTTGATTAGCTGTGTCCAGGATCAGAATATCGTATTGCCCGCCCCGCAAAGCCGCCGCCAGGCCACCACCCTGCAGGTTCCGTTCGTATGTGACATTGAAAACCTTGCCTTCGCGATACTGATCGAGGAACTCGGCCATTTGCTGACGGTGCCGCGATACAACCTCGGGGCTGTAATCGGGCATCGCGTTGAACCACAATACGCTGCGGGTTGTGTTGTGCCCCTGGTGCTGGGCGTGGGCCAGTGTGCCGGCAAAAAGATACAAGACAAACCAAATTCGAAATAGACGGCTCAAAACAGTCACGACCCAACTCCACCAATACAGGTTTCAGTTTATCCGACTTCCCCGCCCCGCAAAATAACGAAAACTGTCATTCTGCTCAGGCAAGGGGCGGATTGACCAACGGCCTAATATCCGCAACTCTGCCAGAGGAGTTTTTGAGATAATTATTAGGTATCGCTAAGGAATATGCCGGTCAGATCAACCCTGCCAGTCATGATTGCCAGTGTCGGCATCGTCGGCCTCGCCGGTGTTTCTGCGGCACTGATCCTGCAGGCATGTGCGTTGCAGATCCCGATACTGCGGGACCTGACAGGCTGTAAGCCGCAAACGCAACTGGTCGCGCAGGAGCAACTGGGTGTGTCGAAAGCAGCCGGTCTGGAGCTGGAACGGCGGATTTTTCAGTTGGAGAGAGAACTGGCCGCGCTGCAATGCGTCAAGGCCCCACCCGATGCCACCGGACCGCTGCACGATGAGGGGTGGAACGAGGCGGATCTGGAAATGCTTTACGGCTGCTGGTCGCTGGACACCACCTATCGCACCCGTGACGTCGATTCCGGTGAAATCCGCACCTATCGGGACTGGCAGATGTGTTTCGACACCAATGGCAACGGCAAGCAGGTCATGCGGTCGAACGATGGGATCACATGCGAAGGCCCGGTTCAGGCGCAATTCGCGCAAGGTCAGCTGAACCTGATCGAGCCTAGAAATCTTGCCTGCCAGGACAACGGCTACATCCATCAGCGCCAGATCAGTTGCGCCCTGGCGGAAAACGGCAAGGCGAGTTGCGAGACCTTGCAGCCCGAAACCGGAGGTGAAGCCACGGTCGGGTTCGAACGTGCGCCGGCTTGAAGTTTGAGGATAGTTTTCGTGCGTCGCCAAGCGCGATGAGGGTCACGCTGTCGGCACCCGCGTTTGGCAGAATTTCTCCGAAGACCAAAGACAGTCCGGGCTTGAACTCGGCACATCGTCAAGCTGAAGCATCCGCCCCAAATGGGGCGGCCCGCTACGTGTCGCCGAAATTCAGGCAGTTCAGGAAGTCTCCGGTTCAATCCGATTTCTGGTGTGTCAGTGCGCCACCCATGATCGTGTAGACAACTTCGACATCCGAGATGGCTGATGGTTCGACTTCGAACAGGTTTTCCCCAAGCACTACAATATCGGCCTTCTTTCCGACTTCGATGCTCCCGATCTCGCCGTCCATTGCCATACCTTTTGCGGCGTTGATCGTATGTGCTTCCAATGCCAGTTGCAGCGGTATTTTGGCCTCTTCTCCGCCCAGCGGCGGAACATCCACGCGACCGCGCAATTGGCGTGTTACCCCTGCCTCAATGGCTGCAAGCGGACGATACTCGGATACGTACCCGGACACAGGCCAGTCCGAACCGAATGAGAATATGCCACCCTCGTCCGCGACCCTGTTCACCGGAAACATCGCCTGCACGCGCTCTTCACCCAGTCTGGAGGTCGAAATGGACTGCATGAGCGGGTCAAAGGTCATCCACGCGCCGGTCGTGTCATATATGACGCCCAGTTCTCCGAACCGGGCGTAATCCTCAGGATGAACCAGGGTGCCATGCGTTATCTTGTGCGCACGTTCACGGTCAGGGTTCACTTCGATTGCGGCTTCAATGGCGTCCAGAAGAGTTCTTACCGCCAGATCCCCGAAGCAGTGACACGTGACGTTGAAGCCTGCGGCGTCGGCGCGGATCACCGCGTCTTTGACCAATCTGATCGGAATAATCGGTTCGACCTCGAGTTCGGGTTTGTCGGCATATGGATCCACATAGAGCGCATTCCATTTGTCGTCCCCACCATCAATATTGATCTTCAGATAGCGAGCCTTGACCAATTCGGAGTCGAACTTGTCGCTGAGCTCCTGAGTGCCGGGAAGGGGGTCAATTGCCCCGTCGTTCCAGTAGAATGAGCCGATGAAGCGTATTGGCAGATCCCCGTTATTCTCGAAATCGGCCATCATCTGAAAGCCTTCTTCTTGGCTCATCCCCTGAATGCCATGGTCATGAACTGCGGTGATTCCGGCAGCAGCGAAGCGCTTTAGCCAATTCGAAACGCCATCCGCCAAGAACTCGGGGTTGATGTCTATCAGCGATGTCAGAACCTGCATCTGGGCTGGCACCTCAACGATCCACCCGGTCGGGTTGCCGTCGGTGTCACGTTCAAAAAACGAAAAACCCGGCGCTGTGTCAGGCGTGTCCTTGTCGACACCGGCCATTTCCAACGCCTTGGAATTCACCCAAGCCGCGTGGCCGTCGATTGCCCACAAAAACACAGGTCGATCAGATTCAATTTCATCGAGCATGGCGGCCGTCGGATTTCCGTCCGTCCATGGGTTGAAACGGACCCCGTATCCCAGAATTATGCCGTTGTCGTTGGTTTCGGCTTCCTGGCGGATACGGGAAAACAGCTCGTCCTTGTCATCTGTCTGCAGATCCACGCCAAGCATGATCAACCCGCCTGCGGCTGCATGTATATGCCCATCAACGAAACCTGGAAGGGCCATTCTACCCTTGAGGTCGATGACTTCGGTACCGATGCCGATGACGTCCTTCAAACCGGCGGCATCGCCCACATAGACGATTTCATCGCCTTCTATTCCCACGGCGGTTGCAATGCTTCTGCTTGCATCCATCGTATGGATCTCTCCGTTGATCAGAGCGTAATCGGCAGTTGGGTTACTTCGATTGGACTGTGCGAATGCGGGGGATGTACTGGCAAAAATGGCGACAGCCGAAACAAGTAGTTTAATCATTGCAACCTCTCCAAACGAACAATTCGAAAATGATCATAGTGTACCAATCCCAAAAAACGACCTTTACGGCTGATTGCTGGTCGTGCGACGAAGTAGGCAAGGCCAAATCCAAGCCGATATCAATTCGCCCTTGCCAAACTCCTCACACCCCTGTAGATCGCGCGAGTTCTCAACAAGAACATCAAGGCGGGGTGATTCCCGCCTTTTGGGTTCGATGAGGGTTGGCGATGCGCGTCTGTCCTCCTCTCAACCTCAACGCCTGATAAAAGGCTGTTAATATGCAAAGCCAAAACATCCGTATTCGGCTGAAGGCATTTGACTATCGCGTTCTGGATGCCAGCACGCAAGAGATCGTCAACACTGCCAAGCGGACCGGCGCGAACGTGCGCGGCCCGATCCCGCTGCCGAACAAGATCGAGAAGTTCACGGTTCTCCGTGGCCCTCACGTTGACAAGAAATCCCGCGACCAGTTCGAGATCCGCACGCACAAGCGTCTGCTCGACATCGTTGATCCGACCCCCCAGACCGTGGACGCGCTGATGAAGCTCGACCTGGCTGCTGGTGTGGACGTCGAGATCAAGCTGCAGTCGTAAGATCGGAGGGTATAGATTATGCGCTCTGGTATTATCGCAAAAAAAGTTGGCATGACCCGCCTGTTCATGGAAGACGGCAAGCAGATTCCTGTGACCGTTCTTCACCTGGACAACCTGCAGGTTGTTGCACAGCGTACCGCTGACAAAGACGGCTACACCGCCGTTCAGCTGGGCGCCGGTGCTGCCAAGGCAAAACGCACCTCGAAAGCCATGCGCGGTCACTATGCCGCTGCCAAGGTCGAGCCCAAGCGTAAGCTGGCCGAGTTCCGCGTCTCTGAAGATGGCCTGATCGAAGTGGGTGCCGAAATTTCGGCAGAACACTTCCTGGCAGGTCAGAAGGTTGACGTTTCGGGTACCTCGATCGGTAAAGGCTTTGCCGGTGCGATGAAGCGCCACAACTTCGGTGGTCTGCGCGCCTCGCACGGTGTTTCGATCAGCCACCGTTCGCACGGTTCGACCGGTCAGTGTCAGGACCCGGGCAAGGTGTTCAAAGGCAAGAAGATGGCCGGTCACATGGGTGCTGCCCGTGTCACCACCCAGAACCTGGAGGTTGTCAAAACTGACGCCGACCGTGGTCTGGTCTTCATCAAAGGCGCCGTTCCCGGACCGAAATCGGGCTGGGTCACCGTCAAGGACGCCGTCAAGAAGAAAGCACCGGAAGGCCTGCCTTTCCCGGCTGCTGTGAAATCGGCTGCAACCGAAGCACCTGCGGAAGAAGCACCCGCGGAAGGTGGTGAAGCATGAAACTTGATGTAATCAAACTGGACGGCGGCAAAGCCGGCAACATCGAGCTGGATGCGGACCTGTTTGGCCTGGAGCCGCGCGCGGACATCCTGCACCGTGTGGTCCGTTGGCAGCGCAACAACGCGCAGGCCGGCACCCACAAGGTGAAGACCCGTTCGGAAACCAGCTACTCGACCAAGAAGATCTATCGCCAGAAGGGCACCGGTGGCGCACGCCATGGTGACCGTAATGCACCGATCTTCCGCAAGGGTGGTATTTACAAGGGCCCGACCCCTCGTTCGCACGGCCACGACCTGCCGAAGAAGTTCCGCAAGCTTGGCCTGCGCCACGCTCTGTCGGCCAAAGCCAAGGCAGGTGAACTGGTTGTGATCGAGAACGCCGAAGCCGAAGGCAAGACCGCCGCTCTGGCCAAACAGGTTGCAAACCTGGGCTGGAAACGCGCTCTGGTCATCGACGGCGCGACCGTGAACGAAGGTTTCCTGAAGGCGTCGCGCAACATCGAAGGTCTGGATATCCTGCCGTCGATGGGTGCAAACGTTTATGACATCCTCAAGCGTGACACCCTGGTGCTCACCAAAGCGGCTGTCGAAGCACTGGAGGCTCGTCTGAAATGAGCGCGAAGGCAGAACACTACGACGTGATCCGCAAGCCGGTCATCACCGAAAAGTCGACCATGGCGTCCGAAAACGGCGCGGTTGTCTTTGAAGTGGCGATCGACAGCAACAAGCCGCAGATCAAAGAGGCCGTCGAGGCGCTGTTTGGTGTGAAGGTCAAGGCGGTGAACACCACCGTGACCAAAGGCAAGGTCAAGCGGTTCCGCGGCCAGCTGGGCCGTCGGAAAGACGTCAAGAAAGCATACGTGACCCTGGAAGAGGGCAACACCATCGATATCTCTACCGGTCTCTGATCGGAACTGTCTTTGGACAAACCAATAAGACCCCCGCGAAAGCGGGGGTTTTTCTTTAGGTGGCGACACCAAAAATTGAGCGCCAAACCCAGCGTCTCGACAAGAAATGGATTGCTATGCCGGTAGGGTCGTCTATCTGGGATGCAACAAACAAAAGATATGGCAGGCGCATGACCCAATCCTCTTTCTCGACCCGGGACAACCCGGATATGACCGTTGCGCGGGATTGGGTGTCGACACTGGCAAAATATCGGGAACCGAGCCAGCCGCGCAGTTGGTTCGAGCTTGGAGCCACCATAATCCCTTTCATCGCGCTTTGGGCGTTGGCGTGGGCGTCTTTGTCTGTCAGCTATTGGCTGGCCTTTGCAATCTCGGTTATGAATGCGGCGTTCCTGCTGCGCCTG
Organism: Ruegeria sp. BG6; assembly: GCF_056538465.1. Taxonomy (NCBI): domain Bacteria; kingdom Pseudomonadati; phylum Pseudomonadota; class Alphaproteobacteria; order Rhodobacterales; family Roseobacteraceae; genus Ruegeria; species Ruegeria sp. BG6. Next base: position 32,032 of record NZ_JBQFTB010000010.1, on the reverse strand, counting down.
TTTGCCATACAGCATGATTGTGGGCACGGGGCGTTTTTCACGAACCGGACGGTCAGTGACTGGGTCGGGCGGGGGATCGGTGTGCTGACCCTGACGCCCTATGACGTCTGGCGTCGTACGCATTCCACGCATCACAACTCTTCCGGTAATCTGGACAAGCGCGGGATGGGCGACGTCCATACGCTGACGGTGGACGAATACCGCGCACTGAAGCCGATGAGCCAGTTTTGGTACCGCGTGTATCGTCATCCGATCACCCTGTTTGGCTTTGGTCCCGGCTATCTGTTCCTGTTGCAGAACCGCCTGCCGCTAGGCCTGACAGGAATTCCGAAATTCTGGGTCAGCGCGATGGTGACAAACCTTGCCATTCTGACCGTGCTGGGGGCGATCTACTATTTTGGTGGCCTGATGCCTATGGTGCTGATCTTTCTGCCGTCAACGCTGGTTGCCGCCGCGGCTGGCGTCTGGCTTTTTTACGTCCAGCACCAGTTTGAAGAGACGCAATGGGATCCCGACAAGGACTGGCAATTGCACGAGGCCGCCCTGCACGGCAGTTCGCATTACATCCTGCCATCCATATTGCAGTGGTTCACGGCCAATATTGGCATCCACCACGTCCACCACCTGTACAGCCGCATCCCGTTCTACCGTCTGACCGAAGTGCTGCGCGACCATGATGAACTGGCAAATAGCAACCGGATGACCATCCGTGAGAGCCTCGCCAACGCGCGTCTGCATTTGTGGGATGAAAAGAGCCGTCGCCTGTTGTCCTTTGCGGAGGCGCGGGCGCTGTATGGGTGAGCGGTAGTTACCGCGGACAGTTGGGCAAGCGGAAAGACTTAAGATAGCCTGCGTGACCCTGGAAATAGGTAACACCATCGTCGTGTCCTCCGGTCTCTGATCGAACCGGTTTTTGGAGAGTGATGAAAGCCCCCGCCAAAGCGGGGGTATTGTTTTCTGGTTTACGGGAAGTTGGCAGAGCTGCAGTCATTTTTGTGAATTTGCACAATGGGACAAAACGCTGAATAAATGAAAAAGTCTTGAGCTCGGTTTCTTACTCAGCAGCTTCGATCGGTTGTGATCTTGCGACGTTTTCCCTGGCCTCAGAGAGCAGCCATTCGCGGAAACTGTTGACGAGTGGGTCGTCGCGCTTTTCCTGTTGCGTTGCGATTGCATAGATGGTGAATGGAATCGTTGTGGCCTCGAACAATCGTACGAGGCGACCATCGTTGACCGAACTGCCTATGACGGCTTCATAGGCAAGCGATACACCCAGACCAGCCTCTGCCGCAGTGGAAGCATATTCGCAGTTTGGATAAATCGGGTCACCATGCGGAAGCTCGGCAACAACGCCTGCGGCACGGAACCATTCAGCCCACTGGTCGTCAACTTCGTCGCGAAACAGCGTCAAGCGCAACAGGTCCCTTGGATGAGAGATGTTTTCGCGTTCCAACAGCGATGGTGAAGCGACCGGGTAGCGCGCCGAGTTCAGGAATGGCACGACATCGACACCTACCTCGGGGTCATCGCGCCACTTGATTACGACATCGGCATCGTTGGTTGCAAAATCTGTTGAGGGCGCGCCCTCGGCAATGCGCAGCCTGACCGCTTTCGCGTGCTCAAATCGCCCCATCCGTGGCACAAGCCATCGGGCGGCAAATCCCGGAGTGGACAAGACCCGCAATGTTTGACCATGTGCGTCAGCCTTCGCCGCGCTGGTGCCGTCTTCGAGGTTGTCCAGCAATTGCGTCAACCGGCCTGCGTAGTCTCGACCGGTGCCGGTCAAACTGATCCTGTTACCTTCCCGGCGAAAAAGAGCAGTTGCGAGATAATCCTCCAATGCGCGGATTTGGTGCGAAATTGCTGAAGGGCTTAAGCAAAGTTCGTCCGCAGCATCTTTGAAGCTCAGATGCCGGGCTGCGGCCTCAAATGCTTTCACGGCCGAGAACGGGGGCAATTGCCGTTTCTTCACGCGTGAATTTTCCTCATCAAGCAATGAAAAACGATCTTTTGCGGTCGATAATACCTGTCGGCTAGGCTCGAGGCAATTCCTCATCTGTCGGAAGGAGGGAACAATGCTGTTCCTCAGACGTGTCACGCTCGCCGTGGCCGCACAGTTTCTTTTTGCCTTTTCCTACGCGGTTGCGGCAGAGACCCCGACGGTTCCAGACGATGTGACGGAAGAGCTTCACCGCTGGATAGATACTGCCACGGACCTCCCAAGGGCGCCTTCACCAGCAAGCATCTTTTTTGCTGATACCAAGGATTTGGCTGAACCGAGTGAGATGGCTTGGATGATTGGCGGCACGCCCCGCGGGATCTATGATCCTGAAACGAGGAGGATAACGCTGGTCCTTCCTTGGAGCGCAGAAGACCCGCAGGACATTTCTGTCCTGCTGCACGAACTTATTCATCATCGTCAGGAGGGTGAGCATTATTACTGTGAGGCCGCCAAGGAACAGGTCGCCTATGGTTTGCAGCAGGCCTGGCTGGCCGAGCGCGACCTTTCGCTGGACGTCAATTGGATCGCGGTTGTCCTGGCTTCAAGTTGTACGGCACGCGACATTCATCCATAGTGAGAGATTGTTGGTCTCGCGAAACAACGGCGTCGTTTTTACTGTGCCCCCTGACTGCTGAGTTGGTTCCGAATTTGAGTGCCAGAAAATCAGCAGGGCCCTATAGACACCTACCCCCAACACTGCTACATGCACCCAATCTTACGGCCTCGGATTCGTTCCGGGGCCTCTGATATTTGTAACCGGGGACCTTCGGGGCCCTATACCCTTGGCACCTACGGGGGCCTATCACATAGCAGGGAAATCCCCTGCACTTGCTAAACGGAAGACAGAAAGCATGGCACTTAAGTCGTACAAGCCGACGACGCCGGGCCAGCGCGGGCTGGTGCTGATCGACCGTTCGGAGCTTTGGAAAGGACGTCCGGTCAAGTCTCTCACAGAGGGTTTGACCAAATCGGGCGGCCGGAACAACACCGGACGGATCACTTCACGCCGCCGCGGCGGTGGCGCAAAGCGTCTCTACCGGATCGTTGACTTCAAACGGAACAAATTTGATGTCGCGGCAACCGTCGAGCGGATCGAATATGACCCGAACCGGACCGCATTCATCGCACTGGTAAAATACGAAGACGGCGAGCAGGCATATATCCTGGCTCCGCAGCGTCTGGCTGTTGGTGACAAAGTCGTGGCATCCGCCAAGGCTGACATCAAGCCGGGCAACGCAATGCCGTTCTCGGGCATGCCCATTGGTACCATCGTCCACAACATCGAGATGAAGCCTGGCAAAGGCGGTCAGATCGCACGTGCGGCCGGTACATACGCTCAGTTCGTTGGTCGCGATGGCGGCTACGCTCAGATCCGTCTGAGTTCAGGCGAGCTGCGCATGGTCCGTCAGGAATGCATGGCCACCGTTGGTGCCGTGTCCAACCCCGACAACAGCAACCAGAACCTCGGTAAAGCCGGTCGTATGCGCCACAAGGGCGTTCGTCCGTCGGTTCGTGGTGTTGCAATGAACCCGATCGATCACCCGCATGGTGGTGGTGAAGGTCGTACCTCGGGTGGCCGTACGCCGGTTACTCCGTGGGGTAAGGACACCAAGGGTAAGCGTACCCGCAACAAGAACAAAGCGTCCCAGAAGCTGATCATCCGCTCGCGGCACGCCAAGAAGAAGGGACGTTAATCTATGTCTCGCTCTGTTTGGAAGGGTCCTTTCGTCGATGCTTACGTGCTGAAAAAAGCCGAAGCAGCGCGCGAGTCGGGCCGCAACGAAGTCATCAAAATCTGGTCGCGTCGTTCCACCATTCTGCCCCAGTTCGTGGGTCTGACCTTTGGTGTGTACAACGGCCAGAAGCATATCCCGGTAAACGTCTCGGAAGACATGATCGGTCAGAAGTTCGGTGAATACTCGCCGACCCGTACCTATTATGGCCACGCCGCAGACAAAAAAGCGAAGCGGAAGTAAGTCATGGGCAAGGAAAAGAACCCCCGCCGCGTGGCTGAAAACGAAGCAATGGCGAAAACCCGCATGCTTCGCACCAGCCCGCAGAAACTGAACCTGGTTGCGCAAATGATCCGTGGCAAGAAAGTTGAGAAGGCTCTGACCGACCTGACTTTCTCGAACAAGCGCGTCGCGCAGGACGTCAAGAAGTGCCTGCAGTCCGCAATCGCGAATGCCGAAAACAACCACAACCTGGACGTTGACGAGCTGATCGTCGCCGAAGCATGGGTTGGCAAGAACCTGGTCATGAAGCGCGGACGTCCGCGTGCCCGTGGCCGTTTCGGCAAGATCATGAAGCCGTTCTCGGAGATCACCATCAAGGTGCGTCAAGTTGAGGAGCAAGCCTAATGGGTCATAAAGTAAATCCGATCGGCATGCGCCTGCAGGTCAACCGCACCTGGGATAGCCGCTGGTACGCCGACACCAAGGACTACGGTGATCTTCTGCTGGAAGACCTCAAGATCCGTGAGTTCATCAACAAAGAGTGCAAGCAGGCCGGTGTTGCCCGAGTGATCATCGAACGTCCGCACAAGAAGTGCCGCGTTACGATCCACACAGCACGTCCCGGTGTCATCATCGGCAAGAAAGGTGCAGACATCGAAGTTCTGCGCAAAAAGCTTGCTCGTATGACCGACAGCGAACTGCACCTGAACATCGTCGAAGTGCGCAAGCCCGAGCTTGACGCGCAGCTGGTTGCCGAGTCCATCGCTCAGCAGCTAGAGCGCCGCGTCTCGTTCCGCCGCGCGATGAAGCGGTCGGTTCAGAACGCCATGCGCATGGGCGCCCTGGGTATCCGGGTGAACGTCGCTGGTCGTCTGGGCGGCGCCGAAATCGCACGGACCGAGTGGTACCGCGAAGGCCGCGTGCCTCTGCACACCCTGCGTGCCGACATCGATTACGCACATGCCGAAGCGATGACTCCTTACGGGATCATCGGGATCAAGGTCTGGATCTTCAAAGGTGAGATCATGGAGCACGATCCGCAGGCACGTGACCGTAAAGCACAGGAACTCCAGGACGGCCCTGCACCTCGTGGTGCTGGTGGCGGTCGTCGCTAAGGAGGGAAAGATATGCTTCAACCAAAGCGTACAAAATTCCGCAAGATGCACAAAGGCCGGATCAAGGGCGAAGCCAAAGGCGGCTCTGATCTGAACTTTGGCACCTACGGCCTGAAAGCCATCGAGCCTGAGCGTGTGACTGCACGTCAGATCGAAGCTGCGCGTCGTGCCATGACCCGTCACATGAAGCGTCAGGGCCGTGTCTGGATCCGCATCTTCCCCGACACTCCGGTCACTGCAAAGCCGATCGAAGTTCGTATGGGTAAAGGTAAAGGTTCCGTGGACCGTTGGGTTTGCAAGGTCAAGCCCGGTCGTGTGATGTTCGAGATCGACGGCGTCAATGACGACATCGCCCGCGAGGCCCTGCGCCTGGCCGCGATGAAGCTGCCGATCAAGACCCGCGTCGTGGTTCGCGAAGACTGGTAAGCGATTGGGGGCAATCCCGTTCGTGACTGAAAAGACCCCCGCCGGGACACCGGCGGGGGTTTTCTGTTTCAACGATGCACTGCATTCGCGGTCGCGTGATTGGATTCGACGAAATACGAAGGCACCCCTAGGCTGTCAGTCAGTTAGCCGGAGGTTCCCATGGTTCAGTTACGTAAGAAAGTGCTTATCAAAGAAGTGATCACCACAGATCAACTGGGCCAGCCATGCCCACCCATCGTTCGCGTGGCAGCTATGGCCGTCTTTCAAAACCCTCTGGCAGGCAAGTTTTCAGAAGACTTATCGGACTTGTTCGAGATCGGCGGAGCGCTTGGTGCCGATCTGGCTGCCGAAGCAATTGGGCAGCTGGACGGAGATCCGGTTTCATACGGCAAGGCGACCATCATCGGCATAAACGGAGATCTTGAACAAGGCGGGGCTGTGATTCACCCCAAGCTAGGTGCCCCAATGCGCACGGCGGCTGGCGGGGGCGAGGCTGTGATCCCATCAAATGCAAAACTGGGTGCACCAGGTTGCGCGATCGATCTGCCGCTGGGACACAAGGACAACCCGTGGTCATTCGATCATTTCGACACGATGACACTGAATGTACCCGATGCGCCGAAACCGGACGAGATTGTATTGTGCCTTGCCTATGCGGATGGTGGCCGCCCTATCCCGCGCTGTGGCAAAGGGCCCCTTAAGACGTAACCCAGGAAACATTAACTGGCCTTGCTGCAAGGGCTGGGTTATGCCCGGCCCATGCCACAGATTGATTCACTCTTCGTCACCCGCCTCTACCGCGCTGCCCTTTCCGAATTCGATCCGAAGATCGATCCGGAAGAGCTGGAAAATTCATGCATCGTCATCGCCGAGGATGATGAGGCCGGACAGGACTGGTGTGAGGAAAACGGCTATCCCGGTTATACCAGCTACGCCTCCCTGACCGATCTGCCATGGCGGTTCCCAATATTTGCCGATCTGGTCAAGGTTTTGGACAGCCATGTGGCCGCGTTTGCCAAGGATCTGGAGTTCGATCTGGGCGAGGGCGAACTGAAGCTGGAAGACCTCTGGATCAACATCCTGCCCGAAGGCGGGATGCATTCCAGCCACCTGCACCCTCACAGCGTGATCTCAGGCACAACTTACGTCGCGATGCCAGAAGGCGCCAGCGCGCTGAAACTGGAAGACCCTCGGTCCGGCCGCATGATGGCCGCCCCCACGCGCCTCAAGGGTGGTCGGCGCGACTTGCAGCCGTTCATCTATGTAAAGCCGAAGGTAGGGGACGTGTTGCTGTGGGAAAGCTGGCTGCGCCATGAAGTACCGATGAACATGGCCGAGGACGAACGGATCAGCGTCAGCTTCAATTACCGTTGGGATTAAAAAATCTGGTCATTGCGGGGGCACCAAAGCCTTCCCGTCCGCGTATCGCCTGCGGTCGCTTTCGTCTTACGACATTGAAAGCCCATCAGGCCGGCGCCTTAGGGCAAGGCCGTCCAGCCTTGGGTCAGGACCCATTGATTTCCGAGAGGTGGCGTGATTCACGGTTCGAAAACGAGCCGTGAACATGTCTGATCTGCCTTAGCTGAGCGACGTCCAGATGGCGTGTCTTGCGCATTTCTTTCCGAAGTCGCACGGCAAGCCTCGCGTTGATGGTCGAGGAATGTTAAGCGGTATTATCTGCATCACTCGCAATGGCTTAACATGGCGCGACGAACCCCTTACCTATGACCGCACAAGATGCCCTACAACCGTTGGAAACGGTGGAGCGACAAGGGGGTCTTCGTCCAGATGATGGCTGGTTTGGCCGTCGGCTACGGCGAAGAAAAGACTGTGATGATAGACAAATCTTACTTGAGCGCACACCGCACAGCCACCAGTTCGGGCGTCAAAAAAGGACGCCTGATTGGCCGAACCAACGGCGGCATGAACACCAAGCTGCACGCCATCTGCGACAGTCATGGACGTCCCCTCAACCGGTTCGTTACGGCACGACAAATCAGCGACTACATCGGTGCGCGAGCGTTGTTGGGCAGCCTGACGAATGTCGACAGGCTGCTCGGAGACCGAGGGTATGACGTCGATTGACCCCGGGAGCGGTAAAAGACAAAGGGATATCGGACCCGTCGATCCGCACCGGAGCGTTGGAGATCGTACAGGGACTGATCAATTGGATCTAGGTCTAACATGAGTGGGTTGGCGTACAGATTGATGTGAAAGGCGCCCTTACGGCGATGATTGGTCTGGCTCGGAACGAGCAAAGCCGCCCTTGGGCGGCTTGTTCTGTAGAAGTGACTGCGGGAGTAGGATTTGAGCCTCTGACCTTCAGGTTATGAGCTTGATGAGGTGAAGACGTTAAGCGATTGATCCGGGGGATCAATTGCAGTCTGAACAGGCTGCATGGGATTTTCTGACGCTGGTTGCGGGAGCAGGATTTGGCCTTTGCCGAACAGCTGAAATATTGAAAGTGCCCCGTCAAACCAGTTGCCAAAGTTGGCAAAAGCAATCTGATCAGAAAAACCTTGCGTAAAGTGGAAGTTCAAATGGCTCAGGACTTGTTGTTGCCCGTCGGCTAGCACGATTCATGTCAGTAATTACCAGCCGTGGCGATGCTTGAGTTTTGTTTGATCGAAGGGAAAATGGCTCGCTCGAACCCCAATACCCGAGATTCCATTGCAAGCGTCACGTTGATGATCAACGTGTTTGGAGCGGTATTATCTGCTTCAATCACAATGGGTTTAGGTTAAGGGGCGCACCTACGAAATATGAGGCACACATGACACTGTGAAACCGTTGGAAGCGATGACACGACTAGAGCCTCTTTGCCGATATGATTTGCTACCAAATGCGAGTTACGGACAGTGATGAACGACACAAAGGGGCTTATTTTAGTGTTGTTATAAGCTTTTTTTGGCTGGGTCTGTACCCGCTGGCAATTGTCATAATCTCATGGCACCGATAGATACGCTTTATCCAACAAAAAGATGTTAGTGGTGCTACGTCCTACATCGCGAAATCTTGGGGTTTCTTAGCGCTGAAGGTCTGGGAAAACCCACTTCACAACTGGCGTTCAATTGGCAGCCAACCGGAAATCTTGGCGATCAGTTTGCGCCAAAACCCAGCTGATGGCTCTTTCGATATCGGCGCGTTCGTTTCAATATTCGCATATACCCATTGGAGCTTTCCTGAGTCGTTGAGCGTTACCGAATAAGAGTATAGTGGTAATGCCGCATCCAATTGCGCTTTGATCTGCTTCGCCAGACTAGAGCTACGCACCAACATTGCGATTTCCGAGTTCTGTCGGATGGACCTAGGGTCGACATTTGCAGAACCCACAAAAACATAAGCGTCATCAATCAGGGCGATTTTGGTGTGTAGGGTCAAAGGCGTTTCGACGCCTTCCTTCGAAGGCGGTACGCTGGCGCGTACCTCAAAAAAGTTAACTCCGGCGCGCAACAGTCGCTTACGATAGCGCGCATAATGACCATGAGTGTACGGATGATTGGTCGAGGCAAGAGAGTTAGTCACGACCGACACGTCAATTCCTTTTCTGACCAGTTGCTCAAAATACGCCGCACCGTAGTCTTCTGGAATAAAGTACGGCGTAACAACAATTACGCTTTTTTTAGCGCGTCCGAGACTATTATAAAATGCGTTTCCTACAGCAAATGGTCCGGTGCCAGCAGGAGTGCGAAGCTTCTCAATGTCATCCACCACGATATTTGCGCGGCCATAGTAAACAGGAACTTGACCACTCTCGAGCCATCTTATGTAATCAGATGCCAGGGCTCGGTCGTAAATCGCGACTTCCTCGTCAAGAGCGCGCTTCCGAAACTGTTCATACGCCTCGCTCAAAGGAACAATGTCGCCATCGTCTATGGCGTCAAAAGGCAGGGACCAAGCATCATTCCAATACGCATCAAAGGTGTTTGACAAGACATGAACAGGCTTTCCGGCCACAAAGAGATCGAAGTCGGCAAAGTCGTAATTTGTTCCAATACTAAAGTATTCATCAACAATGTTTCTGCCGCCTAAAATTGCATAGCTGCCATCTGTGATCGTGACTTTGTTGTGCATGCGGCGATTCACTCGGGTAAAATCCAACAGGAAATTGACAGCCACAGTGCTATTTCGGGATAGCGGGTTGAACACGCGAATTTCCACGTTCGGGTGGGCATTCAGTGTCGCGATCTGATCATCACGTGCCGTCGTGAAAACGTCGTCGAACAACAGCCTGATTTTCACGCCTCGCTCCGCTGCGGAATACAGGGCGAGCCACATCAGCGAACCGGCCAAGTCCGGTTTGATCAGAAACGTCTGTATGTCAATTGAACTTTCCGCCGTTTCGATCATTCTCAGTCGCGCCCCGAGCGCGTCATTGCCGTCGAACAAGGGCAACATTGCCAATAGTTGGCCATCGTGGCCTGTAAGGTCAGACACTACACGTCCGGCACGAGTCCCATCGGCGGGGATAGCCCGTGAGCTTTCCTTAGGAGAGTCAAATGGCACGTGGGTGCAGCCGTTAATGAACAGAAGAAAACCACATACCAAAATGAGCTTTTCAATGGTCCTCATTGGCGCTCCGGTTCGGCAAAAGCTGATCCCGTCGCCCGTCCAATATGAATATGCCATTCTTCGAACGCAACTGAACTCTAAGTCCAGCACCCTAGGTTCTTTAAGCTAATCAACTGATTAAGGATAAGCTAAGAAATCGGCTTGTCAATCGCCACACCGGCAGTGTGCCGGGCAATAAGCCTGGGTTCCGTGATCTTTACAGGCATCCTATTCTGAACAGTTTTTTGCTTTCAGGTTGGCATGCCACGCTGTTACCTGGTCTATGAAGTCGCTCTGATCGCCTTTGCTTTTCAGATCCAAGTATTTGCTAAAGCTTCGAAATTCCTCGACTGCGTATAGGATTTACACTATTTTTCTAATATCAGATTTTCGCATACACTATCGGACGTCTTCGATTGTTATATTTGCTCATGTTTGCCAGAGTGAAGCGCTCCCTTCGGATAGTTTTGTCCATATCTCTGCTGTTTGGCATTCTTGCCGCATGCGAGCGCGACCGACCAAAACCAACAAGTGAATTGACCCCTCAAGCACTGCTTGCAGCCGCCGAAAATCGTAAAGGAATTGATCCCACCAAATACAAAGGCGACATCGAACTCCTTCTATCTAGCAAGGTGCCCATAGGCGAGGAATCGTTTGATATTGTGTTTTTCGCAGGTTTGAGCCCGGCGACAGAAACCCGTTTGCGGGCGAACGTCGTGGCGGACTTGAGGGCGATCCAAGCACGATTCCCAGAGCTAGCATCGGGGGTCTATGATGATAGTTGCTCACGAAAAGTATCAGTTAATATTTTAGAAACAGAGGCGATTGAAGATCACGTCGAATTGCGTGGAACTTTGTTTGTACGATTCTTTTCCTGCGATCAGAACTCCCCGGGCCAAGAGCGGGGCAATCCTTGGTTGACACAAGAAATTGATGCAAAGGCAAAAGTGGAAGCCTTCGTCGAAGACCAATGTGTAAGGTTTTCCGTGGTTGAGCTTGAACTCGACCCGCGTGGGTTTACTGGGGTTGTCGCAAGATTATTCGGTGTCATTGAGACTGCGCGCGCCGAAATCATCAAACAGGCAGAGATCTATTTTGACGGCAACCCAATCTGCCTAACAGTCCCGAAGGAATTGGAGCCGGTATCACCGAAGGCCACACTCGTCAAAGCGCTCGAAATTGGCGAAGGCGGCATCGGCGCCGAAATTCAGGGATTGATCGATACAGACGCGACGACACTTGTCAAACTGCTCAACGTGATGGAATTGAGCGACATTATCGAGGGGCAACAATGAGGCACGTTTGTTTTACGATGTTTCTGATCGGCGGCTTCGGTCTCGCATCCCCTTCAACAGCACAAGTTGCCGAATTCGACATTAAGGACACTCTGGTCGTCGGCACAACGGAAATTGATTACGGTCTCAATGTCATTATGACTGCGGTTTCGCCAACACGAGTTGGCATTGAAGCCGTGCTTGACTTTAGTGATTTGCAAGCTCGTTTACCGGACCTGTTTGCTGACGAACCAATTTCAGACACATGTGGAACCCGTACCGATCTCAGTGAGTTTGTTGTTGAGGCACAAGGTGAAATTATCTCTCTAAGAGGAAAACTGGATACTCAGTTCTTTGAATGCACCAAGACAAACGAAAACGTCTTTGTACGCGGCAAACCGATGGACAGATGGATTTTCGACTTTTCATCTTCAGCTACGGCCCGGTTTAGCGAAAAGTGCGTAACCTACGAAATAGTAGACGCAACCGTTCAACCCCTTGAGCATTTGCGGGACATTGAGGGGTTCGTTGAAGATGTCGAAGCGCTGCGTTCCATCCTGCTGGAAGTCGCTGGACGCTTTTTGAGCGAACGCCCGTTTTGCCCTGCATTTCCTGAAGAATTTGAACCTTTGGACCCAGTATATGAAACCGGCGGACCACGTGAAATAGGAGAGGGTGGACTGGGCGCTTTCCTAAGAGGATCAATCGACACCAGCACCACAACGATCATCGGAATACTACGCGTATTACAAGAGGAAGAAGTAATACCGGGCCCTCCATGAGTTTTTTCAAGCCAAGTAGACGCCTTCAAACTGCCTAAACAAAAATTGAGTAAGTCCGCTCTATCATCCAGTATGTTGCGATTGTTCCAATGCCATAGACGAGGATCAATTGAGCGCTTGTCTCCCATTGTTGTGCAGCGGGTATTTGCAAGAACCCCCATCCTACGACCAATGCTGCAGCAACAAAGATTAACTGACCAAGCTCGACGCCAACGTTGAAGAAAAGAAGCGCAATCGGAATCTCAGATGGCGGCAGTCCGATTTCGGCCAAGGCTCCAGCAAATCCGAGCCCATGCAATAGTCCAAACGCAAATGCCACAACCCAAGGCGCTCTTGCCGCCAAAGAAAAACGGCCGCGGGACTTCCAGACGATCTCGGACGCCAGGAAAACAATCGAAAGAGCAATTGCCGCCTCTACAGGCGCAGACGGTAGCGAAACAAATCCCAGCGTGGCCAAACCCAGTGTTATCGAATGAGCTACTGTAAACGCAGTTATTGTTTTGATCAGCATCCACCAGCCTTCTACAAGAAACAGCAAAGCCAGCACGAACAGCAAGTGATCCAAACCCTCCAAAATGTGTTCAATTCCCAGAACGGTATAGCGCTTAGCCGCGCGTGATGCAGATCCCGAACCAGCCAGCCATTCGTCTAGGTTGACTTCGATAGTCGTCCCCTCTCGTTTAACCAAACGCGTGACAGGTTCCTGACCAAACCAACGAACCGTCAACAGAGCCCCTTCGCGGTTCCACGGAAGCACTAGGCGATCTTCGGATGTCATGGGGGTGGCACAGGTGAAGGTAAATGTGACCGAATAAGATCCCCTTTCACCATTCGGGCTCCCCCCAAACTCACACTGCTCAGGCAAATCAGGTGACAATATCGCAGCTGACAATCTACTAGGTACTTTTGAGACTAGTCTGTATTCGCCGGGAGCCGTTTCAATCAGTTCCGCGCGATCCAAGCCAAGTGTATGCGCATGAGCACCGATCCCTTGTAGCACTATTAGCGTCGCAGCCCACGCAGAGATGAGGAATAACCTAATCAACGTCTTTGGCCTTTTGCAGCGGCGCTATCTCGATCTTGTAGTCGCCTTCTACAGATTCCAGTTCTTTCTCCATCAACTCACGGGATTTGTCCGTCATCCACCGGGTGGCAACCCAATCTTGAGCCTGCTCAAATTCAGGCAACTGAGCGGGGTTTTCCTTGAGAACCCTGAGGAAGTGAATCGTCCCAGTCTGGGATGGGAACGGTCCTTGCCAATCGTCGTTCTTGTCAATGGCCGCCAAAACCTCTTTTGCCGTTTCGCCGCCGAAAGCCTGCACAAGGCGTTTCTGGTCCATGTATCTCAGTGTATTTCCAAAGGTGATGTCGACGTCACCGAGGGATGTGGGATCTGCGCCTTCGTTCAACTCTTCCAGAAGGTTAGGTGGAACTTCGCTGATCGAATTAAACATCACATGTTCAAGGTCATAACTGGGAGGGCTCAGAAACTTCTCTTGGTTGCTGTCAAAGTATTCTTTGAGTTCCGCTTCTGTCGGCTCTGCCAAGTCTCCGGCAATGAAAAACCGCATGTTTTGAAGAAGTAATGCACGAATACGGGATCCGTCAGAAAAACCTCGCTTCACTGCCTCACGGACCAGGATCTCTTCCTCAACGAAGTTTCTGACTAGGTCCTGTTTTTCTGCTTCACTTAGCGGGCGCAAAAGCAATTCCGACTCTTGGTCGAAAAGGTATTCCTGCGTCACTGCATCCACCACGATCAGATCTCGATCGTCCTTTGCAAAAAGCGCCTGCGCGATGAACAAAAGTGCTGCGAGGACGAGAAACTGAAACAACGGCTCTCTGACGAGATGAAAGAGAAATGAGTGCGGCGTACCACTGTCGTTACCGGCAGGTCTTCCCGAGGGATGGTCTGAAGTACTGATGGACATTTCTGAACCTATGTTACCGCACCGAAAAAAGACGCCTCAATTCAAGGCGCCTTTTCCGAAAAAAGCAACTCTTTGGAATGCAACGCATCATTCGCCCAGTTCATTACCTTACTTGCTGTTATCCTCGAGCATTGCAGGATGAACATAGTTTGGATCAGTGATACCCTCTTTGCGAGCGGCCATCGCGGCCAGGGTATGTCGCTGCAAACGGCTTATAACGTTGCCTGTGGAGCGACGGCGGTCGTCCAAAAGCGGAGAATACTCAACCCAATCGATCAACAGTATCTCGTTTTGAAGAGCCAGCTTTCGAAGAATCTGCATGAATTGTAGCGTGGTAAAGCCACCTATTTCAGGGTTTGAAACACCCGGCGCCAACGAGCCGTCCAGAACATCCATATCGATTGAGATATACAGCCGGCGTCCTTCGAGTTCTGAGATCAGTTCGTCGACAGTTGCATCAAATCCATTTTTTTCAAACTTCGGCATGAAGTAGTAGTTGGTCTGATTGTTGAACATCCAGTCCATTCTCTCGACGCTCTCGTATGCACCGCGAAGGCCGATGTGGAAAATCTGATCTCCGGTGGTCCACCCTTGCTCGTGCGCGAAACGGAGGGCTGCCCCCCCATGGGTGAACATTCCAAGTCGCCCATCAGGCGGTGCAAGGTCGGTATGGGCGTCAAAATGGACTGTTGTGAAACTCTGCGGACCGTAGTGATCAATCAGCGCCATTAGTGACGCGACCTGGGTGCCATGGTCTCCACCTATTACGAAGGGTATCGCACCGCCATCGAGGATTTCCTTAAACACACCAGCCTGATCTGCAAAGTTCTGCATCATTAAAGATGGGTGGGCGTTGGCGTTTCCATAGTCCACAACGTTCAGGATATCGAAGTACTGGTTGTTGAACCACATATCATGCCCCGACTGGGCAAAATCATAATTGTGGTTTACGCGCATATAATTTGCCGCCCAGCCGTTGCCGTCAGCAGGATTAAACTGGCTTGGCGCCCCAACAATAGCCACGTCGACCTCTCCGGCAATCAGATCTTCAGTTGTCAAAGCGATCGGCAAACCGAAATACGTGGGGAATGCGTGCTTGGTCGGCACGACGTAGTAGCGCTGTAAATCAATTGGACCGGGTTCCCGCGGAGGGTTATCACCTACCATATCCTTGCGCAGATAGTATTTGTTCCAGCCAGGATCGAGGATTTGAACATTTGGATTGCTTGGATCTCTCCACGGCTGCATCGAAGATGGGAACCCATCAACTAAAGGATCAGCGGAAAAATCTGGTGCGGGATTGTCTTGTGCGTATCCCACTCCAGCTAGTGTTGCTGCGAGCAGAGCGGACCATTTGAACAATACTGGTATGCGACGCGCCACTTTCTAATCCTCTCATTTTAAGACCAAATTTAACTTGACTACGGAGAGGATATTTTCTCAGGCTATTGATGACTGTGCAAAAAGTGCAAGTAGCACACATCTTTGCAATCGCCCGGCATGAGTTACGTGATCGGGTATTGGCATTCGACCTGTATACCCATCCCCGAGACTTTGGGTTTGTTGATAGAGGGGTAACTGCTTTGGCATTCGATCGTTTTTCAATTGATCTCGCAGATGAGGATGCACTGGAAAACTTCTATCTTGAGCAAACCAATACAGACACCCGCTTTATGCAATTCACTTCTGGCCCCGCGATCCTGAGCGCCCGTAGCATCGATTTTGGCGACATCAGGCTCCTGCAAGTATCAGGGGAAGGCAAACATCTCTGGACCGACACTATGTTGGCGCGTGAGTGGCGATTTGCGATCATGGTTTCAGCAAATGGCAGCCCTCGGATAGGCCAGTCTGGCATTTCTAACACCACCGCCCATCTACTGAGGCCAGGTGAAACGGCGGAGTTGTTCACAAACGGCAGATACAAAACTCTGGAGATTACGTTCACGGAAGAACTTCCCAAAAAGCTCGGGTGGAATTGCCGTGGTGGTCAAATTACTGATGTGCCTGAAGACGTCGCAAGAAGCCTGGCGTCGATTGCGCAGGAAGGCTTTTCTGCGGCTCTCAATGACGACTCTGGAGATTGGTGTTTTAGCTCTCTCGCGGACACTCGGTCTAAACTCATCGATGCTTTAGAAGTTGCCCTTCAACCTTGGGCGTCGCCCAAACACCATGACAGTGATGTTCTGTCGCGTGGAGCACGGGCTGATTTGCTCCGCGATGCCCGTAGACTACTGCAGGACAAAGACAACAACCTATGTGTCAGTGTTGACGCTTTGGCTGAAGAAATTGGCGTGTCCAAGCGCAGTATTTTTCAAGCTTTCCAAAACGCTTATGGGATTGGACCGAGGAGATTCCGAGAAGTCGTACGTTTGAACGGTCTTCGCGCAAGCTTGTATCGTAGCGAGCCGGACAACTCGTCTGTGACCCACCTGGCGAACGATCATGGCTTTTCAGAATTGGGGCGTATGGCAGGCAAATACCGGTCATTGTTCGGAGAACTTCCAAGCGAAACGCTTAAGCGACCTAGGCAGAGCTGGTTAAACTAGGAGCGCAACGTCTGGCTCGGGCTCTCTCCAAACTGTCGACGATACTTTCCGGCCATGCGCCCAAGATCCCCAAACCCAAGTTCGGTTGCCAGTTCAGTAACTGTATTTTCTTCAGGGCCGGTATTTTTCAACCGGGTTCGCAATTCTGCGAGGCGTCGTATTTCTATGTACCGCCTTGGCGTAATACCTAACGACTGACGTAGCGAATAGAACAACGTGCGCCTCCCAACGCCCAATTCCCTTGAAATGGAGTTTAAGCCTGGCAACCCATCGCCTAACTCTAAAAGAAGGCGATCAAAGTTCTTCAATACCGAATATCGCTTCGTGCATTCATTAAGTTCCGAACTCGAATTGGTACCTTTAGGTAACCAAGGGCACAACGCCCGCTCCAGAGCATCTAAAACCATCCCACGCACTTCTGCCATTAGTTCAGGCCTCAAATATTCATCGTTGGACACAGTGATCTTTTTTGCTTGGCGACAAACAGTCTCGAGTTGTTGCAATCGCGTTCCACGGATGCGTGCCAAAGGTGCTCCTGAAAAAGTCCAGCCAAGACTGTCTGCAATTTCTTTGGATACACCTATTTCCAGTGTTTCAACCGGCCCCAGAAACACATAGTCCATTTCCTGGCCGGGGCGAAACAGCATCGCGTCTTTAGGACCAATTTCGTGACCAAGCGATCTGACGCCGCCTTTTGCGTTCAGCACTATCCCAAAATGCACTCGACCATCGTCAGACATCTGGTCTTGCCACCTGCAATGAGCAATCCCCGAAGCCCAAAGCAGAGTGACGCCGTCTAGATCCACAACCTTGTATTCAAGTTTTGCGGGGCCTGCTGAGAATTGAGTATAGCCAGGCATCATCCCAGTTGCTTGGAACAGAAACTCCGAAATATCTTCGGCTTCATGCAGAAGAATACGCTGTATACCCATGCAGTTAATCTGTACGCGCGGCACTGTGTTCGGCAAGGATTAATTCCGCAAAGATAGATTCCAAATGCACTAATTACGTAGCACCCTTGCTACCTGTCCGCCAAAATCAAACGCAATCCAATGACAGAACCGGACTGCTTTGAATTTGAAAGGAAAGACGATGCATTACTGCAAGTTGTTGTCCACAGCTGTGTTCACCGCGGTACTTGGAGCCATTCCTTTTGAAACTTCAGCGCAAATGCTCAAGGACATTGCTGCAGCTTCGCCAAATGAAAACATCGGTCCGATGCCTCACCAGGTCCCTGACGACCCGACAAAGATGAATATCAAACAGGACAAGTCTACGGACATCTGGCGAGCAGAACGTGAACCATCCGGACGTCCTGCAGGACCAATGGACGTACAACGATACCAGCTGCAGATGGAACCTGTGGGTATCCAAACGTTCTTTAAGCTGCCCGTTGCTCTTACACCCGAAGACTTACAGGCCGGCGAAATCGATGTTGCGATATTCGGCGCACCAACTGGAGCACTTCCGCACTCCGCAGGCAATATGTGGGCGCCCGCCGAGGTGCGGACTACACGCGACTATGGCGGCTACGGTGACCCCAAATTCCCTTTAAGCTGGGTTGAATACGAGACCCTTCTCGCTCCATTCACAATCTTAAATGCGGTTGACTACGGCGATGCCGGACTAAATGCGTACAATCAAGCTGCGACTTTAGAGGAAATACGTCGTATGACACGGGAGATTGCTTCCGTCGGCGCAATTCCCTTCATCGTTGGTGGGGACCACTCGGTTCCCAACGGCACTTTCCGCGGTATCGTTGATGTCTACGGAAAGAACAACGTTGCTTTCGTGCATTTTGATGTCCATCTCGACCGAGACGCTGGCATGGGCAAGTTTGGTGCCTATTACCATTCAGGCAGTTTTATGAATCGCGCTGTTCAGGAAGGTATGGTCGAAGGGCGCCATGTCATTCAGTATGGCATGTCTACACCGGTCTTTGGTCCAGAGGAGTGGGATCAGGTGGCCTCTGAAGGCGGGAAGGTTTATCATATCCACGAGATCAGGAGAGACGGCGTCGAAGAGACTTTTGACAAAATATATAAAGACTTAGAAGACATAGATCTTGTTTACGTGTCCTTCGACATTGACACATTTGACATGAGCTATGCACCCGGAACAGGCTCCTCATCGCCCATCGGTTCGCATCCCGAAGACCTTTTCCCCATGTTGCGCCAATTTGCGGCAACAAAAACCATCGTCGGCGTTGATTTCGTTGAGTTCAACCCCTTCTACGATAACCGCGGCCAACAAACCGCGCGGCTTGTTCGGCGAACCATGTTTCAGTTTCTAACCGGCATTGCGATGAAAAAAGACGGGATCGAACCGGACTATATTCACCCGCGCATCTCCGGAGAACCGTAAGAACAGTCTGGTTCTGGCGATCAGCGGTGCGCATTGCCCGAAAAGGCCTAGGGATCCCTTCAAAAAGAATGGTGGCGCGGCAATGCGCCAGAGCCAAGTGGCGACTGATAGTTAATGCCCGTTTTTTGCAAAACGCCTCATCGCTTTTCTCTTGCTAAATTGAGCTCGCTGCGGAGGGTTTTCTGCGTTTCGTGCATCAGGACCAATGTATGACAAGTTTACCAAAACTCACATCGGCGGTTTCAGACGCCCCTGCTAAAGCCCACCCTAGTGCAATTTCTGAGTTACATCAGAATGTAGTTTTGAGTCCATCGGCTGAATCGGACAAGTTACCTATCGGAACAGATCTTCTAAACTTCGTTGGAACTGGCAACAAAAAAGCACCTGTCTATCCGCAAAAATTCTCAACCTGTATCACAGGACTACGTGCTGCTGAGGGGTGTCGCGCCAGACCTTCAGAAACTGGACATAAAGGCTTGGCTCCTTCAAATATGGAAGAAGCAAGTCAAGCCAGTGGAAGCAACTAGAATGTCGGCTACGGCAATGAGTTTCGAAAGCTCCGCCCTGCGAGTTGGCATGGTGGGCAACCTTGCAATGGGTTTCGCTGGTGTCGTAGCTTCAGTTCTGTCGAACTCACAAGCGCTTCTTGTTGATGGGCTTTTCTCTCTTGTTGGCTTTTTTGCTGCTATTATAGCTGTTCGCGTAGGTAAACAGTCATTTGCGCAACCCGATGATGCAAGACCGCTTGGCTATGCTGCCGATGAAGCAGTTTTTACCACGTTCAGGTCCTTGTCCCTTCTGGGCCTCGTCGCATTCGCTCTCATTAATGCTGTTGCCAAAATTGCGGCATATATCGGTGGTACTGTGCCTGCGCCCGTGAAGTACGAGGTCGTTGGTGTTTACACGGTTGCCATTTGTCTGATCTGCGTCGGGCTTTGGCTAAATCACCTACGCTGTTGGAAAAAAACAGGAAAAAATAGCGACATACTGAAGCTCGAAGCCCGGGCAGCGGCCTTTGACGGTGTTATCACCGGGACTGCTGGCTTGGGCTTCGGGCTTGTTTATCTTTTTCAATCTGGCCCATTGGCGTTCATTGCACCGGTCGGGGACTCAATCATTGTTATCGGTTTGTGCCTCATCGCATCGGGCACATACTGGTCCGACTTCAAAAGCAGTTTGGGTGAACTTGTGGGTGCCTCGGCCGGAGCAGAGATCGTCGAAAATGCGCGTGCAATTGCTGAAGAACACTTCGCCTCAGAAGATATCGCGTTGGTTGACGTTGTTGTTTTGAAAGCGGGCCGCACCTACTCGGTCATTGTGTTTGTGAACCCGCGAGACACGATCTCAGGGAAGCAGGCTGACAATTTATCTGCTTCATTGAACGCGAAACTGAGTACGCAATTCGCACGAACCGAAGTACTGGTTGTGGTTTCTGAGATCGGTCGTCGTGTTTTAGGGGCTGCGTCAGATGAGTAATCTTTTGAGATTCTGCCATTTTGGTACAACTCAATCACCTATTCGATACCGTTCTCGGACTTTGGCTTTTGTTCGACCGATTGGATCTGGGCGAGCGACATGAAGACCCAACTCACTTTATCCCAACGATGACTTAGGAGCGTCTAAATGAAGAAGTTTTTACTCGGCATATCAATGTCATTTCTCGCAGGCGAACTGGCGGCGCAATCGCAATTGACGACCGCGTCGCCCATTCCTGATGGCGCGGAAAAACGGTTCTGCTACTATCAGGGTCTCGTGTACTCTGAGAACGCCTTCATACTATTGGTCGGCACCAACACCGTAACTTCTACAGCTCCTCAAAAAGAAGAACGGTTGCTGCGTTGCTTTCGTGGAGACGATGGAAATTTGTCCTGGCGACCGCAGAGCACACTTCAGCTTGGCAAGTAGAGACCCTGAACCCATTTTCTGTGCTTCAGTAAATGGGTCGGAACGCCTCTAACCAAAAGGAGGCGCACCACGATGCCACAGATCAATGCCAAACTGTCCGAACTCTATTGTTCCAAGGTTGCTCATCTGGCGCATGCGCCATCGCTTCCCCCGTGACGTCGGCCTCTCGTCTTTAGGACGGGAGGGTCCGCTGTCGCGGACTTGTGCATCGCCGGTCTAATGCGCCGTCTTGGCCAAAGCGCTGCATAGCTAAGCAGGGAAAGCTACTCACCAGTCGGACTGCACAGTCTCCCATGGAAACCGTTTTGGTGATCCGCCTCGATTGAAATGGTCTGCCGTTATGGCTAAGAAAACTGGGGAACCACAAGCGTTGCATCTGGCCTCTCAGCTAGGATAGCCCTATCTGTCGATCCGCGTTCTGGGCATCATGCCTGGAATTCATCGTTGAACACACTTCAACCTGTTCTCTGCTTACCGATTGCCAGAACCAGGTCCGCCTGCCAGCATTGCTGCTTGGCGCATTCGCTGGAACTCGTCAGGTGTGACGGTTCCATCGCTGACATCAATACCCTTGGGAATCCGCGCTCGTTTGTGTCCGACTACACGAACGCTGCTTCTTGTGATTTCCAGGCAGGCAGAGTTGTAGCAAGTCAGCCCATTTGTGTTGATTTGAATAGCGGTCTGACCAATTGCATTGGTGACCAAAGGAGCCTGGGTAGTAGTGGCGCAAGCTGAAGCCAACACCGCAAACCCGAAACACGCCCATTTTTTCATACGCAACTCCTTTATTCCTCAAAGATAGGTCAGCAACCGTTCAGTCAAATTTTTCGAGCGTCTACTTCGAGCCCAAAATGCGCAATTCTACGTCTTGTGCGAAATCCTTTTTTTTCAGGCAACGCGCAACGAAGTCGGACGTCCATCCAACAACAGTTGCACTACTGTAGGACACCTCCAAGGAACGGTGAACTCTTCACATTTTCGTTTTGCACAAACTGGAAAGGTGGAGAGAAAAGATGTCACAATTTGATCTGCTAACGACGCTGCGAAACCAATACCCGGCGACTACGGCTGCGGCACACAATTTGGTCTTACGTACGTCTGAGCTTTCAGTTGCCAGAAAGCACAAAGTTCAGATTTACGTTGACAAGACTCCTCGGGCGCTGATCGCCTTCGAAAATGGCCTTTGGGAAACCTTACTTTGGGCCGCCCGAGAATCCAATGCGACAAGTGCAGAGCGGCTGTTCAAATTCACAGCAAACTTCTTCGCTCAGTTCGCATTGGCATGTCCAACGTGGAATAACGTCCTGCCCGAAATCACAGATTACTTGATTGCAGCAAGCAGTGCAGAAAAGTCCCTGCTTACTGACGCTGTCGACCAGGTCAAAAGAGAACAATCCATAATGATTGGCATCGGGCGCGAGAACCCATCGAACCGGACGAGCAAACAACAGTGATCCGCATTCGGCCTTAACCGGGTCGCTGCAAGAAGAGGCACCGGGTGTTTTAGGGGCTCCACAGTAAACGCATTGATTGGAGAAGAAAATGAAAGACCTTGATTCACAAGCTTGGGACATTGTCCTTTCGATAACGCCCAAAGACATATTGAAGTTCTACCAAAAGACTGACGACCTTAGTGATCTACACCAAAAAATTTATGAAGAGTTTCTGGTCAACGGTCGGTTTGCTTGCGTGCACCATGAGTTTTTCTTTTACTCAGATGCAGCTGAGCAGCAAGCCTATGTACTGCGTGTTCAAAGACTCACTGGGACCCAACCGGACTCTTTTCGGCGGTGATTCAAAGTATTACGAAGGTTCGGCCAGGTAATACGAGACTCGTCTTCAACCGGACGCAAGAGACGCCAAAAATATTACGATTGGCTGCAGATTGTTGGACGATTCAGGAAGAAAAAAAACGGTTGAACCTTCGAAAACCGCGCTGTGTATGAGTAAGAACAACGAATTTTTTATTTGCCTGCGACTTTGCGAAAATCAAAACAGCAGTTTTGTCTCCTTCCATCACTTGCCAGAATCTACCGATTCAAAGGCGCTCTAACCCTGCACGGATCATTTCAACCAAGCCGCGCGCGAAGGGTAGATCGTTTATGTATTCGTCAATTGTGAAGTCGCCGTTTACTTGAGGCAATTGTGCTCTGGCCAGCCCTGTTTCACCGGCGAGGCTATGCACCGCGGAAATAATCAAACGATCAATGAAATAGTCTCGCACATCTATTTGGCGTACTTTTTTGACAGCGGCCTTGAAGTCTCCTTTCTCAACGTCTTCCAAGCAAAGTGTAATCTGGGTCCAAGTTGGCAACATGGGATTCGCATCCGTCGCTTGTCGCACCAATTCCGCGCCTTTATTGGGATCGCCGACAAATGCAATCCATCCTCCAGCCACAGCGAGCAGAAGATTGCCATTCGGATTGGCGCGAATTGCGGCATCAATTAATTGCGTAAAACTAGGTTTATCTCCATCCAATTGGGCATAGACGGCTGCTGCGATCAGAGCCTCCTGGCAATTTGGCTCAAAAGCCAATGCTTTCTCTGCGTGAGTTCGGCCATCTTCGACAACGGACTTCAATCGTTTTTGTCCAACACCTACCTGTTCAACATATCCAAACGCCAATAGTGCGTGCGCCAAGCCACTGGTTGGGTTCTCCCTGACAGCAGCTTGCGACAGTTCCAACATTCGCGCCAAGCTGCTGACTTTATTTGCGCGAAGGTGGGTGTGGAACGCCAACAGAGCTTCATACACGTTTGAGTCCGAAGCTGGTCGCGTTTGAGCGTTTCTCGCAGCGTCGGTTGCAACAAACCCATATGCATCCGCAATGCAGACCGCGCAGCGCTTTGCGACGTCTTCTTGAGCTTCGAAAATATTGGCGTTGCTCAAAAAGATGTCTTTGCGCTCCGACCAAACTAGGTCTCCGGTGTCTCTACGTTTCAATTGAACAACTATGCGCAAACACTCGCCATCTTCGCGAACCGTTCCTCCCAGAACATAATCGCAGCGCTCAAGCGAGTTATGTTCTTCCTGAGTTTGTGACTTAGAGTTTTCGGCCCTAAAACCTGTAAGTACCCGAACATAACCGAAACGGGCGAGTTCCAGCGCAATCTCTTCTGGCAAACCACCGCGAAAAAAAATTGCACGCGCAGTCTCTGACCCTGAGAACGATCTAATGCCTAGCGTGGGCAACCTTGGCGTTTGCTCATCAGTCAAACTCGCGTCGCTTGCCTGAAATTCTCGAATGCGAAAGGTTGGTCGATACCGACCTTTTGGAACCGATATTTCTACCCTATTTTGTCTACCTGAGGTCAAATAATAGTAATCTAACGCCTTTCGCAGTTTTACCGCTTCAGTTCGCACAACGGGATCAGTGTTGGGATCAAAGTCTGCGCCTCGTCCAAACACATCCATTGCCAACGCAGTGCCATGAAGTTCTTTACCCTTGCCGTCGATTTCACTTCTGACGAGGTGTTCAAAAAAAATTCTGTTGCGTTCGCTGACCGCGAAGTCACTCGAACCAACAATACGTTCCAGCTCTTCCAGGACCTCTTCTCTACTCACTTCTAAGGGCAAGAGTCACACCTTGGGGTCAGCCGCGCCAAATAACCTAAGTAGCACACTCTGGGTAGCACGACAAAGGAGACAACACCTTTTGGAAGTGATCGCCATCTCTAAGTTCGGTGTTTCGTGTTCCAACTTATTTTTACTGCGATAGCAAATGTCGCAAACGACCTGACGGGTGCATTGTGCACAATTCGCTTTTCTACTGCATTTATGTGGGCAAAACTGTCGTTCAAAGAATCTTTTGAGACGAAAATGCAAATGCGTGGTAGCTCCAGATTATGGCAACGACAACTGCGCGAAATCGACCGCCCATACCTTACGCATTTGCGGTTGTTGGTGTCCTTTTTGCTTCAATCTGTTTCGGACTGGTTCCCTATTTCAGCCGCAGCCTGACCGAGCAAGGCGTCGCACCCTATGTGGTCGCATTCTATCGCTACATTGTTGCGGCAATTCTTTTGCTTCCAGTTCTCATCTTGCACCGAAAAGAATGGCGAGAGATCACTTGGGGCCTTTCAGCCGGAGCAGTAATGGGGATTGGTTGGATCGGATATGTAACGGCGCTGGAGAAGTTGCCCGCATCGACAGTGGGTGTGCTCTACATGACCTATCCGGTGTTCACCCTAGTTATTGCTTGGGCTGTGTTTGGCGATGCACCCACGCGACGCGCCATATTGGCCGCTGGTCTGATTGTGGTGGCGGCTGTCATTGCTGGTTCGCCCGCGTCAGTGCCTGCGGAGCATCTGCCAACGCTGTTGATATCTCTCGCCGCTCCATTTGGGTTTGGCTTCGGAATTTGCGTCCTCGTACACAAGTTGGCACGGATTGCGCCGTTGGCACGAATCGCGTCAGTTTCTCTGGGGTCTGTACTGGGCCTCACACCGCTCATCCTTGGTACTGAGGTTGGAGAGCTTCTTCCTAGAGAACAATCCGACTGGCTTTTCATTGTTGGTATTGGTCTGGTGACCGCTTTCGTGCCTCAGCTCATCTACACGATTTGCTCGCCTGTTATTGGAGCTTCCCAAACTGCGGTCGTCGGAAGTATCGAATTACCCACGATGTTTGCCGTGGGATATCTTGCTTTTGGCGAAGCCATCTCTTTTCCTCAAGCTTTTGCATGTGCCTTAGTGCTGGGCGCAATCGCGATCACAAGAAGTAGAAAGACGCGCACCGTATCTACCGTGCTCGCAAAATCACCGAGGCAGTACTAATGGGCTTATTATGGTCGTTCACTACATGTTGTCGGAACGATTAGTTGGTTACTAAAAGCGGCTATAGACTTGAGGTTATGTGCTAGAGAACCCGCCAGAGCTGCGCTTCTGCCGATCTCATTTTTTGGCAAACTTTCACCCTGCCTTTGCGTCAGACAATATCCGGCCCCCGCTCCTTCCCCCCGTCATGCAGGAGAAGGCCCTTCACTTTCAGGTTCGTATCCGCGCGATGCCTATTGTCGGTGGCCAGCCGCTTCCCCGCAGGCTTCTCACCTGCCCCGCTTTGACCGCGCACGGTCTCGGCGGTCCCCGGTCCGACGAGTGTCTGGAGACATCTGTCGACCGGTGGGTTCCGTTGTCGTGTTTCTGCACCGGGCCAGAAGGAGCCGCGTCGGTGCGGGATGGTGTAGTCCCCGAACCATAGTTCACTATTGGAGGCCGGTCGTGAACGTACCGTGGTCACCGCTTTTTTGATCGTTTGCGAGGGAAAGCAGCAAGCATAAACCGGGCGCAACGGAGACGAGGAGACCCGTCCCGGCCCGGAACGTCCGATTTTTCGTTCTTGCTGACTAAGTGTTTTGATCTGTTTTTTTGTTCCTTGTGTTTCGCTCGTCTGCCAACTTTAAAAGCCGCAGCTGTCTCGAAGCGCTGTAGTCTATCAAAAGCGCGGGCGTTTTGGGTCAGCGATTCAAGTCAGAACCTGGTACCAAATTGTTCTCTTCCTGTTCTTTTGTTTGTGTGCAACGTTTGAATGGATCGCCTTGTGTCATCCAGCCCGATTTTTCGGCAAGCAGAGTTGCTGTGATGAACATTGGCTTTTGGACGTGTGGCTCGAATGCAGAGTGTGCCAAACGGAGAATAAGATGAGCGCTGACTTGGACGCTGGCCTGAACGATCAAGGCGACGTTGAAGATGGTGATGGTGACTATTCCGTCTATCCGCACATGGATGGGATAAAGTGTTCCATGTCATGGAAGCTCGGCAGTTATGGAGAACGCGGTGCTCTCTCTGATGACATGATCGAGAGCTTGGCTGAACGGTTTGACCTGCCAACTAAGCTCGTACGCGAGCTCTCTGTGCTTCTTGGGAATTGCCTCAACAGCGATGAAGACATCGCAATCAACCTGACCGAGGTCCGGCGCTCGCAAGCGATTGAACGAGGTCAAAAGCACCTCAAGACACTCCTGCGGGAAGCCAAACGGGGCACAATTGCTGCACAAGAACTCCGGAACGCATTGGGCTCGCTTTCGACTTATTTCGCGTCGACGCCAGAAGACGCAGACCTTCTTCCCCAAGTCCTCGACAAGCTTGAGACCGCAACGACACTTACTCAGGACGTCATAGATGACATTCGGCGCATCATCGAGACACCCGGCGCGGTTGCGGAGATGTCGCCCCGAGACAAGCGGTTCTCGCGCGACAAACGCCGTCAGTACATCGTCGAGAGTTGCTGCTATATCTGGAAAGATGCCGGTCGCCCCCTGACCTATACGACATATTCAGACGGTCGCCCCGGAGGACAACGGCAAGGCCCGCTCGTAAACTTTATCCAGGCTGCCGTGAGGATCATAACCGAACCGGAGCAAATCCTGAGCGGTGAGACGATCCGCGTGGATATTGACTATTTTCGCGACAAGCTTGAGCGCGAAGAGAAGGAGCGTTGGGCGCCGCCGGAATCGGGCAATCAATACACTTAGAATGAGCAAGCCTGCGTTGTCATGGTCATGGCATGACACGCGTTCCTGCCAAACCCCCTTCTGACGACCAAGCGCACCAGCAGGTTGAGACAGCGATAGGCCAGTTGGTCCGATTGCTGGCTGCCCAGGCAGTACGGGAACTGGACCGGGATGCGTCTGACCAAAAGGAGGCGCATCAGGATGCCACAGATCAATGCCAAGAAGAACCGACCCAGCAAGCTGCTGACGGTGAAAGACGTCGCTGAACTGGACAATTGTTCCGAGAAGACGGTGCGCCGTGCGATTGCGTCAGGCCTGATTGAGGTTATTCGGGTCGGCCCCGGTGGACGCCTCATCCGCATTGATCCGGCAGCACATGCCGCCTACCGGCAGGCACAGTGCTGGTAGGCACTCGTGATCGTTAATGTCTATTAATGTCAATGTGTTAAGCGCATTTCGGGAGGAGGGCATCCCCGTTAGTTTCTGACTTTCTGTGCTATGCTTTTCCCGAATCGGACACCCTGTCCACACCCGTCCACCCGAGACCTGACATGTCCAGAGGAACGCAAACCCGATGACTAAGCAGAGGCCCGTTCCAGTGACGCTGGCCTTCGTCAAAGCCGACACACCGATGTTTGCCGACCTTATCGAGCAGCTGCACTCCGACACCTCTCTGTCTGACGCGCGCCGCCGCGACTTGATCTCCGGCCTGCGCCGCGTAGCTAAAGCCCTTGGGTTGCCGCCAGAGGATGTGCCCTGCGACAGTCGCTGGTTGCAGCCCCGTCTGTCCAAAATCGCCCCAGCCACACTTGGTCTGACACCAAAGAGCTGGCAAAACGCGGTTAGTGATGCCCGGGCTGCGCTCTCGCACTTCGGGCTGGTGGAACGGCGCTTCAACCGGATCGAAGATCTGTGTCCTGCCTGGCAAGCGCTCTGGGCGGATGTACTGGCGTCGGGCGACAAGACATTGCAACCCGCGCTCTGCCGCTTCGTGCACTTTCTGAACCGGCAGGGCGTTGAGCCAGCCATTGTATGTTCAGACCACGCCGAAGCCTATCGAGAAGCCCTTGAGCATAATGAGATCAGCAAATCGCCTGATGTTGCATATCGGGCTGCGGTCAACGGCTGGAACCTGGCGGCACGCCGTGTTTCACAATGGCCCAAGATCACCCTGCCCCTGGATTCGCGTCAAAAGGTCATCACCTTTCCAGCGACTGATTTTCCGGCGCCATTCCAGACCGCTCTTGCAAAGCTGATGCATCGTCTTGCAACTCCGGACCCGCTGGCAGATGACGGCCAGAACAGAACGCTCCGTCCTGCAACCCTGTCTCAATACCAAAGACAGCTGGTTCGGTTCGCCTCCGAACTGGTTCACTCTGGAATCCCAATGAAGCACATTGGCGGTTTGGATGTCCTGATTGATCCGGTGGTGGCTGAACGGGGTTTCCGCCAGATGTTATCGCGCACCAACAACCAGACTACAAAGATGATCAGTGAGATCGCCTCGCTGCTCCGCAACCTAGCCCGGATACTCAATGCACCCGATGATACCCGGGACGCGCTGTCGGGGCTTGCCGCGCGCCTGGCCGTCAAACCTCAGAATGGCATGACCCAAAAAAACCGAAGCCGGCTGCGGGTGTTGCAGGAGGACCGGCATCAGCTGCGCCTTCTGCTTCTGCCTGAACGGATTTTCGCGCGACCAAGCGGCAAGTCCAAGCCGTATGGCTGGGCTCTGGCGCGCGAAGATGCGCTCGCCATCGCCATCCTGCTGGTCTGCCCGGTTCGCATGAAGAACCTGGCAGACATCCCCCTGGAACGCCACCTGCACCGTCCCGGTGATGGCCGGGCCTACCTGGTTCTGGAAGACGGCGAGACAAAAAATGAGCGACCTGTCGAGTTTGAGATCCCGCGTGATGTATTGCGCATGACCGACGTACATCTCAAATTTCGCTGTCCGGAACTCTGCCCCGCGGGAACACCTTGGCTGTTTCCCCGGAGGGATGGTCAGCATTCGGTTGATCCCGGCGTTCTGTCTGTGCGCATCTCCAAACGGATCCGGAAGGAAACAGGGTTGGAGATGAACGCCCACCTGTTTCGGCATTTCGCGGTGATGAACTGGCTCGACGCCAATCCCGGCGGCTACGAGGTTGCGCGCCGGTTGCTCGGGCATTCGGAAGTCAGCTACACCATCAACATGTATTCCGGTCTTGAGGCACGGTCGGCAACACGTGCCTTTGTTGACCTGATAGACGCCAAGAAAGGGCGTCGCTGATGAGCCTTGTTCTGCCTCTGTCTGATTGGCCCACGCAAGACCGCGAGATGTGGATCAACCTTCAAAAGGAAGGTGGACCGCTTGACGATTGCGGCGCGCTCTCACATCAACGCGCGACCTCGCTGAAGACTTTGGAGTTGCGCTATGCCCGATGGCTGCAATGGCTGATTACAAACGATGCGAAGGCAATCATAGTACCTCCGGCTCGACGCGCGACTCTGCCGCGCAGGTCCGCTTGGCTTCGGGACCTCTCACACACCCGGCCAATGACCCGGTTGATGTTCATTGATGGCGTGTTGCGTATCCTCTCCGCGGCTGACCCGACACAGGACTGGTCCGCTCAGCGAAAGTTGAAAGCGGGATTGAAGCGCGCCACGGGTCGAGGTGATCGGGATCGCAAACTTGGGCGTGTGTTGTCCAGCGAGGTTCTATTCAAGGCGGGAATGTCTCTGGCGATGGGTCATGCAGAAGCGGCGCCAACACTGCTGCGCCGTATGATGTGCCTGCGGGATGGCACCATGATTGCCATGCTGGCTTTGATGCCGATGCGGCGACGCGCCTTTGCGGGCCTTCGGATTGGCACATCCTTGCATGTCACAGCAGACACCATGACCGTCGCGCTCCCGGGGGATCTGACCAAATCAGGGCAGCCGTGGGAGGCTGATGTTCCCCAGAGCATTGAGCCGCTCTTGCGTCGTTATGTCAACGAAGCCCGTCCCTTTTTTATGGAGCGTGGCCAACAACAACACGATGTCTTGTGGGTCGGAAGGACAGGTGCACCATTAAAGCAAGGTGCGCTGAGCCCCCGGATCGCGGAGCAGACCCTGAAGCTGACGGGTCGCCGCATCCCACCGCATTTTTTCCGGGATGCCGCCGCAACCACATTGGCCCGCTCTTCTCCGGAACACGCCAAGCTAATTCGACCAATTCTTGCGCATACGAGCTTCGGAACCGCCGAGCGCCACTACATCCACGCCCAGACAATTGAAGCGGGCCGCGACTACGTGGCTTTGATCAACCAGAAGAGAAAGGCCCGGCGATGACCCGAGTTGTAATCTATGCCCGTTTCTCCAGCCAGATGCAGAGAGACGCATCAATCGATGACCAGATGCGTTTGTGCCGGGAACGTGCAGAGCGTGAAGGCTGGACTGTTGTCGACGCCTATTCTGATCGGGCGGTCTCTGGTGCGTCCATGTTGCGTCCCGGGCTGCAAGCGCTCTTCAATGCAACCCAGGAAGGACGGGTTGATCTGGTCTTGGCGGAGGCGCTGGATCGGTTGAGCCGGGACCAGGCAGACATCGCTGCGATTTTCAAACGCCTGAGCTTTGCAGGGGTCGGCATCATGACTCTGACCGAAGGCGAGATCAGTGAGTTGCATGTGGGTCTCAAGGGGACCATGAACCAACTGTTCCTCAAAGATCTGGCCGACAAAACCCGGCGCGGTCTGCGCGGGCGGGTGGAGCTTGGACGCTCCGGTGGCGGCAGCAGCTATGGCTACGACGTCGTCCGGCGTCTCGGGCCGGACGACCAACCCGTCACAGGAGAAGGAATGATCAACGCAGCAGAATCCGAGATTGTCCGGCGGGTGCTTCAAGAGTTCTCAGAGGGGCATTCTCCCAAAGCCATTGCGCGCCGCCTGAACGCCGAAGGTATTCCCGGTCCCCGTGGCAAGTTGTGGCGTGACACCGCGATCCGGGGGCACCGAATGCGTGGAACAGGCCTTCTCAACAATGAGCTCTACATTGGTCGCCTGGTCTGGAACCGGCTGCGTTATATCAAGGACCCCGAGACCGGCAAACGCGTTTCCCGTCTCAACGATCCCTCCAAATGGATCATCACGGAGGTCCCCGAGTTGCGGATTGTCGGGGATGAACTTTGGAAGGCGGTCAAACAGCGACAAGGCGAGATCGAGGCTGATCCCCGCGTCAAAGCCATCAAGGAAACCAAGTTTTGGGAGAAGCGTCGCAAGAAGCACCTTCTGACCGGTCTTGCATTCTGCGGCACCTGCGGAGGGCCGCTCGCGACAGTCGGGCGCGACTACCTCGCCTGCTCTGCTGCCCGCAAGCTCGGCACCTGCACGCACAGGCAATCCATTCGCCGCCATATACTGGAAGACGCCGTGTTGGATTTGCTGCGCCGACGTCTGATGCAGCCCGACGCAGTGGCCGCTTTTTGTCAAGTCCTTCAGCGAAGCCGCCAACGCAGAAGTAGGTACAGCGGAGGTAGCCCGGACCCGTCTGCAATCCGAGCGGGACAAAGCGGCGCGCAAACTGAATGGGTTTTATGATGCGATTGCAGAAGGCATTCGCACCCCTGGACTTCAAACCAAACTCGAAGAACTCGAAGCGCAGATTGCCGATCTTGAGGCGAAGCTCTCCGAAGCTACGCCCTCACCGGTGCGACTGCAGCCGAACCTTTCCGAACTTTATCGCTCCAAGGTTTCCGATCTGGCGCAGG
>NZ_JBQFTB010000009.1:0-190031 GCF_056538465.1 Ruegeria sp. BG6 | reverse complement strand
TTTGAGGACATATTTCTAGGTTCCACTGCGAACAGAGTCGTGCATCACGCCAAGTGTTCGGTTCACGTAATTCGTTGATCCAAAGCTAGCGATGCGAGATCTCTATGGGGTCTTGTCAGAAGAACTTGGGGGTCTTGTCAGAAGAACTTTGCTTGAGCGGGGCATGGCGGTTGCGTAGCTTTCGCCCATGACCAGACCTGCCTCTTTCAAATACTTCAAAACCAGCCCTGAGATTATCCGCCTTGCGGTGATGTTGTACATCCGGTTTCCGCTCTCGCTTCGGAATGTTGAAGACCTACTGCATGAACGCGGGATCGATGTCGGCCACGAAACTGCCCGATATTGGTGGAACAGGTTTGGCCCAATGTTTGCTGCTGAAATCCGAAGAAAGCGTGTTCAGCAACTGCGGGCCTTCTCCAAATGGAAGTGGCACGTGGATGAGGTTTTCGTGAAGGTGAATGGCAAGCGGCATTATCTTTGGCGGGCTGTTGATCACGAAGGCGAGGTGCTAGAGGCCGTTGTTACCAAACGCCGAAACAAAGCTGCAGCACTGAAATTACTCAAGAAATTGATGAAGCGATACGGTAAAGCGGAAACCGTCGTCACGGATCGCTTCGCATCGTACCGGGCCGCGCTCAGAGAGCTTGGCGTTACCGAAAAACAAAGGACGGGCAGGTGGCTTAACAACCGGGTTGAGAACTCACACCTTCCTTTCCGACGAAGAGAACGCGCGATGCAGCGATTCAGGCGTATGCAAAGTTTACAGAAATTCGCCGCCGTCCACTCCTTCGTCTACAACCACTTTAACCAGGAGCGATCTCTCACCAGCCGAGGCACCTTCAAGCTGACACGCGCCGCTGCTCTCGCCGAGTGGCGCGAACTTGGCGCGGCATGAAGGACAGCTCTACTGGCCTAGTTGAGACTAGTTCGAATTTGTCTGACAGCACCGCCACTCATACCCGTCTCAATCCAGTTGTATTTTCTGACCCGGAATTGTGCCGCAGTTCCCGCGTTGGCGCTTGCGCTTTCAATCTGAGATGGAGCAAGCGTTGCACTTAGAGCAGAATTCAGGCCTCAGTCTAAGTGCCGCATTTTGTCGGGGTCTCTTTGGGCCGGATTTCCCTGATAACCATCAGTTTACGGGGAATTATCGTGAGATGGGTTCGAATACAGGCATTTTTCGTGTCAGAATTGTATGTTTTTCAGCGGCTTATGTCGCACACATCCCTGGATGTTGGAGCAGGGGATTTTCTTGTGGGAACAGGGAATTGTTTAATCGTTCTTGTCAGAAGAGCTTTGCTTGAGCGGGTCAGGGAGCTTTCGTAGCTTTTACTCATGCAAAGATGATCCCCCAGTATTTCAAAACCAGCCCCGAGATCATCCGCCTTGCTGTGATGCTGTACATCGGTTACCGCTCTCGCTGAGTGGCGCGAACCTGGCGCAGTGTAAAGAGCAGTTCTACTGACCCAGCTGAGACTGGTTCGAAATTGTCTGACAACGTCTCTTACCGGTTCAGGTTCCTTTCACATCACTGGAGAACCGCGCCGCGTTTTCCTTTGCAAAGGCGCTGGCATCCGCGTCGGCATCCCAGAACTGCGGGTTTGCCTTGGGTATCGTCAGCGCGCGCTGCACGGCGGGCCGGGCATCAATACGGTGGAACCACGAATTCAGATGCGGCAAGTCCGACACTCCTACCCGCGCCCAGACATAAGCGCGTGCCCATGGGTACAGCATCATGTCAGCGATGGTGTATTCGTCCGCGGCGATCCATTCACGCCCATCCAGGCGCGTGTTCATCACTTCCATCAAGCGGCGGCTTTCGTCCACGTAGCGGCGGATTGAGAACGGCTCTTCGTGGCCGTTTGGTGCGGCGATGTGCTGGAAGTACATCGCCTGTCCCATCATTGGGCCTATATGGCCGACCTGAAAGAACATCCACTGCATGACCTCTGACCGTTTGACCGGATCCCAAGGCAGGAATTTTCCGTATTTTTCGGCGAGATGCCACAGGATCGCACCGGATTCGAAGATGGCGCGCCTCTCCGAACGATCCTCGATTGTCGGGATCTTTCCATTTGGGTTCAGCGCCAGATAATCCGGCGCCTTCTGTTCCTGCTTGGAAAAATTGATATGTGTCAGGTCGTAGGGGACGCCTGCCTCCTCCAGGAAGATAACCGGCTTGTACCCGTTCATCGTTCCAGCGGTATAGAGATGGATATCAGGCTGGGACATGTTCAAGCTCGGCAAATGTGGTTTTTAGATGCGCGTCAAATCGAGCGAAATCGGCCTCGATTTCCGGGTCCTTCATAACATCGAATGCAGCAAAAGTCGGAAGGGGTTGCATGGCAAAGAACTTTGCGTTCAGGTGCATCGGCGCTAACAGGTCGTCGACGCTGGAGCCCGCAAAGAAAGGCTCGGACGCATCATCGAACGCTTCTTTTGGGGCGTTGAACGTAACCGACAGCATGTATTTCTTACCGTTTAGTGTGCCCCCGGTACCGTAATTGGCTTTGGGCGCGTCGGTCGTTCGACCGTCACCTGCGCACATGCGGCCATCCATGCCAGCCGTATATACCTCATCCATGTATTTTTTGAATATCCACGGTACCCCCATCCAGTTCACCGGGAACTGCATGATGACTGTATCGGCCCACAGATGCGTCTCGACCTCAGCATTTGCATCATAGCCGTCGGCGACGGTGGTCACACGCACGTCGTGACCCATTGCGGTCAGCGTGTCACGTGCGCGTTTGGCGAGGCTGGCGTTCAACTGTCCGGGGGCGAATTCGTAGGGCTGGGTGCCGTTGACGATCAGGATTTTGCTCATGTCCATATCCTATATGTACTATCTCTGAACCCTTGACTTTCAGCGAGTTCAGAGAGCATTTGATTGCGATGGTGTGATAATTCAACTAGTATACTTTTGGTAACCTAGATGTCTGAGCGAAGGGACGACGATGCGGGCGCGAATTGATGAGGATGCCAAAGGGCGCCGAAAGGTCTCAGAGGCCTGTCAGGAACCATGTGCAATCGAACGCGGTATGCGGATCATTGGCGGAAAGTGGACGGGGTCGATCTTGTGGCACCTTAGAGATGGCCCAGTGCGCTTCAACGATCTGTCGCGCATGATCGGCGGTGCCAGCAAGAAGATGATCACTGAAAGACTACGTCAACTTGAGGGGCAGGGTCTGGTTCGCCGGCAGGTAATGGATACCGCTCCTGTTTCCGTGCAATATTCGGTTACCGAATTTGGCCAGACAGCTCTTGGTTTTCTTGAAGAGCTTCGAAAGTGGAGCGAAGAATTACCTCAAGAGTTGGATCGAACCATGTGATAATATGAGGGAATGAGTCTGTGGGTAGTTTGAAAGCAATCCACCATGCTGCGGTCATTTGTTCGGACTATGAGCAGTCCAAGGCATTTTATTCAGAAACGCTGGGGTTGGAGATAGTTGCGGAAAATTTCCGGGCCGAGCGGCAATCTTGGAAGCTGGACTTGGCTTTGCCGGATGGTACTCAGATTGAGTTGTTTTCCTTTCCCAACCCGCCCAAACGCACGTCCCGCCCCGAGGCGCTGGGTCTGCGGCATCTTGCGTTTGTTGTAGACGATATCGAGAAGTTGAAAGACAGATTGGAACAGAAGGGTGTTCCCGTCGAAGACATCCGTGTCGATGAATATACCGGACGCCGTTTTACCTTTTTCAGTGATCCGGACGATCTTCCTTTGGAATTGTATGAAGCCGCGCCGACTGCGTTGAAGTGATGTTTCCCGTTCTTTAGGCTGAGCGAAGCAGGGAGGAATGCGCATGGAAGTAAAACCTCTCACCGGTGGATTGGGTGCTGAAATCGTCGGGGCGGACATCCGGCATGAAGATCAATTCGACGCGATTAAGTCAGCCTTCGCAAAGTATTCCGTAGTCGTACTGAGGGGCCAAAACGTTAGACCGCAAGAGCATCTGTCCTTTGCGCGAAGGTTCGGCCCGATTAACGTGAACCGCTTTTTCAAACCTGTCGACGGCTATCCCGAGATCGCCACAGTTTTGAAAGAGAAAGATCAGAAAGAGGCTGTGGGAGAGGGCTGGCATACCGACCACTCCTATGATCAGGAACCGGCCATAGGCTCAATTCTGCACGCCTTGGAAGTCCCGCCGCACGGCGGCGACACGCTGTTTGTGTCAATGGCTGCTGCCTATGAGGCTCTGTCGCCCACGATGCGTGGTTTTCTGAATGGCCTGTGGGCGGTGCATTCCTCTCGCCATGTCTTTGGCTCCAGCAACATGGAATCAGAGGCCGCAAAAAGCGGCAGGCTGGGTAATGCCGAAGCTGCCACGCAAGACGCCTTGCACCCCGTTGTCATCACGCATCCGCTTAGTGGCAGGCGTGGGCTGTTCGTCAATCCTGTGTTCACCACCGAAATCAAGGGGTTGAGCGCAGATGAGTCTGCGGCCGTGCTTGGGATGCTCTATGATCATTGCAAGCAGCCCGAATTCCAATGCCGCCTCCGTTGGCAGGCAGGGGATATCGCCATTTGGGATAACCGAGCCACGTGGCACAAGGCAATCAACGACTACCACGGTTTTCGACGCCTTATGCACCGGGTGACGGTTGAAGGGATTGCCTTGAAGCCGTGAGGCAAGTGGCACAAGGCGGACCTCTGCGACTCAGTTTGGGCGCGACGACGCTGTAACACCCCCCCCTCGATTCCCGGTGCACTATTTAAAAAAAGGGCGATCGGTATCGAAATTTCTGTTTATTTTCTTGAGCATATAATGCCTGTCGAATTTTCTCTTGTCACAATTGGAACGTTCCATTAAAGATTTTGGAACGTTCCAATTGCGGAGTAAGAGGATGAATTGGGCATTTGTCGGAGCGAGCACAATAGCTTCGCAATACATGTTGGACGCGGTGCGCCGGCAGGCAGGCAACAACGTGACCTGGGTCGTCAGTCATTCTCCAGATCGGGTTCAGACCTGGGCCAAGGAACACGGAATTCCCAACGCAACGACGGACGTGGACGCTGCGCTTTCTGACGAGAACATTCAGGCTGTTTATGTTTCCTCGACCAATGAGAAGCACCACGGTCAGGCCATGGCAGCCATTTTGGCTGGTAAGCATGTTCTATGTGAAAAGCCAC
Organism: Ruegeria sp. BG6; assembly: GCF_056538465.1. Lineage (NCBI taxonomy): Bacteria > Pseudomonadati > Pseudomonadota > Alphaproteobacteria > Rhodobacterales > Roseobacteraceae > Ruegeria > Ruegeria sp. BG6. The sequence goes on along the minus strand of NZ_JBQFTB010000009.1, from coordinate 184,900 downwards.
TTGGGATGACTCAGGAGGAAGGTGTCGAAATGGTGCGCGCAGCCGAAGCGGCTGGCGTAACTTTTGGTACAAATCACCACCTGCGATGCTCTGGCAGCCATCGTGCCATTCGTGACCTCATTGCAGACGGGCGCGTCGGCGACGTTCTTTCGCTGCGTATACATCACGCGGTACATTTGCCGGGAAACCTACAAGGGTGGCGTATCAACTCAGCAGATGCCGGCGGCGGCGTGATCCCCGACATCGTCGTTCATGATGCGGATGTCACGCGGTTCCTGCTTAATGAGGACCCGGTGTCTGTCGTTGCGCAAATGGCCAGCTCTGGGATGGGGCAGGGGGTCGAAGACTCGTGCATGTCCGTCTGGACGATGCCTTCAGGCGCGATGGTCATGACACATGAAAGTTTTACGCACCCATTTGCAGGTTCGGGCCTGCAAGTGCACGGGACCAAGGGTTCGATTTTTGCGGATGGCGTCATGACGCAGCGCCCAGTTGGGGCAATAAAACTGGTGACAGAAGCCGGAAGCGAAGAAATCCCGTTTTCGGAGCATTCGCTCTACATTCAGGGCGTGTCCGAATTTGTCGCCGCAACAGCGGGTCAGGGCCGTCCAGCTGCGGATGGAACTGATGGAGTGAAATCGCTGTCCGTCGCGCTGAGCGTTCGTGAGGCCGCAGCGTCAGGTAAGCGCATCAACGTAGACTATGGTGGCTTCTGATGACCAAGCTCGTTTCCGTTTCCGAGGCCGTTTCTCGCATTCCTGACAATGCGGTGGTAACCGTTTCGTCGTCCTCGGCATTGGGGTGCCCTGACCTTGTGCTGAAGGCACTTGGAGAGCGGTTTTGCGCGGAGGGGCATCCGCGCAACATTACAACGCTGCACCCTATCGCCGCCGGGGATATGTATGGCGTGAAGGGCATGGATTATCTGGCGCAGGATGGATTGCTAAACCGCGTTCTCGCCGGATCATACCCGTCGGGCCCTTCCAGCCTTGAGATGCCGGAAATCTGGAAAATGATCGTCGAGGATCGGGTCGCCGCATATAACGTGCCTTCGGGAATTCTGTTCGACATGCATCGCGAGGCCGCAGCGCATCGGCCCGGTGTTCTGACGCAGGTCGGGCTTGAGACTTTCGTGGATCCGGTGCGCCAGGGGTGCGCGATGAACGCGCGTGGCGCGGCTGCGCCTATCGTGAACCGGAGAGAGTTCGACGGTCAGACCTGGCTGCACTTTCCGAACATCAACCCGAACGTATGTGTTTTGCGCGCAACAACGGCGGATGAGTTCGGCAACCTGACCTATGAACACGAAGGTGCTTATCTGGGCGGGCTGGAGCAAGCGATCTGTGTACGCAACCACGGTGGGATCGTGATCGCACAGGTTCAACGTGTGACTGCCGCCGGAAGCTTGCGCCCCCATGACGTGCGCGTGCCGGGGCATCTGGTCGATCTGATCGTTGAAGACCCGAAGCAGATGCAAACGACGGAAACGTCGTATGACCCTGCGATCTCTGGCCAGATTATGCGCCCTTGGGACAGCTTTTCGCTGGCCGAGCATGGCGTCGAAAAGGTCATCGCCCGCCGCGCCGCGCAAGAGCTGCGCACAGGCATGAGCGCCAATCTGGGCTTTGGAATCAGCGCCATGGTCCCGCGTGTCTTGTTGGAAGAGGGGCATCCTCAGGCTGTGACATGGGCGATCGAGCAAGGGGCCGTTGGAGGCGTCCCATTGACCGGCTTTGCCTTTGGCTGCGCGTCCAATGCACATGCTTTCGTGCCGTCCCCACAGCAATTCATCTATTTCCAGGGCGGCGGCTTCGACATGTCGTTCCTTTCTTTCCTTGAGGTCGATGTCGAAGGCAATGTGAACGTCTCCAAACTTGGTAAGAAGCCCTATCTGACTGCAGGGTGCGGTGGCTTTGTCGATATTACCGCGCGCGCCAAGAAGATCGTGTTCTCGGGCTGGTTCGAAGCCGGCGCCAAGATTGATCTGGCGGATGACGGTATCCGTGTGAAGGCCCCCGGAAAATTCACCAAGATGGTGGATCAGGTCGAGCATGTCACATTCTCCGGCCGCCGTGCCCGGGAAACCGGTCAGGACGTGCTGTATGTAACCGAGCGCTGCGTTATTCGCCTGTCAGATCAAGGTCTGGTTGCGACGGAAATCATGCCCGGAATTGAGGCGCAACGCGACATTGTCGAAGCTTCGGGCGGTCGCGTCAAAGTCGCGGAGAACGCGGTTCAGATGTCCAAATCTCTGTTCGCAGTTGGCCCGATGGGGATGACGCTGTGAGCAAGCTTGGGTTTCATATCGAGGGTGCGACCGCTGTGCTGACATTGGACAACGTGTCCAAGCTCAATGCTCTGACGGTGGACATGCTGAATGCGCTGGAGGCTCGTCTGCAAGAGGTCGAGCGTGACGCATCCATTCGTGCGCTTGTTCTGACCGGTGCAGGGGAAAAAGCGTTCTGTTGCGGGGCCGATATTGGCGCATGGGGTGGTCTGAGTCCCGCCGAATTCGCGCGCCATTGGGTCCGTGACGGCCATCGGATCTTTGACCGTCTGGCACGGATCGGCAAACCGACGATTGCTGCGATCAATGGCCACGCCTTTGGCGGCGGGCTGGAGCTGGCCAGTTGTTGTGATCTGCGTCTGATGACCCCGCGCGCCACGCTGGCCTTGCCCGAAGCCAAGGTTGGAATCGTGCCGGGCTGGTCCGGGACGCAACGGTTGACCCGGCTGATCCCCGAGGCTGCGGTGAAGGAGATGGCGCTCTTCGGGCGCCGTATTGGTGCCGACCGTGCGCTGGCTTTAGGCTATGCGACCGAGGTGATTGACGAGGTTCTGGCGCGCGCGCTTGAGATCACCGCCGATCTTAGCGACCTGTCGCCCCGCGCCACCGAAATCTCGAAAAACATGATCCACGCTGCGGTCGGTGAGGACAGCCATGCTGCGGTCGAAGCCCTCGGCAGTGCAGCAATTGCCGCCTCGGCGGACCGCGAAGAAGGCGTCGCGGCGTTCATGGAAAAACGAAACCCAACATTTTCGGGCCTTTGAAATTATGAAAGACATCGCAATCAACCCTGCCATCCCGTTCGAGCTGCCGCCTCTGTTTGAAGGCCGGCACCTCATCAATGGCATATGGCAGGACAGCGCCTCGGGTGAGACGTTCGAGCGCCGCTCTCCTTCGCACGGCCACATCGTCAGCCGTTCGGCCATGGGGGGAGAGGTTGAGACCCAGGCCGCGATCCAGGCGGCGCGCAAGGCGTTCGACAGCGGTGCCTGGAGCCGTGCTTCGGGCAAGGAACGCGCCTCCGTCTTGCTGAAAGTCGCCGATTTGATCGAGCAGAACGTTGACCGGATTGCCCTGATCGAAACACTGGAAAGCGGCAAGCCGATCAGTCAATCCAAGGGCGAAGTTGGCGGTGCCGCAGATCTGTGGCGCTATGCGGCCTCATTGGCACGCAGCACCCACGGCGACAGTCACAATACTCTTGGCATGGACATGATGGGTGTCGTGTTGAAAGAACCCATCGGTGTCGTGTCGATCATCACACCTTGGAACTTTCCGTTCTGGATCCTCAGCCAGAAACTGCCATTTGCACTGGCCGCAGGCTGTACTGTCGTCGTGAAGCCATCCGAGATGACGCCGTCGACGACCTTGATGCTCGGCGAGTTGCTGGTCGAAGCAGGATTGCCCGCCGGTGTCTGCAATATCGTGCTTGGTTATGGCGTTCCCGTCGGGAGCTTGATGTCCGGTCACAAGAGCGTGGATATGGTCAGCTTTACCGGCTCGACAGCCGTGGGCAAGACGATCAGCGCAGTTGCGTCTGGTACGCTCAAAAAGGTCGCGCTCGAGCTTGGGGGCAAAAACCCGCAGGTCATCTTTCCCGATGCCGATCTGGATGCAGCGGCGGATGCCGTTGTGTTTGGCATCTATTTCAATGTCGGCCAGTGCTGCAATTCAAGCAGTCGCATCATTGTGCACGAAGACATCGCCGACGATTTCCGAGGGCGTGTCGTTGCCTTGTCGCGCAAGGTCAAATTTGGCGATCCATTGGACCCGACGACGCAAGTCGGAGCTATCGTAACGCCCGAGCACAACTCAAAGATAGACGCTTATGTCAAACAAGCGAAAGCGTGCGGCGCGACTATAGACTTGGGTGGTAAGCCGCTAGAGGTCGATGGTCTGGGTGATCAGTTCTACCAGCCGACAGTGATTTCTGGCGTCTCGCCAGAAATGCCCATCGCCCGCGATGAGGTATTTGGACCGGTTCTGTCCGTTTTGACCTTCAAAACACTGGACGAAGCAATCGCGCTAACCAATGATAGCGCTTACGGTCTGTCGGCAGGGGTCTGGAGCCAAAACGTTCACACCTGCCTTGAGTTCGCCCGTCGTGCAGAAACGGGAACGGTCTGGACCAACACCTGGATGGACGGATTCCCGGAGGTCGCCTTCGGTGGGTTCAAACAATCCGGGCAGGGGCGGGAAATCGGACGTTACGGGTTCGAGGAATTCTTCGAAGTGAAATCAGTAGTCATGCGCATCGGCAACAGCCGAGCGCCATGGGTTCCGCAAGATTAAGACCGGGCACCGGATTGGTCCCGAATAAGAAGAACGCATTAAGGGAGGAAACAAGAATGCGTAAACTGCTGAAGACAAAATCGCTGTTTGTGGCCGGTCTGCTCTGCACGACCAGCCTTGCGCACGCGGAAGACGTGGAAGTTCTGCACTGGTGGACTTCAGGTGGTGAGGCCGCAGCGTTGAATGTTCTCAAGGAAGACCTGTCCGGGCAGGGAATCGGTTGGACCGATATGCCCGTTGCGGGTGGTGGTGGCGAACAGGCGATGACCGTTCTGAGGGCTCGTGTGACTGCCGGTAACGCGCCGACTGCTGTTCAGGCTTTGGGCTTCGACATTCTGGACTGGGCCAATCAGGGCGCGCTGGCTGATCTGAATGAGGTCGCAGCGAAAGAAGGATGGGATGATGTCGTCCCGGATGCTTTGAAGGCCTTTGCCAAGCATGACGGCAAATGGGTCTCGGCACCAGTCAATGTGCACTCGACCAACTGGGTCTGGGCGAACAAAGCGGTGCTGGACGCTAACGGTATTGCACAGCCCACCAACTGGGACGAATTCGTCGCGGCGGTTGAGGCGTTGAAAGCTGCCGGTGTCACACCGATCGCGCATGGTGGTCAGGCCTGGCAGGATGCGACCATCTTCGATGCTGTGGCGATGTCGACACTTGGGCCCGATGGCTACAAAGCAGCCTTCGTTGACCTGGACGAGGAAACACTTGGTGGCGACGCCATGAAGGAAGCGTTCGACCGTATGGCGTTCATTCGCGACAACGTGGATGAGAATTTCTCGGGCCGCGACTGGAACCTGGCGACTGCAATGGTCATCAACGGTGAAGCCGGTTTCCAGATGATGGGTGACTGGGCCAAAGGCGAATTCCTGAACGCGGGCAAAGTGCCGGGTGAGGACTTTTTGTGCTTCCGCTTCCCGGGTACTCAGGATCAGGTCACCTTCAATGCTGACCAGTTCATGATGTTCGATCAGGGCGGTTCGGTGTCGGCTGAACAGGCCGCGCTGGCCAGCGCGATCCTTTCACCATCCTTCCAGATTGCTTTCAACAAGGTGAAGGGCTCTGTCCCGGCTCGTACTGACGTGGATGGCAGTGATCTGGATGCTTGCGGCCAACAGGGCATGAAGGATCTGGCAGCAGCGGCTTCGTCGGGCAACTTGTTTGGTTCGATGGCGCACGGCCATGCCGCGCCGGCATCAGTGAAGAATGCGGTCTATGACGTCGTCACAGCCCATTTCAACGGCGAGTATGACAGCGAGACTGCAGTGGTTGAACTGGTCGACGCAGTTTCGATCGCCAAGTGATCTTATCGTGATCCTCCCGATGGGGCGGCAGGTTGGCCGCCCTGTCACCAAGCGGGCGCTAACGCTCCGACCTACAACTACCCGAACGAGGAGGGCGCGCCATGGCTGGTTCAGCCGACGCGGATTTCAAGACACGCCTTCAGAACTGGATTCCCAAGCTGGTCCTGTCCCCATCGATCGCGATGATGACGGTCTTTGTCTACGGTTTCATTCTGTTTTCGGTCTACCTGTCCTTTACTGACAGCCGCATTCTGCCGACCTTTGGTTGGGTCGGGTGGGAAAACTACGATAAGCTGTGGCGGCTCAGCCACTGGGAAACATCGCTGATCAATATGGGCATCTACGCCAGCCTGTATATCGTGATCTGCACCTGCCTCGGGCTGGGTTTGGCAATCTTCCTTGATCAGAAAATCCGCGGCGAGGGGCTGTTGCGCCCGATCTACCTGTATCCGATGGCGCTAAGTTTCATTGTCACGGGTACCGCCTGGAAATGGTTTCTTGACCCGGGTATAGGCCTTGAGAATGTGATGCACACCTGGGGTTGGACCAGCTTCGAGTTCGACTGGATCAAGAACCGGGATTACGCAATCTACACGGTTGTTCTGGCGGCCGTATGGCAGACCAGCGGTTTCGTGATGGCGATGTTTCTGGCCGGCCTGCGTGGGATCGACAATGAAATCCTTCGGGCCGCGCAGATGGATGGGGCCTCGAACTGGAACCTCTATCGCCGGATCATCATCCCGCAACTGCGCCCTGCATTCCTGTCAGCCTTCGTGATCCTCAGCCACCTGGCGATCAAGACCTTTGACCTTGTGATTGCGTTGACGGGAGGCGGACCGGGCCGTGCGACCGAACTGCCCGCGACCTTTATGTATTCCTACACCTTTACGCGGAACCAGATGGGGATCGGCGCGGCCTCGGCCACGATCATGCTGATGACCATCGCGGCGATCATGATCCCCTATCTTTATGCCGAATTGCGGGAGAAACGCTGATGTCCCAAGCAACTCAGGATACCGCAATCCGCACTGGCCGCGTCACGCGCACCTTGATCTATCTGGTGCTGCTGCTGTTCGGTCTGTTCTACCTGCTACCGCTTTACGTCATGCTGGTAAACTCGGTGAAACCGCTAGAGGAGATCACCGGCGGTGGCATGATGAACCTGCCACAGGTGTTCACGTTGGAGCCTTGGTTCAAGGCATGGTCCTCGGCTCAGATCGGTGTCGATCCTACGGGGTTGAAGCCCTACTTCTGGAACTCGATCAAGATGGTTGTTCCGGCGGTGATCGTTTCGACCATCCTTGGCGCGCTGAACGGCTATGTACTGACCAAGTGGCGCTTCAAATATGACACCATCCTATTCGGTCTGATGCTGTTTGCCTGCTTCATTCCGTTCCAGATCGTGCTGATCCCGATGGCGCGGATGCTGGGTATCATCGGGCTGGCGGGTACCACTTGGGGTCTGGCACTGGTGCACGTGGTCTATGGGATTGGCTTCACCACGCTGTATTTCCGCAACTACTACGCCGTGTTCCCGACCGAGCTTATCCGGGCTGCCCAGATTGATGGGGCCGGGTTCTTCCAGATCTTCTGGCGCATCCTTCTGCCCAGTTCCGGGCCGATCGCAGTGGTGTCGATCATCTGGCAGTTCACCAACATCTGGAATGACTTCCTGTTCGGTGCATCCTTTGCCGATGCCAACAGCCAACCGATGACCGTTGCGCTGAACAACCTCGTGCAGTCTTCCACCGGTGTGAAGGAATACAACGTTCATTTTGCAGGCGCCATTCTGGCCGCCATGCCAACTCTGCTCGTCTACATCGTGGCCGGACGGTACTTCGTCCGCGGCCTGATGGCGGGTTCGGTGAAAGGATAAAGTCCCATGGGATTTCTGGACATAGACAACGCGACCAAATCCTACGGGGCGGTCGAGGTTCTGCACAAGGTCGATATTTCGGTGCAGGAGGGTGAGTTCCTGGTGCTGGTCGGTCCGTCGGGCTGCGGCAAGTCGACCCTGCTGAACATGATCGCGGGGCTGGAAGAGATCACCAGCGGCGAAATCCGTATCAAAGATCAAGTTATGAACGGGGTGCACCCGTCGAACCGCAACATCGCTATGGTTTTCCAAAGCTATGCGCTTTACCCCAACATGACTGTGGGGCAAAACATCACCTTCGGGCTTGAGATGCACGGGGTGCCCAAGCCTGAGCGCGAGAAAGCGATGCAAGAAGTCGCCAAGCTGTTGCAAATCGAGCAATTGCTGGATCGCAAGCCCGGGCAGTTGTCGGGTGGTCAGCGTCAGCGGGTTGCAATGGGTCGCGCGCTGGTGCGAAACCCTGATGTCTTCCTGTTCGATGAGCCGCTTTCGAACCTTGATGCCAAGCTTCGGGTCGACATGCGAACTGAGATCAAGAAGCTGCATCAGAACCTCGGGACCACCATCGTCTACGTGACCCACGACCAGATCGAGGCGATGACTCTTTCAAGCCGCATCGCTGTGATGAACGGCGGCTACGTGCAGCAACTGGGCACGCCGCAGGAAATCTATGACACGCCCTCGAATATCTTCGTCGCGACGTTTATGGGCTCGCCCGCAATGAACGTGGTACCGGCCAAGGTCACGGTATTGAATGGTCGCCCTCACGCAGAGGTCGCCGTTCACGACGGATCTACGGCGCAATTGCCGTTCAGTCAGGACAATCTGGCCGCTTGGGACGGTCGTGATATCCTGCTGGGCATCCGGCCTGAGACGATCACTGACATGGATGGTGCGGACAGAAAGTCGTCGAACATCGCGCAGATGACCAACCGTATCGTGGTGACAGAACCTGCCGGATCGGACACCTTCGTCTCGATGCAATTGGGCGGCCGAGATGTGATCGCGCGCATGCGCTCGGATGCCGAGGTTGCACCGGGACAGGATTTCAACTTTGCGGTGAACATGGAAAAGGCAGTGGCCTTTGATCCGGAAAGCGAGATGCGGATCCTTCCATGAAAAGGGCTGACGTTATAATCATTGGGTCGGGTATCGGGGGGGCAACGCTGGCTGCAGCGTTGGCTCCGTCTGGCCGTCGTATTCTGATCCTTGAAAGGGGAGAGCGGTTGCAGCCCTCACCTCAGGATCGAGACCCAAGGGCGATCTTTGCCAATGGGCACTTCCGCCCCGATGAAACATGGCTGGATGGAGCAGGCAAGCCTTTCAACCCCGGAAACTACTACTGCGTTGGTGGCAATTCCAAGTTCTACGGCGCAGCTTTGATCCGCTATCGGAAAGAGGATTTTGCGCCGCGTCAGCACATGGGGGGGCATTCGCTCGGCTGGCCCATTTCCTACGAAGTGCTGGAGACGGATTACTCCACCGCAGAACAGCTTTACGACGCGCGTGGCACCACTAAAGAAGACCCCACCGAACCGCCGCACAGTAGGGGTTACCCGCACCCACCTGTGCCGGATGAGGTTGATATTGCAGACCTGAGAAACCGGCTAAGCCACGCAGGCCTGACGCCATCCTCAGTACCGTTGGGCGTGGATATCGATACCTGGTTGCAGGCCGGGCAAACGACTTGGGATGCGTTTCCCAATACATGCAGTGGCAAAATGGATGCCGAAACCTGTGCGATCGCCAAGGCAATGAAGCACGGGAATGTCGAACTGTTGACTGGTGCGCGTGTCCGAAAACTAACGGTTGGTGACGATGGTCGCGTTACGAGTGTCGAGGTTGACGGCCACGGTACCCTGCGCGCGCCGGTCATCGCGCTTGCAGCAGGCGCGGTTCAGTCCTCGGTCCTGTTGCTGCAGTCCGCGAATGACAATTGCCCAACCGGTCTTGCCAATCGGTCCGATCAAGTCGGGCGGAATTTTATGAACCACAATTGTTCGGCGGTGCTGGCCCTTCATCCGTTGCGTCGAAACAGAGCAGTCTATCAGAAAACGTTGATGTTTAACGATTATTACAACAGCGACGGGCAGGGTGGTTTGCCATTGGGCAATATTCAGATGCTGGGAAAGATCACCGGGCCGATCCTTTCGTCGCAATCTCACCTACCGGGGCCGATTGCAGCGCTAATCGCCGATCGCAGTTTTGATTTCTATGCCATGTCCGAGGACCTGCCGAACCCGGACAGCCGGGTTACGGTCGAAGGAGACCAGATCACACTGGACTGGAAACGCTCGAATTGGGCAGCGCACGAGGCCCTTGTCGCACGGTTAAAGGCGCATCTGAAACAGGCAGGGTTTCCTGTGATACTTTCTCGACCATTTGATCGGCGCACACCGTCGCATCAATGCGGCACGGCCCGGATGGGCAACGACCCGGACAGCAGTGTCGTCGACACGTTTTGCCGAAGCCACGACCACAAGAACCTATTCATTGTCGACGCTTCTGTCCTTCCGACGTCTGCTGCGGTTAACCCGGCCCTTACGATAGCCGCGCTGGCGCTCAGGGCGGGTCGTCACATTATTGAAACGGAGTTTTCCGTATGACCGGAACAGCATTGGTGACCGGAGGACAGCAGGGTATTGGCCTTGGGGTGGCCCGCGCTTTGATTGCGGCGGGGTACAGGGTCGCGGTGGCCTCTAGATCGGCACCTGAAAAACCGGCTGTGCAGGCGGCTTTGGCCGAGCTTGGCCCAAACGCGATTTATGTGCAGCACGACGTGTCTGACATTGATCACGTACCGGTGTTGCTGGACCAGATCGAAGCCGAGTTGGGGCCGATCACAGCCCTGATCAACAATGCTGGTGTCGGGGCACCGGTACGTGGCGACATGCTGGATCTGACGCCTGAAAACTGGGACTTCGTGCAAAATATCAACCTGCGCGGCGCGTTCTTTCTGGCGCAGGATGTGGCCCGGCGCATGTTGGAGCAGCCGCAAGCCACCTATCGTTCGATAACCTTTGTAACCTCAGTCAGTGCCACGATGGTGTCGATTGAACGGGCCGAGTACTGCGTGTCCAAAGCGGCCGCGGCGATGATGGCCCAGCTATTCGCGGTGCGCATGGCCCCCCATGGCATCGGCGTTTTTGAACTGCGACCGGGCATCATCGCGACTGAGATGACGGCGGGCGTGCGCGACAAGTACACCGACCGTATCGAAGGCGGTCTTGTTCCCGCAGCACGCTGGGGTAAGCCCGAGGACATCGGGGCCGTCGTTGTCCCGCTGGTTCAGGGGCAGATGCATTTTGCCAACGGCGCCGCCATCCCGGTGGACGGCGGTCTGTCGATCTCACGTCTTTAACGCAGGGCACATCAGAATGTCTGAAGGATTTGATTTCATTGTTGTCGGAGGCGGCTCGGCAGGTTCGGTTATCGCCGCGCGCCTTTCCGAAGAACCGTCGGCGAAAGTGCTGTTGTTAGAGGCCGGCTCAACCGACCGCCACCCGTTCTTTCACCTGCCCGCCGGGTTTGCAAAAATGACCAAGGGCATCGGCAGCTGGGGTTGGTCCACGGTTCCGCAAAAGCATATGCAGAACAAGGTTTTCACCTACACGCAGGCCAAGGTGATTGGCGGCGGGTCGGCAATTAACGCGCAGATCTACACACGAGGCGCGGCGCAGGACTACGATGACTGGCGACAGATGGGGTGCGAGGGGTGGAGCTATGCTGACGTGCTGCCCTATTTCAAAAAGTCCGAAGACAATGACACTTATGAAGACGAATTCCACGGCAAGGGCGGACCGCTGGGCGTGTCCATGCCCGCAGCACCTCTGCCAATCTGCGACGCCTATATTAAGGCCGCCGGGGAATTGGGGATTCCTGAAACACGCGATGTGAATGGCGCGAAACAGGATGGCGCGGGGTACTATCAGTTGACCCAGCGCAACGCGCGGCGCTCATCTACCGCGATGGCGTTTATTGCGCCCAACCGCAGCCGCCCGAACCTGACGGTGCGCACCGGCGCACAAGTCCGCCGCATCATTGTGGACAAGGGCAGGGCGACTGGAGTCGAGATGGTGAACGGGGACAAGATCTCCGCCGCGAAAGAAGTCATTCTTTCCTCGGGTGCCATCGGTTCACCGCGCTTGTTGCAACTATCGGGCATTGGGCCAGCGGATCATTTGGACAGTCTTGGTATCGACGCGGTTTATCATCAACCTCAGGTCGGCGCGAACCTGCAAGACCATTTGGACTTGTACTCGATCTGCGAAGTGACCGGCCCGCACACCTACGACCGTTACGCTAAGCTGCACCTTTCAGCCTTCGCAGGCCTGCAATATCTTTTCACCCGCAAGGGACCGGTCGCGTCCAGTCTGTTTGAAACGGGTGGGTTCTGGTACGCCGATCCGGATGCGCGCTCACCTGACCTTCAAATGCATCTGGGGCTTGGCACCGGAATCGAGGCAGGGGTCGAGGCGATGCCCAATGGTGGAGTTACCCTGAACGCCTGTTTCCTGCGCCCAAGGTCACGCGGAACCGTCCGGTTGCAAAGCTCAGACCCCGCGGTCATGCCGCTGATCGATCCCAACTATCTGGCGGATTCTTATGATCGCGAGATGTCCATTCGGGGTCTAAAGCTGGTGCAGAACATCCTCGCACAGGATGCGCTGAAGCCGTACATCTTGGCCGAACGCTTGCCGGGTCCGGATGTGAAGACCAAGCAGGAGTATTTCGACTTTATCTGCGTGCATTCCAAAACATCGCACCACTGCGCTGGAACCTGCCGAATGGGCAGTGATGCCGAAGCGGTGCTGGATCCGCGTCTGCGCTTCAACGGGATCGAAAGGCTGCGCGTCGCGGACGCGTCGATCATGCCGACGGTCAATTCATCGAATACCAACGCACCGACAATTATGATCGGCGAAAAGGCTGCTGACATGATCAAAAAAGATCAAGGCTTCTGAAAATGATCCGCCACATCGTACTGACCAAATTTCGCCCCGACGTGACCGAAAAGACCATCGGAGTCATCTACAAGGGCCTCGCAGCAGTATCTGAGGCCCTTCCCGGCGCCAGCGGGTTCACCGGGGGGCGCAGTAAAAGTCCCGAGCAGATCGAACGCGGATACATGCATGGGTTCGTAATCGATTTCGACGATTGGGCGGCGCTGGAGACGTATCAGAACAACGAAACACACAAGGCGTTGGGCGCGCAACTTGTCGAGAACGCCGTAGGCGGTATCGACGGTATTCTGGTTCTGGATTTGGAGGTTTGAAACAATGAAACTGATTTTGCCAAATCCCGAAGGGAAGCTTGAACCCTATGCGCTGACTGGGACGCCATTGGTGCCGCGTGCGCCGCAAGTGCCTCTGACGCGGACGGCCTTTGCAGCAGCGCATGTGGTTTCAGACCCGCTGGCAGAACGTAGCCCTTGGGATGGACGCCCGGCCGTTGACTGGGACGCGACCTTGAGTTTTCGTCAGGGGCTTTGGGATCAGGGGTTGGGCCTGGCCGAGGCGATGGATACCGCGCAACGGGGTATGGGGGTCGATTGGGAGACCGCGTTGGAATTGATCCAACGCACGATGAAGGCTGCGCAGGCACACCCGTTGTCGCCTCGGGTGGCTTGTGGGGCAGGGACCGATCACTTGCCGCTGAGCGCGTTGAACACAGCGGGTGACATCCTGTCAGCCTACGAGCATCAGGCCGAGGCGATTGAAGCCGTCGGAGGGCAATTGATCCTTATGGCGTCACGCGCCTTCCCAGCTATCGATGCGGGTCCGGACACCTACCATGATGTTTATCGCACGCTGATCGATGGGGCTGCGGTACCCATAATTCTCCATTGGTTGGGGGACATGTTCGATCCTGCGCTCAAGGGCTATTGGGGCAGTGCGGATGTTGATACGGCCAGTGATTTTGTGCTGTCCTTGATCAAGGAAAACCCTGCCAAAGTTGACGGAATCAAGATCTCTTTGCTGGACCAAGCGCACGAAGAAGCCTTCCGCGCTCGGCTGCCGGAAGGTGTACGCCTTTATACCGGGGACGATTTTAACTATGCGGACCTAATTGTCGGGGATGGAACACATTTTTCCCATGCTCTTCTTGGGATTTTCGCTGCTATCGCTCCAGCCGCCAGCCAAGCGCTTGAGGCGCTTGCGATGAATGACATGGATCGCTACAGTGCTCTGTTCGCGCCGACGGTGCCACTCAGCCGTGAGATTTTCCGCGCACCAACCCGGTTCTACAAGGCCGGTATTACGTACTTGGCGTGGCTGAACGGGTCGCAGTCCCATTTCATCATGCCGGGTGGCTTCCAATCCAGCCGCGACATCTGCCACTACGCGCAGGTCTTCAGGCTGGCGGATCAGGCCGGTTTGCTCTCGGATCCGGAACTGGCTAAAGCACGGATGACCACGCTTCTCAACCTGCATGGAGTTGAACAATAGCCTAAATGCGCAGACCCACGATCATAGATGTCGCCAACTCGGCGGGCGTTTCCAAGTCGACGGTCAGCCTTGTTTTGCAGGGCAGTCCGCAGGTGAAGCCAGAGACACGCAAGCTGGTTCATGCCGCCATGAAAGAGATTGGGTATGTCTACAACCGGTCGGCGGCAAATCTGCGATCCACGGGAACGGCGCTCATAGGCTTGGTTATCAACGACCTGAACAACCCATTTTTTACTGAGTTTGCGACTTCCTTGCAGATGGCACTGGGGTCCCGAGGCTATGCGGTTGTTGTGGCTAATACAAACGAAGACCCCGAGCTTCAGGATCAGGTGGTGGGCGCGATGCTGGAGCATGGGGTTTCCGCCTTGATCCTATCGCCTGCTTACGGCGATGTCTCAAACACCCTTTCCGCGGTCGAGCGAGCTGGCATCCCTTTGATGCAGGTCTTGCGACAGGTTGAAAGCGAAACGGGCAGATTTCCCTTTATCGCCCCTGATTACGCAGAGGGTGGGCGCGCGGCAACACAGTACCTGATCGAATCGGGCGCGCGGAACATCGCCTTCATCGGTGGTCTGGATGGCGCCGAAGTCACTCAGGAAAGACTGTCCGGCTATATCAGAGCAATGAAAGACAACCACTTGCAGCCTGTTGTTAAAACAGGGGAATCCAGCCGATCATTTGGACATAAGGCAACAGTCAGCCTCTTCAAGGAGCAACCGGCGTGCGATGCCGCAGTTTGTTTCAATGATCTTGTTGCTTTTGGGATGATTAATGCCTGCCATGAAGCTCAGGTGAAGATTGGCACGGAGTTTCAGATTGTCGGTTTCGACGACATCAAGGAAGCATCAGAATGCTGGCCAGCTTTATCTACAGTACGTTGCGGCGTATCCGAGTTTGGAGAAAAAGTCGCGGACACTGTTTTGCTGTGGCTGCAGGATGGAGTCGCGCCAGCGCGGCACACGCGCACTTCAACGCGCTTGGTTTTGCGGCAAACCACGAAAGACACAGTATAGCAGAAGGTTATACCGGCCCTTGTCGAGAAGCTCCTAGCGTCTTGTCAGAATAACTTGGGTTGTGGTGGGTAGGGTGCTCTCGTAGCTTTCGCGCATGATTAAACAGTCGCCATTCAATTACTTCAAGACCAGTCCAGAGGTCATTCGTTTGGCTGTAATGCTATACGTTCGGTTCCCATTGCCGCTTCAAAACGTGAAAGATCTAGTGCGTGTACAGGGAATTGAGGTGAGCCACGAAACCGTCCGATTTTAGTGGAACAAGTTCGGCCCGATGTTTGCCTCCGAGACCAGGCAAGAGCGAGCCCAGCAACTGCTCGCATTCTCGAAACAGAAGCAGCACGTGGATGAGGTCTTTGTGAAGGTGAATGGCAAGAGACACAACCTTTGGCGGGCCGTTTATCACGAAGGCAAGGTGCTGGAAGCCGCTTTCACCAAACGCCGAAACAAAGCTGCAGCATTGATATTCCTCAAGAAGTTATTGAAGCGCCATAGTTGTGTCGATGAGATCGTGACCGACTGTTTTGCACCCTATTAGGCTGCGCTCAGACAATTGGGTGCTCTCAAAAACAAAGGACGGGCAGGTGGCCCAACAACTGCGTCGAGAAATCACTTCTCCCGTTTCAACGACGCGAACGCGCCATGCAACGTTTCAGGCGCATGCGAAGCTTACAGAAATGCGCCTCCGTCCACTCCTGCATCTATAACCACTTCAACCCGGAAAAATCGCTAGCCAGCCGTGACACCTTCATGCTGACGCGCGCCGCCGCTCTGGCCGAGTGGCGCGAAATTGGCGCGAGATAAAAGACAGTGTCACCGGCTTATCAGAGTCGCGTTCGAATTCGTCTGACAGCTCCGCCACTTATGCCTGTCTCACTTCAATTGTGTTTTCTGACCCGGAATTGTGCCGCAATTCCCTCTGGTTGTTTTGCCTTCTCCGAAGCAAGGGAATTTCGTGACCACGACCCAATACTTAATGGCCGCCATTCAAATACTTCAATACGTGTCACGAGGTTTTTTGGCTTCGTGTCGAATTGTGCCACGCTCAGAGAACTCGGTGCGAAGGAAAAGCCAAAGACCAATCCCTTCGACCAAAACGTGAAGCAGGGTCTGGTCAGCGCATCACGAATGGGTTCGACATTGGCTGGTCTGACGTATTCAGCCAGACAGTTTTGGTCCGGGTATAGTCGTGAATAGCCTCGACGCCCGCCTCCCTGCCATAACCGGATTGATTATAGCCACCGAAGGGCGCGATTGGGGACACGGCTCGGTAGGTGTTGATCCAGCAGATTCCCGATTTCAATCGCGATGACACACGATGGGCACGGGCGACATTTTCGGTGAAAACGCCAGACCCAAGCCCAAACTGCGAGTCGTTGGCCAATGCGATGGCTTCATCTTCCGTTTCGAAAGCCAACAGGGACATCACAGGACCGAACATTTCGACCTTCAGGGTCTCTGTCTCGGCACTTGTGCATTCAACCAGCGTCGGGGCCATGTAGTTTCCTGGCCGGTCCAGTGGCGTACCACCAAAACGGATGCGCGCGCCTTGTTCTGTGGCCTTTGCCAAAGTCGCCTGAATTCTGGCAATCTGGGCGTCGGTACAAAGCGGGCCGATATGGGTGGCTTGTTCCAAAGGATCCCCGATAACGACGCCCGTCATCTTCTCTTCGATCTTTTCGGCCAGGGCATCCAGCACCGGACGATGTATCAGCCCGCGTGACCCAGCCACGCAGCTTTGGCCTGAGGCACCAAAGTTTCCTGCAATCAGGCCGTTTGCCGCGCCATCCAGGTTGGCATCATCAAAAACTATGATTGGAGACTTGCCGCCCAACTCCAACGTGGTTACCGCAAAGTTTTCAGCCGAGTTGCGCACCACGTGGCGTGCTGTCTGCGGTCCGCCAGTGAACGCGATCCGGTCGACCTCGGGATGCCGGGTGAGGGGGATCGAACAATTCTCGGCGTCGCCTGTAATGACGGAAACAACACCGGGCGGAAAACTCGCTTCATCGATCAGCCGCGCAAACTCCAGCATCGGAGCAGGCGCAATTTCTGATGCTTTCAGAACGACCGAACACCCTGCCGCAAGAGCCGGTCCAAGCTTGGTTGCGGTCAGGAACATCTGTGCATTCCAAGGCACGATCGCGACCACTACGCCAATGGGTTCGCGCCTGGTAAAGACATGCATATCCGGTTTGTCGATCGGCAGGACCGCACCTTCGATCTTGTCTGCGAGCCCTGCATAGTATCGATAATAATCACCGACATAGGCTGTCTGGCTTGCGGTTTCGGCCAGTAGCTTTCCGCTGTCCTTTGTCTCGAGCTCGCCCAGGAGTTTGGCGTTCTGTTCGATCAGGTCCGCAAGCCTGTACAGGAGTTTGCCGCGTCCGGTTTGCGTCATGTCGCGCCACGCTGGGTCATCAAGGGACCGGCGCGCCGCAGAAATGGCGCGGTCCACGTCATCTTTAGAAGCGCAGGCGAAACTGGACCATCCCTCACCCGTTGCGGGGTTTTGCGAACTCATCACCTGTCCGCGCGATCCTTCGGTCCATTCGCCGTCAATATAGAGTTGAAAGTGTGGTTTCTGGTTCATGATCGAGCCTCACTGAAACTTTGGCATTACGTCGTCAATGAAACGCGCCAGCGATGCGCGCTTGCGATCGAAGCTCATGCCGCTGTCGATCCAGTACGAATACTCATCATAGCCAAGGTCTTCATAGCGTTTCAGACGATCCGTGACCCCATCCGCGGTACCGACGGTCAGATCACGAGCCAGGTTTTCCGGGGCCATCATAGCGTTGGCCGCCATCTCTTCGTCCGTCAATTCCTGGATCAAGCCCTGTTGGACTGGCCGCTTGTTTTGGAACCAGGCCCCGAAGTAATTGTAGAAGCGGGACAAATCCTTTGCGGCCCGGCCCAGGTCAGCATCGTCGCGGCCGACATAGGTGTGGTGCAGCAGCATGATCTTGGGGCGCGGGCCTTCGTAATTTGTGCAGGCGTCTTCAAAGCGACCCATCAGCGTTTCTATTTCCTCCATGCCCTGCCACAGCGGCGTAACCTGGATATTAAAGCCATTCTGTACGCCGAATTCATGGCTGTTCGGATCCCGCGCCGCGATCCAGATGGGCGGTCCGCAGGGTTGTACGGGCTTGGGGGCCGAGGTGGTGGCAGGAAATTGAAAGAACTCTCCGTCATGCGCGCAGTCACCGTCCCAAAGCTTGGGCAGCAGTGGGGCGATTTCGCGCATACGCTGACCGGCGTCCCACGCATCCATGCCGGGCATCATCCGTTCATACTCGTAGGAATAGGCGCCGCGCGCGATGCCCAGCTCAATTCGGCCGCCCGTCATAAGGTCGGCCGCTGCCGCTTCGCCTGCCAGCTTGATCGGATGCCAGAATGGCGCAATCACTGTGCCGGTGCCAAGCCGCACGTTTTTGGTGTGATGTGCAATATCCACCAGTGACATCAGCGGGTTGGGCGCGATGGTGAAGTCCATGCCATGGTGCTCGCCAGTCCAGACAGCGCGCATTCCGGCCTCATCGGCCATCTTGCACAGCTCAATGAACTCTTCATACAGCTTCTCATGGGGCTGATCGGGGCTCAGCCGCTCCATGTGTGCAAATAGAGAAAACTCCATCATTCAGGTCCTTTCCGAGAGGCTGTGCGTGTCGCCCTGCTGCGCGTTGCCCAGATAAAGCGAGAAGTCGCGGGTTCGGCTTTCCAGTGCATAACGAGACATCATGGTGGCGATTGGAGGCGTCGCGTAAGAAAGGGGCGCCAAATCCTTGATTGCGACCGCCTCGAGATTGCCGTGCCGTGGAAGTTCCGCCGCATTGGCAAGTATGTAGACATGGTGCGTCGTGGCATCGTCATAGACCGAGTATGCAACGCCCAGACGCGCGTCTATTCCACGATTGTGCAGGTCTTGCCGAAGGCCGTCTCGCAATTGGCTCCGGTCTGAAAGCGTGACCTGGGGCGGTCTGAAACCAGCATCGTTTTTCTCCAGCAACACATGCCCTTCATGTTCGATGATTGCGCCGCAGACGACATTTCGCCCTGTGGGTTCAAGCGCACCGCGTTCCAGACCGAGACTGAAATACCGTCCGTTCGCAAAGCCAAGCGCTGGGGTTTCGTTGTGGGAATACGCCTCGACCTGCCCGATCAAAACGCAGTGGTCGCCTGCCTCGACCACCTGATGGGTCCGGCAGGAGAACGTCGCGACCGCGCCGTCGATCAGTGGAATGCCGCGCGTGTCGAGGGTGTGGCCAGCTTTGGCAAATCGATCACCTTTGAAGCCGGCGAATGTGTTGGACACTTCTTCTTGCCCCTCGGCCAGAATGTTCACTGCAAAATGGTCGCAGGCTGAGAACTCGTTGTATGAAGACAGGCTTTTGCCGGGGCAGACCAAGATTAGCGGCGGGTCAAGCGAAACCGATGTGAAGGAATTTGCCGTAAAGCCCACGGCAGCGCCAGACGCATTTCGTGTGGTAACGACTGTCACGCCGGTCATGAAGCTGCCAAAAGCGCGCCGGAGGTCACGGGGGTCGGGTTTGGTCATGGTCGCACCTCGCTCTGAAAGCTGGAAATGGCGGCGTTGACCTGAATTGCATGTGTCATCGGCATCATATGTGCCGCCCCGTCAATGACCTGCGCCCGCCCGTTCGGAGTGGCATCTGCCATGTTGCGGGACATTTCGGGAGTGGAGTTCGGCTCCAGACTGCCGGTCAGAAAAAGCGCGGGGCAAGCGAGATTCTCCAACTCGTCGCGCCGCGGACTTTGGCTTTGGGCAAAAACCGTATAGGCCAACTTGTAGGCTGCTGGATCCATGGCCATCAGCCACTCACGACAGGCATCGCGTTCAGGTGAGGCGCCATCGCCGAACCACCGGCGCAACGTGCCCGTCGAATCGGCACGTGTCTCGCCGTCCAGTTCCGAGGCCCGATCGTGTACCGCCTGCGCTGCTTTTGCACTGCGTTCAAAAATGGCGTTCAAAGCCACGACACCACGGACCTGATCCGGTGCTTTGGCGGCAAGTTCCAGCGCGATCATGGCGCCCATCGAGTGGCCCACTAAAACGACCGGCCCTTTCAGACAACCCAGAACATTCAATGCCGCATTGATGTAGTCCGACAGCCCGCCGCCTGAATCACCAAGTGGGCTTTCTCCGTGACCGGGCATATCCGGAGCGGTCAGGCGGTTCGCTGAGGCCAGTGCGTCCAACTGAGCGCCCCAGGCTTCAGCCCGCAGGCCAACGCCATGCAGCAACAGAACGTCCGGTCCTGAGCCAGCTTGAATTGCGGCCAGCCCGCCGACCTCAGACCGCGGCCGGGTTGTCCACGTCATGGCCCAAGTCCTTAAGGTCCTGATAACGGTCGCCGATGCGGTGATGCGGTCTGCCCGAGGTTGCCGCGCCCAGTACAACGACAATCTCGTCGTCGCGCGGCGCGTCCGGGATCGAGAATTGAATGGTCAGGTAGTGAGAGCGCCGACCGGCATCGTTCTTGTCCATCAATGGCACCATGATCGGCGCATTCGCCGGGCCACGTGTGTTTGTAAACGCCAGATAGGATTTGGCGGCAACCGCCTGCCGGTAATGATTGCCGAACCGCAGAGTATGAATAAGGCCCGAAGCATGCTCGACCTCGCCATTCAGCCCGACGACGGCTGCCTTGCCATAGGCTTCGATTGCGTCACCACTCCCGGCCAAAGCAATCATGCGGTCTGTCATCATCTTGCCAAGAACGGGGCCATAGGCCTGGATTTCAGGTTTGAGGTCTTCGACGTACCGACCGGCCCATGGATTGGTGACTATTGCAGCCACGGCAAACATGCGCCACGGGGTTTCCACGGGGCGAAACCCTTCGACAAGAACCTCCTCGTCGTAGGTTACAATCTTGCGTATCTCTGGCTGCATATTTCCCCTCCTGTCGCGCTGGCAGAGGTTAGAAACGGCCGTGGATTTTGACAAATGATTGAATTATGTGCTTTCACATTAAAAAGACTAATGGCCAGCTTGACCAATGGGAAAATCACTTCCACCTCTGACCTGGTTCCGATCCTTTGAGGCCGCGGCTCGCACCCTGAGCTTTACGGCGGCTGCAGAAGAAATCGGGCTGACGCAATCGGCAGTTAGTCAGCAGGTGAAATCTCTTGAGATGCGATTGGGGACCGCACTTTTTGTCCGGCATCCGCGCAGTCTGGCCCTGACAGATGCCGGGCGAAAACTGTTGCCCGAAGTTGGCAGCGCGCTTGAAATCCTGGCCGCTGCCGCCGGAAGGGCCGATGCCAGCGCACCGGGCGATGTTTTGACGGTGGCGACATCTGTCAGTATCGCACAATGGGTCATCGCCCCACATCTTTCGGACTTCGCCACGCGCCATCCCGAAATTAGCGTGCGGCTGTTAAGTGCAATCTGGCCTGACGATTTTCACACGTCCCAGGCTGACGTTCAGGTCCGGTTTGGGTCAGAAAAACAAGTGGGGCAGGGGTCCGAGCGCTTAAGGCCGGACGGCCTGGTCGCGTTCAAGGCGCCGACACTTGCCGGAGACCCGTTTGACCTTCCCCTGATTGAGGCAGTCGGTACGTCAAGCGGTTGGAATATATGGTTCGAAAAGCAGGACGTGCGGCGTCAGCCAACCGTTTTTGTCGATACATTCGGCATGGCGCTTCAACTGGCCGTTCATGGCAGCGGGGTCGCTCTGGTCAGCGAATTGCTGGCGAAACACGCGATTGCGTCCGGTTTGGTCGAACGCGCGCATAGCTGCTCTGTCGAATGCAACGAAGGATATTACCTTTCCGCCGATACCTCCAATCCCGCAGCCGTGTTGTTTCATGACTGGTTGCTTGAACAGATTAGCGATTGATCAGGCATCGACACTTAATAGTCCGTGCCGTTCTTAGGGTTTCACGAACATTTTTCGTGGTCGTTGGCACAAACACTCGGCTGGTCCGCTTTCCCTGATCAGGATCGACTCGGTAATCGCAAGACCCCAATCATCCATCCAAAGTCCCGGCATAAAATGAAACGTCATGCCAGCTTCGAGGATCGTATTGTCTTCGTCCCGCAGCGAAATCGTGCGTTCGCCCCAATCCGGAGGATAGCTGAGGCCGATGGGATAGCCGCAGCGAGCACCGCGTTCGATACCGGCGCGTTCGAGCGGTGCCGCCAGCGCCTTGGCGATGTCACTCGCGCGATTGCCGGGTCTTGCGGCCTCCAGACCCGCCTCCAGTCCTTCAACCAAAGCTTCCTCGGCTCTTTTGAGGTGATCAGGTGGCTGACCCAGAAATACCGATCGACAGAAAGGCGCGTGATAGCGGCGATAGCACCCTGAAAGCTCAAAGAACGTGCATTCACCCGACTTGAAAACATCACCATTCCAGGTCAGATGCGGCGCGGCGGCGTCAGATCCCGACGGCAGAAGTGGCACGATGGCGGCGTAGTCCCCCCAATCATCACCGACGCCGGTAATCGCATCATGATATATCTGCGCGACCAGTTCATTCTTGCGCAACCCGGGTTCAACGCGTTCAAGGACGCCGTCAGTAACAAACTCCGATATTCGGGCCGCCTTGCGCATCAGGGTGATTTCTTCGTCGGATTTCACGGCTCGTTGCCAGTTTACCAAAGCCGTTGCATCAATCACTGTTGCCTCAGGCAATTCAGACGTCAGCGCAATATGGGCTTTGGCCGAATAGTAGTAGTTGTCCAGTTCCACCCCAATTCGGCTAGCGCCGTGCCCGCATCTGACAATCAGTTGCGCCAGATCCTCCATCGGATGCCGTGTGGTCGATTGCACGAAATGATCCGCGTATCCGAAAACCCGATCGTCCCCCATCCACACTGTGCGCAGCGCGCCGTTTGTGTCCTGACGGCGTCCCCACCAGATCGGGTCCGCATCAAGAAAGATCAGGGCGCCTTGGTGAACGTAAAAAGACCAACCCTCGTACCCGGTGAGCCACCCGATGTTCGATGGGTCTTCGACAAACAGGCAATCTATTCCCTTTGCAACCATCGCCTCTCGGGTCTTGGCAAGACGGCGATCATACTCGGCCTGACTGAAGGCTGGATCGGAATGGGTCATAGGCGTCTCCAGTTAGCAACAGACTTTGGTTGACAGAACCCTACCGATCGGCTCACGTCAACGAACCAAAATTGGGGGGGGCATGAAGACCGATATCAATCCACACCGATTGGACCGAAGAACTGCGCCATCTGTGCCGTATCGTTCCAACGTTTCGGCCTGCACGTGGGGCACCAGCGCTGTGGTCGCCGAATGAGGGGGTTCGAGCCAACGGAATTCGCGAATCGTACCAAACGCGCGCAGGCGTTGATGGATGACGCAGGCTTGTCCGCGCTTTTGCTTACCACGGAAACTGACGTGCGGTACTTTACCGGATACCTGACCAGGTTCTGGGAAAGCCCGACCCGCCCCTGGTTCCTGATCTTGCCTTCGGCCGGTAAACCTGTCGCCGTTATCCCCTCCATCGGCGCTTCGCTGATGGGGCAGACCTGGATTGATGATATCCGAACGTGGAGTTCACCGGATCTGCAGGACGACGGCGTCTCGCTTCTGGCCGATGCCCTGATGGAGTTGACGCCAGCGGACGGTCGTATCGGAATGCCCGATGGTCACGAGACCCACGCGCGTATGCCCATGTCGGATATTGAACGTCTGCGTATCAGTCTTGGCTCGCGCAGTGTCACAGGAGACCACGGTATTTTACGCCAACTGCGCACGGTCAAATCCGAGGCAGAGATCACCAAAATCGAAACCGCATGCGGCATAGCCGGTCGGGCATTCGCTCGAGTTCCCGAGATTGCCCGGGTCGGCGTGCCTTTGGATGAGGTTTTTCGTCGTTTCCAGATACTCTGTCTGGAGGAAGGTGCCGACTGGGTGCCGTATCTCGCTGGTGGGGCAGAGCAGGGCGGTTACTCCGACGTGATTTCGCCTGCCTCTTCGTCGCCTTTGGCGATTGGCGATGTACTGATGCTTGACACCGGCCTGGTCTGGGACGGGTATTTCAGCGACTTCGACCGCAACTGGTCTGTGGGCCCTGCAAGTCCGGATGTGAAATCTGCCTACGCCAGGTTGATTGAAGCGTCGGACGCCGCGTTCGAAATCGCGCGACCCGGTGCGACCGCGGCGGACTTGTTTCATGCCATGAATACGGTGCTGACCAAGGGCTCTGAAGGCACGGATGCAGGGCGACTGGGGCACGGGTTGGGGATGTCGCTGACCGAATGGCCGTCTCTTATCCCGATGGACCAAACCGTTCTTGAACCTGGTATGGTGCTGACGTTGGAGCCGGGTATTGCGGTTGGTGACAAAATTTTGGTTCACGAAGAAAACATCGTTGTAACAGCCGACGCCCCGCGGTTTATCAGCCCGCGCATCGGGCCGGAGATGATCGAACTATGACCCACGTTCCCTACACACTTGACGAAGACGACCCGCAGGCTTCGCCGCTTGGGTTGATTGTTCTGCAAGTCGACGAAACGATTGAGCCGGAATTCAGTGCGTATTTCTCAGACCGGAAGAACCCGCTTTACATAACGCGAATACCCAGTGGAATCGAGGTAACAACCGAAAGCCTCGCGGAAATGGAGAAAGCCCTGCCGGCGGCGGCGAGGTTGTTGCCAGGCGCGCGGCCTTTTCGGGTGGTTGGATATGGCTGCACGTCGGCCAGTTCGGTCATTGGATCAGAGCGTGTGGCAGAGCTTGTAAAGCAGGCGTGCAATACCGACGAAGTGACAAACCCATTGCGTGCCGCCACGGCCTGCGCAGCGGACCTGGGTGTTTCGAAGTTCGCGCTGCTTTCCCCTTACATCGAGGAGGTCAACGCACCGCTGCGAAACGCGTTCTCGGAAAACGGAATAACCATGGATGTATTTGGAACCTTCGGGCAGGCCGAAGAGGCAAAGGTTGCGCGGATTTCGGTCCAATCCGTGGTTGAAGCCGCAACTGAACTGGGATCTGATCCGTCGGTTGAAGCCGTCTTCCTTAGCTGCACGAACCTTCGCACCCTTGAAGCTATCCCCGAGATTCGTGAGCGGATCGGCAAGCCGGTTCTTTCGAGTAATCAAAGCCTTGCATGGCATATGCGTCGCCTCAACGGTGTTCACTGAGCGGTAAAGTTAAATTCAAAATGCGGAAATGCGCTATATATTGTTGCCAAGTGCCTACTGCATGGTCTTAACTGCTGCTTACAGATCAATGAAATCCGAAACTCTCGGATAATCATTTGACGAAACAGGGGGTCTTGTGACCGGTACAATGAACGACGCCGCGTTTGTCGAATTCCAACGCGTTCAGAAGTCTTATGATGGCGAGAACCTCGTCGTTAAAGATCTAAATCTTGCGATGCCCAAGGGTGAGTTTCTGACAATGCTCGGGCCGTCAGGTTCGGGTAAGACGACATGTCTTATGATGCTCGCAGGGTTTGAAACCGCCACCCACGGTGAAATCCTGCTTGATGGCAAGCCCATCAACAATATTCCACCGCACAAGCGCGGAATCGGTATGGTTTTCCAGAACTATGCTCTGTTTCCGCACATGACAGTGGCCGAAAACCTGTCGTTCCCGTTGGAGGTCCGCAAGCTGGGCAAGTCCGAGCGGGAGGAAAAGGTTCAGCGCGCTTTGGACATGGTTCAGATGGGCCAATTTGGAGGCCGACGTCCGGCTCAGTTGTCCGGTGGCCAACAACAGCGGATCGCGTTGGCGCGTGCCCTGGTTTTCGAACCCGAACTGGTTTTGATGGACGAACCCCTGGGCGCATTGGACAAACAGCTGCGTGAGCATATGCAGTTCGAAATCACGCGCCTTGCGCATGAACTGGGAATCACCACGGTCTACGTTACCCACGACCAGACCGAGGCCCTGACCATGTCAGATCGTGTTGCCGTGTTTGACGATGGCCGCATTCAGCAGCTTGCGCCGCCTGATCAGCTGTACGAAGAACCGGAAAACAGCTTTGTTGCGCAATTCATCGGGGAAAACAACACCTTGGAAGGTGTCGTTAAATCGATTGGTGGTGGCACATGTGTTGTCCAACTGGATGATGGCTCTGAAATCGACGCGGTTCCGATCAATGTTCACAAACCGGGTGAACGGACCAAGGTGTCGATCCGGCCTGAGCGGGTAGAATTCAACAAGAATCGCCTGCACGCGGATGCGCATACTCTGAAGGCAACCGTCGAAGAGTTCATTTATATGGGCGACGTTTTCCGGTTCCGGATGTCCGTCGCAGGGAACGATGACTTCATCGTCAAAACCCGGAACGCACCAGACGCAATCCGCCTGTCCCCGGGGCAGGAGATCGAGATTGGTTGGCTGGCTCAGGATTGTCGTGCGCTCGACGCATAGACCAAGTCGCGCGGAACAAGCGCGACCTCACTGAGGGACTGGCTGGTGAATACCCGTGCATCAGCCGACCACACACATAAACGGGAAGAACTGGGAGTTATACATGAAAACAACCAAAACATTGTTGACAGCAGCGGCACTCGGGGCGGTTGCTGGCGGTGCCTTCGCACAGGAAATGACCATCGTTTCCTGGGGTGGGGCCTATTCCAAGTCGCAGCTGAAGGCCTATCACGAGCCCTATTCCGAGAAGACCGGGGTGACCATCCTGAACGATGACAGCTCGGCTGAAGCGGTTGCGAAACTGCGTGCGATGAACGAAGCGGGCAACATCACATGGGATGTGGTTGATGTGGTCGCTGCGGATGCAATTCGTCTGTGCGATGAAGGGCTTGCGCTTGAAATCGACTTTGACACTCAGCTGGCTCCGGCCCCCGATGGCACATCGGCCTCCGAGGATTTCGGCGACCTGCTGGTCAGCGACTGCTTTATCCCGCAGATCGTCTACTCCACCACCTTCGGTTACCGCACCGATCTGGTAGGCGATACGCCACCGACCGATATCTGTGCCGTGTTCGATCTGGAAACCTATCCCGGCAAGCGTTCGCTGGAAAAACGCCCGATCAACAATATGGAATGGGCGCTGCTTTGTGATGGCGTGGCCAAGGATGACGTCTATGACGTCTTGGCCACAGCCGAGGGTCAGGACCAGGCGCTGGCCAAGCTGGATACCATCAAGGACAGCGTTGTCTGGTGGTCTGCCGGGGCGGACACACCACAGCTGCTGGCCGATGGCGAGGTTGTGATGGGTTCGACCTATAACGGCCGTTTGTTCAGCGTGATCGAAGAGCAGAAGCAGCCGGTTGCCATGCTTTGGGACGCACAGGTGTTCGATCTGGACGGATGGATCATCCCGGCCGGCCTGAGCGAAGAGCGTCAGCAGCGTGCGCTAGACTACATTATGTTCGCGACCGATACGCAGCGTCTGGCGGATCAGGCCAAGTACATCTCGTACGGCCCGGCACGCGCTTCGTCGGCTCCGCTGGTTGGTCAGCACGCCGAACTGGGTATCGATATGGCACCGCACATGCCGACCGATCCGGAGAACGCCAAGAACACGTTCCTTTACAACTACGAGTTCTGGGCTGACTACCGCGACGATATCGACGCCAAATTCCAGGCGTGGCTGGCGCAATAAGCTGCCATTGGATTGGTGACACTGTCAGGGGCGGGTTTCACTGCCCCTGACCCAGAAAAAGCCAAGGGACAACAATGACTGACGCAACCCAAAACGCGGGCCCCATGCTGGCCGCTGATGGAACACCGCTTAAGCAGTCGCTGGCGCGTTCGCTACGACGGCAAAAGCTCCGGGCGTTGATGTTGGTTGCGCCTCTTCTTCTGTTTGTCCTGTTTTCATTCCTTGTTCCCATTGCATCGATGCTGTTCCGGTCAGTGGAAAACACCATCGTGTCCGACACTCTTCCTTTGACCGTTGAGGCCCTGAACAACTGGGACGAACAATCAGGAGAGTTGCCGGGCGAGGGTGTGTATGACGCATTTGTGCGTGACATGCTTGTTGCGATTGACAACAAAGAGCATACAAGGCTCGGCTCGCGTTTGAACTACGAAGAGACTGGTATGTCCTCGATGTTCCGCAAATCCGGGCGTCAGATCAAAAAACTGGATCCCGAAACGGACGGGCCGTTCAAGGAGAAGTTGATCGAGATTCACGACGGCTGGGGGGATCCGCAAACCTGGCGGGTGATGAAAACCCATTCACCGACGATCACAAACGGGTACTTCCTGAATGCCGTCGATATGCGCAGAACGCCGGAAGGGGCTCAGGCTCAACCGGAAGACAAGCAGATCCTCATCAAGCTTTTCGGACGCACGCTGTTCATGTCGCTCGTCATTACAGGTGCCTGTATCTTGCTCGCGTACCCTGTCAGCTATCTGTTGGCGACGCTTCCGATGCGGGTGTCGAACCTGTTGATGATCTTGGTGCTGTTGCCATTCTGGACATCACTTCTGGTTCGGACATCGGCCTGGAAAGTCATGTTGCAACAACAGGGGGTCATAAACGATACGCTTGTTTGGTTGGGGCTGGTAGCGGACGACGCTCGACTGATCATCATCAACAACCAGATCGGCACAATCGTCGCGATGACGCATATCCTGCTGCCGTTCATGATCCTGCCAATGTATTCAGTGATGCAAACCATTCCGGCCACTTACACACGCGCCGCCAAATCCATGGGTGCGACGAACTGGACCACTTTCTGGCGTATCTACTTCCCGCAATCCATTCCGGGGATCGGCGCCGGGTCGATCCTCGTCTTCATTCTGGCGATCGGTTACTACATCACGCCCGAGATCGTGGGCGGAACCAAAGGCGTCTTTATTTCGAACCGGATCGCCTATCACATCTCGTCCTCATTGAACTGGGGGCTTGCCGCGGCCTTGGGTACGATCCTTCTGGGGGTCGTGCTGCTGCTCTACTGGGTCTACGACAAGATCGTGGGCATCGATAACGTGAAGTTGGGATAATCAAGATGGCTGCACTGACACCGATATCCCGCAAACCCATGTCCATGGTTCTGCCCAGTGTCGCACTGGCAGGGGCTTTTGCCGGCATCTTTGTCGGCGCAGGAAATGGCTCGGTTTTTCTTGGAATTCTGGGCGGAGCTGTCCTGATTACGGGGCTGGCCTGGGTCTACATAAATCTTGTTAAGAATGAAAAACTGGCACGGTGGATCAACATCGTCGGATTCGGCGTCATAGGGTTTTTGGTGGCCGGCCTGATGGGCGGCGTGTTGGGTTTACTCGGCGGCTGGTTTTTCGTCTGGTTTATCTACTGGCTGTATGAGGGGCGCTATCGGCGCAAGCTGTTGCCGTACCTGACAGCGCAACAGGTGTTTTACCACTATCTGTTTCGCGTGATCTGTGGTGCGATCTTCGTCTTCCTGATCACGCCGATCCTTGTGGTGCTGCCACTGTCGTTCAACGCGCAGGACTTCTTCACCTTTACGCCCGAGATGCTGCGGCTGGACCCGGAAGGCTATTCCCTCAAGCACTATCGGGACTTCTTCACCAACAATGAATGGCAGCGCAGCTTCAAGAACTCGCTCATCATTGCGCCGATTGCGACGGTTATTTCGGTATCGCTGGGAACTCTGGCCGCCATTGGTCTTAGCCAGTCCCACGTTCCCGGGCGCCGCGCGATCATGGGTATTCTGATTTCTCCGATGATTGTCCCGCTGATCATCTCGGCGACGGGCATGTTCTTTTTCTACAGCGATATCGGACGGTTCCTTGAAGGCACGTTGGGCATGAACAAGAACTTCGTGGGCTATCTGAAAGTGATTTTGGCGCACGCCGTGCTGGGTATTCCCTTTGTGATCATCACCGTGACGGCGACTCTGGTCGGTTTTGACCGGTCCCTGACCCGGGCTGCGGCCAATATGGGCGCGGGGCCGGTGCGGACCTTCTTCAAGATCCAGATGCCGCTGATCCTGCCTGGCGTCATCTCGGGTGGTCTGTTTGCCTTCATCACGTCATTCGACGAAGTGGTCGTGGTACTGTTTGTCGGTTCCGCCAGCCAGAAGACCTTGCCGTGGCAGATGTTCACCGGCCTGCGTGAGCAGATCAGCCCGACCATTCTGGCGGTTGCGACAATCCTGGTGGTCTTGTCGATTGCCCTGTTGACCACGGTCGAACTGTTGCGGCGCCGTTCCGAACGGTTGCGGGGACTTTCGCCCGCTTGACGTAGCAAACAGTCTGATCTATCGATTCACCTGTTCATCTCCGCCGCGATGGCGTCGCGGCGTCTAAGGAGGTGATCGGCTCTCGGACCCCGAGACCGCCTGTCCTGAACGCCGGGACATGTGGCCGGGGATTGCACACCCGGCAAGGATGAGAGACCAAAGATGACTGACATTTCAAACCGCCCCGAGTTCTTCACCTGCCACAATGGTGACAAGGCCCCGCTGCCGTTCAGCAAGGCCGAGTATGACCGCCGTCTTGGCAAGCTGCGCGCGATCATGGCCAAGCGGGATATCCCCGTCGTGCTGCTGACGTCCATGCAGAACATCGCCTACTACTCGGGCTTTCTGTATTGTTCGTTCGGTCGCCCGTATGGCTGCGTTGTGACCCAAGACAACTGCACCACCGTGTCCGCTAATATCGATGCGGGGCAACCGTGGCGCCGGTCAGTTGAAGACAACGTGATCTACACCGACTGGAAGCGCGACAACTACTGGCGTGCCGTTGCAAGTCTGATCGGAAACGCCAAGCGGGTTGGGATCGAAAGTGACCACATGACCATTGCGGCGCGTGAAACTGCCCTGCGCATGCTGGGTGCCCCCGAGTTGGTCGATGTCGCGCCCGATACGATGGCGGCTCGTATGGTCAAATCCGCAGAGGAAATTGAACTGATCAAGGGCGGCGCGCGCACTGCGGATGTTGGCGGTGCGGCCATTCACGCGGCCATCCGCGAAGGCGTAACCGAGATCGAAGTTGCAATGGCGGGTCGAGACGCGATGGAAGAGGAAATCGCGCGTGCCTATCCGGATGCCGAATACCGCGACACCTGGGTTTGGTTCCAGTCCGGTCTGAACACCGATGGCGCACATAACCCGGTGACAAAACGCGCGCTGCAAAAGGGCGATATCCTGTCCCTGAACACCTTCCCGATGATCTCGGGCTATTATACCGCACTGGAACGGACCCTGTTTCTGGGCGAGCCGGATGCCGACAGCCTGCGCCTATGGAAGGCAAACGTGGCAGCGCACGAACTTGGCCTCAGCCTGATCAAGCCAGGCGCCACCTGTTCCGGCATCACTGCCGAGATCAACCGGTTCTTCGCCGACGAAGGCCTGCTTCAGTATCGTTCTTTCGGCTACGGCCACTCGTTCGGCGTTCTGAGCCATTACTATGGTCGTGAGGCCGGTCTGGAATTGCGTGAGGACATCGACACCGTGCTGGAACCCGGCATGGTCGTTTCGATTGAGCCAATGCTGTGGATTCCCGAAGGCCAACCCGGTGCGGGCGGTTACCGGGAACACGATATTCTGGTGGTGGGTGAAGACGGGGCCGAAAACATCACCGGTTTCCCATACGGACCGGGTCACAACATTATCGGTGCCTGATGATCAATGGGGTGGAGCTTTGGCTCCACCCTTTTTTGGGATGCGCGCCGAGCAGGCAAACTTCGGCAATAATAGTGTTCCGGTTTTCGACGTATGGAGATTTCCCGAAAGTCGAAATTCCCACGAAATGTAGACTTAGTCAGCCAGACGCGGGCAGGGCGGCCGTCCTTCTAGGAATGCCAAGCCTTCGGAAATCAGTTTCCACCCGCTCTCCAGTCTTCAACCCTTCGCGTGCCAGCCGTTGTCGACATAGGTGGCTGTTCCATTAATGAAACTCGCGTCATCCGACGCAAGGAAGACCACGGTTCTGGCCACTTCTTCAGGGTAGCAGATGCGCCCTTGCGTTGCGGCCATGCCGCTGTCCTCCCATTCCTGGCCGGCGGCGTCCAGTTCAGCAATTTCCTTCAGCCCATGTGCTGTTTCAACAAATCCGGGACAGACCGCATTGCAGCGTATTCCGGCGTCCCGATACTCGGTCGAGATCGTGCGGGACAGTTGCAGGACGGCGGCCTTGGACATGCAGTAGACGGACTCCAGCGCGTACCCCAACTCGGCAGCGATCGACGAGGTGATGACGATCGAACCACCGCCGTTGTCGGCCATCTCTTTCACCGCGCGTCTGCAAACAAGAAAAGCAGATTTCACGTTCAGGTCCATCAGCCAATCATATTCTTCTTCCGACGTCTCATGCAGGGATTTTACGATGATCGAGCCTGCATGATTGAACAGCACATTGTATGCCCCGAACTCGGCGACGCTGGCATCAAATGCGGTGTCGATATCACGGGCGCTGGTGACGTCGCAGTGAAAGAACTTAGCTTTGCCACCCTGATCACGGATCATCTGAGCTGTTTTCTGACCCTCGTCATCGTTGATATCGAAGATCGAAACAGTTGCGCCTTCCTGCGCGAACAACAGGGCTGTTGCACGCCCCATCCCTGTTGCTCCGCCGGCGATGACAGCCGTCTTTCCTTCCAGTCTTGCCCGGTGTGCCATCAATCCCTCCCGTTTTTCAGATACACTCACCCCCGTCGATCACCAACGCGTGGCCCGTCATGAAGGTGGACATGCCAGAGGCCAAAAACACGACCGCATCGGCGATTTCATCGGCCTGCGCCCAACGCCCCATGGGGATGCTGTTCGCGATATAACTTTCCAGAGCCGCCCGCCCGCCCATCTGGGTTTCAAAGCCAGCGTTGAATGGTGTGTCGACCCAACCGGGGCACAGCGCATTGAACCTGATATTGTCCTTGGCATAGTCCGCAGCCATCTGGCGCACCATCGCCACAACTGCGTGCTTCGTGGTCGCATAGGCAATCATTTCGCGGTCGTACTGAACGCCAGAATTGGACGAAGTGATGATGACGCTGCCGCCGCCCTGAGCACGCATCTGCCCGACCACCGCCCGAGCCGCAACGAAATGCGCCCGTACGTTCAACCGCCAGCTTTCATCCATGCCTTCGGGGCTGACCTGTTCCAACGTGCCCTCGACCTGAATACCTGCGTGCGAATGCAGTATGTCCAGTCGGCCTAGTTTTTCGATTGTCGTCCGGAGTGCGCCAACAACGGCGCTGTCATCCGTCATGTCCAGCGTTATGCTCTCGGCACTGCCGCCATTTTCCATGATTTCTTGGGCCGTCGCTTCGGCCAGTTCGCCGACAAGATCGGTTACGACAACGTGGGCCCCGCACTCAGCCATCGAGATGGCACTGGCCCTTCCGATACCGGACCCAGCCCCGGTCACAAAGGCAATGCGACCGTCGAGAGAGATCTTTTCAGAACGTGTTTTCATGAGCTTAACAGCTGTCATTTCTTCTTGTCTCCCCTCCGCAGAAGGACCTGGGCTGTGATCAATAGGACCAATGACGCGGCCAGAACCATTGTGCCTATGGCGTTGATCTCTGGCGTGACACCGCGGCGGATTGACGAAAACACGTAGATTGGAAGCGTTGTCTCGGACCCTGCGACAAAGAATGCGATGATGAAATCGTCAAAGCTGAAGGTGAAGCTTAATAGAAACCCGGCCAGTATCGCTGGAAAGATCAATGGCAAGGTGACCTGTCTGAAGGTGCCAAATGGCGTCGCATAGAGGTCCGACGACGCCTCGGTCAGGGTGGCGTCCATGCCGGAAAGTCTTGCGCGAACAATGATCACGACAAGGGCCATCGTGAACATGGTGTGCGCCGCAATGAGAGAGCCCATACCCATGTTGAGCTTTGGGGGTTCAGCCCCTTCGGGCCAGAGCGCTGCAATGCCCGGGTTCACGAAGTTGAACACAGTGACAAGTGCGATCAGGGTCGCAATTCCGATGACGATGCCGGGGATCATGATAGCCACGTAGATCAAACCGTCGAAGGCCGTGCGCATCGGCCCGCGGATACCCTGCAAACCCACAGCCGCCATTGTTCCGAACAAAGAGGCCAGAGTGGCCGATACAAGTGCCACGATAAGGCTGGTTTCCAACGCATCCATGACGAACGGGTTGTTCAGCGCCTTGCCGTACCATTGCGTGGACAAACCCTGCAGCTGGCTGGCATGGCGTCCGGCATTAAAACTGAACAGCGCTATGACCCCGATTGGGATATAGAGAAACAAATAAACGCACAGAGCATACAGTCGCATCTTATCCCCCTACATCAACGATACGTCTTCGCGCTGGGTCCCCAGTCGCGAGATCAGGCGCATGTAGATCGTGACCGAGATCAGCATGATGAACACCAGCGTTGCCGCCACCGCCGACCCATAAGCCCAGTTGCGCGATTGCAGGAACAGATCGACCAGCGCGTTGCCAACAAAGAACACTTTGCCTCCGCCCAGCAGCGCCGGGATCAGGAATTCCCCCATCAGGAGGATAAACACGAGCAGACAGCCCGTGGCGACGCCGGGTACCGACAGTGGCAAAGTCACTTGCAGGAAGGTCCGCACAGGTGTGGCACCAAGGTCTGAAGAGGCTTCGAGCAGACGCTTGTCCAGCCGATCAAGGCTGACGAAGATCGGAAACACCATCAGCGGAAGGTAGCCGTAGATGATGCCAATCAGGACCGCGAAAGGTGTATTGATAAGACGTGGCTTTGCAAATCCTATAAAGTCGATCAGTTCTGGAATTCCGCGACCGCCCAGCAGGAATATCCACGCATAGCTGCGGATCAGGATCGAGGTCCAGAACGGAACGATCACCAGAACCAGCAGAACCGTCTTCCATTTCGGATCAGCCTTGACGGCCAGGAAATACGCCAATGGATAGGCTATGAACAAGGCGGCAATGGTGCCGACCGGGGCCAGCACCATCGTGTTTTTGAACGCGGTCCACCGTGCCGGAAGGTTGGCGTATTGCTCCAGCGTGAAAGCCGGCACATAGCCGCCAGCCGGGCCGCGTTCCCCAAAGCTGAAGATAAGAACGACCGTCAGCGGCAGCACAAGCATCACCAGGAACCAGGTCCCGGCAGGGGCCAGCAAGAGCCAGTTGCGTGTTCTCGCATTCATGTCGTTCTCATCTCCGGTTTGGGGACTTTAGGCAGATTTGAACCGGGCCATAAGTTCAGCGCGGTTCGGATCGGTCAGCGTTACCGCCGCACCGAATTCAAGCGCGTCCAGAAGTTCCTGCGCCGGATACAGGATCGGGTCGTTCTGCAACTCCTCCGGCAACATCGCGATCGATTTCGCATCTGCTGTCGGGTAGCCGTGCGCCAGCACCTCTTTGACGTTCACGGCGGGATCCAGCAGGTAGTTGATCAGCGCATAGGCTGCATCCATGTGGGGCGCCCCTTTCGGGATGGCGTAGTAATCGCTCCACAACTCGCCGCCTTCCTTGCCGAGGATGTACATGATCTCGGGCATATCGGTGTTCAGCTGTTTGCCGTCGCCAGACCAGGCCATCGCCAGTGTCGCGTCTCCGCTGCGCATGGACGGCTGGATGTCCGATGAAATTGCAAACAGGTACGGCTTTGCTTCAATGAGCAGCTTCTCGGCGTCGGCCAGTTCCTTCTCGTCGACCGAGTTGAAGGAATAGCCAAAGTACTTGAGCGCGTTCCCGATCGTTGTCAGCTGATAGTCATGTACGATTGTACCGCCAGACAGATCTCCCATCGTCAAATCAAAGAATTCTTTCCAGCTCGACGGCGTGGGCGCACCGTTGAGTTGGCTGGTATTGGCGACAAAACCGGTCGAGCCCCAGTTTTTGGGAACGGCGTAGAGCTTGCCATCGACCGAGCCGGCCTCGGCATAACGCGGGTCATAGGCGGACGCGTCGTAGTTCGGCAGCCGCGATGTATCAAGCGGTTCGATCAGGTCTTCACTGACATAGGTGGTGATGGTGTAATTGGTCGGGACGTACACGTCCCAGCCGGTTGCCCCGGCCTGAAGCTTGGCCAACATCTCTTCGTTCGACCCAAAGACGTTGACCTGAACATTGGCACCGGTCGCTTCGGCAAAGGCGTCAAAATTGGCGGTGTCGTGGTAGTTCGGCCAGGTGGCGAGAACCACGCGATCCCCAATATCGCCGGATGCCCATGCGGGACCTGGCCGAAGACCCGGCACGGCCGAGCCAAGCACAGCCGTCGCCGCCCCCAGACCCGTCACACCGAGAAAGTGCCGGCGTGTGACCGAACCGCGCTTGTAGCGGTACAGCTCTTCCATGAATTTCTGCTTCGAGATGTGATCCGGTGTTTTTGTCATGAGTTTTCCCCTGTTGGCTGGATCCGTTAGGTTAGTCTCCGGAAAGGATGAGCGCTCCGCTGGCGTTCCAGGACGCAAAGAGCGGCTCATCCACTTTGAACGATCCCTCGTTCAATTCTGACTGGCGTGGCGACAACACCAGGAACTCTCCCAGTGTGTCATGCCTGACCAGGTATTCGGTATGTTCCCCCAGAAAGATGCGATTGAGGACTGTGACCCCAAGGTCGGTTTCTGCCTTTGATGTCCTGCTGAGATGGATTTGTTCAGGCCGAACGCTCAGGCCGACGGCTTCTCCCACATTCAGATTGAACGGGTTCTGTCCCGTGACGGTTTGCCCGGTAACCAGCTGCACATCGGCATTTTGGTTACTTGTTTCAGTGATCGAACCGTTGAAAATGTTGGTCGTGCCAACAAAACCAGCCACATATCGGTTTGCTGGCCGGTCATACAGGTCCTGTGGGCTGCCGACCTGCTCGATCCGGCCGTCGCGCATGATGCAGATCCTGTCACTCATCGACAGCGCTTCTTCCTGATCGTGGGTTACTAGGACAAAGGTAATGCCCAGAC
This sequence comes from Ruegeria sp. BG6, assembly GCF_056538465.1. Lineage (NCBI taxonomy): Bacteria > Pseudomonadati > Pseudomonadota > Alphaproteobacteria > Rhodobacterales > Roseobacteraceae > Ruegeria > Ruegeria sp. BG6. The sequence goes on along the minus strand of NZ_JBQFTB010000009.1, from coordinate 147,931 downwards.
GGCGCTGGATGTTTTGCAGCTCGATCTGCATTTCCTTGCGCAATTTTCTGTCCAGCGCCGCCAGCGGTTCATCAAGCAGCAGCAGCTTGGGTTCGTTCACGATAGCTCGGGCAAGTGCTACGCGTTGTTGCTGTCCACCGGACATTTCCCAAATTCGGCGCGCTTCGTACCCTTCGAGCCGAACAATTTCCAATGCCTTGCTGACCTTTTGCGCGATCGTCGCTTTGGGCAGCTTCGGGCGCCGCTGTTTCAGACCGTATCCAATATTCTGTGCAACGGTCAGGTGCGGGAACAGTGCGTAATGCTGAAACACCATGTTGACCGGACGCAGATGGGCATCCAGCGAGTTCACCACCTCTCCGTCCAGCAAAACATCGCCTTCCGACGGGCTTTCAAAACCTGCCAGCATTCTAAGAGCCGTTGTCTTGCCGCACCCGGACGGACCTAGAAACGACAGAAACTCTCCTTCTGCGATTTTAAGGTTTAGATCATTGGCCGCCAACACGTCCCCAAATCTTTTGGACACGCCGCGAAGCTCGGCGATAGTGCTTCCTGTCGATCTGTCCGATTGTTGGGTATATTCACCGTTTGGCATTTTTTCGGGACATATCCTCATTTTTGAAATACCACTTGTTTCAGGTAAACGTTAAAAAATTTGTCGATTCTTGTATATATCACGAATGTGGTATTCAAATTTGAGTAGGAGGCGGCCGTGACAGATTGGTTGACCGAAGCAGGCGCAGTAATAGCTGCTATCGGAACAGACGATTTCTCCCAGACGCTTTCGAAATCTCTGCAGGAAATCAGTGGGTTCGACTATACTGTTATATTTGGGTATCTCGGATCAGCGCGCCCGATCGACCTGTTTGACGATTTCCCAAAATCGAAGCGGAAGATCATGGTTGAGGATTATCAGGAGGGTCCATATCTTCTGGATCCGTTTTACCTGGCCAGCGCAAATTCCATTGATCCAGGTCTGTACCGGTTACGTGATCTGGCACCAGATCGGTTTTATCAGGGTGAGTACTTTCGAAATTACTATGTTCAGACCGGTTTGGCCGAAGAGATTTGCTATGTAGTTGACCTGCCTGACGAGGCAACCGTTTGTGTTTCGTTGATGCGGGCAGAAAAGGCATTTAGCGCCAAGGACTTTCGGGAACTGGGGAAGGCCTGGCCGGTGGTCAGTGAAACCTGCAGGCATCACTGGAACGGATTGGCCGGAGAGTTTGGGCAGAAGCCGGCAAATACGCGGCGAAGGGGGCGGGTGCTGAATGTGGACGAGGCATTTGAAAAGTTTGACGAGGGCCTTCTGACGCCTCGCGAAAAGGAGGTTGTCGAGTTTACCCTCAAAGGCCATTCCGCTGACGCCGTTGGCCGAATACTGGGTATTTCTCCGGGAACTGTTCGTATTCACCGCCGGAACATATACTCCAAGCTTAGAATCCGGTCTCAGGGAGAGTTGTTTTCGCGGTTCATCGACGCGCTGTTGGGGCCGGAGGAAAAGTGAAGCCTTCAGTGACGTGTCGTTTGGCGCTTTCCAGTAACTGTTCCAAACGGTGGGATGTTTGGCAGGCATAACTATTGCGCTTGCTGGGCCGGAATGGTTCCCGGTTTGTCAAAGCAACTGAGCCACCACATCTTCCGCCGCTCGCAAACCTTCCAGGTGGGCGCCACTGACAGAGCATTGTTGGTTGGGATGTGTCGCTTCGCCAGCAAAGTGAACCCATTCCGCATGGGGTTGTCGCAAAACGGCACGTTGGCCATAGCCCCCCGGCTGGGATCCTGCGTAAGACCCAAGCACGTATGGTTCATGTCGCCAGGCGGTTGCGTGTCCCTTGATGAATTTTTCTCTGATGGCCGAGCCGAAGAAACCAACCAGCGTTTCAAGTGCATGTTCGATGGCGCTTTCAGGTCCCGCGTTCTGCAAGTCTTTGGAAAGGCTTCCGGAACTTTCAAAGCTGGTGAGGCCGGTGCTTGAGATGTTGCATAGAAATCCTCCGCCGCGGGCCACTCCGGACGCGTCGGGTTTCAAGTGGTAGGTCAGCCATGTGTCGGGTTGCACGGGTAATGCACCGGGGTGAAAAAGAAGGCCTGCGTGATTGTAGTCTCCCATTGTAATGAGTTCGAGCGCGGCGCGCCGGTCGGATTCAAGGGGAGGATCAAAACGGATGACGTCTTCGGCCAGCACCCCGACGGATACTGTTACGACCACGGTGCGCGCTTTGGTTTTGCCAGTCGCCATGGTTACCTGCACACCGTCACTCAGGGCTTCGATTTCTGTGACCGGACTGGACAGTTTGATTGGAAGACCCTGCGCCGTGCACGCGATGAGGTGCCCGAAACCTTCACGGCAAAACCAGTCGTCGCCCCCCTCCCAGGCAATGATGTCTCGCAGGGAAGTGTCCGGCAAATCCCTGGCAAGCGACAGCGCAAATGTCATGGCTGCCGTAAATGACCAAGGTCCCTTGTCTTCCCAGATGTCAGCCAAAGACCGGTCGGTTGGAACTCCGGTGCTTGTTTCAATTTCAGCATCGAGGCGCGCCGCTTCAGCTATGTCTTTGTGGATGTCCTCTACTTCGTTCCAAAGAACGGCATCATTTTTAAGACCGTATGTCATTGCGTTATCCGGGGCCGCGTAAAGGTCAAGGCCAAGCGCAAGACCCGGCGCTTTCAGAGCGTTGGCATGTTCAGCGTGCATCCAATGCGCCCCCACGTCGAAAGGGACGCCAAAGATTTCCGTATCCGTGTGGGTGCGCCCCCCGACGCGGTTCGATGCCTCGACACAGACAACTGACAAACCTGCCGACATAAGAGCCCGGGTCGCCGCGATTCCCGCTGCGCCAGCACCCACAACAACGACGTCATAGTCATACGCGTTCACTTTGTTTCCTCCGGCGCATTGAGTGGCTTGTAGGGTGAATTCAAAGATTGCACTTCGATTGCTCGCCGTCGCGACGCCCACCAATCATCAGAAGCTTTCTGAGGTGTGATCTTAATCGCAGGCGTTATCATGCCTCTGTGCATTCATTTGAAAAACCAACCAATTCTGGCACTGAAACCCCCTCGTAACGGGCCAGATCAAGCGGGTCTTCGGCGTCAAATTTGCTGCAACTCCGGTAAATTTCCAGCATCTCGGCAGAGATTCTGCCGTTCTGATAGAAGTACATTGCGGCCGCATACCTTGTGGCGCCGGAACCTTTGATTCCGACTTCCGTCACAAGAAGTTGCTTTTGAAGCTCTGCTTCCGACATAGAACGCGCCCTTGTTCACGTCTTGGGCGCAGCCGACATGGCGGTATTGAGCGACACAACCTCATCTTCACCTGGCGCGGTTTCTGAATTGTAGACTGGCAGTATCTTGCGGAGGTGGTCGTGATGTGACCGGACACCATATTCGAGGTCCGAAAGGTAGAAACCCTCGAACGATTCCGAAGCCATGGATTCGTTCGACCAGATCGTCAGTTGAATATCTTCCTCCACGGTTTCGCGATCAATCCGGGCGGCGAGATACCGGGCTGCCCTTTGTTGGCGATCTTCGTGCGGGTTTCGATATGTTGCGCTCCGCAGCACGGACTTTTTCGTCGTGATTGGAAACTCCTGATAAAACAACATTGTCTCGGGAGTCACAGCAATCACCGCGTTAGGGAAGATGCCATAGTAAAGCCAGGTTTTGTGCAAGTGTTCGGGCAGGTGGGGTTGGGGCTTTGTGAACTTCTTGTAGTTGCGAACAGCCCATCTACGCCCTTTCGTCGGTGTGAAACTTGCATCAGAACGTGAGACACCATCGACATAAGGTTCGTCTGAATAGGTTGAACCGTACAAATCCTGCAGGGCAGGGTGCGCAAGCGGTACGTGGTACCCTTCGTTGTCCACGTCTCTGATTGATTTCCAATTGACGGGCGTCTCTTCTGTCCAGATCCCGTCAGTCGGAACGTGATCGGCCATTTTATAGGCTGAGATTTCCTGTTCAATCGGGGCCAGAAGTTCCGCCACAGATGGCTGGGGGCCCGGTTTGAAGCGGATAAACACAAGGCCGTGCCAGATCTCCATTTCAAGTTCTTTCAGGCCGAACTTGTGCTTGTCCAGGTCCGGAAAGGACTCTGGCCGGGCGGCACCACGCAGCGTTCCATTAAGATTGTAAACCCAGCCATGAAACGGGCAAACCAAGGCGTTTTCACACTTTCCTTGATCTTTGGGCACGAGCCGTGATCCGCGATGACGGCAAACATTGAGAAACGCTCGAATGTCCGAGTTGTTGTCTCGTACGATCAGCGCACGCTCGCCGCACATGTCGAAACAAAGGAAGCTGCCGGGTTCCGGAACATCCGAAACGTGACATGCTATTTGCCAATGTGTTTTGAACAGATTGCTCTTTTCAAGGTCCAGAAGAGCGGTGCTGTGATAGCACCAGCCCGGCAGTCCACGTCTGTCCCAATTGGCTGGAACTTCGATGTTCCGGGGTTCGTCATGCATCTGTTCAATCCGCGCAGTTTTGACTTGATCAGTCAGTGTTTTGGTCGGTTCGGCCAATCCCAGCCTGCGATCTTGGATTTCAGTTGGATCAGCCATCGTTCGATTGATTGTAGATTTTGCCCAATTTGGGCTGCTCGTCAATCATTTCTGACTGAATAGTCATTCAAAAGTAGATCCCAAATGGTTCCCTGCGACCCAATTGAGGTTGATGCGCGCGCGGAAAGTTAGAAAGTTTTCTGCCAATTAAGCGAGTTGTCGGCTTTTGATCAAAATTGGATCAGCTTTGCTTGACAGCGGCGATTTCATCAGACTACCGTTTTGAATGGCCAGTCAGATAAATTCATGATGATTGGAGGGGAATGGGGTGCAAGATGAGCAAACCTGTCAAAAGGGGGTGCTCATACAAACAGTGTTCAGCAGACAAAGTAAGCAAAATTGCTGCAGCCACCACTCAGGGAGAGGAAGCGAAATTATGAACTCAATCAGGAAAGTCGCCGGGGTTACCGTTCTCGCAGTAACGGCTACTGCAATTTCCGGATCGGTACTTGCGCAAGAGCGCGTTTTGAAAGTCACAAATTGGGGGGAATACATCGCTGAAGACACGATCGAGAACTTCGAGAAAGAGTACGGCATCAAGGTAATTTACGATCCGTACGACTCGGCTGAAGCAATCGATGCCAAGCTGCTGGCAGGAAACAGCGGCTATGATGTGGTCAGCCATGCAGGCAGTGATACGGCGCGGCTGATTAAGGCCGGCATCGTCGCTGAGCTTGATTTATCGAAGCTGGACAACGTTCAGCACATTGATCCGGCTATCATGGAGCAACTGGCCAGTGAGTGGGATCCGGGCAACAAGCATTTCATTCCGTATATGTGGGGAACGCACGGGGTCACTTATAACGAAGAATTGGTGAAAGAGACGTATCCGGACGCGCCCATCGGTTCGATGGACATGGTGTTCGATCCCGTGCACATGAAAGAGCTGTCCAAGTGCGGTGTTTCTTTCCTGGATTCTCCGGGCGACATCATACCGATGGCTTTGGCGCACATGGGGTTGGATCCGAATTCCACGAACGCGGAAGACTACGAAAAGGTCGGAGAAATGCTGGCCGCAGTCCGCCCGTATATCAAAACCTTCGACAACTACGCGTACCAAAGAATGCCTCAGAAAGAGTTCTGCGTCTCTACGACTTGGGGGCCGGATGGCCTTCTTGCGATGTCCGGGGCAGCCGAAGCCGACACCGGGGTTGTGCTGGACTTCTTCTTGCCTGAAGGCGAACGCACCGCGCAGTTGTGGATCGACGGTTGGCTTATCCCGGAAGACGCAGCTAACAAGGAAGACGCGCATCTTTTCTTGAACTATATGATGCGCCCTGAAGTTGCGGCCAATGACAGTAACTTCACCTGGTATGCGACTGCCAACCTGTCAGCAAAGCCAATGGTTGACGAAGCCGTCACATCCAGCCCGGCCGCATTCCCGACGTCTGATCAGGTTGCCAAGATGTACACAACTGCGGTTCTTCCTCCCAAGGTCGAGCGTTTGCAGACCCGTACCTGGACTGACTTCAAAGCCGGTAACTAATCCACTCACACCGGCAAGTGCAGTAGCGAACCTATTCGGATCGCTACTGCACTTCGGATCCATACAGGCAGACTGCGAGGCCCAAATTGACCGTTTCAAAAGCTGTCAGCGCAGCACCTTGGCTAGACAAAACAGAACAACAACCATTGGTTCAGATCAGAGGTGTGACAAAGAAGTACGGTGAAGTAACGGCCGTCGATAACGTCGATCTGGATATCTACAAGGGTGAGTTGTTCTGTCTGCTGGGCGGATCAGGGTGCGGAAAGTCCACTCTGCTTCGAATGCTCGCGGGCTTTGAGGATTTGAACGCCGGCTCGATCATCATTGATGGCGTCGATATGGCTGACGTTCCTGCCTACGAACGCCCAACCAATATGATGTTCCAAAGCTATGCGCTGTTTCCGCATATGTCTGTCGAAAAGAACGTGTCTTTCGGGTTGGAACAAGACCATGTCCCAAAATTTGACATAGCCGACAGGGTGCACGACATCCTCAAGCTTGTTGAACTGGAAGACTTCAAAAAGAGAAAACCCAAGCAATTGTCAGGCGGGCAACGCCAGCGCGTTGCGCTGGCTCGTGCGTTGGTCAAACGCCCAAAGCTGCTGCTTTTGGATGAGCCTTTGGCTGCGCTTGACAAGAAGCTGCGCAAGCAAACGCAGTTTGAGCTTGCCAATATTCAGGACAAGGTCGGTGTCACGTTTATTGTGGTGACCCACGATCAGGAAGAAGCGATGACGTTGTCGTCGCGTATGGCGGTCATGGACGCCGGGCGGTTCAAGCAAATTGGAACGCCGACAGAAATATACGAGTTTCCCGCGTCTCGCTTTGTCGCCGACTTCATCGGGTCAGCGAATATTTTTGAGGGCAGGGTAACCGAGGAAGGTGCAGATCATGTTCGGGTCGAGACTGAATTCTGCGAGGTTTTCATAGATCACGGTCACTCTGTGAAAGTTGGCAGTAAGATCTGGGTGGCTTTGAGGCCCGAAAAAATCCGACTTTCGAAGTCCGATGAAGTTGCTCAGGGTCCCAACCAAACATCGGCGGTCATCGACGACGTTGGCTATTTGGGCGAGACGTCGATTTACAAGGTGAGGCTTCCCAATGGGGAAATATTCGATGTGACCAGGCCCAACCAGTCACGCCCAACGCATGCCACTCAGCGCATTACGTGGGAGGACAAGGTGAATATCAGCTGGGATCCGTCCAGTGCCATGTTGCTCCACTCATGACGGATTTCACGGGAGATAGGTCTGAACCGTTACAGGTTGAACGACAGCCGATGCTCGGTCTTTTTATGCGGCGCTTGCAAAGCAAGTGGCGACAGATCGTTACCGTCATACCGTTCTTCTGGCTTCTGGTTTTCTTCCTGGCACCGTTCTTTATTGTCGCCAAAATCAGCTTGGCTGAACTTGCCATTGCAAGCCCTCCGTTCACCAGTTTGATCGAGTGGTCGGACAGCGGGATCATGACGATCCGTCTGGTGTTCGACAATTTTATCTACATCTGGGAAGACAGCCTTTATTTTGACACCTACGTCAACTCGCTCAAGATTTCGGTGACATCGACCTTCCTGTGCCTGTTGTTTGGCTACCCCATAGCCTATGCAATCGTTCGATCAGGCCCTGTCGCCAAGCCGCTATTGCTTTTCGCAATAATCCTGCCGTTCTGGACGTCCTTCCTGCTGCGCGTCTACGCGTGGATGGGATTGCTTGCAGATCAAGGTACGATCAATAACCTGTTGATCGCAATTGGTATAATCGACGAACCGATCCGGATGCTATACACCGAATTCGCTGTCTATATTGGTATCGTCTACACCTACATGCCCTTCATGATCCTGCCGCTCTACGCGAACATGGAAAAGCTGGATGACAGCCTGAATGAAGCTGCAGCGGATCTCGGATCCCGGCCAACGAACACGTTCTTCAAAATCACGTTACCCTTGACGATGCCCGGCATCATCGCGGGCTCATTGCTGGTCTTCATTCCTGCGACTGGGGAATACGTTATTCCCGATCTTTTAGGGGGTGGAAACGTGCAAATGATTGGCCGGGTTCTCTATAACGAGTTCTCCAGAAACAGTGATTGGCCGGTTGCTGCTGCGGTTGCAATTGTTCTGCTGGTTATTCTGGTGCTGCCCATCATGGTGTTCCAGCACTACCAGGGCAAAGCGTCGGAGGAGCAATAGATGTACAGCAAACGCTCCCGCTTCCTGACGATCATGCTGACACTGGGTTTGGCATTCTTCTATATCCCGATGATTTTGCTGATCATTTATTCTTTCAACTACTCCAAGCTGGTTCCGGTCTGGGGGGGATGGTCCTTACGATGGTACAAGGAGCTATTTCAATCTGCAGAAGTCTGGAGCGCGGTTTCCCTTAGCCTTCAGATCGCCGTTGTAAATGCAACCTTTGCCACAGCGCTTGGTACGCTTGCAGGTCTTGCGATGGTGCGATTTGGCCGGTTCAAAGGTCGGACTTTGTTTGGTGGCATGTTGGTCGCGCCGTTGGTGATGCCCGAGGTGATAACCGGATTGTCCTTGCTGGTTTTCTTTATTTCCCTGAACCAGCTAATCGGATGGCCCGCCGAGCGCGGGTTCGCGACGATTACGATCGCGCATATTACCTTTTCGATGGCCTATGTCGCTGTGACAATTCAGGCACGATTGACCGGCGTGGGGCAAACTCTGGAAGAAGCTGCCGCCGATCTCGGTGCCAAGCCTTTTAAAGTCTTGACTGCAATCACCATTCCTCAGCTGACACCGGCCCTTATTTCAGGTTGGCTGCTGGCGTTTACTTTGTCTCTCGATGACCTGGTCATAGCCAGTTTTGTTACAGGTCCGGGTGCAAATACCTTGCCAATCCTGATCTTTTCGCGCATTCGACTGGGCCTCAGGCCGGATATCAATGCGCTTGCGACTATAATGATCCTCGTGATCGCCATTTGCGTCGCTATCGCAGCTATCGTTATGTTCCGGCAACAAAGGGCGGATCTGCTGGACAGACAAATGGCTGAACGAGAGGAAGGATAAATTGGAGTCGCACGAGCTTCAGAAAAAACGACGCACTGAACCTCCGGAAGTTCGTCGCCTGCAGTTGATAATGGCGGCCATAGACTCGATTTCGAGGCGCGGGTTTTCTGACACAACGCTGAAACACGTGACCGAAGCTGCCAATCTGTCCCATGGGGTTGTGAATTACCATTTCGACAGCAAGGAAGCATTGTATGACGCTGCGCTGGGTTTTCTGGCACAAGAGCACTACGAAAACTGGCTAAGGTATTATGACGACGCGGAACCTACGGCCGCACATCGGCTTGCGGCCATTATCCGTGCGGATTTTGACAAAAGCATCTGCACGCACAAGCGTCTAGCGGTCTGGTTTGCGTTCTGGGGGCAAGCACAGTACCGTCCTAATTACTTGAAGATTCACAATAAATTTGACAACGAGAGATACGATCGAATTCTGCATCTATGTGGAGAGTTGATCGCCGACGGCGATTACGACGATCTTGAGGCCGAAAAAACTGCCCGAGCTGTTGAGGCGATGTCCGACGGCGCTTGGCTCAGCCTGATGTTGTATCCCAAGGTGGCTGACCGGCGAGAGTTCAGGGATGTTTGCCTGCTTTCGCTGTCGCGGTTCTTTCCAAAACACTTTCCGGTTTAAGCCGCAATACCGTGTAATTGTGCTTCAGCACTTTATCTTCTTCATCCCGGAGTCGTAGAGCGGCTTTAGCGAAGCAGTGGCGTCGAATTTCTCGTCGGCAATTTCGATCTGCCAGTGTCCCTTTGCGACGATGTCTGCCGTCAGCGGTTCTTCAGTCTCGGCAAAACCAATCCCGACAGCCGCGCCAAGCGTGTGTCCATACACGCCAACCTGAATGTACCCGACTTCCTTGCCGTTCAGATAAATCATCTCGTTGCCATACATCAGGGGCTCAGCGTCTTTCAGCAGAAACTGCAGCATTCGGTTTTTGGGTGTGCCTTTTGCTTTTATCGCAGCCAGCGCTTCCCTGCCGATGAAGCCTCCGGGTTTGTCCAGTTTGATGGCAAAACCAAGCCCGGCCTCAATGGGGTTGTCCGTGTTGTCCACATCAATTCCGAAATCACGATAGGCCTTTTCGAGTCGCAGGGAGTTTAGGGTTTGCATGCCCGCGTTTCGAACCCCCAAGTCACGACCAGTTTCCATTATCAGATCATATGTTTGAACGGCCTGAGTGGCAGGCACATGAAGCTCCCAGCCCAGTTCCCCGATAAAGGTCACGCGATAGGCCAGAACAACGGCATACCCGATGTCAATCTCTCGGGCCGTCATGAATGGGAAACCTTGGTCCGACAAATCAGCGCCGGATATTCTGCTCAGAAGCTCGCGTGACTTTGGGCCGTGAACGTTGATTTGGCAGCGCGCAGCAGTGACGTCTGTAATGACCACATTCTCATCGTCCAGAATGTGCCGCCGCATGCGCATTTCGGTATGACCTGCCGAGTTTTCGCCGACAATAACCCAGTACTTCCGCTCGGACAGTCGAGTAACCGTAAGGTCGGCCTCAAACCCACCTTGTTCATTCACCCAGGCAGTGTAGACCACGTGGCCGGGTTCAACATCAACCTCATTGCAGGAAAGGCGCGAGAGAAGGGCGCATGCATCTGGACCTTCGACGCTGAAACACGCCATTGATGTCATGTCCATGACGATGACTTCCTCGCGCGCTGCCTTGTGTTCTTCGGCGTGCCATTCAAACCAGTTTTGGCGATACCAACTGTATTTCTCGACCTTGGCCTGTTCCGGTGTCGGGGCAAACCAATCAGGTTGTTCCCAACCACTTCCTTCGCCGAAAAACGCCCCTGCATCCTTCAGGCGGTCATACAGCACGGAACGCTTTACATTTCTGGCCGTCTTGTAATTCTCATTGTGGTAATGCTGGCCAAAGAGCTTGCCCAGCAGCTCCGGCGTTCTGTCGCGCCGGAACGCCGGCGTGGCCATTTCACGCGAAAAGCGATTGACGTTGATGCCCGTGACATCGATCGGGGGCAAGCCATCCACAATCCAATGGGCCAGAACCATACCGGTACCGGCGCCATTGAGGATGCCCAAAGAGTTCATCCCGCATGCCACCCAGAGGTTGCGAAGTTCCGGTGTCGGACCAACAAGCGGTGCAAGATCCGGCGTAAAGCTTTCCGGCCCGCAGAACAGTTTCTTGACGCCGTAATTCATGGTGTCCGGCACGCGCGAATAGGCTTTTTCAAGGTCGGGCCCAACACGTTCCCAGTCCGGCTCGATCTCTCCGAATTGCCATTCGTCCGGGATACCATCGAGCTTCCAAGCCGCAGCACCTGGTTCGAAAAGACCCAACATCATCCCCCCAACTTCTTCGCGGTAATATGTGTACGTGGAAGGGTCTTCGAGAACGGGCAGATCGCGGGGCAGGCCCGGGATGCTCTCGGTAATCAGGTAGTAGTGCTCAGCCGCTTGAAGGGGCAGGTTGACGCCGTGCTTGGCGCCCAACTGGCGGGACCACATGCCACCGCATATCACAACGTTTTCAGCCGTGATGGCGTGACCGTTCGCAGTGCGGATTCCAATCGCGGTGCCGTTCTTGACCAAAATCTCGTCGACCCGAACACCTTCGAAGAAGCGGGCGCCTCTGCTTCTGGCCCCCTTTGCCAGCGACATTGTCACGTCCACCGGGTTGGCGCGCCCGTCCTCGGGTATCAGGAACGCACCAACGACGTCCGACAGGTCACCAATAGGGAACAAATCCTGCGCTTCTTTTACTGAAACTTCGTGATTGTTTATCCCGAAACGGCGCATGAAGGCTGCGACACGGCGCATTTCATGCAGGCGTTCTTTGTTGGTCGCAATCTGCAGATATCCAACGTCCCGAAAACCAGTGGAAATACCGGTTTCTTTCTCAAGGTTGGCGTATAGATCGCGTCCATGCGTGTAGATTGCGCATTCCGCTTCCGACTTGAGCAGGCCGGCCACGATAAGGCCCGCGGCGTGCCAAGTCGTTCCGGATGTCAGTTGCCCCTGCTCAAGAACCACAACATCGGTATGGCCAAGCTTGGTCAGGTGATAGGCCGTATTCGCGCCAATGGAACCTCCCCCGATGATGACGGTCCGGGCGTGCGTCGGCAGGGTGTCAGCCATGGCGAGAATGTCCTTTCTGGGCGTTCATTTCCTCGCATATCAGTCATGGCGTTCAATGTCTACTGACTGAATGATCATTCAATAGTTGATTTTGAGCATCGCCTTCCTATCTGGAAAAAGGCTTGTCAGGGCAGCGCGATCAGGCTTCACTGTGGCGGTGAACTGGCAATCAGATGCGGGGGAAGCTTATGTCAGACGATATCCTTTACGACCGTCAGGTGATCAACTTCCTGGAAGAGCTTTGGGGGGAGGGGTTCCTTTCGCCAGGAGGCCCTGAGGAAGTCGCTCGGGTTGTTGAGGGTATCGATCTCAAAGGCAAGCATATCCTTGATATTGGATGTGGTTCAGGGGCAATTGCAGTGCTGATGGCGCAGGAGTTCGGCGCGGGGAAAGTGACAGGCATAGATGTGGAGGCTCCCGTTTGCGCGGCGGCGAGAGAGCGAGTGAAGCGGGCCGGTTTGGAGGAAAAGGTGGAAATCCTTGAGGTCACTCCGGGCCCAATGCCTTTCGAAGATGATACTTTTGACGTCGTGTTCTCAAAAGACTCGATCATCCACATTCCCGACAAGGTCGCGATGGCTGCCGAGGCCTTTCGTGTGCTGAAGCCAGGTGGGCAGTTTGCCGCTTCTGACTGGCTGACCAATCATGATGGGGACATGTCACCTGAGATGGCGCATTATGTGAAGATGGAAGCTTTGGAGTTTCAAATGGCGTCACCTTCCAAGTATCGCGCCGCGATGGAGTTGGCTGGCTTTGAAGACGTGGAATTGGTCAACCGCAATCCCTGGTATGCGGAAGTTTCTGCTGGGGAACTTGCGGATTTGACCGGGCCGAACCGCGCTGACTGGGAAGCCCGGCATGGTGCCGAGTTTATCGAACACCAAATCGAGATCTGGGACGCGATGCAGCCTGTGCTGAAATCCGGAGAGCACTGCCCGCATCACATCCGAGGTCGAAAGCCAGCATGACTTGGCCGGCGCCAAGTCCTGGCGACGTGGCCGCTATTCGCAGTAGTCCTTGCTGACCTGCACCATTCCTGCCTCCATGATGTCGAACATGTCGTCGATCTGGGAAGGGGTGATGATCAGAGGAGGAGAGAACACGGCCATGTTTCCGAATGGTCGCAATAGCAAACCCAACTCTTCGCACGCGTCGTCCAGTTTCTGCCCAAACTTGACGTGTGCTTCATAGCTTTCGACCTTCAGCCCGGGGCGGCATTCGATACACCCCAGTAGACCGTCGCCGCGCACGTCCCCGACGATCGGGAACTTTTCCTTGATCCGGCGCAGGCGTTCTTGAAATTGCGGTGTTACGCGTTGAACGTGTCCAAGAATATCTTCGCGTTCCATGATCTCGATGTTTTTGATTGCTGCAACACAGCTCACCGGGTGCCCTGAATAGGTATAGCCATTGTAGAAGACATCGCCGCCCGGAGCGTCAGAGATGCGTTGCATTACTGCGTCCGAGATGATGCAAGCGCCAAGTGGCAGATACCCGGAGGTCAGGCCTTTTGCGCAGGTTATTATGTCTGGAATGATGCCAAAAACGTCTTCTGATGCGAACCAATGACCGAGCCTGCCAAAGCCGGTTACGACCTCATCCGAGATGTACAGAATGTCGTTTGCACGGCAAATTTCGAGTGTGCGCTTGTGGTAGCCCGGAGGCGGGACAATCACGCCGCCAGAACAGAGGATCGGTTCGGCGATAAAGGCGGCAATACGGTCAGCACCGACCTCGGCAATCAGGTTTTCAAGGTCCGCGACCTTGGCGTCGCACCAGGCATCGACACTCATTCCCTCGGGCCGGTGGTAAGGGTTCACGTCGGGTAGGAAACGCACCAAATCCTGCGCTTTTTCAAAGCTTGTTTCGAAGCGTTCTTTCCCGGTGACCGTTGCAGCCAGAAAAGTCGATCCGTGATAGCCTTTCTCCCGGCCGATCACGATTTTCTTTTCTGGTCGGCCAAGCCGCTTGTTCATGAAAAGCGCGGTTCTGAGCGCGGTATCGACAGCCGTGGACCCGCCGGTTGTAAAGTGCACTGTATTCAGGTCGCCTGGAGTGCGCTCGGCGATCATGCGGGCCAAAACGGCTGCGGGTTCGGTCGTAAATGACCAGGGCGACGCGTAGGGCATCGTCATGACCTGCTGCGAAATGGCGTCGGCCATCTCGCGGCGGCCGTAACCGATCTGTGTGCACCACATACCGCCCGGGCCATCGATATAGCGCTTTCCGGCAGCATCCCAAAGGTAGATACCATCCGCTGTGTTGACCCGCATGTACTCATCGGACCCAAAGCCTTCGGTCCCTGCCCAGGGGTGTAGGTGATGGTCGCGATCCCAGGTGACAAGATCGCCATCGGTTGGAGTGTTGCCAAGTGTGTTCACGTCTTCTTCTCCTTTAGGTGCGGGCGGGCGGTGTCGCACGTGCGCGCGGCGGTGCGAAAAAGGCTTTGGTGACGGGCGTGAGACGCGCCATTCTGGTATCCCATTTGCCTTCCTGCAGTGTGTAGATTTCCGCCATCAAACTGGATGAGCGGCTTGCATCCGGCATACGAACATGTGCCAGTGCGATGTTACGTTTGGCGGTGGGGGACCAAATTCCGGAGGTCACGTGCCCAACTTCTTTTTTGCGCCGGTTGTAGATCAATGACCCTTCCGAGGGTTTGAAGCCTTCGACATCGAAACGCATGAGGAGGCTTCTGGGAGCATCGCGTTTCGACAGCAACGCACGGCGACCATTGAAGTGGTCTTTCTCGAAGTCGACCAACCGACTCAGGCCGAGTTCGAATGGCGTTTGGCCCCGGTGCAACCGCTCGGTCGCATGAACGGGTTGAAAGTCCACCCCTGCGGTCAGAAATCCCGCCTCGATGCGTGCGATATTGACAGCTTCGTACCCAATGGCGCGCAGTCCCTGATGCAAGCCACCTTTCCAAATTCTGTCCCAGAGATCTTCTGCCTTGTCCCAGTCGCACCAAAGCTCATAGCCGAGGTCACCGGTAAAGCCCGTCCTTGAAATCATGAGGTCAGGTTCGATCTGGACCAGATCGAATGGTTTAAGCGCGCCAACATCTAATCCTGCAGCTTCCAACACCGCATAGGACGTCGGACCTTGCAACGAAAGGCCGGCAACGCTGTGAGTTTCATCCCGAACCGCAACATCGAAACCCCATGCCGCGTCCAGCAACCACGTCAGCATCGGTTCCTGACAGCACAAGCGCCAATCGTTGTCGCCGAGATGGAAAAGAGTCCCGTCGTCAATGACCATACCCTCTTCATCGCACCAGATTGCGTATCCAACGCGGCCCGCTGCGATCTTGCGGACGTCACGCGTGACCAGGCGATTGAGCATTGCCGTCGTGTCAGGACCTGTCACCCTGTATTTGTGCATCGGTGAGATATCGAACACAGAGGCCTGATTGCGCAGCGCGAAATACTCGAACTCGACACTGTCGAGAACTCCGGGGGCAGCGTAACCAGCCCAATCATACCAGTTTTGTGCGCGATTCTGCTCTTCGAGCTTCTTGTGAAAGGCGGCGGGGATTAAGCCAAGTTTCGGGTCTGTGAAGAGGCTCATGGCTGCTCCTCCAGCGCCGCGAGGGCCGCATTGCGACCGGCGAGGCCCATGACATCGCCGCCGGGGTGAGTTCCAGCGCCGCACAGGTACAGCCCCTTGGGACCCATGGAATAGCGGCACATCCCGTTTGCGGGCCGAAGTGTCAGGAGCTGGTCCAGAGACATTTCCGCGTGGTGCCAGTGCCCGCCGGGCGCCCCGGTTGCGCTTTCGATTTGATCCGGTGTTATGACTTGTCTGCGTGCGATGTGATCCTTCAGGCCGGGCAGGGCGCGGCCCAGTGTATCTACGGTGATTTGCGCAAGTTGATCTTTCGCGGCTTCAGTCCAGCCGCCTTCTAGGTCGGATGGCGCGTATTGCACTATGGTTGACAGCCAGCTTGCCCCGTCGGCTGTTTGCACTTTGAAGGCTTCCATAACTGGTGCTTTGGACATTTGACTATACTTAGTCGGGTTGAACGCCGCTTCGACGTACTCCACAGAGGGCGCATAGATCAGACGTTCGTGTGCCAATTCGTCTGGCAGGCCGGGCAGGGGTGAGCCATCCTTTAGCCGTAGGTTGACCTTGGCTGTTGTTCCTCGTGCCCGGATATTCCGAATGCGCCGCATCGTTTCGATGTCGAAAACAGTTGGCCCGGTCATACGGCTTGTTGGTTTAGGTGCGAGGTTGCTCAGCACGAGAGGTGCGGTCAAAGTTTGCCCACCAGTGGTTATGACGCCAGAGACGGCATCCTTGTCCACGAGAACGCCGGAAACCTCGGTTCTCGACATCAATACGCACCCCGCCTTTTGCGCTGCTTCCACCATCAAATCTGTCAGCGCAGACATTCCGCCCGCAGGTTGGGTGATGGTGCCCCCGTGACCCATCCGGTAGGTCAGGTTGAACACGGTTCCCGGAGATCTTGGACCGGCGGCTGCCCCCCAGATTGCATCAGCTGCAAGCATCCCAGCCACCGGTCCGTCCGGCAAGTCATCAAGGACAATGTCAGAGACATTGGACAGAACGACCTGCAGGAAACGCCGCATTTCCAATTTACCCAGCCTTTTCAGTCCGATGCCCAGTTTTGCCAGGCGCAGAACCTCAGCCATTCCGCCCCGCGAAAGCACAGCTTTGTGGCCGCCGGGTGGTGGGGCTTCGGCGAGTTGGCGTAACAAGCCGCCATACGTAATCAACTGTTGCGTCAGATCGGACCAGGCTTTGGAGTCCGGGTGCGCTGTCCCGTCACTCCAGCAGACGCCTTCGTCACTGAAGACAATGTGCCGACCATCTTCAGCCAATGAGACCGTGGAGGTCGGTTTCCCGGCCAAAACAGGGTGTTGCAGGTCCAAACCGATGTCACTCAGGGCGCGTGGGCTGAGGTTGTAAAGCGAGTGGGCCAGTGTTGGCCCCCCGTCCCCGGAATAGGACGCCATTCCACCAAAACTGTCAGATTTTTCAACGATGCAGACATTCTTGCCGCGCCGACCGAGAAGCGTTCCGGCAATCAACCCGTTGACACCGCCACCCACGACTATTGCATCAAAATGGTTCATGCGGCATATCCCTTCATTCGGCCATGCCGTGTTTCGTTCCTCAGGATTGCGCGGGCAGCGTTGGCGCCGGGTGCCCCCATAACTCCGCCGCCCGGATGTGCGGACGAACCGCACAGATACAGCCCCTTGATTGGCAGGCTGTACTGCGACCACCCCGGGACCGGGCGATTGAAGAAAAGCTGGTCAAAGGTCAGTTCGCCTTGGAAAATGTTGCCTTCGGTCAGACCGACCTCGCGTTCGATTTCCAGCGGTGAACGGACTTCCATGTGCACAACGCGCTCGCGAATGTCAGGGCAAGCCACAGCCATCTGGTCCAGTACAGTTTCAGACATTTCCCTGCGCTGTTGGTCGTCCCAGTTGTCTGCCGACCGGACGCCGCCGACTTCCAGATCATATGGGGCGTACTGAACAAACACCGTCATCATATGCGCACCTGTCGGAGCCATCGTTGGGTCGATCTGGCTGGGGATCAGCATGTCGATGTACGGCTTTTCCGACCAGCGCCCCAGCTTCCAGTCATCATAAGCCTTTTCCAGTTCAAAGAGGCTTTGCGACACATGCAGATCGCCCCTCAGGAAACTGGTGTGCTCTGGTGCGGCAGGAAAGTTTGGAAAGCGGTCAAGGGCGATGTTGAGTTTCGCCGAAGACCCGCGAATTTTGAAGTTCCGCACCGCTTTGGTGAAGTCATCCGGCAGATCGGCGGTATCAACGTGGTGTAAAATGGTGCGCTTGATATCCATGTTGGATGCGACGACTGGGGCATGGAAAACCTTGCCGTCTTCCAGCGCCACGCCTTCCACGCGTCCATCTTTGCTCAGGATTCTCTCGACCCCTGCACCCGTATGGATCGTACCGCCGTGATCTTTGAAAGACGCCGCAATAGCATTGGAAATCGCGCCCATGCCGCCGCGGGCGAAACCCCAGGCTCCGATGCCACCATCGATATCGCCCATGTAGTGGTGCAGCAAAACATAGGCGGTTCCGGGCGAATACACCCCAAGACCAGTGCCGATAATACCCGATCCAGCCAAATGCGCCTTGATCAGGTCGTTCTCGAAATGCTCATCCAGAAAGTCGCCAATGGACATCGTCCAGAATTTCAGCGTTTCTCCAAGTTCGCGACGTCCCAGTCTGTGGGCCTTCTTGACCAGGTACGCCATTTCACCGAGGTCACGTGGGCGGAGCGAAGCAGGGTCCGGTGCGTCTCGAAGCAGAAACGGGCGGATAAAACGGCATTGCCGCATGATGGCTTGTGAATAGCCGCGATAGGCGTCTGCATCACGTGCAGAATGGCGCGCCATCTCGCGCTTGAGAGCGTTGTGATCGGAGTAATAGGCGAAGTAATCTCCGTCGCGTGTGAAGCTCGCACCACCTTCGTAGGGGATAACCTGAAGCCCGTATTTCGGGAGTTCGAGGTCTCTGGCGATTTCGCGCCGCAAAAGAGAGCAGACATAAGAGCAGTTCGAGTAAGTCCAGCCTTCGTGCAGCGAACGGCTGACTGCTGCGCCACCAATCCAGTCATTCTTTTCGACGACCAAAACACGCATGCCCGCACGGGACAAATAAGCGGCGGCTGTCAATCCGTTATGACCGGCACCGGCCACAATCACGTCGTATCTGTTCTCAGTCGTCAAATTTTTCATCCCTTTCCTCTCCGTTTACAGACCGGACATGATTCCGTAAAGTTTATTTGAGCGCTCAAATAAATTTTAGACCATTGACGCGTGTTTTTCGCGCACTGTAGATGGCGGTAATTCTAGGAGGAGCGGCAATTGGTCGACGCAGAGCGGAAACGCCCCCGCAAAGAGCGGAAGGAAAACGCAGATCGCCGCCGCCGGCAGCTGCTGGACGCGGCGTGCCGTTCCATACTGGCGCATGGATTGGCGAAAACGACACTTGCGACGGTCGCGTCCGAAGCCGAGCTGTCTCAGGGCGTTGCAGCCTTTTATTTCAAATCAAAGGGTGGCCTTCTCACCGAAACGCTTCGCGACTTGTACCGACGCTATGAGGAGCACTGGACGACCTCTCTGGAACAGGCAGGGGATAAGCCAGCGGAAAAGATAAGGGCACTCATCAATGCGGACTTCCACCCTGATGCATGTGGTCCGAACGTCCTGCCTTTGTGGTATGCGTTTTGGGGGGAACTCAGATTCCAGCAGCACTATGATGAGGTTGCGGAACACTTTGAAGCGCGGCGGCGCGAAACTTTGTATGCGATCTGGCAAGAATTGCTGGCCGAGGATGATGTTGCCTCTCCGGATCAAATGACGGAATGGATGGAGACGTTGACGGATGGTTATTGGCAGCGCCTGCATCTTGCGCCGGAAAACCTGAGCCGAGAAGAGGCGGAACAAGCTGCATGGGGATGCCTCGTGCGCCTGGTGCCGGGCCTGCTGACTGAAACGCCATAGCCACTTTCGGCTGAGAGGCCCCGATGTCATGACGCGAGTGCGGATCTCACAACAGCCGCTGCCGCCCAGGGCTGCGATAGTGCAGGAAGCGCGTGATGTTGCGCGACTTGCCCTGCCAATAGTCATTTCCCTTGCTGCCGCTGCTTTGATTGGCGTTGTGGATACCGTGATGGTGGCCCCATTGGGAACGCTTCCTCTGGCAGCAGTGTCGATAACGGCCTCGGTGCTGATCATCTTTTACTCTGCGCTTTATGGCTTTGTGTCCGCAATTGGCGTGCGAATGGCGGAAGCCTTCGGCAAGTCCAGCGAGGAAGGGCTTGCTTCGGCCACAACTGCCGGGCTTTTGGTTTCTCTGCTCGTCGGGGTTGTCGGTGCGAGCGTAATGATCTGCCTGAAACCGGCTCTTTCCTGGATCGGACAGCCCCCGGAAGTCGTAGGCTTGCTTGGCGGCTACTGGAACGCGATGAGCCTTCTTTTGGTTCCATTCACTGTTTTCTACGCGTTAAAAGCTCTGTTTGACGCCATGAACCAACCTTGGATTGGCGTTGGGCTTGCGTTTCTTGCGGTCGGTTTCAACATTCCTTCGAATTATGTGTTGATCCACGGTGTTGCTGGCTGGCCTGGTCTGGGTCTTGTTGGGGCAGGGATCGCAAGTCTGTTGTCTCAGACGGTGCCTTTGATTGCGGCATTTGTGATTTTGGGCGCAAGGAAACGGAAATGGGACCTTCTGAGGACCGAAGGTTTTGACTGGTCTGAGTTCAAGGCGCAGATCAAAGAAGGGATCGTCATCTCCGTCGGTTACCTGGGGGAGGGGGCCGCTTACGCCGTAGCAGGCCTGATGCTTGGGTGGTTCAGCGCCGCCGCGCTTGCAGCACATCAAATCGTTTCTGCGGTCAGCGACGTTATTTACATGGTGCCGTTGGGCGTTTCGATTGCAATCTCAATACGCGTGGCTCAGGCAATCGGTGCCGGTGATAAGGACAGGCTGAAGCCAATTGTATTAGCGTCGCTTCTGGTCGTTGTGAGTTGGATGACAGTCGTTATCCTGGGTATTTTGGTTGGCCGTATTCCTCTGGCGAACAGCTTGTCAGATGATCCGAATGTCGTTTCTCTCGCGATTTCGATGTTCCTTGTGATCGCCGCAATGCAGATCGCAGATGGCGTTCAGGGGACAATGCTGGGCGCATTTCGGGGCATAATGGACAATCATGTTCCGGTTGCCATTACCCTGATTGCCTATTGGATCGTTGCTTTGCCGCTTGGATATGGATTGGGCTTTTGGCTCGGGTTCGGACCCAACGGTGTTTGGATTGGGTACGGCACGGGCCTCTCACTGGCCGCGATCGCATTGACCTATCGCTTCTTCTCCAAAAACCGTTAACCAGCGCGGTTTTCTGTCTCAAAGACCCAACTTGTCCAGGAGTTTCAGGCGCAGGATTTCTGCTTCGACAAGGGTCTCTCGGGCAAACGAAAAAGGTAGAGGTTTGAGGGGGGTAACCGGAAACTCAAGCTCATCGACTTTGATCCCGGCCGCCCACCGGGCCAGGACCCGCCCCATTGCGGTGGCGATGGCAACGCCGCGACCGTTGTAGCCCAGACCTGTCATTACGCCCGGGGTGAGTTCATGCAGGTGGGGATAGTGATCCCTCGTCAGCGCCACATACCCGCCCCACTCATATTCCCACTGAACTCCGGACAATTGGGGGAAAAGTTCAACGGAAATGCGTTTCAGTCGCTCAATTTGTTTGATGGTGGAATTGTCATAGTAGGTGCCGCGACCGCCCATCAGGAACCGGCCGTCTGCATCTTGCCTGAAGTACAAAAGAAGGCGTCTTGCGTCGGACAAGGCGTTGCCTTCTGGCAGAATTGTTTGGCGGATATTGTCGGACAATGGCGCCGTCGCCACCTGAACTGACCGAACGGGCAGGACGGATTGCGCCAGGCGCGGATGCAGATCACCAGAATAGGCGTTCGTGCAAATCAGGACCTTGTCCGAAAAGACAGCTCCGTTAGGTGTCTCAACCCGAAAGCGACTGCCCTCTGACGAGAGCCGGTTGGCGGGCGTTTCTCCGAAGATTTCCACGCCAATGCGACGGGCTGCTTCGGCCAGTCCAAGTGCATAGTTCAGTGGGTGCAAAACTCCGCTGCGTCGGTCCAGAACTCCACCCAGATAGGCTTCTGTCCCGGTCAGACGCTGCATTCCGCCTTGATCAAGCTGAACCATGCCGCCGCCGTGATTGTCCCAATCCTCAGCAAGTTTGTGCAATTCGTTGAGTGTTTTGGTCGTATGCGCCGCGCGCAGCCATCCCAGGCGGTTTGCATCGCACCTAATGTCGTGCCGAGCGATCAAATCGAAAACAAGATCGGCCGCGTCACCGGCCATTCGGATCATTCTGTTTCCCCAGAAATCTCCAAACTTGGCCTTGATGCCGGTTGGCCCGTCCTTTAGGCCTACATTGATCTGCCCACCGTTGCGCCCAGACGCGCCCCAGCCCGGGTGTTGGGCGTCGATCAGAACAACTTTGATGCCTTCCTCGGCCAGGTGAAGGGCTGCCGAAAGGCCAGTGAACCCGGTGCCAATCACCGTTACGTCTGATTGTTGCTCGGTAGCGAGTTGCGGGTAATCGGTTGAATAACCTGCCGTTGCTGACCACAGGCTGTTTGCAATAACGGGGTTTTCGTTGCGGATCATCTATTGGCCTCGCGCGCTTGCCTTGCGGGGGGAATTGCATAGGTTTGGCTGGTGACGCCTTTCCGGACAGTATGTGAAGAATGCCAAGACTTTTGAACCAATTCGAACTGAAACCGGCCGCCGACCTCGATGCGTTCGAACAGGCCTGGAACGCGTTTGTCGGACATTTGGTCGCGGCGGGTCTGGCAACGAACGGAACGCCTTTGTGTAAACGCATTCCAGCAAGCGGTTACGATACTGACCAACAACGTGACCATTCGCTTATGGCTGTGATCGAGTTCAGGGATCAAATGCAGGCCGACGCGGCTTGGTCCGCCATCGAGGATCGCATTGAGCCTCTGGGAGCATTGCATTGCAATGTCATTTCTATGGTGCACGACCCGGTTTTCACCTTTTGGTCGGAGCTCTAGATCCATGATTGCGAACATTCGTATTGTTTTCACATCATTTATCTTCATTATTGAATGATTATTCAATCAATGGCATAAACTTTGCGAATGTCAATCAGCCTCTCGCCGGCACGGCTTGGGAGTGAGCGCGGGCAGGATTGAAGTACTTGTGAAGATGGGAGGTGTGCGAGTGAGTCAGACGCCAAGCGATAACACAAAACCGACAGGGCGCCGGCGTACCGAGTCCAAGGAGGTGCGGCGCCAACAGCTGATCAACGCCACAATCGACTCGATCGCGCAAAACGGAATTGGTGGAACGACCATGTCCACCGTGACCGAGATAGCCGGTTTGTCGCTGGGCATCGTCAACTTCCACTTCAAAAGCAAACAGAACTTGCTGGAAGAAACGCTGTTGTTTCTTGCAAAGGAACACCATGAACAGTGGTTGGACGCTTTTGACAATGCAGGTTTGTCGGCGCCTGAAAAGCTGTTGGCCATCGTTGATGCGCATTTTCACCCGCGGATTTGCTCGCCAAAGAAACTGGCCGTCTGGTTTGCGTTTTTTGGAGAGGCAGGGCGGCGCAAAGTTTATCGCAAACTGATCAACGACATTGATCTGGAGCGTTACAGCATCGCGCTGCGCCTGTGCTCCGAAATTGCTGAGGATGGCGGGTATGACGACATGCCGCCAAGGCAAGTCGCCAATATCCTGGAGGCTCTGTACGACGGAATCTGGCTGGAGCTTTTGACCTACCCGGAGAACTTTCGACGTACCGAAGCCCGGGATCACATCGTCGCCTTCCTGTCCAAGGTCTACCCGGATCATTTTCGAATGCCAGAGTTCAAGAGCGGCAGTTGAGACAGTGCGGGTCAAATCTCCGGCTTTACAGATAAGACGGGCCTGCGCACAGCGCAGCAAACAAAAGGCAAACGAATGAGCAGGGATCCTCGCTACGACATCCTTTTCGAACCAATACAAATCGGACCAGTCACTGCGCCAAACCGGTTCTATCAGGTTCCGCACTGCACAGGCATGGGCTGGCAATACCCGCGTACCCTTGCAGCAATGCGCAAGGTGAAAGCGCAAGGTGGATGGGGGGTCATATGTACGGAATACAACTCGATCCATCCATCATCTGACGACCTGCCGCATCCTTACGCGTCCCTTTGGGATGACAGCGATGTTCGGGCGCACGCTTTGATGACGGACGCGGTGCACGAATATGGCAGCCTTGCGGGTGCTGAGCTATGGTATGGAGGTGCCAACTCGAACAACCTGTTTTCCCGATTACCGAGCATGGACGTCGACAGCCGACCCAACGTTAAAGGGCATCCCTATCAAACCCGCGCGATGGACAAGCAGGACATCCGCGATTTGCGTCGGTGGCACCGCAAGGCCGCCTTGCGGGCCCGAGACGCGGGCTTTGACATTGTCTATGTCTACGCGACGCACGGATACCTTATCTCGAACTTTCTGCATCCGCACGTGAACACGCGCAGTGACGAGTATGGCGGCAGCCTGGAAAACAGGGTTCGCCTGACCCGTGAACTGATCCAGGAAACCAAGGACGCCGTTGGGGACCGGTGCGCCGTGGCGGTCCGTTTCTCGGCAGACGAAGAGATCGGCGAGGATGGCAAGCCCATCTATGGTGAGCGTCGCGAGATGTTCGAGATGCTCGCTGATCTTCCGGATTTGTGGGATATTAACATCGCAGATTACTCGGTCGAGATGGGCGTTTCCCGTTTTACCAAAGAGGCAGCTCTTGAACCCTACATGCATTGGGTCAAGTCCGTGACGGATAAGCCCGTCGTGACTGTGGGTCGCTTCACGTCACCCGATACAATGGTGTCGCAAGTCAGGCGCGGAATTTCGGATTTTATCGGTGCCGCGCGCCCGTCAATCGCTGATCCTTACCTTCCCAAGAAAATCGAAGAAGGACGCCTGTCTGCGATCCGCGAATGCATCGGGTGCAATGTCTGCTATGCCAGCGACACGATTGGCGTGCCCATTCGTTGCACGCAAAACCCGACAATGGGAGAGGAATGGCGCAAGGACTGGCATCCCGAAATCATTCGAAAGAAAGCTTCCGATGCACGCGCTCTGATTGTCGGGGCAGGGGCTGCTGGTCTTGAAGCCGCGCGGGCGCTTGGGGCGCGTGGGTATGATGTCCTGCTGGCAGAGGCTTCTCGTGAAATAGGCGGTCGGGTTGTGCGCGAAGCGGCACTTCCGGGCATGAGCGAGTACATTCGCGTCAGGGACTATCGCGAGCAGCAATTGATCGAAATGCCTAATGTTGAAATCTACCGGGAAAGCCCGCTGACAGTTGACGATATCTTCTCGGTTGAAGCTGACCACGTTGCAATCGCCACGGGCGCGACCTGGCGAAATGATTACCATGATGAGGAACGTTTCGACCCGGTCGCGGAAGGAGCCGCCTTGAACCGCGTTTACACCCCCGATGACATCATGGATGGAAGGATTCCTGATGGGCCAACTCTCGTTTTTGACAGTGATGGCTATTACATGGCCAGCGTCATTGCCGAAAAAATAAAGGAGCAAGGTCACGCCGTAACGTTTGTCACACCGTCCGACAGTGTGGCTGATTGGGCAGGAAAAACGTCCGAGCGTTGGCGCATCCGAACACATTTGCTTCGCCTGGGGATCGAGATCATGCCGTCAAAGACGCTGAGACAATTCGATGGCGAAATGGCGCATTTGGATTGTCTCTACGGCGGATCAGGTAAGACCTTGCCCGTTGCCAACATTGTGATGGTGACAGCCCGGAAACCAAATGACGGCTTGTATCGGGAATTGAGCAGTCGGACAGAAACTGCAGAATTGCCATTCAGCCTCTGCCGCATTGGCGATTGCGATGCACCAGCGATTATCGCGGCGGCAGTCTATGCCGGGCATAGATACGCCCAGGAATTGGATAGTTCCGTGGATGTGGACGTCCCGCTCAAACACGATCGTGTCGATGTCGGGCAACAACTCATTTGACCGCTCGGTGCGGTCACCTCGATAAACACCTTAAAATGCAGGAGAAATCTGTCATGCCAGATGGTTTGGTTATCCGCCCGCTTGAGTCGAAAGACAAGGAAGAGTGGCGCCGCTTGTGGACTGCCTATCTGGAGTTCTACGAGACCACCGTCCCGGAAGAAGTCTACGAGATTTCTTTCAGCAGGCTGTTGTCGACAGATACAGGTGAATACAACTGCCTCATTGCTGAACTGGACGGACAACCGGTTGGATTGGCACATTACCTGTTTCACAGGTTTATGTGGTCGGTCGAGGATACCTGCTATCTGATGGATCTGTTTGCTGAACCCGACGTCCGTGGAAAGGGTGTCGGCCGCGCTCTGATCGAGGCTGTTTTTCAAACCGCAAAGCAGCATGGTGTTCCAACAACTTACTGGACCACTCAGGAGTTCAACTACAAGGGCCGAATGCTATACGACAAAGTGGCAAAACGAACGCCATTCATTCTCTACGAAAAAGACGAATAATCAGCAGCGTCTTTTCTGAAGGCCTTGGGCTGAGGAGGGCGGGTGCCTTTCAAAGCTTCTATTCATGATCAAACCCAGCGCATTTGCTTGATTCAAGACCAGTGCCGAGTTCGTCCGCCCAATATTCGGCACGTTTTCTTTGCGTTACACGGCGTTCTTGCTACTGTCGGCTGACAACAAAGTCGATAGGGGGAATATGTCATGAAACGCGCCGAACTGCTTTACTCTGGAATTGATCGTCGGAGCCTGCTTTTGGGCGCGAGCGCCGCAGCCAGCCTCGCGACATTTCCCAAACGCCTCATTGCGCAAGAGCCTTTGAGCGTTGCGGGCATTTACACCGTTCCAGTTGAACAGCAATGGGTCAGCCGCATCCATATTGCGGCGGAAGCGGCGAAAGATGCGGGCCAGATAACTTATGCCTTTACCGAGAACACGGCCAATACCGACTATACCCGGGTCATGCGGGAATACGCCGAAGGCGGCGCCAAGCTGATCGTGGGCGAGATTTTCGGGGTCGAGGCAGAAGCACGGGAGGTGGTTCTGGATTACCCCGATACCGCGTTCCTGTTGGGGTCGTCTTTCCTTGACGATCCGGCCCATCCCAATCTGGCCGTTTTTGACAACTATATTCAGGACGCTGCCTATCTTACCGGTATCATCGCCGGCGCCATGAGCGAGTCGGGCAATATCGGAATGGTTGGCGGTTTCCCGATACCAGAGGTCAATCGGCTCATGCACGCGTTCATGGCTGGCGTGCGCGAAATGAAACCCGACGCGACCTTCCAGGTTTCGTTCATCGGCTCGTGGTTCGATCCGCCCAAAGCGAAAGAGACGGCTTTTGCGATGATCGAAAACGGTGCAGACGTTATGTATGCCGAACGCTTCGGCGTTTCCGATGCGGCGCAGGAGCGCGGTGTTCTGGCAATCGGCAATGTCATCGACACTCAGGCGGACTATCCGGATACGGTGGTTGCCTCGGCGCTCTGGCATTTTGAGCCTACGATGCAAGCGGCTCTCGCGGCGGTCGCCGACGGCAGCTTTACGGCGGCCAATTACGGGCTTTATTCCTACATGAAGGAAGGCGGCTGCTCGCTCGCGCCTCTGGGCACATTCGAAGGCAAGGTGCCTGCCGATGCGATGGCGCTTGTTGCTGAACGAGAGGCTGCAATTCGGGCGGGTACTTATGTTGTGGAAGTGGACGATTCAGAGCCTGTGTCCTCCTGATGCCCAACGATAGTTCGGCGCAGGAGGTTGTCCTGCGCCTCAATGGCATCACCAAGCGATTTGGCAATTTAACGGCCAATGACTCGGTTGACGTGACGCTTCACCGGGGCGAGGTCATCGCGCTTCTTGGTGAGAACGGCGCTGGCAAGACAACGCTTATGAACATCCTGTTCGGGCACTATACTGCGGACGAAGGAACCGTGGAGGTGTTTGGTCAAGTCCTGCCTGCCGGTGCAACCGGTGCAGCGCTGCGGGCCGGTGTCGGCATGGTTCACCAGCATTTCACGCTTGCCAATAACCTTACTGTTCTCGAAAATATCCTTCTGGGCACTTCTTCCCTTTGGTCGTTGGGCCGTGGCCGCCAGAAGGCGCAGTCTCGCGTGATGAAACTGGCCGAAGAATTCGGGCTGGCCGTCGACCCATCGGCCAAGACAGGGCAGTTGTCGGTCGGCGAGCGGCAGCGCGTGGAAATCCTGAAGGCACTGTATCGCGATGCCCGCATCTTGATTTTGGATGAGCCGACAGCGGTGCTGACACCACAGGAAGCTGACGCTCTGTTCGAGACGCTGCGCCGGGCTGTCGATCAGGGCCTTTCCGTCATCTTTATTTCCCATAAGCTGCACGAGGTTATGGCAATCTCGGACCGGGTTCTTGTGCTGCGCCATGGCAAGCTGGTCGGGGAAACGCGCACAGATGAAACGACGCCTCATGCCCTTGCTGAGCTTATGGTCGGGGAAGAGATTACCCAACCCGTTCCATCCGAGGCCAAGCCCGGTGCCGTTCTCCTAAGCTTGCGCGGTGTCTCTGCGCATCCGCCTGGGCACCGAACCGGCCTTCGAAACATCGATCTGGATCTGCGTGCAGGCCAGATAATGGGCCTTGCCGGTGTGTCCGGAAACGGGCAGGGCGCACTGGCCGATTTGCTATCGGGCGAAGCCAGGCCAGAGAGCGGAGAGATGTGGCTTGGTCAGGAAAAGGCGCCACCCTGGTCTCCTCGCGCGTCCCTTGCGGCCCGGATCGGGCGTATTCCAGAGGACCGCCACAGCACTGGCAGCATTGCAGATTTCTCGTTGACCGAAAATGCCATCCTTGAAAGCTACAGGAACCCGGGGATCAGCCGAGCAGGTTGGATGCGCTGGGCTGCCGCGCAAGCCTTCGCCAAGAAGGTGATCGCGCGATACGATGTGCGTTGTCCCGGTCCGGATACGCGAATTCGTCTGCTTTCGGGCGGCAATATGCAGAAACTCATCCTCGGGCGGGTTCTTGAATCCGATCCGGAAATCATCCTCGCCAACCAGCCCGTGAGAGGGCTTGATATCGGGGCCGTAACCTACGTTCAGGAGCGTCTGATAGCAGCCAGAGATGCGGGCGCGGCGATCCTGCTGATCTCGGAAGACTTGGACGAAATCATGGGGCTTGCGGATGTGATCCGGGTGATGTCCGACGGCCGGCTCTCGCCTGAGTTCCCCCGTGGAACGATAACCCCCGCCGAGCTTGGGCGGTGGATGGCCGGGGAGGGGTTTGAACGTGCGGCTTGAACCGATTTCCAACCCGTCCCTCGCCCGATCCGTGGGATTTCCAGCGGTGGCACTGGGGCTTTCGATCGTTGTGGTATCGTTTCTCGTTCTACTTGCAGGGGCCAATCCTTTCGCCACGTTGGGACTGATACTGAAAGGAGCCGCAGGTTCGAAGTTTGCCGCGCTTGAGACCCTGAACCGGGCGACACCTTTGATCTTTACAGGTCTGGCGGTAGCCGTCGCCTTTCGCGCAAAGTTGTGGAACATCGGGGCGGAAGCACAGCTTTACATTGGCGCGCTTGTGACAGTCCTCTTCGGGACGTCGGCGTTGGGCCTGCCGGGGCCGCAACCACTGATACTGGTCGGTCTCGCCTCGATGCTGGGAGGGGCGCTGATGCTGCTGGGCCCGGTCATTCTCAAGACGCGCTTCGGCGTTGATGAAGTGGTGACGACATTGCTGCTCAACTTCATCGTGCTTCTTTTCATCTCGCTTCTGCTGGAGGGACCGCTCAAGGATCCCATGGGGATGGGGTGGCCGAAATCGCCCAGGTTGGATGCAGAAGCGCGCCTTCCTCGGATTGTTGAAGGGCTACGTCTGCACTGGGGCTTTGCGCTGGCACTGATCTGTGCTGTGGTCGTCTGGGTGATTGAGACCCGCACCACGCTTGGCTACGAAATCCGGGCTGTGGGTCAGAACCCGACGGCTGCCCGTTTTGCGGGTATCCCTGTGAATCTTGTGCTCTTGAAAACCGCGTTTCTTTCGGGCGGGCTTGCGGCTCTGGCCGGTTTTTCGGAAGTCGCGGGGCTCAAGGGGTCCCTTACGCTGGATCTGAGTCCGGGCTTTGGCTACACGGGCATTATCGTCGCCATGCTTGCGCTACTTCACCCTCTTGGCGTCGTGCTTTCGGCGATTTTCGTAGCCGGCGTGTTCGTCGGTGCCGACGGTATGAGCCGCGCCGCGAGCGTTCCCACCTATATCGCAGACCTTCTATTGGCGACCGCACTTTTGTTCATGGTCCTCGCCATCTTGCTGACGCGGTTCAGGATCGTGAGGGGCTGATGGAGATCTTCGAAATCCTCCTCTCTGCCAGTTTTTGGGCAGCCGCTGTGCGCATTGCTTCTCCGTTGATCTTTGCGACGATGGGAGAGTTGATCTGCGAACGCGCGGGGGTTCTGAACCTCGGGATCGAAGGGATCATGGTGGCCGGCGCTTTTGCCGGTTGGATGGCGGTCTATGCCGGTACCGGACTGTGGGCCGGTGTTTTCATTGCTATGCTGGCAGGTATGCTTTTCGGGCTTCTGCATGCAACGCTCACAGTGCCGTTTGGGTTGTCGCAGCATGTCGTGGGGCTTGGGATTACGCTTCTGGCGACATCAGCCGCCTATTATGCGTATCGCCTGGCCCTGCCAGAAGTCTCAAGCCCCCCGCGGATCAAACCCTTTCAACCACTTGAGGTTCCGGTACTGTCGAAGATACCCGTTCTGGGGCAGGCGTTGTTCAACCAAACCCCGTTAACCTATCTGGCCTTTGTGATCGTTGGCGTAACTGCATTCGTACTGTACCGGACGCCGCTGGGACTGGCCCTTAGGGCAGCCGGAGAAAACCCGTCAGCAGTTGAGGCTCAGGGTCTGTCTGTAACCGCGCTTAGAATGGGGGCGGTCATCATGGGGTCTGGTCTGATGGCTGTCGGGGGCGCGTTCCTCACCATGTCGGCCTTTGACAGCTTTTTCTTTGAGATGGTCAACGGGCGCGGCTGGATCTGTATCGCATTGGTGGTTTTCGGTGCTTGGCGGCCAGGCAAGGCATTGTTGGGTGCGCTACTTTTCGCTGCCTTCGATGCCCTGCAAATCCGCCTGCAGCAGACGGGGCTGGGGGCCCTCGTTCCCTACCAGATCTTCTTGATGATCCCTTACATCCTTTCGATCCTTGCATTGATCCTGATGTCGCGTCGTGCCGAAGTGCCAGCGGCGCTGATGATACCCTACAACCGCGGAGAACGCTGATGGCAAGCTTCGATATTCTTGTGAAGGGCGGGCGGCTGCCCGACGGAAACGTCGCCGATATCGGAATCACAGGCGACCGTATCACGGCAATGGGGCAGTTGGACGGCGCCGAGGCTGGTGCAATCATCGACGCGACCGGCGACCTGGTCTCGCCGCCTTTTGTCGACCCCCATTTTCATTTGGATGCAACGCTTAGCTATGGCATCCCTCGGATAAACGCATCGGGTACGCTGCTGGAGGGGATCGGCCTTTGGGGCGAACTCAAGCAGGTGACAACGGTCGATGAAATGGTCGACCGTGCGCTTTCATACTGCGACTGGGCGGTCTCTATGGGCCTGCTTGCGATCCGGAGCCATGTGGACACCTGCGATGACGGCCTGAAGGGCGTCGAGGCGATGTTGCATGTGCGCGAAGTCGTTCGGCCTTACCTGGACCTTCAGCTTGTCGCCTTTCCGCAAGACGGTCTGCTGCGTGACCCCACAGCCCATGCCAATACAATGCGGGCGCTCGACATGGGGGTCGATGTCGTCGGCGGTATCCCACATTTTGAGAGGACCATGGCGGATGGTGCTGCCTCGGTCCGCATCTTGTGCGAAATCGCCGCTGAACGGGGCCTGCCGGTCGACATGCATTGTGACGAAACCGACGATCCTCATTCTCGGCATATCGAAACATTGGCCTATGAAACGACGCGACTGGGATTGCAGGGGCGGGTGGCAGGGTCTCACCTGACCTCAATGCATTCCATGGACAACTACTATGTCTCAAAGCTGCTTCCTCTGATCGCCGAGGCCGAAATCAGCGCCATTCCGAACCCACTGATCAACATTATGCTTCAGGGTCGGCATGACACTTTCCCGAAACGGCGCGGGCTGACCCGGGTGAAGGAAATGCAGGCTGAAGGTATCCGAGTTGGCTGGGGGCAGGATTGTGTGCGCGACCCCTGGTATTCGCTGGGAACCGCAGACATGCTTGACGTTGCTTTCATGGGGTTGCACGTCGCTCAGATGTCGTCTCCAGAAGATATGAGGCGGTGTTTTGACATGGTCACGGTTGAAAATGCTGCAATCCTCGGACTTGAAGACTATGGCCTTTACGAGGGCGCCATGGCCTCGCTGTTGGTTCTGGACGCCGGGGACCCCATTGAAGCTGTCCGCCTGAGACCTGATCGCTTGGCGGTGATCTCAAAGGGAAATGTGGTTTCCAGAAAGCAGCGTAACGATAGCCGTCTCGCCCTTCCTGATCGGCCGAAATGCGTGCGTAGGCGGCACTAGGGTTTCTGTGACGGTCTCGTCATGATTTTTCTTTGAAGGGTCGGGGTCTTTCGTAGCCTCACTCAATGATTTTACAATTGGCCTGGACGAACTTTGGCCCGGTCTAGTCTGCGTTCTGTTTTGCGTACAAGCTCCTGTCAATAAAATAAAAAAATGGAAACGCGGTATTTGCATGAATCCAGTTTGAAACCACTATCTGGATTGATGAACCGCAGCTGAAAATCATGAAATAGCTGGGTGTGCCTTGACCCGTTTACCAAGGCGGACCGCAGGAAATGCTGGCGAACCGGGTCTCTGACCTCATTGATCTTTGTCAATATTGGCAAGTGTCAGAAGTGATACAATCGGCGATAACAAAGGGGGTTCCCATGGAAGACTTAGTCCAAATTGGAAGAGCATTCGTTCAGGCCATGCGTGATCGCAGGGGGCTTATTAGTGTTGACGAAATGTACGCCGAAAACGCCCAGTCGATTGAGGCGGTTGTGCCGCCGGTTCGGCAGTTTCGCATCACAAAGGGTCGGGACGCCATCAAGGGAAAGAGAGAGGATTGGCTGGCAGCGCATGAGTTCCACGAACTCGATTTAGACGGACCCTATGTGCATCCACCCAACCGCTTTGCAGTGCGATTTAGTGCCGAAGTAACGCAGAAGGCCACAGGAAAACGTATGACCCTGAGCGAGATCGCCGTCTATTCGGTGGCAGAAGGCAAGATCGTACTGGAAGAGTTCTTCATGTTGCCGAAGTAGGAAGAACAAACATCATCTAAGTGGCTGCTTTTGTTGGGTTTGTGCGCTCGGCGAGTTTCCTGCCCGCAGTGACATCTTGGAGGGAGATCCGGTATGCAACGCAGAACTTCGACGTATTTCATTGGCGCGGATACTAGCGATGTATCGATACTTGAATGCGCCGATGCTGCCCAACGTCAGCGCGGCAATTTGACTTGCCTTCTGATCGCGGCGCTACCGAACCTGCCTTACTTGAAGTACGGATCCAGCAAATTCGTCGAGGCGGGTTTGCCCGCAAACTGGTTGGATCAATTGGAAGAGAAAAAGGCGACTTTAAAGTCCCGTGCTCGTGAGGTTGAAGCACTGCTTGCGCGCTCGGGCGCATCGGCGAGAGTCACGGTTTTCATGGGTTCCGGTGCGGACTTAAAGGCTCTGGCGGCGCGCCAATCGTACTGCTGTGATGTCGCATACCTGGACCCGGAACTGCGCAATGACCCCGAAGTGTTTCACGAGGTTTGCCATGGCGTCTTGTTCCATTCGCCAGTCGCCATGATGATCAACGGAGACCCATATACCCAACGCGAGCGCATTTTTCTGGCGTGGAACGATAGTCTTGCTGCATCCAGAGCGGCCCATTTGGCTTTACCCTATTTTCTGGAAGCCAAGGAAGTTGTGATTGGTTGTTTCGATCCGCCGTTAGCACATGATCCGGAAAGTCAAGACCCCGGTACTGACATCGCTGCTTGGCTCAGACACCACGGCTGTAGCGTGACCGTAGCGCAATTCCCGAGCGGCGGACTACCGATCGAACAGTGCATACAGGAACGTGCGAAGGAGGCCGGCTCTGACCTTATTGTTATGGGCGCTTACGGGCAGTCATACCTACGCGAGTCGATTTTTGGTGGAACTACAAGGGCCATGCTGCAACAAACCGGTCTTCCGGTTCTATTTGCGCACTGACTGACGCAAGTGGACGTCCAGTGTTTGTCTGGGTTCGATGGTCAGGTCCAAACACTATGAAAGAATGGGTTCAGTGTATTGAGTTAGGAATTGTCTGATATTGTCCGGTAGTTCCCATCCAGAAACCCCTTCACAATCGACGTGAGTTCGTCCCAGTCTGTGAATTCCCGCACGCCATCTCTCGGATCGATTTTCCGACCCAACAAGACGACGTGTTTAACGATCTCTTTCTCAAAATATCCGTAGCTGTCGGGTCTCACCGCGCCTGCGACCAATGCTGACGCATCTGGTTCGAAACTCGTTCGCAATAACATCTCGGTTAGGTAGTCGCGGGCTTCCTCGCGCCCCGATGCAAAGGCCGCCTTTAGACCCACAGAAAGCACGAGTGTTTTTCGTTTCACCAACTCGTCTTTGAACGACGCGACAAAAGCTTCGAATGAGGCAGGGTGTCGACGTTCGTGAACAGGAGCCAACAGAACAACGCGATCCACATCGTCCAGTTTTACCTGACCGGAAAGTTGATCGGTATTGATCAGCTTTGTGTCAAAGCCGGATTTCTTCACGACATTGCTGATAAAATGCGCGATTTTGGCCGTCTGGCCCTCAACAGTGGCAAAGACGATAAGTACTGTCATTCCGATCCTCCCACAAATCGGTCTGAGAAGCGTTTCAAGTATTATGAATTGGCGTGAGTTCGCCTTTGATCTTAATCAAAGGCGCAAGTTGAGGCTGGCGATTCCAATACATTGAACGTGTTTCTGAAATTTGCATGACGACGCCTTACGCGGGGAAGAATTTCTGCTGTGATGGCAGGTCTTCTCTACACTACCCAGTGGACGTCCACGCTATCTCAGGGCAAATAACAAGGTTGCGACGCAAACAGTAACATTGACGGACCACACTGCCAGTTTGACCCGTCGGCGCGCGGACAGGTTTCTAAACGGATCAATCATAGTCAAACCTTTCAGACAGAACCCGATGCGAAGGTGTTCCCCGGGCAACAAGGTGATCTTCGACAGTGTCCATCATGGCAGTGGGGCCGCAGAGCACGAAAAGCCAGTTGTCATAATGTTCTGAAGAAAGCGTTCGGTCCAAGAGGGCGCCGTCGATCCAACCTGTTTCACCGCTCCAGTTCTTCGGGGGCTCGGATAGAACAAATACAGTATCGTCCCTGGTCAGTTCTTCCCGATAAACAATCTGCTCCTCGATCCGGTTTCCATAGATGAACTTGATATCGCGTTGCTCTGCGCTCAGGCGAATTTGGCGCAGTATGCTGAGCAAAGGGGCGATGCCGACACCACCTGCGATCAGAACAATGCCTTGTTCAGCGCGTTTGCCGACCGAAAGGTTCCCGTGGGGACCATCGAGATAAGCCAGCGTATCCGGCGCGATCTGCCCGAGACTGCCTGTGAAATCCCCAAGCTCTTTTATCACAAATGAAACTTCGGGACCTTCACCCGGTGCCGAGCTAATCGAAAACGGGTTCTCGCGCTGTGAAAAGACGTTGTGCCCCACATTGAGCCAGGCAAACTGGCCCGCTTCAAAGCTGAGGCCCGGGTGACGGTCCGGTTTGAGGCGCAATTCCCATTGCTTCGGTGTCAGCCGAGTGACCGAGGAAACACGCCACGGTTTCCGCATCTTAAACAAGGGGCGGACGAGATAGACATAAAGTAGAGTACCAACGGCAATGCCGGTCATTGCGAGCCACAGTAATGTGAGTGACGGATGCCCACCGTAGCGACCTGCATAGATTGTGTGATGAAGTAGCAAAACGGCCAATGCCAGAGCTCCGAGACCGTGCAAAAGACGCCATGTTTCGTATTTGTATTCAAGGCTTTTTCGGGCGACCGCCGAGGCGACCAGAACGACGATCAGGAAACAAGCACAAATGCCTGAGGCCAGCGCCGGAAAGTCTGTCGTAATCGTCAGCTGGTGTGATACGTCCCACGGGCGGTGTCCGCCAGAAGGCGTGCCCTGGTAAAGTAGCGGGTGTATCAACGCAAAAACGAGTGCCGCGCGCGCCATCAGCTGATGCATGCGCATGGTCACATCCATGCCCACACCGGACGAAATGAACCTGAAGCGCCCGGAGAGCAGGAACTCTATCAGAATGATCGAAAATCCAATCATTCCCAGCCCGGATGCGAGTTCTTGGTGAAAAGATCGCGGTGGCCAGCCAAGTGACCAGGAAAAGCCCAACGGCGCCAAGATCAGCAGAACATAGATCAGCGCCAGATAGGGCCATTTCATATGGTTTTGCTCCACTGCGCCAGAGTTGGGCCATTCCCGCTGTCTCAAGAGGCTAGGCTAGGCGAGCCCCGGTTGGCGATCAAGCTTCCTGTGATCGGGTGTTTTCCCGTCCGGAACGCTATGCCCGTTGGAGTGCTGTCATGTTCCGAAATGGTGGCAGAAGACTGGCCGGTCCGAACGGCCAGGCGGGAAAAAGATGCGAGCATTCTCTTGCGCAAGATCAAGGTCCTTGACCGGGGTTTCTGCGATAATGCGGCGTCCGCATAGCCGGACAAAAGGAGGAGGTTCAGAAATGCTTGAAGACAAAAAGTCCCCGCAACTTTTCACCGGAACGCATCCGCTCTCCGACAACTTTCGACGTGAAATGGAAACCCTGATGTCGCGGTTCTTAGGAGGCGGCTCTCCGTTCTTACCGCTGGAAACGGCTGCGCAGCGCACGGGTCTGCCATCTCTTGATATGTCCGGCGCAATTTCCCCGGCCATTGATGTTCAAGAGACGGATACGGCAATCGTTCTGACGGCGGAATTGCCCGGTCTGGAAGAGGACGATGTTGAAATCGAAATCAAGGATCGCCGCCTCACCCTGCGAGGCCAGAAGAAGATTACACATGATGAGACGGGCGACCTGCGTGTCAGCGAAAGAAGCTATGGCAGCTTTTCACGGGCAATGACACTGCCGGACACTGTTGATGTCGAGAGTATCTCGGCCACCTTCGACAAGGGTGTTCTGAGCATCAATATGCCGAAAACCGAACCTCGGGATCCCAGCCGCAAGATCAAGGTTTCATCCAAATAGGTGGCATTTCGGCTGGGGCTTGAAACTGAAGGCCGATCATCGGTCGGCCTTCTTTGATTTGCAATCCAAGGAGTGTGCGGTTTGGTGAACCTGCTGGCACGGATTTGATGCTAAACTGACAGAGAAATCCAATCCTTCCTAGCACGCAAAACGAAGCAATAGGTTTTGTACAGCCGTGTGCTAAAGTACCTCTGCGTGGCCTTTGAAAAGGGGGCTAAAATGCGGAACTCAGACGCGGCTGACACAAGCTCATCGCCGTGCCCCGACGAGGGGGACGTGCGTGCCCTCCTTGAAAATTTGACCGGACCGTCGCGCGGGAACGTGAGCTGGCTGGCCGACAATGCCCTTACTGTTTCGGTTGGTGAAAGCCGGGCGTTGAGTCTTCGCCCCAAAGACGACATGCCTCCGCACGACAACGATATCGCAACTCTTCAGTGGGCGGACGGTGTCTATTCAATAACTGCGTCGTCTGGGCGTAATGTCTGGGTGAATGGGCGCAAAATATCGTCCGCAAGTCTCGGGCACGGCGACATGATCGAGTTCGGCGAAAAGGGCCCAATGTCCCGGTACAGGTTATGTAGCAAAACCTACCCGGCGCGTCATACGGTCGAAGAAATCCTAAGTGACGCCTACGCTTACGCCCGAACAAGCCGGCGGCCGTTTGCCAAAAGGATGTCCGGCGCGCTGCGCGACAGCAGTCGTCGGCTAGCGTCTCAGACGACAGTTCTGTTCAGGATCACGGTCGTCGCCGCACTTCTTCTGATCGCGGGCCTTGTGTTTCTGCTTTATCAAAACGATCAAAGGTTGGCGGACAGTATCCAACAGGAATCCCGCAAAATCGAAGCGGTTGCGGTGATGCTTGCGCAGACACGTGAAAATGCGCTGACCCCGGATGATCTGGCCTCGTTGCGGGATGCCTTTGAAAACCAAGTCACGTCGACCGAGCAGCGTCTCGGAACCCTTGAACAGCGAGCAGGCGCGTCGACACGGGTAATTACCGCCTCATCTAAGTCTGTCGCATTCATTCAGGGTGCCTACGGGTTGCGTCATCTGGAAAGCGGGAAGCTCTTGCGGCACATGTTGGGGCCGGACGGAGAAAACCTGAAAACCCCGTTTGGGCAGCCCTGGATCGAACCGGACGGCACGGGCGAACCAGCTGAATTCCAGTTCACGGGAACCGGTTTTCTGCTGGAAGGTGTTCCGCTTATGGCCACCAATCGCCATGTTGCCTTGCCGTGGACGTCCCGCGATCGGGTGGACGCTTTGAAAAGTGCGGGGTTGGAAGCGGAAATGCTGAGGCTGCTGGCCTATTTGCCAGGTCAACCGGATCCGATTGAGGCCAAGTTGGAGAAGTTCAGCGAAACGGCCGATGTCGCTCTTTTGTCAGTAGCTCCTGATCGGGTTCAGGGGCTGGGCGTGCCGTTGGCGGATGAACCGCCAAACGCAGGGGAAGAAGTCTACCTGTTGGGATACCCGACAGGCTTGAAGGCGCTGATTGCGCAGGCGGGGCCGGGCTTTCTTCAAACGCTGGAGAAGGAAGGTTCGGTCAATTTCTGGTCCGTAGCGTCCCGATTGTCCGAGCAAAGCAAGATTCATCCGCTGGCCAGCCGGGGGATCGTTGCCAGAGCAAGCCCGGGTTCCATCGTTTACGACGCCGAAACCACAACCGGCGGAAGCGGAGGACCCGCCTTGAACCGGCGAGGCGAGGTAGTCGCCATCAACGCCGCGATCCTGCCCGAGTTTGGCGGCTCCAACATTGGCGTTCCGGTTGCGCACCTCAAAGAACTGTTGAGCGAGGCAGAAGGCCTGTAGTCAGTCGCTTGTTCGGAAGCGGGACTTCTGTACAAGGAAAACCGCCGCCAGCGGGACCGTGACAGTGATCAGGGCGGCTGCAATCAGCAGATACCCGAGTTGGCTGTAGTCGGCAGTCGAGGTAACGACACCCGTTTCCGGATTGGTCACCGCGCGTGTAACGACGAATGTTTGGTTCAGGTATTTTGTTCCGAGACTGGCCGCCGACAACGCCATGTTGGTGAACGATGCCATCACCGCAAAAAAGGTCGCTTTCAGTTGGACCGGGGCGTTGCGCGCGATCCAGGCCAGCAACGGGACCATGGCAATTTGCCCAAGAGGCGATTCAACAGCCGTGTCGAGAATGGCAATGAACCTGGCGTCGACGACTCCGCCTGTGTGCGCTGCCGTCCATTCATGAACGCCGTAGTAAAGGGCAAGGTTTGGAAGAGAGAGCAGACCAGCCGCGATCGTAAGCACCACCACCACGTGAGCGATTGAGCGTTTGGCCATGAATGGCCGCAGGACGATCAATCCAAGCAATGCCAGCAAGGACGTCAGCAGAGCCAGGATTGCCAAAAACTGCTCGTCGAACCCCAATTCGTCAATTTCAAACCACGTCAGTCCCGGCCCCGGCAGCGGAACTGCACGGAACACGAAAATGATTATTGCCGTACCGACCAGGGCTTTCGCCTGGGCGGGTTCCAGTTCTTTCAGAAGACGGGACATGAGGTACAGGATCACCGTGAGAGAAACGGTAAACACCACCTCTTGTGCGAACTCGAATTCCGCGGTTCCCAACACAATGCTGAACACAACAAACGCGAAGCCACCCAGCAATATGGACCATTTGACCTCGGTCACCTCATCCGGGGTATGCAGTGGGTGACCCTGACGAAGCCGCTGACGTTGTATCAGTGAGTGCAGCACCACACCGCTGACGGACAGCACAGGGATGATCAACGCAATCAGGTAAACCTGGCCGTAGAGAGCAAGCCGTTCAGACTTTTGCAGATCTTCCGTTCCTGAGAATATCCAGATGTTGACGGCTGCAACCGCTGCAAACCCTGAGATGATCGAAACTCTGCCCAAGGTCTGCATTGTCGTGTGCTGGGCGCGGGTTTCTCCAGGCGTAAACGGAAGGCCGTCCTGGTCGACCTTAGGAACTGCCTCGACGGTCATGGCGTCGGCG
The DNA here is from genome assembly GCF_056538465.1 of Ruegeria sp. BG6. Classification (NCBI taxonomy): domain Bacteria; kingdom Pseudomonadati; phylum Pseudomonadota; class Alphaproteobacteria; order Rhodobacterales; family Roseobacteraceae; genus Ruegeria; species Ruegeria sp. BG6. The sequence continues at coordinate 107,897 of NZ_JBQFTB010000009.1, read as the reverse complement.
ACAACATCCTGAATGGCATAGCCGGAAGGCGCCAGAAGCAGGGCGACAACATACCAGTCTTCCAGCGGCATGACGCCAGCCATCCGAACAGGCGCGGTCACAAGCCCGTACATTGTGAGCAGGGACAGGGTAATCAGGGACGCGCCAAACAGGATCAACAGGGATTTCCAGCGCCAGAACAGATCCACGATGTGGCCCAGCGGCATTTTGAGAATCCAGGGAAGACCGGCCCAAAATGCCAGACCTGCGACAAAAGACGCTGATAAATCCAAGTAATCCTTCAGAAAAAAAGCACCGACAACCGAGGTCAAACCGGAGACGCCAGCCGCGAAGTAGACCATCAAAGGCGGCAGGTAGGACCATTGCAACTGCTGAGCCAGATCCACAAAGGTTCTGTGCCACCAATCTGAGAGCTGCGTTCCTGTCGAAGATCGGTCAGTGGTCATATGCCAACCTGGAATTGCTGATGGCCCGTTTGCCTTTGCATTTAGTTAGAGAAATCCAGCTCCGAAAAGCAATGCACTGGTGATCACGCCAAGGATCGGAACGAAAAGAGGCACCCGGAAGTGCTCTTCAGACCCGTTCGGTTTCACCTTCAGAAGGATCAGCGAGACATTGACGAGGACAAAGACCCCCAGAACAATCTGTGATGTGCGCTCCGCCAAGATCCCAATCGGTACGGTTTGGGTCAGAAGAAGGATTGTTGCGACAACGAGCAGGGTGGCAACCACAGGCGTCTGGGTTGCTTTAGGCACAATGGCCAAAGCCTTTGGCAGGTGGTCCCTGTCAGCCAGCCCATAGATCACCCGCGATGCCATGATCATCTGGATCAGGACGCCATTAACCGTCGCCACGATCGCAACTGCAGAAAAACCCTGTTTGATCACCTCGGGGGCATTTGCAAAAACAAGTGCAAGTGGCGCAGCAGACGCTGATAGAACATCGATCGGGACAACCAGCAGCACCGTCATCGATGTCCCAAGATACAGTACCGTCGCCAGTATGAGCGTCAGCAAAATTGCTTTCGGGATGGTGCGAACAGGGTCAATTACTTCTTCGGCGACATTTGCCATGTCCTCAAAACCGACAAATGCAAAAAAAGCGAGAAGAGATGCAGCGAAGACGCCTCGCCACGCTTCAAGCTCAAGTGGAGGGAGCATGGAACTGACATTATATCCCTGCGGAGCCTGAACCGACATGCCCCAGCCGATCACAAATAGAAGCCCTGCAATCTCGATGATCGTGATGGCCGCAGCAACAAGCACCGATTCCGTGATCCCCCACAAGGCGATAAGCCCCATAATCAACACAACGCTGACAGTCAGAAACGGTATTGCCAGACCCGTTAATGCGTGAAGATAGGAGGCTGCGCCTATCGCGACGGCAGAGGCCGAGATAACGCCCGAGGCCGCAACCGCCAGACCGACCAGCATTGCCATCCAGTTTTTCTGAAATCCCGCTTCGACATAGGCTGCCTCTCCTGCGCTGACCGGAAATCGCGTTGCGAGTTCTGCATATGAAAGTGCGGTCAGTGAGACGACGAGTGCAGCCACGACAAACGAAAACGCGGCATACGGGCCGGCTATGTCCGCCGTTGCGCCGACGAGCACATAAATTCCTGCTCCGACCGTTACGCCCAGGCCGTAAAGCGTAAGCAACGGTGCTGTAAGGGCCCGTTTGAGTTTCTGTTCTGCTGGTTCAACGGTGCTCATCAGAGTTCATACTGAATGTCTTGCTGGCACGCCGCCAGCGGTGTCGTAGTTGTCACTGTCCGCATTTGGCTGTGCGGCCAGGTCGTGCGATCAAATTCGCGCCGTATTCCTTGCGTTTCAACGTTCAGGCTCTTTGGCGGCCTGTGAACGAAGAGGGGCTCGCCACCACTCCTGCCGAGCCCCCATGTGGAACTTCCACGCTATTCAAATTCCGCTCACTGTAATGTTTGCTTGGGGACAGGTCAGTGAACGTAGATCATGATTAATATTCGCATTTCACTATATGAAGGTTGCAAGTGCATTGATCTGTGTCAATCGATACGTTCTGCGGGCCTCGGTTGGTTGCCTTGGAAAAGACAGTGATCTCCAGTGACTTTAGATTTGATATGGTGCTTTGGTTGGGAAGTTCTGGATATGTGAGGTGCCGTTAATGGTGGTCGCCAAACGTCGCAATAGCCGGCCAGCACGAAACAGAACGTTTTCGTTGAATTCCGTCTTAGTCGCAGGGTCCAAAAAGATTTAACTGATGGATCAGAGGAGCCGATTGTGCCAATAAAACAGGTTTGTTAACGTCGTCCCCGCGCCAGGGAGGGCGCATGTACCTACATGTTGGACTATTCGCATAACGGCTGGCTTGTGGCGGCATCGCTTGCCGTGGCTTTGATGGCCGGTTTTACCGGGCTCTATCTGACGCATGGGGCCTCGAAGCTGAACGACCAAAGACGCAAGTTCATCGTCGCTTTGGCTGCGATCATTCTGGGTGGCGGGATCTGGTCCATGCATTTCGTCGCAATGCTTGGTTTGCAACTGCCAATTCTGTTTTATTACGACGCGCTGATCACATTGATTTCAGCTTTGGTGGCAATTCTGATGGTCGGTCTGGCGCTGCTGCTTTTGCACTTCCGTCCCCGGACGGTGCAAACAATGATCGGCGCCGGTGTCATCGTCGGTCTTGGAATTGTGGTGATGCATTATGTTGGCATGTCAGGGATGCAGCTTTGCCGCCCTGTCTACAATGCCTGGGATGTGGCAATTGCAACGCTTGCGTCGGTTGCGCTCTCCGTTGCTGCCATTTGGGTTGCGTACGACAATCGAACCCAGCGCAGTATCCTGCTGGGCACGGCATGTTTTGGCCTGGCTGTATTCACGATGCACTTCGTGGCAACCGGCCTGACCGACTTTGTCGCGACGGACAACGCAGGCGGAGCCGGACCGGCCCTGAACAATCAGGTTCTTGCGATGGGTGTGACTGTTTCAGTTTTTCTGATTTGTGGTGCTTTTCTGCTGACCGGCATTTCGTTTGTCGGCCCCGAGGCGGCCACCGGCGCTGCGCCTTCTGTGGAACCCGAACCGGAACCGGCGCCGGTCGTACCGCGTGCAGGTGTTCCGTACGAGCGTGACGGCCAAACCTTCTTTGCCCAACCCGGAAAAATAGCCGCAATCCGGGCCGAGGGGCATTACACCGTGCTGTATATGGATGCCGATAAGCTTTTCTGCCCCTGGTCGATTACCGAGGCCGAAAGCCGGCTAAAACCAGATGGTTTCCTGCGGGCGCATCGTAGCTATCTTGTCAATCCCGAACATGTCTCAAGCTTTGAGAGGCACAAGGACAACGGCACCTGCTACTTCGACGGGGTTGACGCGTTGGCCAAGGTTCCGGTCAGCCGATCCCGGCTGACGGACATTCGCGAGGCGCTGGGCCTTTAGTCGCAACTCGTGCAGCTTATTCGCATTTCGTGAAACAAGCTGCGCGCCCCGTTTCCACCCGCTGGAATGGCTGAACACAGTGTTCTTTCCTTACCTCAGGTCCCCCAAGGCATACCGCTCGGACCCAGGGAGGAAAAACATGATACCAGCCGGTTTTGAGTATCACCGGCCAGGCGACATCGCCTCGGCCATTGGAATTCTGCAGGAACACGGAGATGAGGCGCGCGTGATCGCAGGCGGCCACAGCCTGATCCCGATGATGAAGCTTCGCATGGCCGAGATGGGCCATCTGGTTGATCTGCAGGCCATTGATGAACTGAAAGGCATCGAGATCGGGGCTGATACCGTCTCGCTGGGCGCGATGGTCACTCAGCATGAGTTGATCACGCATGACGGTCTGGCATCGGCCGTTCCCTTGATCCGCGAGGCCGCGTTGCAGATTGCTGATCCTCAGGTGCGTTATGTGGGTACGGTTGGCGGCAACGTCGCCAACGGTGATCCGGGCAACGACATGCCTGGCCTGATGCAGTGTCTGAACGCGACGTTCGAACTGTCCGGTCCTGACGGCAACCGCAGCGTGGCAGCCCGTGATTTCTATGAGGCTGCCTATTTCACTGCGCGTGAAGATGAGGAAATCCTGACCCGGATTTCGATCCCGGTACCGGGTGCGGGCGTCGGACAGGCGTATGAAAAGCAGAAGCGCAAGATCGGCGACTACGCGACCGCTGCGGCCGCGGTGATGGTTGGCAACGGCCAGGCCTCGGTCGCTATGACCAATCTGGCGGATACGCCCATCTGGTCTGAGACGGCCAGTTCAGCGTTGGCCGGTGGCGACGTCGACGGCTGCGTCGCAGCAATGCTCGAAGCGATTGATCCAGTGGCTGACAATCGCGGCCCAGTCGAATTCAAAAAACACGTGGCCGCCGTGATGCTGCGCCGTGCCATCGACCGTGCGCGAAGCCGCGCGAGTTGACGGGAGGAACAACAATGTCAAAAATGCACGTAAAACTAACAGTGAACGGCAAACAGGTCGAAGGTCTGGCCGAGCCGCGCACGCTGCTGATCCACTTTCTGCGGGAAGATCTGAAAATCACCGGTCCTCATATCGGTTGCGAGACCAGTCATTGCGGCGCCTGCACCGTGGATATCGATGGCAAGTCCGTCAAATCCTGCACGACATTCGTGGCACAGGTGAACGGTGCCGATATCACCACTGTCGAAGGCCTGACCAATGACGATGGCAGCCTTGGGGTTCTGCAAGAGATGTTCCGCGAACATCACGGGTTGCAGTGCGGTTTCTGCACGCCGGGCATGATTACCCGTGCGCATCGCCTGCTGCAGGAAAACCCGAACCCGACCGAGGAAGAAATCCGCTTTGGCATGGCCGGAAACCTTTGCCGCTGCACCGGGTATCAGAACATTGTCAAGGCGATCTCGGCCTCGGCTGACATGCTGAACGCTCAGAAGGAGGCCGCGGAATGAACGATCAAACCATGACCCCCGAAGAACGCGCCGCCAATCTCAAAGGGATGGGAAGCTCACGCAAACGCGTCGAGGATGTGCGCTTTACCCAAGGCAAGGGCAATTATGTCGATGACATCAAGCTGGACGGGATGCTGTTCGGTGCCTTTGTTCGTTCGCCTTACGCGCATGCTCGCGTTGTCAGTGTAAACAAAGACGCCGCGATGGCCGTGCCCGGTGTTGTTGCCGTGTTGACCGCCGAAGATCTGGCACCGCTGGGTCTGCATTGGATGCCGACGCTGGCCGGTGACAAGCAAATGGTGCTGGCTGATGGCAAAGTTCTCTTCCAGGGCCAGGAAGTCGCCTATGTCGTCGCCGAAAACCGCTATATCGCGGCGGATGCGGCAGAACTGGTTGAGGTTGACTACGAAGAACTTCCAGTCCTGACCGATCCGTTTGAGGCGCTGAAATCGGACGTTGTCCTGCGTGAAGACCTTGCGGGTCAGACAGAGGGCGCACATGGGCCGCGCAAGCACCACAACCACATCTTCACGTGGGAGCAAGGCGACAAGGATGCCACCGAAGCAGTTCTGGGTGAGGCCGATGTCGTAGCTGAAGAGATGGTCTATTACCATCGGACCCATCCGTGTCCGTTGGAGACCTGCGGCTGCGTTGCCTCGATGGATAAGGTAACCGGCAAGCTGACGCTCTACGGCACCTTCCAGGCCCCCCACGCGATCCGAACCGTTGTGTCGCTGATCTCGGGTCTGGCCGAGCACAACATTCGGGTGATCAGCCCTGATATCGGTGGTGGTTTCGGTAACAAGGTGGGCGCTTATGCGGGCTATGTCTGCTCGGTCGTTGCCTCGATTGTCACCGGCCAGCCGGTGAAATGGGTCGAGAACCGGATGGAAAATCTGATGTCCACCGCCTTTGCCCGCGACTACTGGATGCAGGGCAAGATCGCCGCGACCAAGGATGGCAAGATCACTGGTCTCTGGTGCCATACAACAGCGGATCATGGTGGATTTGACGCCTGTGCCGACCCGACCAAATTTCCGGCCGGTTTCATGAACATCTGCACTGGGTCATATGACATCCCAACTGCTTATCTGGCTGTGGATGGGGTTTACACCAACAAGGCACCGGGCGGTGTTGCCTATCGTTGTTCGTTCCGGGTAACCGAGGCCGCTTATTTTATCGAGCGGATGATAGAAGTTTTGGCCATCAAGCTGAACATGGACGCGGCCGAGCTGCGCCGGATCAATTTTATCCGGAAAGATCAATTCCCGTATCAGTCCGCGCTGGGTTGGGAATATGACTCGGGCGATTATCACACTGCGTGGGATAAGGCGTTGAAGGCCGTGGACTATGAAGGTCTTCGGGCGGAACAGGCGCAGCGGATCGAGGATTTCAAGGCCGGCAAAACCCGCAAACTGCTGGGGATTGGTCTGACGCATTTCACGGAAATCGTCGGAGCCGGACCGGTTAAGAACTGCGATATCCTCGGTCTGGGCATGTTCGATAGCTGCGAAATCCGAATACACCCGACAGGTTCCGCCATCGCTCGATTGGGGACGATCAGTCAGGGTCAGGGTCATGCCACTACCTTTGCCCAGATCATTGCCAGCGAGATCGGTCTACCTGCAGATGACATCACGCTGGAGGAGGGCGATACCGATACCGCGCCTTATGGTCTTGGGACCTATGGGTCTCGGTCGACACCTGTGGCCGGTGCGGCAACGGCGATGGCCGCCCGCAAAATCCGCGCCAAGGCGCAGATGATCGCGGCCTACCTGCTGGAAGTCCATGACAACGACGTCGAATGGGACGTGGACCGGTTCTCAGTCAAAGGCGCGCCCGAGCGGTTCAAGACGATGAAGGAGATCGCTTTCGCCGCCTACAATCAGGCGATACCTGGATTGGAACCCGGTCTTGAGGCTGTCAGCTACTATGACCCGCCGAACATGACCTATCCGTTCGGGGCTTATATCTGTGTCATGGAGATCGACGTGGATACCGGCGAATGGGACGTCCGGCAGTTCTACGCGCTGGACGACTGCGGCACCCGGATCAACCCGATGATCATCGAAGGGCAGGTCCATGGCGGTGTGACCGAAGCGCTGGCCATCGCGATGGGTCAGGAGATTGCTTATGATGAGATGGGTAACGTGAAGACCGGTACTCTGATGGACTTCTTCCTGCCCACGGCATGGGAGACGCCCAACTACACCACTGATCACACGGTGACGCCGTCCCCACATCACCCGATCGGTGCCAAGGGCGTGGGCGAGAGCCCGAATGTCGGCGGTGTGCCTGCGTTCTCGAACGCGGTGCATGATGCATTCCGCCCATTTGGCCTTGTTCAGAGCCATATGCCACACGACCACTGGCGTATCTGGAAGATAGCCAACGTTTTGGGAATGCACGGCTAACAGGAAAAGCCGCCGCGCTGAAATGCGGTGCGGCGGCAATCCGGGAGAATGGCATGAGCTTGCAGGACATACAGCAAGGCCTCGCCGAGGTGGGCTATGTTGCCGACGACCGGTTGGCGATGGCACTGCATCTGGCGCAGACCCTTGGGCGTCCGCTGTTGCTGGAAGGCCCGGCTGGGGTCGGTAAAACCGAGGTCGCCAAGGCGTTGGCAGCACAGCGCGCAGCGCGGTTGATCCGGTTGCAATGCTACGAGGGGCTGGATGCCAGCCATGCGATTTATGAGTGGAACTACCAGCGCCAGTTGCTGGCTATTCGCGCAAGCGAAGCACAGGGTGGCACCAGCGAAGCGCAGCTGTTCACCGATGACTATCTGCTGAAGCGACCATTGCTGGAAGCAATCAGCGAAGAAGAGCCACCCGTTCTGCTGATCGATGAAATCGACCGGGCGGATGAGGAGTTTGAGGCCTATCTGCTCGAGATTTTGTCGGACTTTCAGATCACCATTCCGGAACTCGGAACGATCAAGGCGCGTTCGCGGCCTATTGTGATCCTGACTGCGAATGGGACTCGGGACTTGTCGGACGCGCTGCGGCGTCGGTGCCTGTACAGCTTCCTTGACTACCCATCGCGTGAAACGGAAATGGCGATTCTGAAAGCCCGCATGCCCGAAGTCGAAGAGCTACTGGCGCGCCAGATTGTTGGCGTCGTGCAGGCGCTTCGCAAAGAAGACTTGGAGAAGACCCCCGGCATTGCCGAAATGTTGGACTGGGCGGCGGCCCTTTCGGGGCTGGGTGTAAACGACATGGCGCAGTCCCGCGAAGAGGTTCAGGCGACACTGGTCTGTCTTCTGAAAACCGCCGCCGACTATGACGCGGCCCCGCCCGAGGTCATGGATCGTTTGATCGGAAAGGTGGCGTGATGCGAGTCACCCGGTTCCCCACTCGCGCGTCTGGTTTGGCGGATCGCATGTCCGGCTTCATCGCACATCTGCGTATGAACGGAATGCGTGTTGGGCCGGCTGAAACGGGGGACGCATTGGCTGCGCTGGCGGCGGTTGAGGCAACGGATGTCAGACAGGCCCAGCAGGCGCTTTGCGTGTTGCTGGCCGGCAACGCCGACGATTGGCGGCGCTTCGATGACCTGTTCGAAGCCTATTGGTTCAATACCGGAAAGCAGCGCACGGGAACAGCCCAAACGGCGCATGTGCGGGTTCAATCCGCCAAGCCGATGATCTGGCAGCAGGAAAGCCAGGCTGCTCAGGAAACGGAAACGGGCACGGATCAGGCCACTGCGCCTGATCCCGGCGACGGGGAGGCCGTGGGGAGGAACGGGAAGCTGATTGCAACCCGTACGGCCAACCTGTCGCGTCAGGATTTGCGCGAGCTGATGGACGAAGACGCGCTACGTCAGGCGGAACAAGCCGCGACTGCCATCGCGCGCGCAATCCGCGACCGCCGCTCGCGCCGGCGGAAGCAAGCGCTGCGTGGCCCCTCGCTTGATATGCGCCGGATCCAACGCGCCAGCCTTGCAAGGGGCGGAGAACCGATGGACCTGTATCGCCGCGCTCGTCCACCACGCCCGATGCGGATTGTGGCCTTGTGTGACGTAAGCGGTTCGATGACGGTTTATTCGCGGGTTTTTCTGGCCTTCCTCAAAGGTCTGATCGGCAGTGGCACAGAGGCGGACGCCTATCTTTTCCACACCCGCCTGATGCGCGTCACAGATGCGCTGCGCGACCACGACTCGTTGCGCGCGGCAGGGCGGCTGTCGCTGATGGCCGAAGGGTTTGGCGGCGGCACGGATATTTCGGGCAGTCTTGAGCATTTTCTGAATGGATACGGCGCGCGATCTTTGAACGGGCGGACCATCGTGCTGATCTTGTCCGATGGGTATTGCAGTTCCGATCCGCAGGCGCTGGGCGAAGTGCTTGCGCGCATCCGACGTAAAGCGCGGCGGATCGTATGGCTGAACCCCTTGAAAGGTTGGCGTGACTATCAGCCGATTGCTGCCGCGATGCAGGCGGCGGAACCCTATCTGGATGCACATTTGCCAGCCAACACGCTGGAAGCGCTGGCGGCGTTGGAACCGCAGTTTCGTAAGCTGTGAAAGGAGTCCCAAATGGCAAACTTCGACATATTCGACACGATTGAACAGCTGCGCCAAACCGGTGAGGCCTTTTGTGTGGCTACGGTCCTGCGCACGGCGGATGCAACGTCCGCAAAGGCCGGAGGAAAAGCTGCGATCACCAAAGACGGGCGCATTCTTGGACATCTCGGAGGGGCTTGCGTGCAGCGCGCCGTTCGAACCTCGGCCCGGACGGCGCTGACCACCGGCGAGCCGCAGATGATCCGTGTCAAACCTTCGAACAAGGTGGTGAGCATGACAGATCCCGACGGAGTGCAGACCTTCAAAAGCGGCTGCCCCTCGGGCGGCACTGTCGATCTGTTGGTCGAGCCGTATCAACACGCCCCACGTCTGGTGATCTTTGGTGCATCTCCGATTGCCACAGCGCTGGCAGCGCATGGGGCGCTGGCTGGATTTCGCATCTGCCTTGCTGAAGAGGCGGAAACAGAAGGCGACTACGATAGGTTTACGCTGGAAACCATCGACCATTTGGACATCGAATCGCAGGATTTCGTTGTTGTTGCCTCGCAGGGTCGCGGAGACGCTGACGCCCTGAAAGCGGCGCTGCAAACCGAGGCGGCCCATGTCTCCATGGTGGCCAGCCGCCGGAAGGCTGATGCGCTTACGGCAAAACTCATCGCTCAAGGTTTGGCGCCGGAGCGCGCGGCGCAGCTCAAATCCCCGGCCGGGCTGGATATCCATGCGATCGATCCGCATGAAATCGCCCTGTCGATCCTTGCCGAGATCGTGCTGTGGCGAAACACGAACAAATCCAGAGAGGCATCTGATGATGAAAAACGTGCTTAATCGCCCGCGGCGTTTGTGGCCGGTGAGCCCGGACGTAACGCCGGAAGAGGCTACCGAGACCGCACTTCTGGTCTATCCAAGATGTTGTTGAACAAAGGAAACATGAATGGAACCCAGTGACGAAATCCACATTGCCACCCCGCGCGACGTCGTTTACCGCGCTTTGAACGATCCGGATGTCCTGCGCGAGTGCATTCCAGGCTGCGAGGAACTGATCCAGCATTCGCCAGAGCACCTTGAGGCCAAGGTTGTCCTCAAGATCGGCCCGGTCAAAGCGCGGTTCTCGGGTGAGGTGACGCTGGATACTTCAAATGCACCTGAAGGTTTTTCCCTGACCGGGGAAGGCAAAGGCGGCGCGGCTGGGTTTGCCAAAGGTGGTGCCGACGTAACGCTTACCTCAAATGGGGATGAGACCATTCTTGCATACACCGCTAAAGTTGAAGTCGGCGGAAAGATTGCACAATTGGGTAGTCGATTGATTGCGGGCACCGCGAAAAAGCTCTCGGGCAAGTTTTTTACACGTTTTGGCGAGATTGTCTCGGAGCAATCGGTTTCTTAGAACCAGTATCAGTAGAACTTGGGATTGAGTGGCTGGGAATTGATCATCGTTCAGAGGTGACAAAACCCAGCCCATTTGAGTGCCCATCTGGACGTAACCAAACTTGATGCGGTCAAATCCAGTTGTTCTGCAGTGCGATTCACACTTCAAAGATGCGCGTGAACGACGGAAAGGGCGTGGGTTAACGCCCTTTCGGCGAAATCTATCTCGCTTGGAAAGTCGCTGCCCCTTCGGCTTGCGTCTTCCTGCAAGTTATCGCCGACTTTCTGAATGCGTCCCTCCGCAATCGTGCCCCAAACCGCGATATCCTTGATCTTCATCGGGTCTACGGTCAGGGGGTTCTCAGCCAAAATTGTGAAGTTTGCGAGCTTGCCGGGTTCGATGCTGCCCTGTTCTTCTTCAAGGCGGTGAGAATACGCCGCATTGATCGTGACCCCACGCAGGGCCTGTTCGGCAGAGATCTTTTGGTCGCTGCCGGCAACGCGACCGGAACTCGTGATCCGGTTTACCGCACACCACATCAGGAACAGTGGGTCGCCCGGTGCCATGGGCATGTCAGAGTGCAGCGACCACGAGATAGCTGATTTCTCCAGATCGCCCAGCCGCACCATCTGGTCCGCGCGCTCGGGTCCCAGGCCGGTTTCGCTGTAGCGATCTGATAGCGCGGTGACGTAGTAAGGATTGGCGCTGACGATCGCGTCGAGGCGTTTGATACGCTCGACCTGGTCGGGTGCGCTGACGGCGAAGTGGACAATCACCGTACGATGATCAAAACGCGGGTTGCGCAATAGGTTATCTTCCAGCGTGTTCAGAACACGGTCGAGACCGGCATCACCGTTGACATGCACATGCACCTGATAACCGGCGTCCCAATAGACCCGGAAAGCACGCTCGAAAGCGTCCTGATCCATCATCCATTCACCGTGATAGTTACCGATGGCAGGGTCGCGAAGTTGGATCGCGAGGGAATATATGGCACCGTCAGAGAACAGTTTTACGCTGCCCTTTGCCATGCTGGTCATGCCGCCGTACCAGTCGACCAAAGCCTCGGTTTGGCGGATCACGTCGGTATCATGATCGTAAGTAGCAACCAGGCTTTTGCCATCGGGAATGAACGTCCACCGGAAGGGCATCGATGGCGCCGACATCACCGCATTGACCGCATCCTGAATGGGCTTTGCAAGAATACCGCCCGGTTCGTTTCCGAAGGTCACACCCTTGGCGTGCATGTAGTCGCGCATGGTCAGCAGGCCGGAACGGAACTTGTCAGGGTTTGCGACCATCGGCGCTATATTCGGCAAAACGGCAAACAAACCCTGTTCCCAGAAGTGACCATCTTCGAAACTGGATTGCGATTTTTCTGTCTCTGACCAGCTGGCGATCAGGTCTTCGGTGACGCCCGCGGCGTTCATCGCGGCTGTATTCAGGATGAACTCATGGCAGGATCTGGCCCACGCGAATATCGGCCGCTCGGCGCTGATCGTGTCGAGGTCGGCGCGGGTCAGAGGGCCATAGAACGCGGCATGATACCCCCAGGTGAGCAGCGGTTCAGCCGGATCATCCAGCTCGGCTTCGGCTGCCGCAAGGCGCGTCATGAAGTCATCCTTGTCATTGAGGGCAATCGCGGTGCCGTCGGGCAGTTCCCAATCCTCGATGGACAGGATCAGGGATGACATTGTCAATCCAGCCAGTATCGGATGGTCGTGCTGCGCAATGAAACCGGGAACGATAACGTGGTCGTCGAATGTTGTGTCCAGATCGTACGGTTTATCTCCAAGGATGCCCTTGACCTCGTCCAGCGTTCCGGTTGCAAGGATCCGATCATTTATCACCGCAACGGCCTGAGTTGACGGTTGATCCGGGTCGAGCGTCACGATCTCGCGCGCGGTGAAAATCGTGGCGGTCTCCAAACCCAACATCGCACCGCCAATGTCCGAGAGAGAGGTCGCCTGAGCCATTGCCTGTCCGGCCAAAGCCAGGGCAGTTGAGTTGATCAGGGCGAATTTTAGGAAACGCCTTCTGGAAATATCAGTCATTACGTTCTCCGGAAATCACGTTGTTGAGGAAACAGCGGGTACAAATAACGTCAGCACCCATTTAAGCGTAAGGTACTCAAAAATCACCATGTTCTTTCAGATACGGTCCGATTTCCTGAAAGAACTCATCGAACCCCGGATGGCCGCGTATCATGCAATGGTTGGCGCCGGGCAGTTCAACGAACTCAGCCGTCGGGATTTCCCGGGCTGTCTCACGGCCTTCACTGATGGGTGCCGCCATGTCGCCTTGGGCATGCAACACCAAAGTCGGAACACTCAAGCACTGCGCATCTGTGCGTACGTCCATGTAGCTGTTCATTTCCATTATCCGCAAGGCCGTTTCCGGGCTGGCGGAGATGCGTTGCATTTCGTCGAAACTTGCCCCTTCTTCCGGCGTGGCATCCGGCATGTAACAAGACGTGAAGAAATGGCGGTACACCGGGTTGGGGGAGCCCCAGCCGGCCGATACCATGGCGCGAGATGCCTGATAAAACTGTTCGGCTTCGGCGTCCCCGCGCTTCATGCGCCCGCGCAAATAGCCCCCCAGCAGGATAAGAAATTTCACGCGCTTGGGGTGTCTTGCCGCAAATCGAATTGAAAATGCAGACCCCTGACTGATGCCGAACAGGCCAAAACGATCCAGCCCGGCCGCATCGGCCACGGCAATCATGTCGTCGATCATACGATCTTCTGAGATATCATCGACCTCCCAGTCGGAAAGACCATTGCCGCGCTGATCAAACCGGACCAATCGACAGAGTTTGGACATCTCGGACAGGAAATCCCCCCAGACGGGGCTGGTCCACTCATACTCGATGTGATTAAGCCAATTCGGGGCTTTCAGCACAGGTGTACCTTCTCCGGTCGAAGCCCAAGCAAGGTTCACGCCATCTGCCGATTTGCAGAACTTCACGCGCTGTTGCAGTGAAATCTCAGGAGCTGCTCGCACGGGCGCCGCCTGAGGGGACCATTGCCAGACACGAATGGGCCGAGTGATGTTCTTGACGCGTTGGCCGCCCATGTCGCGAAATGGCGCGTCGACCCGGTCCTGAATCGCCTGATGCACGATATCCGAAACGCACACGCCGCCAGGTTCTGCCAATCCTTCAAGCCGTGCGGCGACGTTCACCCCATCTCCGAAGATGTCGCCGTCGTCGAAAATGACATCGCCCAGATTGATGCCGACACGAAATCGAATTCTCTTGTCGTCCTCCAGTTCGGTTTCCCGAAGGCTCATCGCTTGTTGAATGCTGACGGCGCATTGAACCGCGTCCTGAACGGATTCAAATGAGGCCAGCATGCCGTCTCCGGTCGTTTTGATGATGCTTCCTCGGCGCCGGGTTATTTCCGGATCGATTAATTCGCGCCGATGTTTCTTTTGACGTGACAGAACACCCAACTCGTCCACTTCCATCAAGCGCGAGTACCCGACCATATCGGCCGCCATAATGGCTGAGAGGCGTTGTTCCATGGCAATCCCCCCTCTGCGCCAGCGGTGGTTTGATCGCTGTCAATCAGGTGCTGGCGCGAAACAATGACCCCAGTATAGCCGGAAATCTTCAGGCCGTAACGGTGCTCTCAAATGTAGGCTGTTGATGGGGCTGGTGAAGGTTTGAAGAGATCGTGGAATTTTCCGACTTCACTCGAACTGAATAATGACCGCCTCAAAATCCTCGAAGCTTGTGACTTTGGTATGATGACCGCGTCCGAACTTGTCTGCCATGTGCCAAACGTCTCCGGGTCCTATATCCCGAAAATTGCCATCGCTTGCGGTAACGCGGATCGTTCCGGCAAGGCACACCAGCCTTTGCGTCACTGGCGTCGGGTGGATCGGTTCGTTCCAACCTGATCGAAGCCTCAGGAACATGGTCTGTTTGACATGCTCCGGCTCTGAGACCTCAATTGCCTTTGCTGGTGGCGCAAAGCTTCGCTCTGCCACCGAAACTTCGATCTCGGACCAACGGCTTTCGCCTGCGGCGTCGGCATACAGGTTGTAGTACTTCACGATCAAAACCCTTCCGGAAACTTGCCAAAGCCAGGCTGATGGTCAAAATCATCAACCCTAAAGCTGTGAACCAATTGGTAAGATGCTCAAAAAGCCGGCGACGATGTGATCCCATGCCGTACCTGTCGGCTCGGAGTCATATTCCAGGATCGTGCCATCCTCGTTCCGGGTCCGCCACTTAAGTTGGCCTGCACGCTCCAACGTCACGTGATAAGTGTACGCTGGCAGCGCTTGGTCCAGGGCAGCCATGGTTTGACTCGCCAAAGCGGGCGAGTCCATCAGAATCCCCATTTCGGTATTGATGTGGACCGAACGCGGGTCCCAGTTGAACGACCCGACGAACAGATATCGGTCATCCACCGCGAAAGCCTTGGAATGGAGGCCGGATCGGGATTGCGCCCAATTGATACCGCGACGTTGGACTTGGTAGGCATCGGGCCTCAGTTCATACAGGTCGACCCCGCCGCGCAGCATTGCCCGACGTTTCTTGGCGTAGTGGGCGTAGACCGGAGCGACGTCGTTCGAGGCCAGTGAGTTGGTGACAACTTTGACCTCGACTCCGCGGTTTTCCAGTTCGGTCATCCATCTCACGCCATTGTTGCGCGGTACAAAATAGGCCGAGATAATGTTCACTTCGCTTTTGGCATTTTCGAAGTAGGGCAGAAGTTGGGATGCGAGAATTGGATCCGAGTTTTCCAGCCCTGCGGCCTTGGACGGCGGGTCCGCATACAATCGGGCAGGAAGCCAATCCAGTGACAGCGCGCCGTCTGCAAAATTTTCTTCGGCTGATCGTCGCAGGGCGGCGCCGTATTGCGTTTGCTTCGCCTCTTCCACGAGCGCGTTGAGCCTGCCTCGCGCGTCGCTCAGGCTGAAGGCCTCCGGTTCACCGACAACCACGCGGGCAGGGACGGCAAATTCGCTGTTCCAGAATGCGTCGAAGCTTTTGGAGACCTCTTTTACAACAGGACCTGCGGCCAGAACGTCCAGATCGGCATAGTTCATTTCTTTACGGGCCAGAAAGTACTCCGCACCGATGTTTCGCCCACCGACAATCGTGAACACGTTGTCCGCCGTCATGGATTTGTTGTGCATTCGTCGATTGATGCGTTTGAAATCAGTCAGCCCCGCAACCAGCAGGCTTTGATCGCGCCAAAAGGGGTTAAACAGCCGGATTTCGATGTTGTCGTGGTAATCAAGCGCAGCGGTCATCGCGTCGTAGCCGGATGTATCCATGTCATCCAACAGCAACCGGACACGCACCCCCCGATCTGCCGCTTGTAAAAGACTGGCCGCAAAGAGATGCCCGGTCGGATCGTTGTGCAAAAGATAGTATTGGGCGTCGATCGTTTGCTCTGCCGCTGCGGCCATCAATAGCCGTGAGACCAGAGCTTCTTCGCCGTCGCTGATCAGCTTTACACCCGAACGACCGTCTTTTGGGTCTCCGAGACGGTTGACGGTCTGCGCAAGATTGCTGCCCGAGCTTGCAGGAACAGCACTTGATACCGTCTTTTCATATGTACGAACCCGGGGAGAGCATGCAACAAGGCCCAACGTGCAAACGACACAAACCACGATAGCCCATGGTTTCATAGTCTTCCTCCAACCATCCGTTACCAAGTGACTACGTATCAGGGCGCGAATGCAAGTTTCTTCTTTGCAGCGTCTGGTTGTTTCGCATCTGTCCCCGGGCGGTGTGTGGTAGGGATCGCAGTATGGCGACCATTAAAAGCCACCTATTAGCGTGTTGGACTAGGGGGCGAGGCTGGTCGAAGGATATTGGCAAAGGCCTGAATTCGTACCCGTTTTGCCTGAAAATACCCGTTCAGGCGTCGACTGTTCTGATGCTTCCGATCTCGATTTCTCGATTTTGTTTGGACGAGGCAATTGCCGCAAAAACGATGGCCAACGACTTTAGGTTGTTCTTTGCGGATACCGAGGGCACTCGGTCCTCTTCTATCGCACAAAGAAGCTCGCCCATGGTTCCGCGAAACCCGTCGTTGAACCATTGTCCCTTGAGCGCTGGGCGCGCGATGCCCTGCGCTGTCTCAAGCGTCACAGATTGCGATGAAAGATCCGGTCCCCTTGATGTAAGGCTTCCGGTTGTGCCAGCCACATATGTTGTGTCACGCGGGCCAAAAGGAACGCCCCCGTCAAAAATCAGGCTTGCTTGGCCTTGGTCCAAACGCACCAGCGCCTGTGACATCAAAGGGACCTTGTTGGCCTGGCCACGTGCCGGTGTCGCGGTTGCAAAGACGCTTTCCGCCCTGTCGCCAACAAGAGACGCAAGAAAGTCGAACCAATGCACACCAAAATCGTAAAGGATCAGGTGCTCCATTTCGTCAAACGGCGTACCTGCGGTCCAGCCGTGATCCCAGTGAATTGAAACATGTGCAGACAGAACGTCGCCGATCAATCCAACTGAAACCGCCTCGCGCATCCAGGATAGGTGCGGAGCCCAGCGGCCATTTTGGTTTACCGCGAGTTTCACACCCTGATCATCTGCCAGCTTCACAAGGTCATTGCCAAGATCGAGGTCGGTAACAAACGGCTTCTGGCTGAGCACGTGTTTGCCCGCCTGCAAAGCAGCCTTGAGGATTGGCATTCGGTGTTCCGGATGAAGCGTGACGTCGACAACGTCGATTTCACTGTCGGAAAGAAGCGCCTGCCAATCATCTTCGATGCGCGCCGACGGGCAGTATTCGGCGGCCTTTTCTTCGGCTTTCGCGCGCGTCCGGTTCCAGATTGCGGCAATGTCCCAGCCGGCCGTTCGGTAGGCATCCAGATGGCTTACGGAAATTCCGCCCGTACCAATTATTCCGATCCTAGGCCTGTAGTTTTGAGGCACCGGTGGAGAATACGGCAGGTCCGGGGCAGGGACTTCGGGCAACTGGGCTGACTTTAAGGCATACTGGTCGGTTTTGGCACTGTCCTCGCTCATGACAGCAACCTGAGAGTTTGTTTTTCGCGGGCTGAACGGAGCGCGGTATCGACGATCCGCTGTGCTGTCAGACCCAGGGCCGGATCAAGCGGCCCTTCGACCCGGGTTCCATTGGACAAGCAGCCAAGGACGTATTCGATGGCATTTCGTTCGCCAGCAGCCAACGGGGTCACCGGTATCTCGTGCCGTTCGGGTTTTGCGCGGGTCTGAACCGTTATGTGGCTGGCATAGTCGGGCGACGAAATGGTGCCGTCGGTGCCGACAAAAACAAACCCGCAAGTGGGTTGCGGCTGCGTTGTCCAAGGATCGGTGAACGTACCCCAGCGCGTTTCCATCTTCGACAGGCCTGTTTCGTAACGGCACACGGCGATTGCATGCTGATCGACCTCGATACCTGGTGTTTCGTCAACCGTGCATGTGACCTCGATCGGTGCACGGCCGCCCATGAACCAGGTTCCAAGCGTCGCGCCGTATCCCAGGTAATCAAGCAGCGAACCGCCGCCTGATGACCGTTTGTACCACCAGGAGTCCGGCTTTTGACGCTCGACTTCCTCGGGGGTTACTTCGACCTTATCGGCCAAATGGTACAACGGTCCGCGATTTCCGTCATAGAAATGGACCTCACGCAGGTCACCGATCATGCCTTCGTCGATCAACCGCTTGGCCGTCACGTGGCTTTCGACCCATCGCAAGGGCCAGTTGATGACCAGCTGATTTCCGGTTTCGTTCATTGCCGTCATCATCCGGCGGGCATCGTCAACAGATGCGGCAAAGGGTTTTTCGACAAAAACATGCATGTCATGAAGAGCCAGCCGTTCCGTGTAGTTCGCATGTTGCGCTGTCGCCGCGCATAGAATGGCCATATCGTAATGACCCGCAGTCATACATGCGTCGAAGTCCGTAAATACCCGATCATCGGGAATATCGAATGCCTTCACTGCCGCCTGCATTTTGTCCCGATCCGGATCGAAGATCGCGGCGATTTCGGCGTCAGGATGATCGTGCACCATCCGAAGCAAATCACCCATATGCATGTGATCGAAACTGATGCCGACGATCCGGAATTTTGCCATTGGAAACCTCCTTTAGCGCGTGCCGGTGATCCTGACGTAGAGCGCGGTAACCGCGAGGATGATCAGCCCAAACAGGGCCGTGCGTGCGCCTTCCGGCATCTGCATCAATGTTAGCATGGTATCCAGCACACGCAGAATAAGTGCGCCCACGATCGCACCGGCGAAACTGCCACGCCCCCCAAAGATTGATGTGCCGCCAATCACCGCCGCGGCGACCGAGGGCAACAACAACGGATTTGCAAGGCTCAGTGAGGTTTGACGGATCATGCCGAGATAGAGCAAACCAGCCAGTGCGGCGATAAAGCTGGATAGCACGTAGAGCGCCAGATAGACCTGCCAGGCCCGTACACCGGATAATTTGGCGGCCTGTTCGTTGGAGCCAAGTGCAAACAGCAACCGGCCAAACCCGGTATAGCGCATCAGCCACAGGATAAAGAGCGCGAACGGAACGAACACGAACAGTCCGTTCGGCATTCCTGCGGTTCGACCGGTCCCGAGCCATGAAAGGAAAGCGGGAATCTCGGTGCCCGCATTGATGACGAGGCGTTGGTAGACCTGCAGGCATCCGGTGGCGATCAATCCCGTTCCAAGCGTCATGATCAAAGGATGGACACGCACCAGTCCAACCCCGATGCCATTTACAACGCCAACAACAAGGCCCGCGGACAAAGCAATCAGGACTGCGGGTGTGACGCCCCATATTGCGCTGAGTGTCGCGCAGACGAAAGCTGAAACGGTGGCGACCACTCCGACCGACAGGTCAATTCCTGCGGTCAGCATCGTCAGTACCTGACAAGCGGCAAGCATCGCCAGCGGAATTGCGAACTTGATCAGGTTGCCGACCCAAAAGGTTGAAATCAGCCCGTCCCGACCGGCCCGGAACGGGGTGACGATACCCGGCCGCAAGACCTCGAGCACAGCGATCATCAGAAACAGGAAAACCAATAGCGGGATGATCGGGTTGTCACGAAGATACCGCCCAAAGCGGACCATTGGCAGGTCAGTGGTGTCCATGCTCATCGGCGGGCCCCCCTTAGTGACGCCGCGGTGCCCAGCATGACAACGAGGACCATGATTGTTCCTTCGATAATGGTTGTCACGTTTGGATCGACGGCCAGCAAAGTCAGGATCGTTCGGATGATCCGCAGAATGAAAACGGCGATGATCGGGCCAAGAAGGCCGCCTTTGCCACCACCTAGAACGACACCGCCAAGAACCACCGCTGCGACAGAGGCCATAAGATACGGACCAGGCACCGGCTCTCCTATTCCGGTCAGGGCGGCCAGGCTTAATCCGCCCATGGCGCAAAACAGACCGCATAAGGCGTAGGCGATAACTTTCGTTCTTCCGACCGCAACGCCTGAACGGAAGGCAGCCAGCTCGTCCGACCCGGTTGCGTAAATCGACAGCCCAAGTTTGGAGCGCCGGATCGGTAGCCAGACCACCGCGATGCCGACGGCGATGACGACAAGCGCCTTTGGCAGCCCGTCGAACAGAAAATGCCCTCGGATCGATTGTTCCAGCCAGTCCGCCGTCGCGCCACCGGGTGTTTCAAGGATCAGCAACGCAACGCCTTCCCAAACAAAAAGCATGGCGAGTGTAACGACGATGTCGGGTACACGCGTCACGACAATCAGTAGCCCGTTGATCAGCCCCATCAAAAGCCCGACACCCAGAACTATGAGCAGGGCGGGCACACCGGCCATGCGTTCCATCAAAACGGCAGCCGTCACGGCGCATACCGCCATCATCGATGCGACGGACAAATCGATGCCGCCGACGATCACGACGATGGCCATACCGGCGGTTGCAAAAGCAAAGGGCAGGGCGGCACGGGCGATACTCTCAAGCCCGGACGCGCCGAAAGTGGGTTGTATCACCTTTGTGATGGTCAGAAGAACCACAAGAAGTAAAACAAGCCCCATGACCCAGGAGTGTTTTCGGATGGTCCCGCTCACGCTGCGCCCTCCGCTTCGGTCAGGCCATAAGCCGCGCGCATCAGTGTTTGTTCATCGGCGTCGGCAGCGTTTATCACGTCAACCACCCGCCCGTTGAAGATTACGACCGCACGATCGCAGGCCAGCGGGATTTCTTCCAACTCGGATGTGTAGAACAGAACCGCCGCGCCCTGATCAGCCAACTCGCGAACCAGTGGGTAAATCTGGCGTTTCGTGCGGACATCAATGCCACGGGTCGGGTCGAACAAAAGCAAGGATTCGACACCGGTCGCCAGCCAGCGACCAATGGTGACTTTCTGCTGGTTGCCACCTGAAAGTCGTTGCACTTCGCCCTGCGCGCGTGTGTCGATCTGCAGCTTTTCGACCGCATAAGCGACCCGGTCCCGCTCGTGACGGAGTTTTATCGGCCCCCAGTTTCTAAGACGTGCCGAGAATGGTAGGGCAATGTTTTCCCTGACGGACCTTTGCGCCATCAAAGCATCAGAACGGTCGCCCGGCACGAAGGTCAGCCCGGCCGCAATGGCATCGGCGGGGTGGGCGAAATGAACAGGCATTCCGTCCACTTCCATTGACCCTGACGTTGGTCGGTCAAAACCCGCGAGCACCTCGAAAAGCTCATCCTGTCCCTGACCTTCAAGCGCGACTATCCCCAGTACTTCGCCGGGGTACAAGTCGAACGAGACGTCCGAGAAACTGGGCTCGAACGCAAGCGACTGAACGTGCAATCGGGGTGTCTGTGTTTGTGGTCCGTTTGCTTGAAGTATCTGGCGCTGTCCGATGTCTATCTTTTGACCCAGCATCAACTCGACAACGCGTTCTTCGACACCGGGTTCTATGTCGAGATCCCCGACGGACATGCCATCCCGCAACACCGTCGCCCGATCGCACAGTTCCGAAATCTCGGTGAAGCGGTGGGAAACATAGATCACCCCCATCCCGTCATTTGCCTTGCGTCGTACGGTTTTCAAAACACGTTCAACCAAATCTGTGGGCAGTGCAGCGGTCATTTCGTCCAGCAGGAGAACATCAGGTTCTACTGCCAATGCGCGGGCCAGATCGAGGATGCGAAGTGTGGCGAGAGGCAGGTCGCCGATCATTGCCGACAACTTCAGGTCTTTGATCCCAAGTTCCGAAACCCAGTCACGGAACTGATCGATCGGTGTGTCGGTCAGCCTGAGATTGTCGGACACGTCGAGATCAGGAATAAGCGACGGTTCCTGGTAAACCGGCACCAGACCGGAACGGCGCGCCTCGGCCGGGTTTCCGACATGCGCCGGTTTCCCCCGGATCAGCACCTGGCCAGCATCAGGTTTCAGGGCACCCGTTATGATTTTGACAAAAGTCGACTTCCCGGCACCATTTGCACCCATCAATGCAACAATCTCGCCTTCGGCGACCGTAAGCTGGGCTTTGGTCAGGGCATGTACGGCGCCAAAACTTTTGGCCACGTCAGACGCGTCGAGTAGTGCTGTGCGGCTCATGGAGTTCCTTGAATGCTGGAGATGCACTGTGTGTGCCCTCCGCCCCGCCGGGGGCGGAAGGCCAGTCTGTTGGGATCAGCCTTCGCCGGGTCCCTTGCAGTCGATGATCTGTTCCATCGTGTAGTCAGTCCATCCGGGAACCGTCACGGAAACGGGCCATTCAGGATCCAGATTAGGATTCTGAGCGGCCTTGATCGTTTCGCGGCCAGCATCTGTCGCGTTTTCCCAAAGCACGGGGTCGACAAGGACGGTGTTACTGTCAGGGGCCTCACCGTTCAGGATGTCGACGGCCAAAGCGATGCCCGCGCCGCCAACCGAGCCGGGGTTTGTCACCGCTGCGCCATTCAATCCCTCAACCTCGGTCAGGTATTGAACAAAGCCCGCATTGTCCGCTCCGACGATCGGTACCAAAGGTGCGCCGGATTCCGTAAAGGCGTCGACGATTACATTGTCGATGCCGCTGGTCCAGACACCGTCAAACGGGATGCCGGTGGCAAGGAAATCAAAGATCTGTTGCTTGCCCTGGTCCTGCTGCCATCCGGTGAAAACCTCGTGCACCACGTTGATCTCGGGATGTTCAGCCAGTGCGCGCTTAAAGCCATTGTCGCGGTCCGTATCCGCCGAAACCCCGGCGATACCGCGCATGTAAACGACGTCACCTTTCCCGCCGAGCTGCTCGAACAGCCACTTGGCACCAAGGTAGGCGTATTCTTCCTGATTGTTCGACAGAATGTACGCGCCGTCAGCCGAAACGCCTGCATCCACAGCCACAACGACGATGTCTTGCGCCATCGCCTTTTCTAGCGCCGAGTTCAAGGCGTCAGGATTGGATGGGTTCAGAACAATCGCGTCGACACCCGCTTCGATCAGGTTGTTGATGTCTTCCAGTTGCCCGGCAGAATCCGTGTTGCGATGCGCAACGATCAGGTTTGTGACATCGGCTTCAACCAAAGCCTGCGCGCGCATGGCGCAGATCATTTGTTCACGCCAGCCGTTGCCCTGAACGGTGTTGGACACGCCGATAGTGTATTGCTTGTGCCCGTCCGCAATCGCCACAGTTGCAAGAGAAGCAGATACTGCAATCGCAGCAACGCCATAAAGTAGGTCTTTCATTTCGTTTTCCTCCCAGTTTTCAATCGGTTCACGTTTGATGTTGTTTCATTTGATGAATGGCGACAGGACATCCCGGGCCAGCAGGAACCCCCGCTTGACCTTTTCGTCTGTGCCTTCGAACAGCCTGTCTTCATGCTCGATGATGATGGGACCGTCGTATCCGACGCGGTAAAGTCCGGAAAAGAAACCAGACCAGTCCACGTCACCCAGCCCGCAAAGCCGGGGGACTTGCCACCCCATGCCGGTTGACATCACCCCGTTCTCATACAGCCCGTCCTGATCAACCATCACATCCTTGGCGTGGACATGGGCCATGTGAGGGCCGAACTCCTTGATAAAGCGCGTCTGATCGATGAATTGCCAAATCAGATGCGAAGGGTCGAAATTCATGCCAACCGCATCGCCCCACTGCTCGAATATCCGTCGCCAGATCTTGGGCGAATAGGCGATGTTGTGACCCCCGGGCCATTCGTCA
Organism: Ruegeria sp. BG6; assembly: GCF_056538465.1. Taxonomy (NCBI): domain Bacteria; kingdom Pseudomonadati; phylum Pseudomonadota; class Alphaproteobacteria; order Rhodobacterales; family Roseobacteraceae; genus Ruegeria; species Ruegeria sp. BG6. The sequence continues at coordinate 84,012 of NZ_JBQFTB010000009.1, read as the reverse complement.
TAGCTGAAGATCATCGGGCAGTTCTCAAAACACAGGCGCACGCCAGAGTTTTGTGCGTGCTTGACGATCGGATCGATAATTTCCGTCGCGCGTTCCCAGTTCGCGTCGAGGTTCAGCGTCCGGACACCGCCCACGAATGTGTTGACGACATTGATACCCATCACCCCTGCAGCGGTGATGACCTTCATGAGGTGCCCGATAACTTCTGCCCGATGATCCGCATCGGCATGGAGTGGGTTGGGGTAGTATCCCAGACCGGAAATCTCAATCCCATGACCGCCAAGTTCCGCGATAATCTCATTCCCCTGATCTGCAGAAAGGTCGTCCACGTTGATGTGGCTGGTTCCCGCATAGCGCCGTTGCTCGCCACCTGATGCAGGCCAGCACGCGACCTCCATCGCTGAAAACCCATTGGCACCGGCCCAGGACGCCACATCGGCCAGTTGAGAGTCTTCGAATGGTGCAGTCAGTAAGCCCAGTTTCATGTCATCGCCCTCAAATCTCGCTCAAATCCACCCAGCGGCTTTCTTTCGCCGATTTCACGACGGCATCGCAGAACCGCATCTCGTAATGGCCGTCCTCGAATGTGGCCCATGTGCTGCCTTGCTGACGCCCGCCTGCGATGACATCGCCATAGACGGCCCGAAAAAAGTTGAAGAAGGAATCCGCGAAGCCCTCGACATGTCCGGGTGGCAATGTGGCGGCGGCAACCCCGGGGCCGTTCATCAATGTAAAGTCGCGCATCAGGGTCTGGTTCGGCGCGTCGCGGTGCCCAATGAACAGATGGTCAGGAGTTTCGCTGTCCCAGGCGGCGCTGGCCTTCGCCCCGGCGATATCCCATTGCAATGAATTCTTTCGGCCCATGTTCACCTGAGATGTGCTCATCACGCCCCGTGCTCCGTTTTCATAACGGATGAGGATCATCGCCGCGTCGTCGGTATCGATGGGCACAGTTTCGGTTTCGCCGGTTCCGCTGGAAAACGTCTCGACCGAGCCGAGAGGTTTCTGGCGTTCCGGAATGAAGGTTGTCAGCTCTGCAAAGACAGAAGCAGCTTTCAACCCGGTGACGAAACTAGTCAGATCAACCCAGTGCGTTCCAATGTCACCGACTGAACGCAGCGCTCCGCCCATTTCGCTTTCCAGCCGCCAGTTCCAGTCATCTGATTTTGCCAGCCAGTCCTGGTGGTAATACCCTGTTATGAAACGAATATCACCAAGATCGCCTGTTTGAACCATGCCATGAGCCTGCTGGTTCAGCGGGTAAAACCGGATGTTGTAACAAACCGCCGCTACCTTTCCTGACGCATTGGCCAGGTCCACCATTTCAGCGCTTTCGGCGGACGTCATGGCAAGTGGCTTTTCACAGATGACGTGTTTGCCTGCCGCCAGGATCGACTTCACCTGCGGATAATGTGCGTGGTTCGGGGTCGTTACGTGCACCACATCGACGCTTTCATCCGCCAGCAGGTCGTCCAGAGATGTGTAGGCGTGCGTCACGCTGATCGCTCGCGCCCGGTCCCGGCCGCGCTCTGGCGATGATCCAAGAACGCCTCTTACGTCCACGCCCAGACGCCGAAGGGCCTGAACGTGCACCGTTCCAATGAATCCGGTCCCGATCACTGCCGCGCCAATTTTTGCGAAGTCACTCATCGTGTGCTCCTGTCAAACAACCGAATACCCTCCGTCCACGGTCAGGCATGTACCCGTCACAAAAGCCGCGGCATCTGATGCAAGAAACATGGCTGATCCTGCGATATCTTCCGGTTGACCCCAGCGTGCCAACGGTGTGCGGGCTTCGACCGCTTTTGTGAATTTTGCATCTTTCCTCGCCCGGGCCGATTGTTCGGTCACGATGAACCCGGGTGCGATTGCATTCACCCGAATACCGTCCTTGGCCCAGGCGATTGCCAGCGACTTTGTCAGTTGTTCCACACCGGCTTTCGAGGCGCCGTAGGCCGGGTTTTGCGGTGAACCAAATCGCGCATACATCGAGGCCACATTGATGACGCGCCCTCTTGCGGCCGAAAGGGCAGGGTGCAACGCCTCGGCGCAGCGAAACGACCCGGTCAGATTGACGTCCAGCACGTGTGAGAAAAAGTCGGGCGCCATCTCCTCGCCGCGCCGCGTGATCGCGGCACAATTGATCAGCACGTCAATATGGTTCCGCGTTCCAGCGAATTTGTAGACTTCGTCTGTGTTGGTTACATCCAGTTGACTGTAGCCAAACCGGGTTGCGTCCTCTTCGATGCAATCCGGTTCCACGCCGGTAATTTCCACTTCGGCGCCCGCGTCCTGAAATGCTCTGGCAACAGCTGCGCCAATACCGCCCCGGCTGGCGCCAATCACCAGGACCTTTGCCCCAGTAAAGTCGAAGGAGGTCTTCGAAGTCATCAAAGAGCCCGGCTTCCGCTGCTTTTGAATTCGGATGTCATCACTTCCCTCAATCGGCGAGTTTCTTCTGCAATCGATTACATTTTCGAAAAAACCTGCTTTTCAAAAACTGTAATCGATTACATAATCGGCATCACAATAGATTCGAGTCAAGCTGGAAATTTTCTGACTGGTCATGAACAAGAAGCCCAAACCCGCCACGATACAGGATGTTGCCCGTTCCGCGATGGTGTCTACGGCCACGGTCAGCCGTGTTTTGTCCAATCCTGGTCTGGTGTCGGAAGCAACGCGTTTGGCAGTACAGGAAGCCATTCATGAGACAGGCTACCGGGTCAACCAGGCCGCCAGAAACCTGCGCATGCAAAGGGCCGGTGCTGTACTGATCCTGGTCCCCAATCTAGGCAAGCCTTTCTACTCGGGCATCTTGGCTGGTATCAGCGAGGGGTTTGCCGGATCGGACTATGCAGTTCTGATTGCTGATACAGAAAGCAATCCATTGCAGGATGAAACTCTTGCCGGGTACTTTCGGGATGGCCGGATCGACGGTGCAATTTCGTTGGACGGCGGGATATCGTCGGCCGCGTTACAGCAATGCGTCAGATACGGGGCGGGTGACCGCATTGTCTTTTTGTGCGAATGGGTCGAGGGTGCGTCCTTTCCGGTGATTTCCAGTGATAACGCCGAAGGTGCGCGATTGGCGATCAGGCATCTGCATGATTTGGGCCACAAGAAAATCGCGCATGTGACCGGCCCCGACGGGAATGTTCTGACAACGGCCCGGCGTGAGGGCATGGTCGAAGAACGGACGCGGCTGGGGCTTCCAGCGCAGCCGGAGTGGATCATCAGGGGCGATTTCTCGCTGGAATCCGGACATGAGGCCGCCAGAAGAATACTCGCGATGGATGACCGCCCAACGGCTGTATTCTGCGCGGCGGACATGGTTGCCTTTGGGTTGATCTCCGGGCTCGTCGCAGGCGGGCTGAAGGTGCCCGAAGACATTTCGGTTGTCGGTTTTGACGATATCGAAATGTCAGGTTCTTACGTTCCCGCGCTGACAACAATCCGACAAGACCGGCATCAACTGGGACGCCGTGCAGCCGAGGTGTTGCTGGGCCAGTTGGCGAATACAAGCCGGAACCTTCCGACAAAAACGGCAGTTTCCGTGGAACTTGTCACGCGGGCGAGCACAGCGCCGCCCAGTTGACGGGCCAAAATTCGAGGCGACTTTGCTATGGTCAAGGAAGCTGCGTACGAACTGCCATGAGCGATGAAGAGAGGGGATATGAGTAAGTCGACCGCATCCACTGGCTCGGATTTCGCTGTTCGGGACTATTCCCTGACCGGTACGAGTACGCGCCAGGCGATAGAGGCCGGTCTGTCGGCCGCCGAGTGGTATCATAGCGAGGTTCCCCGAAAGAAGCTGAAGTCTCTAATGAAGCGTCGGGATGCGCCTGCCATACGTGACACAGTGATCTGGATCGCCTTGCATTTTGTGTTTGCGGCTGGCGGGCTTTACTTTTGGGGTAGCTGGCTTTGCGTGCCTTTCTGGTTTGCTTACGGGGTTGTGTACGGTTCTGCCTGCGACAGCCGTTGGCACGAGTGTGGTCACGGAACAGCGTTTCGAACCCGGTGGATGAACGATGTCGTGTACCACATCGCGTCCTTCCAGATCATGCGAAACCCGGTCAATTGGCGCTGGAGCCACGCGCGGCATCACACCGAAACACTTATTGTTGGCCGCGATCCCGAAATAGCGTGGATGCATCCGATCAACCTGATCCTTAAGACGCTTGCATTTGTAGGGATTGTTGAGACCTGGACTTCGCTCAAAGTTCTGATGCGAAATGCTATGGGGAACCTGTCGCAGGACGAGCGGGACTACATTCCGGAAAGCCAGTGGCCGAAAGCAGTATTCTGGGCACGGGTTCACGTCGCAATCTACGCCGCTGTTTTATTGGTTTCATTGGTATTGTTTGTCTCTGGGGCAGCTTGGAAGTCCCTGATCCCGATACTCCTGATCGGCGGCCCCCGGGTCTATGGATGCTGGCATTTTGTTATGACGGGGCTGCTTCAGCATGGAGGATTGGCCGAGAATGTTCTTGATCACCGGTTGAATTCCCGAACGCTCTACATGAACCCAATCAGCCGTTGGGTTTACTGGAACATGAACTACCACATCGAACATCATATGTTCCCTATGGTGCCATATTACTCACTTCCAGCGCTTCATGAGTTGATCAAGGATGACCTGCCACCCCCGAACACCTCGATTTGGGATGGCTACAAAGAAATGATGGGTTCCGTCATGAAGCAACGCATTGATCCGAACTATGCAATTCGAAAAACACTTCCAACGACGGCGCGACCTTATCGAGAGCATTTGCACACGGCTGTTCCCGAGCGAAAAACGGAAACTGCAAGCAGCGACCGGGAGAGAGTGTAGTGCCTTGGGTCGACGCGTGCGCCGTATACGATGTTGACGAAGAGGACGTCATTCGTTGGGATCACGAGGGCCGTACATACGCAATTTTCCGTAGTCAGGATAATGAGTTCTACTGCACTGATGGTCTCTGTACACACGAACAGGTGCACTTATCGGACGGCCTGGTGATGGATTATGAGATCGAGTGCCCCAAGCACAACGGGCTATTCGACTACCGTTCGGGCAAAGCTCTACGAGCGCCTGCATGTAAAGACCTTCGTACCTACGAAACCAAAGTCGGAAATAGTCGTGTGATGGTTCTGGTGGAATGATGTTTTGGGTGAGGTATCAATTGTGATCAACCTGTCCGCTACTGGTATCCGGCTTTCCTTCGATTTGCAGTTGGGGTTGATCGAGAGCTTTTGCGTAAATGACGGCGGTACCGAGATCTCGCCGCTGCATCGCGCACCTTGGGTCGGAACGGGCGAAGCCATGCCTGAGGGTATTGCGCCTCATTTGGAAAAGCTCGGTGGTGATTTTTTCTGCGCGCCTTTCGGGGCAACCGAGGGCGCGTCGCCGCTGCATGGATGGCCGCCCAATTCACGCTGGGTATTGAAGAAAAAGTCCGAAAACTACTTGCGAGCCGAGCTCGAAAAAACGGTCTATGGGGCAAGGCTGCAGAAAGAGATCACACTGCGCCCGGGGCATCCATTTGTCTATCAGCGTCATACGTTCATTGGTGGCGACGGGTTGGTGCCGGTAGCCAATCACGCGAACGTATCTTTGCCAAATGGCGGGATCATTCAAACCTCTCGAAAGCAGTGTTGGAGAACACCTGAGACCCCGCTGGAAGTTGATCCGTCATTGGGCCATTCAGCGCTAAAATACCCGGCTGACGGTGATACTTTGACGTCTTTCCCCGGTATGGAAGACGAATTGGACCTGTCACACTATCCATGGTCTTCAAAAAGCGAAGATTTTGTCGTTGGGCTGGAGCCCCCTGAAGCGGAATTGGGGTGGACTGCGGTTTTTCGCCCTGAGGAAGGTGACATTTTCCTGTCACTCAAATCGGCACAGGCTTTGCCGATGACAATGTTGTGGCATTCCAACGGAGGTCGTTACTATGCTCCGTGGTCGGGTAGGCACTTTGCCTGCCTTGGGGTCGAGGAAGGGGCCGCGTCGACCGTTCTGGGCGCTGATGAAAACGGTTTTCCCAAAGGTCGTGGAGTCATTCAACTGGATCCCGACGGCCAAGTTGAGATTAGTCATGTCGTCGGCGCGTTTCGTTGGCGTGATGGGGGTGGGGTGAGCGCCATTGAGACCGGGAAAGACCAACTCCTGATCCGAAATACGAAAAGCGAGGAGTTCCTTCTGCCGTTTGACCTGCAAGCACTCGGCATTTGATTGGACTAAAGCTGCGCATCCACACAATTGATGCACGACATCAAAGGCGCCACTCAATGCTTCACTCTCTAAGTCTGCTTCATCCGCATTGCGGCGAGCCGGCCTTTTTGACCGAGCGTCCGCACTGATCCCTAAAGGCCTTGCACTGGTCCGGCATGAGGCTTTGCGCTCGACCATCCAGAAACTCGCCAGAGTTCGGACGGTATAGATGGCAAGACAGTGGACCACGATTGCCAGAATAAGGCACGAAGATTACAGCGATTATTTCTTATCTATTTTGGGGTGTTAGGGTGGTGAGTTAAAGCCAGCGCAGGCAAAGCTCTCTGAATGCAGACCCAGACCGAACAGCTGCGACAGGTTACGCCCATCACTGCCGGTCAAGTTAACGTTGCTGCGAAGGTTGTCGACCGTGCGTTGGATGCAGTGCGCTTTGGTCGGGCAGTTGGCTATCCGCAAATGTCTGACTTCACTGGGGCGAAAACGGAGGATGCAAACCCTACGCGTCTATTGCGATGTGTGGCAGTCGGGTTCTGCCAGCGAATGTCGGCTGACCAGCCTTGTATTGATGCAGATTGAATGGCCTTCCGATTTGCCCTCAACCATTGCAGTCAATTCACGCGCGGCCTTGCGACCCATTTCCCGGTGGGGAACATGTACGGTCGTCAAGGCCGGGCTGACGATCTCGGCCAATTCTATGTCATCGAAACCCGTTACCGAAACTTGTTCCGGCACCTGTATTCCAAGTCGTCGGGCCTCGCACAGTGCACCTGCGGCCAGAACATCGTTGCCGCACATGACCACTGTTGGCCTTGGGGTGAGGGCCATCAGTTGCCGAAAGGCTTCAGCGCCCTTGTCAATTTCGTAAGTGGTTTCGATCAAGGTCAAGGCATCGGCGTCGAGGTTGCTCTGTGACATAGCCTGCCTGACACCTTCGACGCGGTTTTGCGCCCGATCGTTTCCTTTTGTCTTGCCCGAAATCATGGCGATCCGCCGGTGGCCTGCTGCAATCACGGTTCGCGCCAGTTCCCCCATAGCATCCTTGTTGCTGAAACCGACGGACGGCCGCTTGACGTCCGGCTCATAGGACCAGGCAACAAGTGATGGAACCTGGTGGCGCTCCAGATACTCATAAATGTCTGCGTCACGCTCATGTCCGATAAGAAGCAACCCGTCCGCACCGCGGGCGACAAGCGTGCGGATCTGCTCTCTCTCCACCTCGGGGTCGTAAGCGGAACTGGATACCAGAAGGGTATATCCGCTTTCACGAAGCTGGTCCTGAAACTCCTGCAATCCGCGGGCGAAGATTGCGTTGTCCATTGTGGGAATAATCGCACCGATGGTGAAGCTGCGATTCGCAGCCATAACACGGGCTGCAAAATTCGGCGTATAGCCCAACGATTCGACCGCTTGCATGACCCGATGCCGGGTTTGCTCGATTACCTGTTCCGGCGAATTCAGGCATCGCGACACAGTGGCGGTCGAAACGCCTGCCGCCTTTGCAACGTCGTTAAGTGTCGGAGCTGAACGGGTTTTTCCCATGCGGAGCCTGCTGTTGCTTTGGCACCGTCATACCACAAAAAACCGGTCTTGCCATCTGCTGATGTAAGCGCTTGCATTATTAATGTAAGCGCTTACAAATAGAGTTGAGAAAACAATCCGGGGTTTTGCGATGTTCCTTTGGGCTGCCGCTGTCGTCTTTGCCGTATTTTTCACAAATGTGGCGCTGGGCGCATTTGGAGGTGGCGGATTCCTGGGGGATGTCGGTGAGATGCTGGTTCTGTTTGCTGCCTCGATCCTGTTCGTGGCGGCCATTCTCAAGCGAGAGGCTGACCAAGAAAACAACAACGGCAGCTGACGGATTCAATGGGAGGAAGAAAATGACGAATGGCAAGGATGGCCTCAAATCTGCTGAGCGCCGGAATTTTCTGAAGCTGGCTTCAACCGGCTCGTTCACAGCGGCGGTGGTGGCCGGAGCTGGCGGCGTATTGTGGTCTTCGGAGGCCGCAGCGCAAACCGCCAAAGAAGAGAAAGAGCGCGAGAATGCAGCCGAGCATGTGATGACCGTCGCTACGGCTTACGTGCTGGGCGCGTCGCGTAGTTATCCGATCATGCAACTGGATCTGAAGGAAAACATCCAGAACGCGACCAACGGCAAGATCTACGTCAAGCTGGCCCCCGGTGGGCAGTTGGGTGCGGGAGGCGCGCTGGTTCAGAAGGTGCAGGGCGGCACAATTCAGGCAGCACAGCATTCGCTGTCGAACTTTGCGCCTTTTGCCTCGACCGTCGATCTGATCAACATGCCGTATCTGTGCGGCTCGAACCAGCGGTTCACCAATCTGGTGCATTCCGACACTTGGAAGAACGAAGTGCATCCCAAGGTCGAAGCCGCCGGATTCAAGGCCCTGTTCTACGTTGTGATTGATCCAAGGGTTGTCGCGGTGCGTCAGGGCGGAAACGCCATTCTTACCCCGTCGGACATGAGCGGTGTGAAATTCCGCGTGCCCGGCTCGAAGATGCTGCAGCAATACTATCGGATGGTCGGTGCCAACCCGACACCTGTCGCATGGGGCGAGACGCCATCGGCGATCAAACAGGGCGTGGCCGATGCGCTGGATCCGTCCGTCGGCGCGTTGTATGTCTTTGGCTTCAAAGACATTCTCAGCAACGTCACCTTCACGCAGGCCGTGCCGGACAGTCAGGTCTATTCCTGTAATCTGGAATGGTTCAACTCGCTGCCATCCGATGTGCAGGAGGGCATCATGTGGGGGTCGGAAATGACCAGCCACCAGAACCTGTCCAAAGTACCGTCGGCGCGGGCCTATGCCATGGCGGAACTGAACAAGGCAGGCGTGCAATTCCATTCGCTGTCCGATGATCAACTGGCCGAGTGGAAGGATGCCGGTGGTTACCAGCGTTCGGAATGGGATCCGTTCAAAACCGAACTTGCTGGCTCGATGGACAATTTCGAGAAACTGGTCGAGGCGGCTGGAACGCAGGGCAAGTACTACGTCCACGACGCATAAGATCCGACGGGCGAGGGGGCTGACCTCTCTCGCCCGTTTTACCACGTGCAACCTGATGGCGGCGGTCCAAGCGGACCGGCAGGTCTAATGTTGCCAGGGACCGGGGCCGGAAATGACCATATTGCAAAAAATCGACCGAGACGCCGAGCGCTGGCTGCTACTGGTGTTCTACGTGATGCTTGTCATCACCATGGCGATCGAGGTGTTGCGGCGGGAAGTGTTCGCCTTCTCCTCGATCTGGGGCGAAGAGATCGTCCGCTACTCATTCATTTATCTCGCCTGGATCGGCGCGGCGGCGGCCGTCAAGGAACGCGCCCATATCCGCATCGACGTGATCATGCATTACCTGGGGCCACGCCCTAAGGCGGCTTTGTACATCTTCGGCGATTTGGTGATGTTCGTGGTGGCCGTTATCGCGCTCTACTGGTCGTATGAGGCGGTTCATGTCTCGGCCAAGTTCGGTTCGGTCACGGACGGGTTGCGGGTCTCCAAGGTCTGGTTCCTGATGGCTGTGCCGACCGGATTTGCGCTGATGATATGGCGGCTGATCCAATCCCTTTTGCGCGACCTGAAATCCCTTCGTGACGGCACGCCCGTCTTCGAAGGCGACAAGCTGTTTGACTGAGGAGAACTCGAATGCTCTGGAACTCCCTCAATCAGACTGTTGAGCTTGGATGGGATTTTTACCTGCCGGTGATCCTGTTCGTGGGCCTGATCGCTTTGGCGGTGCCGGTCTGGGCCGCCATTGGCACCGCGGCGATTGTCATGCTGATTATGTCGGGCGACCTGCCGCTGAGCGCCATCGGTGAAAGCCTGTTCACCGGTATCGACGCATTTGCACTGACAGCTGTGCCGCTGTTCATCCTGACCGGCGATGTGCTTGTGCGAACCGGCCTCAGTAAGAAATTTCTGGATGTGGCCGAGGCGCTGACCTGCTGGACGCGCGGCGGTTTCGGATCAGCGACCGTTCTGGTCTGCGGGATGTTTGCGGCGATCTCGGGCTCGGACGCGGCGGGTGCCGCTGCCGTGGGGCGGATGACAATCGCGCGGCTTGTCGAAAGCGGTTACCCCCGACCCTATGCCTGCGCCCTGGTGGCAGCCGGGGCCTGTACCGGCATCCTTATCCCACCTTCAATCGCATACATCATTATCGGCCTCGTGCTGGGCATCTCAGCCTCAACCCTGTTCCTGGCGGCACTTATCCCCGGACTGGCGATCCTGGTGTCGATCCTGATCACCAACATCATCATGAACCGCCTTTATACCTATGAGACCGGCGGCAATATGGGGCTGGGCGAGTGGATGGGCAATCTGGGTCAATCGTTAAAATCCGGCTGGTATGCCTTCATCGTGCCGGGAATCATTTTCTACGGCATCTTCTCGGGCCGTCTGACCCCGACCGAAGCCGGTGCAACGGCGGTGGTCGTAACCATCGTGATGGGTTTCATACTGGGCACCCTGAAGCTGTCGGACTTTCCGGCGATGCTTGTCAGCTCTGCCAAAGTGAACGGGGTGATCCTGCCGATCATCGCATTTTCAGCCCCGCTGGCCGAGGCGCTGGCAATCATGGGCGTGCCGCAGGGCTTTGTCACGGCCGTAACCGGGCTGACCGATGATCCGGCCATGCTGATCCTGTTGATGATCTGCATCCTGATCGCAGCGGGCTGCGTTATGGAGACGACGCCCAACATCGTGATCCTGGCGCCAATCCTGAAACCCCTGGCCGACAACATCGGCATGAACGAGATCCAGTTCTGCATCATGATGATCACCGCGCTGGGCGTTGGCTTCATCACACCGCCCCTGGGGCTGAACCTCTTTGTCGTCTCCGGAATTACCGGCGAGTCGATCCTGAAGATCGCTGCCCGTGCCGTGCCCTTTGTTCTGACAATGCTGATCGTCGTGCTGCTGATCGCCTATTTCCCGCCGATCTCGACCACTTTGCTTCCTGATATCTACAAGTAGGACCCCCTGGAAATGACCCGTGAATACCTGAAAAAGGCTACCCTGACCCCTAAGTCGGACGCGTCTGAAACTCATAAGATCGTGCAGGGCATCCTCGACGACATTGAGACTGGAGGCGATGCCAAGGCTCTGGAATATGCCGCAAAGTTTGACCAGTACGAGGGCAACGTGCTGCTGACGCCGGAAGAGATCGAAGCGGCTTGTGCACTGGTCCCGGAGAAACTGAAGGCCGATATTCGGTTTTCCCACGACAATGTTCGCCGCTTTGCCCAACTGCAAAAAGGCACCGTGCATGACGTGGAAATGGAAATCTCCCCCGGTTTCGTGACCGGGCAAAAGGCGATCCCGGTGGACGCGGCCGGATGCTACGTGCCGGGCGGGCGCTACAGCCATATTGCCAGCGCCATCATGACCGTGACCACCGCCAAGGTGGCAGGGTGCAAGCATATCACCGCCTGTTCGCCGCCACGCCCCGGCGTAGGCGTGGCCCCGGCCATCATCTATGCCGCCCACATCTGCGGTGCGGATAAAATCATGGCAATGGGTGGTGTTCAGGGTGTTGCGGCAATGACATTCGGTCTGTTTGGCTTGCCCAAGGCAAACATCCTGGTGGGCCCTGGAAATCAGTTTGTTGCCGAGGCCAAGCGCATCCTGTTTGGTCGCGTTGGCATCGACATGATCGCAGGCCCGACAGACAGCCTGATCCTGGCTGACGGCACAGCGGACGCCCACATCGTCGCTACCGATCTGGTGAGCCAGGCAGAGCATGGCTACAACTCTCCGGTCTGGCTGGTTACCGACAACCGCGCCCTGGCGGAAGACGTGATGCGGCTGGTACCGGATTACATCAACGACCTGCCCGAGGTGAACCGCGAGAACGCCGCAGCGGCCTGGCGTGACTATGCCGAGGTGATCCTTTGTGCGGATCGAGAGGACATGGCCGCCTGTTCCGACGAATACGCGCCCGAGCATCTGACAGTGCAGGCCGCGGATCTGGATTGGTGGCTTGAGCGGCTGACCTGCTACGGCTCATTGTTCCTGGGTGAAGAGACTACAGTTTCCTACGGCGACAAGGCCGCAGGGACCAACCATGTGCTGCCGACTTCGCGCGCGGCAAGCTATACTGGCGGGCTGTCGGTTCACAAATACATGAAGATCGTCACCTGGCAGCGCGCAACTCGCGAGGGTTCGAAACCAGTGGCCGAGGCCACCGCGCGGATTGCCCGGCTGGAAGGGATGGAGGGGCACGCGCGTGCCGCCGACGTCCGGTTGGCCAAGTACTTCCCGGACGAAGTCTTTGATCTGACCGCAAATGGCTGACCCGCGTGCTCTGTTTGATCTGTCAGGCCGAACTGCCTGTGTCACCGGCGCCAGTTCCGGTTTGGGTCGGCAAGCAGCAGTGACGCTCGCTGCCGCCGGAGCGCAGGTTGTGGCGGTCGCACGGCGTACCGAGGCATTGGAAGGTCTGTGTGCGGAAATCGGGGCTGGCGCTGCCCATGTGGTGGCGGATGTGGCGGACCGCAGCGGGCTGAAGGCGCTGGCAGAAGCGATTTCAGCCCCCTTCGGAATGCCGGATATTCTGGTACATGCGGCCGGGATCAATACACGACAGCCAGCGGACGAAGTGACGATTGCGGATTGGGACCAGACGCTGGCTTTGAACCTTTCAGCGCCCTTCTTTATCAGCCAGGCATTTGTGCCTGCGATGAAGGAACGGGGGTGGGGGCGGATCGTCAATTTCGCGTCGCTCCAGACCTTTCGGGCTTTTCCCGGTGGCATCGCCTACGGAGCCAGCAAGGGCGGGGTCGGTCAGATGACCCGCGCCATGGCAGAAGCCTGGTCGCCCTACGGCATCACCGCCAACGCGATCGGGCCCGGGTTCTTCCCGACCGAGCTGACTCAGGCCGTGTTCAGCGACAAGGCGCGCGCTGCGGGCAATGCGGCGCAAACCTGTATCGGCCGCAATGGCCGGCTTGAGGATATCGACGGACCGCTGTTGTTTCTGTGTTCCGAAGCGTCGGGTTATGTCACCGGGCAAGTCCTGATGGTTGATGGAGGGTTCACGGCAAAATGAAAGCGCTTGTCTATGAAGGGGTTGAGAAGCTTGGCTTTCGCGATGTGCCGATGGCTGCGGCCCAGGCAGGCGAACACCTGATCCGCATCCATGCCTCGGGCATCTGCGGGTCCGACATGCATGCCTATATGGGTCATGACGCCCGGCGTCCTGCGCCGCTCATATTGGGGCACGAGGCGGCTGGAGTAATCGTCGGCGGGCCGCGTGATGGTCAACGGGTAGCGATCAATCCGTTGGTCACCTGTGAAGAGTGTGCCGCCTGTGTGTCCGGGCGCGAAAACCTCTGCGCCCGCCGCGAGATCATTTCAATGCCCCCGCGCGAGGGGGCCTTTGCGCAGTTCGTGGCAATCCCCGAGCGCAATCTGGTAACGGTGCCGGATGACGTGCCGCTGGAAAAGGCGGCGCTGAGTGAACCGCTGGCCGTAAGCTGGCATGCCGCCCGACTTGCACTCGAAGCGCTGAATCCACAGATGGAACGCCGCGCGCTTGTCATCGGCGGCGGCGCGATCGGGCTGGCGGCTGCCTTGGCGTTTCGCGCCATAGGTGTGGATGATGTGACGATACAGGAACCCAACGCCGCCCGCCGTGCCTTTCTGACAGAGCGCTGCGGCCAACAGACAATCGACGCGTTTCAGGGCATGGTGCCGCTGGTGGTGGATGCGGTGGGGTATGCTGCCACCCGTGCCGCAGCCTCGGCGATTGCAATGCCGGGCGGAGTAATTACGCATGTCGGTCTGGGTGAGGATGCAGGCGGTCTGGATATCCGCCGCATGACCTTGCAGGAAATCACATTCATCGGCACTTATACCTATACCGCGCAGGATTTCCGTGACACCGCACAGGCAATTTTTGAAGGTCGCCTGGGCCCGCTCGACTGGCCCGAATTGCGCCCGTTGTCTGACGGCGCTGCCGCCTTTCACGACCTGCGGTCCGGTTCGGTGGCTGCGCCCAAGATTATCCTCGACCCGTGGGCCTGAACGCCTGCGATAAAACGGAGAGAACCCATGTATGACAAAGTCCTGGTTCCCATGGCCCTGGATCACGGAGTTTCCGGCACCACCCTCAGGGCCGCCACGACATTATGCAATCCGGGTGGGCAGATCATTGCTCTGCACGTCTACGAAGCGCCGCATGGCTCAGTCGGCACTTATTTGGACGAAGACGTCGTGCGCGAAGGGTTTGAAACGGCCCGCCGCCAGCTGGCCCAGAAAACGTCAGACCATGACAACGTAACAGCCGAGATCGTGAAGGGCCGTTCGTATCGCGGCATCGTCGAATACGCGGAAAAACACGGCGCGGACTGCATTGTCGTTGGTTCTCACAAGCCCGGCCTCAGCGACTATTTTCTGGGCACAACGGCAGCCCGCGTTGTTCGCCATGCTCCGTGCGCGGTGCATGTCTGCCGCACCGCCTGAACCCAGATACTGACACATCCAACCGCGCGTTATGCGCCACAGACAGGACTGATATCCCGGATATGGACATAGACAAAAAGATAACAGACGACCTGGTTGCGAACGATGTTTCGTTCGTAACCACCGTCCCTTGCAAGCAATTGGCGGGCGTGATCGAAGAAATCGACCAGCGCGACGGCATCTATCACATACCTTCGAACAAGGAAGACGAAGGCATGGGCCTGTGCGCCGGGGCATGGATGGGCGGCAAGCGCCCTGCGATTATCATGCAGAACACCGCCATCGGCGTTACGATCAACACGTTGGCCACCCTGATCCAGTACTACCGGATGCCACTGCCCATGCTGATCTCGTATCGCGGTGAGTTGCGCGAACCCATCGCCTGTCAGGTCGAGATGGCGGTGCACACCAAGGCACTGTTGGCCCAGCTCAATATCCCGACCTATCATTTCCACCATCAGTCGGATGTCGAGGAACTGGACGCGATCCTGAAATATACCTTCATGTGCAACAAGCCGGTCGCCATCCTGACCGACGCCAACTTCTGGGGAGGCTACGGCGACCAATGATCCGCTCTGAAATCCTGAAGGAAATCGCCCCGATCCTGCGTGATCAGCTGGTTGTCTGCAATATCGGCATCCCCAGCCAGGAACTGCACGCCATCGACGATCAGCCGACCAACTTCTACATGCTGGGCACCATGGGACTGGCCTCGAGCATCGGTCTGGGGCTCGCCCTGTCGCAGCCGAAGCCGGTGATCGTCATCGATGGTGACGGCTCGATCCTGACCAATCTTGGTACTTTGCCGACCATCGCCAACAACGTGGCCGACAACTATATCCTGCTGATCGTGGACAATGGCTCATACGGGTCGACCGGGGATCAGCCAACCTATGCCGGGCAGAAAACGTCCCTGACGAAAATGGCCGAGGCCGCCGGGTGCGAGCGGGTGATCGAATGTGCCGCCCAGGACACGGGCCGTGTGCTGCAAGAGGCACTGGATGTCAAACAGATGACCATCATCGTCAGCAAATGCGAAAGCGGAAATGCCAAGATGCCGCCGATCACGATGGACCCGGTCGTCATCCGCGACCGCTTCATGAAGGCCGTACAGGCCTGATGGCCGCAGGCACCATCCATAGCGCCGAAGACGCCCGCCGTCTGGCTCGGCGGCGTCTGCCGTGGATGGTGTTCGATTATATCGACGGCTCCGCCGGGGCCGAAACCGGCGCGGCGCGCAACCGTGCCGCATTGGACGCCATAACCTTGCGACCCCGTATCCTGCGCGATGTCAGTCAACGGTCGATGGCGTCTCGGGTCTTTGATGTCGAGGCAGACAGGCCCTTCGGTATCGCCCCCATGGGGATGTGCAACCTTGCCGCCCCGGGCGCTGATTTGATGCTTGCGAGGCTTGCGGCGCGCTACAGCGTGCCACATGTCGTATCGACCGTGGCCTCGACGCCGATGGAAGAGATCATTACCGAGGCCGAAGGCAATGCCTGGTTTCAGTTGTATTTCAGCGGAGACGGGACGGGATCTTTCAAACTGGCCGAGCGTGCGAAACAGGCCGGGTATGACGTCCTTGTCCTGACCGTCGATGTCCCCGAGGTCGGCCGTCGCCCGCGCGAATTGCGCCATGGGTTCAAGATGCCGTTCCGCATCGGCCCGCGCCAGTTCATCGACTTCGCACTGCACCCGTACTGGTCATTGAACACCCTTCTGAAGGGCAAGCCTGTGATGGCCAATTTCGAGATGGAAGGCTATGACTTCGATCGTACCGAAAGCCGGGCGCGTGCCACATGGGACACTTTGGTGCAATTGCGCGACCTTTGGCCTGGAAAACTGGTCGTCAAGGGCGTGCTGGACGTCGAAGATGCCCGCAACCTGATGTCGGCAGGCGTGGATGCCATCCAGGTTTCAAGCCATGGCGCGCGGCAGTTGGATTCTGCGCCTGCGCCGATTGACATGCTGGCAAAGATCCGTGCCGATCTTGGGCCAGACTTTCCCGTGTTCTACGACAGCGGCATCCGGTCAGGCGAAGATGTTCTCAAGGCATTGTCGGTCGGGGCGGACTACGTATTTGTCGGAAGGATCCTGCAGTATGCCATTGCGGCCGCGGGTGAATCCGGTTTGGAGCAATTGTGGGACGCGCTTAGCGAAGAACTGAGCATTGCCATGGCGCAGACCGGGAAGACCTCTCTGACCGGCCCCTGACTGCGAGCACTGCGCGCGTAAAACACCCGACAATCCGGCTGAAATAGCGGTCGCTTACGGCTTGACCTATTTTGCGGAACTGCGACGCTTGGGGTAGGCCGTTGAGTTCAGCTCGGGCCAGTACTGCACCACCTCTTTTGCGGAACTGCGGGATAGAAGGGACTTCATGTCGCGCCCCACACGGAGTGGTTTGATCAGCGCCTTGACAAGATCTCGGGTTCAATTAATTTTATCAACTAAAATAAAAATGGGGATTTGCGTCGAATGTACCTTGGGTTGGATTTGGGAACATCTGGTCTCAGAGGGATTTTGGTAGATGAAAACGGTTTGGTCGTAAGCAGCGCCGAGGTCAGCGTTTCAACTTCGACGCCAAAGTCTGGATGGTCCGAACAGAACCCATCAGATTGGATTGATGCGTGCCAAGAAGTTGTCAGGCAAATCCGCGTCAGCAACGAAAGTGCCTTCGCAAAACTGCTGGGTATCGGTCTTAGCGGACATATGCACGGTGCCACCCTTCTGGATAAAGCCGGCAATGTATTGCGACCATGTATTCTTTGGAACGACACACGGTCCGCTGATGAGGCGAGGATGTTGGATCAGACACCGCAGATGCGCGCCATATCAGGGAATATCGTGTTCCCGGGGTTCACAGCGCCAAAATTGGAATGGGTGCGCTCACATGAGCCGGAGGTATTCGCAAAGACCGCTAAAGTTCTGCTGCCAAAAGACTATTTTCGATTCTGGCTGACGGGCGAATATGTCTCGGATGTGTCAGACAGTGCGGGGACCTCCTGGTTGGATGTTGGCGCTCGGCAATGGTCGGAAACCGCGCTGGCCGCTTGCCACATGCGCACGGACCAAATGCCTTGCTTGGTTGAAGGCAGTGAGCCTGGTGGAGAGTTGAAAGCCGAGTTGCGGCAAGAGTGGGGGCTTTCCGATCGTGTTGTCGTAGCCGGAGGAGCAGGGGACAACGCCGCATCAGCCTGCGGTATCGGCAGCATTCGGGACGGTGCAGGCTTTGTCTCACTGGGAACCTCCGGCGTTTTGCTTGTTGCCAGGGATACCTATGCGCCCGCACCTGAAACTGCTGTGCACTGCTTTTGCCATGCTATCCCGGACAAGTGGATACAAATGGGGGTTATCCTGTCGGCCACAAACAGCATGAACTGGCTGTCACGGAACCTCGGTAAACCAGTGGAAGAACTGGTTGCGGCGTTGCCTGACGGGGTGACTGGGCCTTCGTCGGTTACGTTCCTTCCCTTCCTGTCCGGCGAACGAACCCCGCACAACGACAGCAAGATCCGGGGCGCATTTCTGGGCGTGGACGTGGCATCCGAACCTGTCGATCTGACCCGGGCGGTGATGGAGGGTGTTGCATTTGCGATGAGAGATTGCCTTGAAGCCCTGAAAAGTACGGGAACAGAACCAAACAGCCTGATGGCCGTAGGAGGGGGCGCGCGGTCGAGGTTTTGGTTGGAAACACTCGCCACCGTTTTGCAGGTGCCGCTGGACGTGCCCAAAGGCAGCGAATTCGGAGCGGCCATGGGCGCCGCGCGCCTTGCCATCTGTGCTGCCAACAACACAAATCCGGCAGATGTCATGACGCCGCCGGAGATCGAGGAAACTATAGAGCCGCGTAGTGACCTGATCGACCTTTATGAAAGCGAATACGGGCGATACCGGCAATACTACAAGGCGCTCGCGCCGTTGGCGGCAAGATGACACCGGACACGGAAAAGCTCTCTCGGGTCGAAACAGCTGTGTTGACGGATGGGGAAATGCGGGCCTCGGTCCTGAATTACGGCGCAATCACGCAAGAGTGGTTGTACAAGGACAGGCCGCTCATTCTGGGGTTCAATGACCTGTCCGCGTACTTCAAAGATACAAGTTATACGGGTGCAATTGTCGGACGCGTCGCGAACCGGATTGGCGGTGCGCGCTTTGATCTGGAAGGCACTGGTTTCGAACTGAGCGCCAATGAAAGTGAAAACACCCTTCATGGTGGAGAGAAGGGACTTTCCAGTCAATTCTGGGATCTCAAGAAGATGGCGCCAAACGAGGTCTTGCTGAGCTATCTTTCACGCGACGGGGAAAGCGGCTTTCCGGGGGAGGTTAGGTTCGAAGTCCGGATCTCGCTGCAGCTTCCGCGATTGATTTATTCGTTCACAGCCAATCCGGACCGGCCTACGCCCATCAGTCTGACGCAACACAACTACTACACCTTGGGAAGCTCATACGGGGTCGACGCGCACAGGTTGAAACTTGCCTCAAACCGGTATCTGGAAATCGACCATCAAGGAATTCCTTCCGGTCGGGTCTGTTCAACCACGGAAAACGAGTTGGACTTTGAAGAGTCAAAATCGATTGGAAGTATTTCTGCAGGGATCGATCACTACTTTTGCTTCGACCAAAACCGTGATCCAAAGGCTCCGGTAGCGGTATTTTCGGCACTTTCTGGTCTTGCTTTGACAGTCTATTCTGACCAGCCTGGAGCGCAGGTGTATTCAGGGGCGAAGATGGCAAAACCGTCTCGTGGTTCGTCTGGTCTCTGTATCGAGCCATCGGGATACCCCAACGCCCCAAATATCCCGTCGTTTCCGTCGATTATCTGTACACCTCAGAACCCGTACCGTCAGGTGCTTGCCTTAGAGATCTCCGAGGGTTGGCATGAGGGCTAAGTCGCTAGTCACAGTTTTCAGCCTGTCCATGTGGGGCGCCGGTGGCATATGTGCTCAAGAGCTTGGGCCGAGGCCGGAGTTCCTTGAGCCTGGTTTCGACAGCGTCGAGTTGGGGCGGTTTCTTTTCTACGACCCGATCTTGTCGGGCAACAAGAACATCAGTTGCGCGACCTGTCATCATCCCAGGCTGGGTACGTCAGATGGTCTTTCCCTTGGCATCGGGGAAGGGGGAATAGGGCTGGGTACGGATCGCACGCTGGATGCCGTGAACACGCCCGAACAAAGAATTCCCAGAAACTCGCCAGGTCTTTGGAACCTCGGAGCCATTGAATTCACGACGTTCTTTCATGACGGACGGCTTGAGACGGACCCAAGCCAAGTCAATGGCATCAGGACGCCGCTGGGAACGCATATGAGGCCCGGGTTCCAGTCGGCACTGGCGGCACAAGCCATGTTCCCGGTTTTGTCGGCGGACGAAATGGCAGGTCATTATTCCGAGAATGACGTCAGCAAAGCGGTGCGACTTGGGTTTTTGACACAACCAGGCGGCGCATGGGATCTGATTGCAGCCCGTGTCGCGGCTGTTCCGGAGTACCGGCAAAGGTTCGATGAGATCACGCCGGGCAAAGAGATCACATTCACGGATATTGCCAACGCAATCGCGGATTTCATCGCGTTCGAGTGGCGCGCGGATAACAGCCCGTTCGACCGCGCGATGAGAGGTGAAGGTGAGTTGTCGGAAAAGGCCACAATCGGCATGAGCCTGTTCTACGGTAAGGCTGAGTGCAGCAGTTGCCATTCGGGCTGGTTCCAGACGGATCACCAGTTTCATTCAATCGCGATGCCGCAAATCGGCCCCGGAAAAGCGGCGCGGTTTGAGAGCCACAATCGGGACGACGGGCGTCTCCGCGTGACTGGTCGCGCGGAGGATACATTCGCTTTTCGAACGCCCTCACTGCGTAACGTGACACTGACTGCTCCGTATGGACATAACGGAGCTTTTGCCCGTCTTGAGGACATGGTGCGCCACCATCTGGATCCGGTGACGTCCTTGAAAAACTACTCGATTGAAATGGCCCGGTTGCCAGACTTCCCGGGTTCCGAAGATCAAAATCCAATGCTGGACCAGAAAAATGTGGATGCGATTGCCGAAAGTACCAGCTTGCCGAAAATCACCCTGACAGATCAAGAGATTGAGGCGCTGCTGAGCTTTCTGGCAAGCCTTGAACATCCGGCGGAGCGGCTCGGTGTGCCCGATCAGGTCCCCAGCGGCCTGCCCATTGACAAGTAACTAACGCCGAATTCGGAAGATCTGGTTGGCGTGGGTTTCCAGCCACTTGCTTTTCTTTCCATCCGGCCAGATCACACGAATCTGTGCGCGGTCCTCATTCCCCAGGCCAAAATGATGGAACCCGGCTATGCCTCCGGCATGACCGCCGCCAACTGTTATTTCGCGGGTCTGAACACCTTGCGAGGTTCTGAGTTCGACAAACCCTCCTATCGCGGCTCGATTAGATTGGTCCTGAGTAAGATCAACCAACAGCCAATTGCCACCCTGCGAGATGTTCTGGCTGACTTCGAGTGTCGAACCACGGTTGACGACCACCAGATCCAATCTTCCGTCATTGTTCAGATCTGCCATGGCCGCACCGCGAGACTTTGCCATCGACGCCACCCCGGCATCGACTGAGGCTTCGACGAACTGACCTTCCGGGGTTTGCATGAGCAGGTTGTTGGGATCGTTCAGCGCGGCGTCGGGCATTTGCTCGACATTGCCTTTCGCAACGAAGATGTCGTCCTTACCATCGTTGTTGACGTCGCCAAATTGAGCGTGCCACCCGGTCGACGGTCTTCCGTCACCGCCACTATGCGGTCTATGGGCTGTTGTTCCCTTTTCGTAGGTCGCATCGCGCCAGGTCGGGCCGTTGGCGCTTGGGTCGAAAACCTGAAGCTTCTGATCGCCCATGGACGTCAGATAAACTTCGGGAAAGCCGTCGCCGGTCAGATCCCTTGATGCGATCCCCATTCCCCAGATCGAATAAGGTAACCAGCCTTCATCCAGATCATACAACCGCGGGTCGGCTTCCATGGCCCACAATTGCTCTTGTCCACCCCTGACGTAGTAATGGCGGTCATTGCTGACGCGAAGGTCCGCGCGTCCGGTCCGGGCCCAGTCGGAAAACAAAATTGAAAGCGAACAGTGGCCGGGTTCAAGGTGCAGCGGCTGCTGGTAGCCGCTGCCATGGGGGCGGTAGAGGAGGGTAGGTCCGCAAGTTTCAAAAGGGCCGTCGGGATCGAACCGATCAACATAAGTCCCGAATGCCAGCGTCGGCAAGGACTGCCCATCTTCCCAAGTGGCTGAAAAACCTGTGGTCCAGTGGTCTTCCGACAAGAAGCCAAGGTTATCAAAAGGGCCGAACCGACAATTTGGGCGGCCTTTGAGAAGAAGGTCCGGACCAACACGCAAAACCGCCAGATCCATCAGACCGTCGCTGTCTATGTCCAGCGGGTACGCGCCGGTTACGCCGGTCAGGGACAATTCATCAGGCGTCTCGACCTTAAAAGAAATCGTGCCCTGCGAGGTGTTGTGGAACAGTTGCGACCGGTTCGATCCGCCGGCCACGAACAGTTCGGGCAAAGAATCTCCGTTGCAATCGAACACGGCGACACCGCCGCCGACAAAATGCTCCCAGCCGCCATCGTAAATATGTTCCGGCACCTCGATGCCAACGAACTCGGGCACGTTCGGCCCGGCATTTGCAGTGGTGGCAAGAACCACGAGGGCAGCAAACTCAGGACGCATTTGCCGAGAGTTCCTTGACCTTTAGGATCGAAATCTGTTCGATTCCGTATGCTGCGGCGCCTTTGGCCCACATCAAATCGCCCCAATGGTGAACTTTGATGTCCGGCAGCGGCGCATCGACATTCACGACGCCGCTTCGGATGCGGGTCATAACCTCGCTTGAACACAGATGCTCAAAGCTTTTTTGCGTGCCCGAGACGATAATGCATTCTGGGTCAAAAAGGTTGATCAGATTGGAAACCCCAAGGCCAAACATCTGACCAGCACGGGCCAACACGGAAGACGCTCTTTCATCTCCAGAATCGGCAAGATCATGAATGTCGGAAACAGCCTGCATTTCATTGGAATGACCTGTAACCGTCATTTCACGGATCAGGGCATAATCTCCGACATAGGCTTCCAGACATCCGCGTTGACCGCATTGGCACGATGCGCCGTCAAGCTGTACCTTGGTGTGCCCGAACTCAGCTCCGCAGCCGCGCTCTCCTCGATATAGCTTTCCGTCCAGAACAATACCCAGACCGACCCCATGTTCGATCGTGACAACAAGGAAGTTGCTCAGCCCCTTGCCAAGTCCGAACAACTGTTCAGCCTTTGCAACAAGGTTCGCGTCGTTATCCACGAAAGCAGGGCAGGACAGTTCTTTTGACAGCAGGCGATTGAAATCGATGTTTCTTTCGGCAATCGAAGATGACCAGTGCACGAAGTTTCCCCTGGCATCAACGAGACCAGCCACCCCGATTGAGACGCCAGCAAGGTCGCCGATAGAGGCATCAATCTTTCCGCAGGTCTCCTCGAGTGCCTCGCGGATCGCCAGCACAAAATCCGTCGACGACATTCTGGCGGATTCCAGCGCATACTTGTGTGAAGCCACCTCATTGCCTTGGAAGTCGACCAGAATGACCGAGATCACCTGACGCGCGACCTTGAGCCCTGCCACAAGGTAAGACTGACCGTCCAATTGCAGCAAAACCCTTGGTCTGCCTCTTTTCCCGGATTTCAGCTGCGCTTCACTTTGGGTTTCCTTGATCAATCCGGCCGAGATGAGATCTGCTGTCGCCGCCGTTACCGTCGCAGGGCTGGTTTGCAGGGCCGAAGCGATATCGATCCGCGAGACGGATCCTTTTGTTCTGATGTGCTCCAACACCCGTAGCCGGGTTGCATTTCTTTGTTCCAAAGAAACCGGAGAGGCTTTGCTTTTCAGCATCTTGTCCTCGCGAATCTCACCGTTGGCTCAACTTATTTGAATTTCAGTTCGTCTAATAGAGTAAATATTTTACCGACTGAAATAAATATGCTATTCAAAATTGTGAGAGCCGCGAATCGAGAAGCGATTGCTCGGCATATGGGAGGAAATCATGAAACGAATTCTCAGCTTTTCAGCTGCGGCCACTATGCTGGCCACGGTTGCATTCGCAGAGCCGGTGGTCGGTGTAAGCTGGTCCAACTTTCAGGAAGAGCGTTGGAAGACGGACGAAGCGGCCATCAAATCGGCGCTGGAAGCAGGGGGCGCCGAGTACATTTCGGCAGATGCGCAATCGTCTTCCGCAAAGCAGCTTTCGGATATCGAAAGCCTGATCGCCCAGGGTGTCGACGCCCTTATCATTCTGGCGCAGGACGCACAGGCTATCGGACCGGCGGTTCAGGCGGCAGCTGACGAAGGCATCCCGGTCATTGCTTATGACCGCCTTATCGAGGACGACCGTGCGTTTTACCTGACCTTTGACAACGTCGAGGTTGGCAGAATGCAGGCCCGGGCCGTTTTTGCGGCCATGCCCAAGGGCAACTACGTCATGATCAAAGGTTCGCCGACCGATCCAAACGCTGACTTCCTGCGGGGCGGCCAACAAGAAATCATCGGAGCGGCCGTCGACAGTGGTGACATCGTAATTGTCGGCGAAGCCTATACGGATGGCTGGCTTCCTGCGAACGCACAGCGGAACATGGAGCAGATCCTGACCGCAAATGAAAACAAGGTGGACGCGGTTGTCGCTTCGAATGACGGAACTGCAGGCGGTGTTGTTGCGGCCCTGACGGCACAGGGCATGGAAGGCATTCCGGTGTCGGGACAGGATGGCGACCACGCAGCGCTGAACCGGGTTGCACTGGGCACTCAAACTGTTTCGGTTTGGAAAGATGCCCGTGAATTGGGTAAAGCGGCTGGTGAAATCGCATTGGCGCTGAGCGGTGGCACAAGTCCTGCAGATGTTGAAGGCGCGGTCAGCTGGACTTCGCCGGGTGGCACTGCGATGAACTCGGTCTTCCTGGCGCCGGTACCGATCACCAAAGACAACCTGACTGTCGTGGTGGATGCCGGATGGATTCCGCTGGAAGACTTGTGCCAGGGCGTCGAAAACGGCCCGGCTCCTTGTAACTAAAACCTAAAGTCCCTGGCCCTTTTTGGGGGCCGGGGACTATTGCTGACTATGAAAGATCGGAAATGACCGAAACTTCGTCTCAGCCGGTACCTGAAAAAGCGAAACCCAGCCTGTTCCAGCAATTGGAACTGGATATGCGGCTTTTGGGAATGATCGGCGCGTTTGTCATCCTGTGCATCGGGTTCAACATCGTCACCGATGGGCGGTTCCTGACACCTCGCAACCTGTTCAACCTGTCAATTCAGACGGTTTCGGTGGCAATCATGGCCTGCGGGATGGTGTTCATCATCGTTACGCGTCACATTGATCTGTCGGTCGGCGCCTTGCTGGCAACGACTTCGGCCGTGATGGCAATGACGCAAACCGAACTTTTGCCACAGGTCCTCGGGATGGGTTTGAACAACCCGGCAACCTGGGCGATTACCATAGTCGTGGGGTTGTTTGTCGGCACATTGATCGGTGCTTTTCACGGCTGGATGGTCGGGTACCTGACGATACCGGCCTTCATCGTCACGCTAGGCGGGTTTCTGGTCTGGAGGAACGTGGCATGGTATTTGACCAGCGGCCAGACCATTGGTCCTCTGGACAGTACGTTCCTGATGTTTGGCGGAACCAACGGAACCTTGGGGGCAACGACAAGCTGGCTGTTTGGCTTGTTTGCCACCGGGATCGCCATCTGGGCCTTGTGGAGCGGCCGTCGCGCAAAAGCCGCGCATGGCTTCCCCGTTAAGCCTGTTTGGGCCGAGGCCACCCTGGCCGGGATAATCGCAATTGCCATCCTTGGCTACGTCTACATCGTCAACAGCTACGCCATTCCGACGCGCCGATTGCAGCGCATGTTCGAAGCGCGCGGAGAGACGATGCCCGAAGGGCTGGTCGTCGGATACGGCATACCGATTTCTGTCCTCATCCTGATCATCGTGGCGGTGACACTTACGGTCGTGGCGCGAAAAACCCGGTTCGGGCGCTACATCTTTGCCACTGGTGGCAACCCGGATGCGGCAGAACTTTCGGGCATCAATACACGTCTGCTGACCGTGAAGATTTTTGCACTGATGGGCTTTCTGTGCGCTGTTTCGGCCGTGGTCGCCTCGGCCCGTCTGGCCAACCATTCGAACGACATTGGCACGCTGGATGAACTGAGGGTCATTGCCGCCGCCGTCATCGGTGGAACCGCGTTGTCCGGTGGCATCGGCACCATATACGGCGCGATCCTTGGCGCATTGATCATGCAAGCGCTGCAATCTGGCATGGCCATGGTTGGCGTCGATGCACCGTTTCAGAACATCGTGGTCGGTAGCGTTCTTGTACTGGCCGTCTATATCGACATCGTCTACCGCAAGCGACTGGGGGCAAAGTGATGCAAGCTCAGGACACGCAGAAAACACCAACCAATGCTGGCCGTGGAACCGGCGCGCCGCCCTTGGTCGAGATGCGCGATATCTCGATCTCCTTCGGCGGGATCAAGGCCGTCGACCATGTGTCTGTCGATCTCTATCCCGGTGAGGTGGTTGGTTTGCTCGGGCATAACGGGGCCGGGAAATCCACTTTGATCAAGGTTCTGTCCGGTGCCTATCAAATGGATCAGGGCGAAATTTTGATCGACGGTAAACGTGTCGAGATCGGAAACCCCCGCGATGCCCGCGCGAACAACATCGAAACGATCTACCAAACGCTCGCCTTGGCCGACAATCTGGATGCAACGTCGAACCTTTTCCTGGGGCGCGAGATGACGACGCCTTTCGGGTTGGTCAACGATGCAGCCATGGAGGCCGAGTGCCGCAAGATCATGGCGCAGCTGAACCCCAATTTTCAGAAGTTCAATGACCCGGTTTCCGCGTTGTCGGGGGGGCAAAGGCAATCCGTGGCAATTGCCCGGGCCGTCTACTTCAACGCACGCATTCTGATTATGGACGAGCCAACAGCGGCTCTTGGGCCGCATGAAACGCAGATGGTGGCGGATCTGATCCACCAGTTGAAGGCGCAAGGTATCGGTATCTTCCTGATCGATCACGATGTTCATGCCGTCATGGAGCTGTGTGACCGCGCCTCGGTCATGAAGAATGGGAAACTGGTTGGAACGGTCGATATCGCAGATGTCACCGATGACGACCTTCTGTCGATGATCATTCTCGGCAAGCAGCCAGCACAAAAAGCAGAGTAGGGGGCAGAAATGCCAAGCGGATTTTTTGAAGGGATCGAGCGGATCCAGTTTGAAGGCGTAGGCAGCACGAACCCGCTGGCCTTCCGGCACTATGATCCGGACGAGATGGTCATGGGCAAACGCATGGAAGATCATCTGCGGTTTGCAGTCGCCTGGTGGCACTCATTCGCGTGGGAGGGCGGAGACCCCTTTGGTGGTCCTACCTTTGAACGCCCGTGGTATCCTCAGGATGATATGGGGCGGGCTCGTTTGAAGGCAGATATTGCTTTCGAAATGTTTGAAGTGCTCGGTCAGCCCTACTTCTGCTGGCACGACGCTGACATCCGGCCCGAACAGGGAAATTTTGCCGACAATCTGAGAACTCTGGAAGAAATCACGGATTACATTGGCGAAAAGATGCAGGTGTCCGGGACGAAACTGCTTTGGGGCACGGCCAATATGTTCAGCCATCGCCGCTGGATGGCCGGCGCCAGCACCAATCCCGATCCCGACGTTTTTGCCTTTGCGGCGGCAACGGTGAAATCCTGCCTGGACGCGACCCACAAGCTCGGTGGCGAAAACTATGTTCTATGGGGCGGGCGCGAAGGGTACGAGACCCTGCTGAACACGGATATGAAAACCGAACTGGACCACATGGGTCGGTTTCTGAATATGGTCGTGGAGTATAAACACAAGATCGGGTTCAAAGGCGCCATTCTGGTAGAACCCAAACCACAGGAGCCGTCCAAGCACCAATACGATTATGACGCGGCAACCTGCATCGGATTCCTCAGAAAGTACGGGTTGGAGTCTGAAGTGAAGCTGAACCTCGAGCAGGGGCATGCGATCCTTGCAGGGCACAGCTTTGAGCATGAAATTGCAGTGGCCGCAGCCGAGGGAATGCTGGGCTCGATCGATATGAACCGCAACGACTACCAGTCGGGTTGGGATACAGACCAGTTCCCAAATAACACGCCGGAAGTTGCCTTGGCTTATTATTACATATTGAAGGCCGGTGGCTTTACCACCGGAGGCACAAATTTCGACGCAAAAATCCGCCGCCAGTCCTTTGATGCAAAAGATTTGGTGGCTGCCCATGTAGGCGGTATGGATATCTGCGCCCGGGGTTTGAAGGCCGCTGCCGCCATGATTGAAGATGGCGGTTTGGAAGCTGAGCTGTCGAAGCGTTACTCGGGCTGGAACACGCCTTCAGCGGCGACGATTCTGGATAGCGGTCTGGAAGAGATTGCTGCGCGCGTTTTGCGTGAGAACATAAATCCGAGGCCGCAATCGGGACATCAGGAAATCCTGGAGAACTATGTAAACAGGTTTGTCTGAACAGGGGCTGCATTCAATATGCGGGTATTGAGAGATTGACACAATTAGCAGTTCACAGCGCTTGTCCCAACATTTGCCCGATGATCTGTTCGTGTTTCGGCGTCGGGCAAAAGGCATAATCCGCGCAATTCACGACGAAAAACTGGTTGATGTGGATGAAATCGGAGACGCCCTTCAAGCTGGAACGAATTGTGGTTCGTGTCGGCCGGAGCTTGCCGATTTGGTCGTTGAACATTCGGAACGGCTTTGCCAGACGAACTTGGCCTGAGGTGGAGTGGGGGGCCTGTTCAGCGTCCGGAAACAGCGAAGCCAGGTTCTATTTTCTAAGTCCATTTGGCTTGAGAGAGCACCCTTTTTGTGGTGCCGGATAAGTGTGGAGATTAATTCGAAGCGAGATACTCAGCTATCACTGCCCGACAACCTCGCTGCCAGATCGCGGTCAGCCAGCGGGCAAAATCGTTGGCAAAGGGAGTGTCTCGGCCAAACGCACCACAGTACTGGCTTTGTTCGATCCACAGTTGCGGATTGGCCCTGGAGGCCAGCGCCGTTTTTTTCAAGTCCTCCCAGTGAGGGTCGTTTGGGGCGATTTCGGATCCATCTTCGCGAACCCCCGTGCACATCCGGCACCAGAAAGCTTGGGACAGCGCAAGCCCGTTCAGGGAAGAACCGGTGGCAAGCGCATCGCGCATCGAGGGCAGCAAAAACCCCGGATGGCGTGATGATCCGTCGAACGCGACCCGACGCGTCGAATCGTGGATTGCGGTATTCGAAAAACGCCCCTCGACCAATCCAAGATATTCAGTCGCGGTTGCTCCGGGGACAGGTTTGACATGGGGAAGAATTTCTTCGGCCTGAACTTTGCGGAAAAACGACACGATGTCGGGGTCCTGCATGCAATCTGCAATCGTGGGGACATTCAGAATTTCCCCAGCATTTGCCAGCAATTGGTGGCCGCCATTCAGTATGCGCAGTTTCATTGTCTCGTAACTATGGACATCTTGGGTCAGCGTCACGCCAACCTCATCCAGCGGCGGCCGCCCGTCACAAAAATCGTCCTCGATCACCCACTGGCGAAAGTTTTCATGCGAGACCGGCGCACGGTCGTCGATGCCGAGGTTGCGGCATTGCGATATTAATTGTTCCGTCGTCGCGGGCACAATGCAGTCCACCATCGAGTTCGGAAACGCGCAATACCGGTCTATCCAATCGGCCAGATCGGGGTCGGACATACGGGCCAATCCAACGATACAGTTTCGCAAAATCGCACCGTTGCCCTGAAGGTTATCGCAGCTGAGCGCGGTAAAGGGTTTCAGACCGTTCGCCCGGCGCTGCCCGAGCGCGGCAACAATGGCGCCAAAAGCGGTGCGGGGCTGGTTGGGATTTGCCGCGTCATGGCGAATATCATCGTGGTTCAGGTTGAACGCACCGGTCTTGGCGTCCAGAAAATACCCGCCTTCGGTCACGGTCAGCGATACGATCCGGATGGCCGGATTAGCCATCTTCCGGATCAGAGATGCGTTGCCATCCTGAATCGGAAGGTAGTCGATCATAGGGCCGATCACCTCGGCAGATATTCCCTCGGGGTCCAGTTCGATCAATGTTGTCAGGCAGTCCTGCGCCAGCAGTTTCTTTCGCATATCGGCGTCGTAGCTTCGCACACCCGCCCCGATAATCGCCCAGTCCAATGCCTGACCCTGCTGCATCAACTTGTGGATATACCAGGCCTGATGCGCACGATGAAAATTACCCAAACCTATATGAACGATGCCCGGTCTCAGGTCCGCGCTATTATAAACCGGTGTTCTGACGGATGCCGGCAGGCCTTCAAGGCTGTCGCGCCGCACCCGAACCGGAGGTTTTGCGTTCGCCATGGGGTCCATCAGCTCATCCAGTTTCCGCCATCTACATTGTAGGTTTGAGCGACGATGTACTTGGCCTCGTCAGAGGCCAGAAACACCGCCATCCCGGTCAGATCTTCGGCGCGGCCCATTCGGCCATACGGAACGGCGGCCGCCACATCGCGTTTTTTCTGACCGGGGACCTTGCCTTCGTGTTTTGCAAAAAACGCATCCACACCGTCCCAATGTTCCCCGTCGACAACGCCCGGGGCGATGGCATTCACGTTGATCCCATGGGAAATCAGGTTCAGGCCGGCTGATTGAGTCAGCGATATGATCGCGGCCTTGCTGGCACAGTACACAGCGACCAAAGGTTCGCCCCTTCGCCCAGCCTGCGATGCCATGTTGATGATCCGGCCCTTGATCCCGTGTTCGATCATGTGGCGCGCAACGGCCTGCATCGTGAACAATGTGCCAGCGACATTGATGTCAAAGACACGATTGTAGTCGGCACGCTCAATCTCAACGATTGGTGCGGCAGTGAAGATGGCCGCGTTGTTGATCAGAATGTCGATCGGACCGAAATGTGCGGCTGTTCGCGCGACGGCGTCATCTATGCTGTTCTGGCGGGTCACGTCCATCTCGACGGCCAGGGCAGCTTCCCCGATTTCACCGGCCGCCTCCTGCGCTCGTTTGCTGTCAATGTCGGCGATTGCGACCCGCGCGCCTTCTGCCACATAGGCTTTGGCAAAGGCCAACCCGATGCCACGCGCGGCCCCGGTGATCAGGGCGGTTTTGCCTGTCAGGCGTGTCATTCGATCCGCAGGCCTTGCGCGTCAAACCGGTGGATCACATCTGCACGCGGCGTCAGGTGGATGCGGTCGCCGTGGCGGAAACCGACCTCGCCATCTGCTCGGACCGTGATTGTTTCTGCCAGACCGGTTTCGTGGACGTGAAAGAAGGTGTCCGAGCCCAAATGTTCGGAGACGCTGACGACACCGGACCATTCTCCTTCGGTCTCGGAAACGGCGATGTGTTCGGGGCGAATTCCGATGGTTTGCGCGCCATGTTTTGCGGCCTCTGGGCCTTCGATAAAGTTCATCCTGGGTGAACCGATGAACCCTGCCACAAACAGATTTCGGGGCGTGCGATACAGTTCCAGCGGGGTGCCGACCTGTTCGATCACACCGGCCTGAAGAACGACGATCTTGTCGGCCATTGTCATGGCTTCAACCTGATCGTGGGTCACGTATATCATTGTTGTCGCTAGGCGTTCGTGCAGTTCGCTGATCTCAAGCCGCATGCCGACGCGCAACGCGGCGTCAAGATTCGACAGGGGTTCATCAAACAGAAACGCTGCCGGCTCGCGTACGATGGCGCGACCAATGGCAACGCGCTGGCGCTGCCCGCCGGATAACTGCCCGGGGCGGCGGTCCAGATAGTCGCTCAGGTTCAGAACACTTGCCGCGCCTTCGACGCGTTTGTCGATCTCGGCCTGATCCAGCTTGGCCATGCGCAGGGGAAAGGCGATGTTCTTTCGTACAGTCATGTGCGGGTACAAGGCGTAGGACTGGAACACCATCGCCAGCCCCCGCTTGGCAGGTGGGACATCGGTGGCATCCGATCCGTCAATATCGATGGAACCCGACGTGATATCCTCCAACCCCGCGATCAGGCGTAATAGGGTAGACTTGCCACACCCCGACGGACCGACGAAGACGGTGAACTCACCATCCTCGATGGTCAGGTCCAGCGGGGGGATGACCTGTACGTCGCCGAAGCTTTTGGTCACGGACTTGAGTTGAATACGTCCCATGTGTCGTGTTCCTTATTTCACAGCGCCGAAGGTCAGGCCGCGGACAAGTTGTTTCTGGCTGAACCAGCCAAGGATCAGGATTGGTGCAATCGCCATGGTCGAGGCCGCGCTGAGCTTGGCAAAGAACAGGCCTTCGGGGCTGGAATAGCTGGCGATAAACGCGGTGAGCGGAGCCGCGTCGACGGCGGTCAGGTTGAGGGTCCAGAACGCCTCGTTCCAAGCCAGGATGAAGTTCAGCAGAACCGTCGAGGCGATGCCCGGGATGGCCATGGGCGTGAGGACATAGAGGATTTCCTCTTTCAGCGTCGCGCCATCCATCCGCGCGGCTTCCAGAATTTCACCCGGGATCTCGCGGAAATAGGTGTAGAGCATCCAGACGATGATCGGCAGGTTGATCAACATCAGAACCACGACCAGCCCCCCGCGCGTGTCCAGCAGACCCAACCGGATGAACAGCAGGTAGATCGGGTAAAGCACGCCAACGGCAGGCAACATCTTGGTGGACAGCATCCACAGCAGAATGTCCTTGGTGCGTTTCGAGGGGACAAATGCCATGGCCCAGGCGGCGGGCACTGCGATTATCACGCCCAGAATGGTTGATCCGCCCGCGATGATAACCGAATTCCACAGGAACCGCATGTAGTCTGAGCGCTCCTGTACGATCGCGTAGTTCTCCAGCGTCCAGTCGAAATTCAGGAACAGCGGCGGGCTGGCGATCGCCTGCGCCTCGGTCTTGAAGCTTGTCAGGATGGTCCAGAGGATCGGGAAGAAGATCAGCAAACCGACGGCCCATGCAAGGGCAGTGTTCAGCGATTTGCGGCGGGTTGTGACGGCGCGGGCCATGGTCTTACCTCCTCACGCGTCCAGGTTCTTGCCAACGATGCGCATCAGGAAGATCGCAACGATGTTGGCTAGGATGATGGCGTAAACACCTCCGGCTGATCCGAGGCCGACATTCTGGCTTTCCAAAACGCGCTGGAAGATCAGGTAGGTGAGTGTGCGGGTGCCGAACGCGCCGCCGGTGGTCACGAAGATTTCGGCGAAGATCGACAGAAGGAAGATCGTCTGGATCAGGATCACGATGGTAATCGCGCGGCTGAGGTGCGGCAGGATGATGTGATAGAACCGCTTCAGCACCGGCGCGCCGTCCATCTCGGCCGCTTCCAGTTGTTCACTGTCCAGCGACTGGATTGCGGTCAGCAGGATCAGCGTCGCAAAAGGCAGCCACTGCCACGACACGATCATGATGATCGAGGTCATCGACGCCTCGGACAGCCACGAAATTGGTTCGGCCCCGAAAAAGCGCCACAAGTGGGCAAGCAAGCCATTGACCGGGTCCATGAACATGTTCTTCCAGACCAGCGCGGACACAGTGGGCATGACAAAAAACGGTGCGATCACGAGGATCCGAACGACGCCTTGTCCCCACATTGGCTGGTCCAGCAACATCGCCAATAGAATGCCCAGAATAACCGTGATCACCAGAACGCCGCCGACAATAACCAGCGTTGCTTGCACCGCGGGCCAGAACGAACTGGATGAGACGAACCGGACATAGTTGTCGAAACCAACCCAGCCCAGATCACCGCCGCGCAGCGGCAGATACTTCTTGAAGGAAAAATACAGTGTCATCGTCAGAGGCACGAGCATCCAGCCAAGCAGAAGGACCACGGCAGGTGCCATCATCAGGCGCGCAACGGATCGGGAGTGTTGAGTAGCCATGATGCAAGACCTCTCTGTTCAGGCGTAAGTATAGCCTGCGAGAAAAACGGGAATTGTGGAAGTCAGAGTGGCGGGTGGGACATTGCCCACCCACCGGGGAGGGATGCCTCAGTATCCTGCGGCTTCCATTTCTTCAGCCGTGAAGGCCTGCGCTTTGGCAAGGGCCTCGTCCACTGTCTGCTGCCCGGCATAGACTGCCGAGAACTCCTGGCTTACCTGAGTGGCGATACCCGCAAATTCCGGGATCGCGACAAACTGGATGCCGGTATAGGGCGTCGGCTGTGCGCAGCAATTCTGCGGGTCGGCCATCAGGATCGATTCCAGCGTCATTTTTGCGAACGGGACCGCCTTGTAGTTGTCGTTCTCATAAAGCGACGTCCGCGCGCCCGGAGGCACATTGGCCCAGCCTTCATTTTCGGCCACCAGCTCGATGTAGTCTTTCGAGGTCGCCCATTCGATAAACTGTTTGGCAGCGTCTTCCTGCTGAGTGCCTGCCGGAATCGCAAGGGCCCAAGCCCAAAGCCAATTGGCGCGTTTGTCCACGCCTTCCGAATTGGGCGCCAGTGCGAAGCCCACCTTGTCGGCGACTGTGGAATCGTCGGGGTTGGTCACGAAAGAAGCGGCGACCGTTGCGTCAATCCACATGCCGCATTTGCCCTGCTGGAACAGCGACAGGTTTTCGTTGAAGCCGTTGGTGGCATAGCCAGCGGGGCCGGACTCACCCATCATATCGACAAAGAAGGTCAGGGCCTCTTTCCATTCAGGCTGATCGAACTGAGGTTTCCAGTTTTCGTCAAACCACCGCGCACCGAATGAGTTTCCGGTCACGGTGATGAAGGCGCCGCCTTCACCCCAACCCGCCTTGCCGCGCAGGCAGATGCCGTTGATGTCGTTGTCGCGGTCGGTCATTGCCGCCGCCGCTTCGCGAATGAATTGCCAGGTCGGTGCCTCGGGCATTTCCAGACCTGCCTTTTCCATCAGGTCCGTACGATACATGATCATCGAGCTTTCGCCATAGAACGGCGCCGCATAAAGCGTCCCTTCATGGCTCAGGCCACCGGCCATCGCGGGCAGAATGTCGTCGACGTCATATTCCGCGGACATTCCGTCCAACGGCACCAGCCAACCATTCGCACCCCAGATCGGCGTCTCGTACATGCCGATGGTCATGATGTCGAACTGACCGCCTTTGGTGGTGATGTCGGTGGTCACGCGCTGACGCAGGACGTTTTCCTCGAGCGTCACCCACTCCACATCGATCCCGGTCGCTTCGGTGAATTTGTCGGTATAGCCCTGCATCCGGATCATGTCGCCGTTGTTCACTGTAGCGATCGTGATGGATTGCGCGTGGGCTGCTGCCGTGGCGACGAAAGTCAGTGCAGTCGCCGCACGAAGTGCGTTCTTCAGATACATCCCTGTCCTCCCTGAGCTTGGATGTCGTGCAGAGAGGTTAGAGCGTAAATTGTCGCGGCGTCAATAAAAACTTTACGCGCGTTAAAAAGTTGCGACTAAGCAGAATCCCTTAAAACAAGCCTTGCAGGGAACAGCGTCTCTGTCCTCGTTTCAAATTTCCCGCCACTTTCAATGAGTTCGAACAGCGTCTCGACGCTGCGCCCGGCAACATTGTCATAGTCATGCGCGGCTGTTGTCAGGGATGGGCACGTAAACTTTGCGAAAGGATGGTCGTCATTCGAGGCCACGCGAAGCGCGCAATCATCCTTGCGACCAACCCGAATCCCCTGTTCGTAGCAGGCCGCAAGAAAGCCGATGGCCAGCCGGTCATTGCTGCATAACACCGAGTCGCTCGGCAACATGCGCTCCTCCAGAACCTTCAGTGCACCCCTGTGGCCAATTTCTTCAAACGCCCAGCCCGTGCCGTCGACCTTGATGATATGTGGCTCAAACCCGAGACGCTCCATGACCTCAACATAGGCCTTGCGTCTTTTGTTGGCGTTCGGGTTGGCAGGCGTCCGCATTTCAAAGAACGAGGGCGGTTCGCCTGTGCGCGTCATGTATTCCACAGTTTGCGAGACAAAACTGAAATTGTCCGACCCGACGAATGCCGCGCCAAGTCCATCAAGGTTACTGTCAAACAGAACTGTCGGCACATTGGCGCAGAACTTTTCGATTGCCGAACGGTCTGAAATCCGCCCCAATGGCGCCAGCAAAACCCCGGCGGGTTTCAGGGATTGCAGCCCGTCCATGATTTCATTTTCCAGCTTCTGTTCGCCATGAGAGCTGAACAGGGAAGGGCGATACCCGGCCGCGATACAGCTTTGTTCCAGATAACGCGCGATTTCGGCAAAGAACGGATCGGCCAGATAGGGAACGACAATGCCGATATTCTTGGTCAGCTTCCGGTTCTGGTTCACCGCAAAGATATTGGGGCGATAGTCAAACCGTTCCAGCGCTTCTTCGATGCGGGCCCGTGTCGTCGGGCGAACACTATCGGGGTCGTGAAAGTACTTGGATACCGTCGGTCGCGAAATCCCGCTGAGGGCCGCGAACTCTTCCATATTCTTTATTTTGGTCATGCCAGTCTGCCTGCGGATACTGTCCGCCTTGATCTTATCGTAGCTTTACATATTCTTTGCGCGCGCTAAAAAATCAATAGCCCGGCTGGCAACGGGTGTTGACAGCGTGCCAGCCATTGCCGACCTTGCGCAACAGTCTCTCAACTGGAAAAGGAATGGCCATGTTTCGACTATCGGAACGCCGGGATTTCGCTGTTGCGGTTTGTAAAGAAGCCGGGGCAATCGCCAAAAAGTACTTTGCGGACAGGGGCGATCTTGTCGTTGACCAAAAGGGCGCTCAGGACTGGGTCAGCGAAGCGGACAGGAACGTCGAGACATTCATCCGTCAGAGGATCGCGGAATTCTGGCCCGAGGATGGAGTGTTCGGTGAAGAGTATGGCGCGACCGAAGGGAGAAGTGGCTTCGATTGGGTGATAGATCCCATCGACGGGACAACGAATTTTGTCAACGGCATTCCGGCTTATACCATTGTTCTGGCCGGCGTCGCTGAAGGGCGCACGATGGTCGGGGTGATCCATGAACCAAATGTCGATGAGACATTTGTGGCAACGCGCGGAGAGGGGGCAACCTTGAACGGTACGCGGATTCACGTCGCGTCCGGAGTGGCGTTGCGGGATGGAACCGTAGCCGTAGGATATTCGAACCGGGTCGAAACACGCCATGTCCTGCCTGTCGTTGAAGAACTGATCGAACGTGGGGCCATGTTCCACCGGAACGCCAGCGGGGCGCTGTCACTTGCTTATGTCGCCGCAGGTAGACTTCTGGGTTATGTGGAAGAGCATATGAACGCCTGGGATTGTCTGGCCGGGCAATTGCTGGTCGCGGAGGCTGGTGGCACAATCGAAGATCAGGACGCAGATGCAATGATCCGGGACGGAGGGCGCGTCATTGTGGGCACACCAGATGTCTTCGGGACCTTGCTTGAGATCGCTGAGGACGCGTGGAGCTCTTGACCTCTAGGTAAAGGCGACCCACCCGGACTGAGGTTTGAGTGTCAAAAGATCTGCCACCCAGAAATGACCCTGTGAAGGCTGATCGTAACGGCGGTCAATTGAACGACCAGAAAGTGCGCACCATAATAGTGTTCCGACCGCCCCATGAGTGACTATGGCCAGGTCTTTGCCCCGGTGCATACTAACGATCTCGGTCACTGTCCGATGAATGCGGGCCTGTGCTTCGATCGCTGTTTCCCAACCGCGATAGCTGGTTTCCGGTCGGTCAAAAAATGCGTCAGCGGCGGCTTCGAACTCCTCCCTGGGTAGGAATCCGGTTGCACTGCGGTCGTTTTCGCCAAGGCCCGCGTGTTGTTTCGGGCGCAGGTTTCGAGCGGCGGCAAGGATCTCGCCCGTTTCGCGGGCCTTCTGCTCGTTGCTGGTCCAAATCTGGGTGACATTCGCAAGAACACCATTCAAGGCGAATACTCTTGCACGATCACGGCCGACGGCACTCAGCCCCCAATCCGTGATCGGGATGCCCGGATCAATTGAAACCTCGGGATGTGTGATGATCAGAAGTTTCGGCATCTAATCGGGCAGTAGCACTGGCCCCTTATCGGCAAAACTCATCCTGACCTCAGCGCCCGGCTCAAGTGGTGCGTCGACGTCATCGTGAACAGCAAAGGCCTGACCGAAAGTGCCAGTCAGCGTGTATTCCATCCGGACGCCGACATATGTCGCCTTGGCCACGGTAGCGGGGATACCCTGATCAGAGCCGATCACCAGACGCGAGGGTCGGACGGCGATGGTGGCGCCACCCGGTGTCAAACCACGGCGCGGCAGCGTATGGCGGTAGCCTTCGATTTCGATTGTGGCGGTGTCACCATCTGTACCAACGATCTGGCAATCAAGCAGGTTTGCCTCGCCTATGAAGTCTGCGACAAAACGGTCGTTCGGCGCATCATATAGCTCGCGCGGGGTGCCCATCTGAGCGATGGCCGCGTTACGCATCACGACGATCTCATCCGAAACCGCCAGAGCCTCTTCCTGATCGTGCGTGACGTAGACGACAGTCAGGCCAAGGTCTTGCTGGATGGCCCGGATGTCCTCGCGCACCTGACGACGAAGCTTGGCGTCGAGATTGGACAGCGGCTCATCAAACAGCAGCACCTGAGGCTCAAGAACCAGCGCCCGGGCGACGGCGACACGCTGTTGCTGACCGCCGGACAGTTCGGACGGAAGACGACTGTCGAACCCTTTGAGGCCAACCAGTTCCAGACCGTTCAGGGCGCGACTTCGGGCTTCGTCCTTCGCAAAGCCCGAAAATGTCAGGCCGTACATAACGTTCTCCAACACACTCATGTGTGGAAAAAGCGCGTAGGATTGGAATACCATCGACACGTCGCGGTCGGTCGCAGGCAGTTTGGTCACGTCCCGGTCACCGATCAGAATCGTGCCCGAGCTTGCCATTTCCAACCCTGCGATCATGCGCAAGGTCGTGGTTTTCCCGCACCCGGAAGGACCCAGCAGCGTAACCAGCTTGCCAGCCTCGACATGCAGATTGATGTTGTCAACGGCGACCACATCCTTGCCGAACATTTTTGTAACGGATTCGAACCGAACCGGCGCGGCTTTGGACTGCAGGCTCATGTCATTCTCTCCTAAACATTAGTGCGCGACTGGGTCATTCGCCGTCCGATCTGAGTCCGCCCGACAATCAACTGCATAAGCGCAACTGCCGACAGCATCACGATAATCAGTGTGGTCGAATAGGCGATGGCAAGACCATAGTCGTTGTTTTCGACCCGCCCGATAATATAGCTGGTTGCCATGTCATATTCCGCGCTGACCAGAAAGATAACGGCAGAGATCGCCGTCATGGCGCGCACGAAACTGTAGACCAGCGCGGCCAGTATCGCGGGGCGCAGCAACGGCAGAATGATACGCCGGAACGTTTGCCACGAGTTTGCCCCAAGTGTCAGCGAGGATTCGTCCAGGCTACGGTCAAGCTGCGACATGCTGGCAATGCCCGCGCGAACGCCGACCGGCATGTTGCGGAAGATGAAGCTGACAATGAGGATGACGCCCGTGCCTGTGATTTCGATAGGAGGGACGTTAAACGCAAGGATGTAGCTGACACCGATTACCGTTCCGGGGATCGCGAATGACAGCATGGTTCCGAACTCAAAAGCGTTCTTGCCCGCAAAGCTTTGCCGGGTCAGCAGATATGCCGTTACCAATCCTACGGCTGCAGTCAGCGGCGCGGCAATGGCGGCGATTGTAATGGTGGTCCAGAAGCTGTCCCAAGCGGCACCGGTCCAGCGAATGCCTTCTTCTTCGAAACGCACAGAAAAGGCGGTCACATAGTGCTTAAGGGTCAATGAATTGTTGACGCCCCACAACTCCACCACGCTGCCGTATACGATCATTGCATAAACGATGACGGTGAACAGCGCCCAGCCAAGCGCGACAACCAACACCGGGACAGACAGGCCGGTCGGCATCAATGGGTGCACTCCTGCGTCACCTTTTCCGGTTACAGTGGTATAGCTTTTCTTGCCCAGCCAGACCCGCTGCGCGTAGAAGGCTGACAAGGTGAAAAACAGAAGCACTATGGCCAGAACGGCAGCGCGACCCTGATCGTATTGAGCGCCTACGATTGCGAAGAAGATCTCGGTCGACAGAACGTCGAAGTTTCCGCCCAGCACCAGCGGGTTTCCGAAATCGGCCATGCTTTCGATGAAACCTAGAAGAAAGGCATTGGCAAGACCCGGGCGCATCAGGGGGAGGGAGACCGTCTTGAACGTCTGCCATCTGCTGGCGCGGAGTGTTTGGGCTGCTTCCTCCATCGAAGGAGAGACGCCTTCCACCACACCGATCAGAACGAGAAAGGCAATGGGCGTGAACGCCAGCGTCTGCGCGATCAAAATGCCGGGCATTCCGTACAGCCACCGTGTTGGTTGCGTGTCCAACAGATCGGCAATGAACCGGGTAACAGACCCGGAAAGGCCAAACAGCAGGATGAGGGCAAGGCCGATCACAAAGGGCGGCGTGATGATCGGCAGAACGGTCAGGGCCCGCAAAGCGCGCTTGTAGCGGAAGCCCGAGCGCGTCACGACCAAAGCGAAACACAGGCCCAGGATCGTAGTGACGAAGCCGACCACGATGGCAAGGAACAGGGAATTCCAGGCCGCGCCGCACTTGGCCCCATAAAAACAACCCAATCCCCAAAGCCGGTCATCGAAGAATTTTGAAAAGAACACCGAAATTGAATAGGCGCCATCTTCGGTGACGAAGGCGGCAAACAACATCTTTGCGATAGGGAAAAAGACAAAGGCGGTGACGATGGTGATCACGCCTCCGATTGCGCTGACGACGAAGACATCACCGTTGATGGCGCCTCGTGCCGCGATGCCCTGGGTCAGCAGGAACAAAAAGCTCGATGCGCATATCATCGCGCCATAGCCCATGCCGAACTGGCGGTCGCCGAGTTCACCAAAAAACGCTTCCATCCAATCGAAGTTGAAACCTCTGATGCCGATACTGAACCCCTGAGCAATCAGCCAGCCGAAGCCGAGTGCGCCGGACAGGATCAGAATGCGAGCATAAAGCGGGTCGGATTTGACGCGCCCCAGTGCAAGCAAAGGCAGCAAAAGGGCAATCACAAGCGGTGCAAGCCAAAGCTTCTCGCCTTGTCCAATCAGAAATGCTGCGGGCGCATAATCTTCGTCGATCGGGTAGCCGTCAAAAAGCCATTCGAACGACCACAGGCCGCCGTCAACCATGTACCAGGGTAACAGGCAGAATCCGACCCAACCGGCAATGATCCAAAAGATCAGGACCGGATGGGTCGTTTTTGTCGACTTGTCAGTCATTTATTGTGGCAGAACTGAAACCTCTTCATCCCATTTCTGCAACAACCGCTTCCGTTCGTCTGACGAGCCATACTTTTTGAAATCATAGTCGATCAGCTTGATCTGGCTCATGTCAGGCGCGCTTTCCGAGGTTTCGGCGCTTTTGTTCGATGGAACCTGGAACGCGTTGACCTGAAGGGCAAGGTTCTGAGCTTCGGGCGACAGCGCCCAATCATAGAACTTCTTCGCCTCTTCCACGTTGCGGGCACCTTCGATGATCGACATCGAGCCAATTTCGTAACCGGTACCCTCGCAAGGCGCCACGACCTTGATCGGGAAACCTGAAACAGCCTGTTTCACGGCGTCATGCATGAATACAATACCGATGGTGTTTTCACCGCGCCCCGCGGCCTTGATCGGGGCCGAGCCTGACTTGGTGTACTGGTTGATGTTCGAGTGCAGGCCCTTCATGAATTCAAAGCCTTCATCCTCGCCGAAGATCTGTACCATCGAGGCCAGCGTCGTATAGGCCGTGCCCGATGAGTTCGGGTTCGCCATCTGAACGTGGCCCTTGTACTCGGGCTTCAGAAGGTCTTTCCAACAGGCAGGTTCGGACAGGTTGTTCGCGGCGACAAGATCTGTGTTGTAACCATAACCAAGCGCACCTGAATAGATTCCGATCGTCCGGTTGCCGGCGCTTTCAGCCTGGGAAATCGCCCAGTCGTGCAGTTGGTCGCGCATTGGTGAAACGTATTCCATCGTCAGGCCTTCTTCGGCGGCCTGAAGGTGCGGGTCGCCCGTGCCACCCCACCACACGTCGCCTTTAGGGTTCGAGCTTTCGGCGCGAATTTGCGCAAAGGTTTCACCCGACGATTTCCGGGTCATGTTCACATCGATGCCTGTCGCATCTTCGAAGCTGCGTGCCATGAGTTGACACCAATCTTCCTGGGCCGAGCAATAGAAGGTCAGCTTGTCTGCCTGCGCCGCCGACATGGAGGCAGCTAGGGCAATCAGCGACCCGACGGCCGTGGATGTCAATTTCTTCATTATACGTTCCTCCCTTT
The DNA here is from genome assembly GCF_056538465.1 of Ruegeria sp. BG6. Taxonomy (NCBI): domain Bacteria; kingdom Pseudomonadati; phylum Pseudomonadota; class Alphaproteobacteria; order Rhodobacterales; family Roseobacteraceae; genus Ruegeria; species Ruegeria sp. BG6. The sequence goes on along the minus strand of NZ_JBQFTB010000009.1, from coordinate 42,001 downwards.
GAGAATAATTTGTCCGGGTTTCCCGGTTCTTTTAAGCTCTTCCTCATGCGGTGTTTCGAAGACCCTGAAGCGCCAATTCGTACTCAATGACAACCTGCGCTGGATTTCTGGTGGCGCCAGTTGCCAGGCGGTTTCGTGAGCGGGGTCAATCGTTGAATAATGTGTCTTGCTTCCAGATCTCCGTGCAGCCTTCTGAATTCTCACAATGAAATGTGCGTTGTGCAACAAAAAAGGTCTGCCCAGAAGAACTTGGCCCGGATCGGGCAAGGTCTGCTTCCGATATAGGTTCAATCATTTGGATGGCTTTGGGCTGCATCCGGTCAAGCAGATTGGTCAGTTGGGTGACAGGGGAACGATTGCGAAAGACATTTGGATCGGTTGTTCCAAACCCCGTCGCTTCATCCGAAAGGGTCGCACGATGGCTATTTGCCTCGACCAGCGCGCACGTTGCGACATGGAACGGATAAGGCGGAGGTCTTAAAGTAGCTGGAAACTGAGCCAGCGTATCAGCCACGTCGAAGGCGAGATTTCAATCACCGATTGCGACTTGTGGGAGCGCATGACGCGGACCGCGCGAATGAGCCTGATGCCCCTCTCCTGCAGTCGGCAGATTAACCAGCGTCACACTGAGTGGGGCGGGCCGCTAAGGCCGGCCCCCGATTGAGCATCTGTCGATCACCAGTGGCCGGTGCTTTCCATGCTTGCCCAGGGTTCGGCCGGCTCAAGGGCATTGCCGTTCTGCAGCAGTTCAACCGAGATGTTGTCAGGCGAGCGGACAAAGGCCATGCGTCCGTCGCGGGGCGGGCGGTTGATGATTACTCCGTTGTCCTGCAGGTGCTGGCACGTCTCATAGATGTTGTCGACACCGTAGGCCAGATGCCCGAAATGGCGGCTGTCGCTGGGCAGTGCATCATCGCCATCCCAATTATACGTCAGCTCGATCGGTGCATCTTCCTGACCCGGAGGTGCCAGGAATATCAGGGTAAAACGCCCTGCCTCGCTTTCATAACGTCGCGTTTCCTTCAGTCCCAGCAGTTCGTAGAAAGCCAGTGATTTTTCCAGATCTTTCACGCGGACCATGGTGTGAAGATAAGTCAGCCCCATCGTGCCATCCTTTTTTGTGCAGGTGATGCGCTGCAGCTTAGCGCGCCAAGGCAAGGTGTCGAGGGGCAGAGGGCAAACAATTGTGCGTTTGGGCAATTGGGCGCACATATCGCGGTTCCTGTGCCTGATCTACCGATATATAGTGGGCGGCGACTCATTGCTGGAAAGGACCATTTCATGCCGCTGTCTTCTGACCAACTGGCCGAGATCGAAGCGCAACGCGCGCAATCGCATCCCACACGCCGCGTCGTCGCAGCGGGAATGGAGGAGCATCTGTATACGGCCCATCAGGTGCTGGATCATGGATTTGTCCGCGTCATCGACTATATGGGCGATGATGCCGCGATTTGTCAGGCCGCGCGTGTGTCTTATGGCAAAGGCACCAAGTCGGTGCAGAATGACGAGGGGCTGATCCGCTACCTGATGCGGCACTGGCATTCGACCCCGTTCGAGATGTGCGAGATCAAGTTGCACGTCAAACTTCCGGTCTTTGTGGCCCGCCAGTGGATTCGTCATCGTACGGCGAATGTGAACGAATACTCGGCGCGGTACTCCATTCTGGATCGCGAGTTCTATATCCCGGCCCCCGACCATGTGGCGGCCCAGTCCGAGGTGAACAACCAGGGGCGGGGCTCAGCCTTGGAGGGCGAAGAAGCGGCGCGTGTATTGGAAATTCTCAAAGCCGACAGCACGCGGTGCTATGACAATTACGAAGCCATGATCAGCCAGGAAGGGCAGCAGGGTCTGGCGCGTGAACTTGCGCGGATGAACCTGCCCGCCAATGTTTACACGCAATGGTACTGGAAGGTGGATCTGCACAACCTCTTCCACTTCCTGCGGCTGCGCGCTGACCCGCATGCCCAGTACGAGATCCGGGTTTACGCCGACACAATGTGCAAAATCGTGGCGGACTGGGTTCCCTTTGCCTACAGGGCCTTCGAAGACTACCGCCTGGGTGCCGTGAATCTATCCGCGCAGATGGTCGACAGCTTGCGCAGAATGCTGGCGGGCGAGGCCGTTACGCAGGAAAACTCTGGCATGACAGCGCGTGAATGGCGCGAATTCGAGGACGTGATCCGGCAGGGTTGATGCAAGTCTCCGAACTGTCGGTGGTCCTTAAATCGTGCCATGCGGCTGTCACGTTGGCCGCATGTTATGTGCAGTATGCTTTGTTGGGATTTGCCTGTTATGGGCCAGACCCGCACCTGCAAAAACTCCGATCGCCGAGGTGATTTGCTAGCCCACAACAAAAATGCACTCGAAACCCGAGCGTCAGTGCGGTGCAAGCCGTGCAACCTCTGGGGTGCAGGCGCCCGAGTTGAGCATGGAAGTCTGGATCAGCAAATCAGGTGGCTGAACCATGGTTGTTACCCATTCCAGCGGCACGTCCTGTATTGTTGCGATGGGACAAAACGGGCACACTCATGCCGGGGCGAATCCGGCGCGAGGGGAAGGATTGGGACCTTTTGAAACGGTCGGCGGCCTGAAATTGGCCGCCGACCTTATTGATCTTCCCACGCCTGGCGGGGATTTAAAGAGGCTTCAAATCAGCTGCCATCTGGCGGCCGTCACGTCCGTCTTGCAACTCGTACGAGACCTTCTGATTGTCAGCAAGCCCGGTCAGACCGGATCGTTCTACGGCCGAGATGTGAACAAAAACGTCCTTGCCGCCCTCATCGGGAGCAATAAATCCATAGCCTTTGGTCGTATTGAACCATTTCACGGTGCCAGTTGGCATTTCCCGTGTCTCCTTCTACTTTCACGTTGTCCCACAAATTGGTGGGGGCAGTGGTTGACGTAACCGCAACACATCACTGTTTCGCCCAAACGATACGGCCCGAATTGCGTGTTTCGTCTTTTTCAACATTGCACGGTGAAGTAAAAAATCAAGAATTACCGAAGAAAACCGGTGATTTTGCCTAAATCCCAAGCAGAAACAGGAACAGAAGTAAGATGCGCCTTTATGGTTTGAAGACTTGCGATACGTGCCGTAAGGCGTTGAAATCAATGCCAGATGCAGAGTTTGTGGATGTCCGGACCCAAGGTGTCCCGGCCTCGGTGCTGTCTCAGGCACTAGAGCAATTCGGCGATGCCTTGCTGAACACCCGTTCGACAACGTGGCGGGGATTGGACCAAGAACAGCGGTCACGCCCTGCGCAGGAGCTTCTCGCCGATTACCCGACGTTGATGAAACGCCCGTTGATCGAATCCGGGGGGGCTTTGTTGCTGGGCTGGACGCCGGAAACACGTACGGCACTTGGAGTTGCGTGATCGGATGACTATCTGCTCAAGCGCAGACAGAAGGGAAGATTATGCGTAACGCTGCAATGATCTTGGGTGTTATCGCCGGGCTTATCGGAATGGTCGTGGGCTTTTTCGGCTATGGCTACGTCGAACTGGTCAACCGGTTTGGCGAAATCGAAGGTGTTGCTGAGCAGGTCGAAAACGCCACTTTGGTGCAGACCACTTCGATCCTTGCGCCGTTGCTCGCCATAGCGGGCGGAGCCATGGCCCATGCCCGTGCCTTGATCGCCGGCGTCTTGCTGCTGCTGTCGGCCGTCGGCATGTACTATGCCTTTGGTTTCAATGCGTTTACGATGTTCCCGGTCGCTTTTGCAACAGTTGCCGGCCTGCTTGGGCTGGCTGCGGGAAAACCGGACCAGCCCAAGGCTCATTTCTAGTTCACTTCAGTCGCAACAGCCGATCCAACGATATTGGACCTGCGCCGTTGATGACAATGACTAGGAACATGAAGGTCCACATCACACGCTGATCCATCAGCGAGATGGCGTTGTCGAACAGGCTGCCCAACGGAACGTTATGGCCTGTTACGTCGGTCAGGGTTTGCACCCACACAAACCCGATCATGCCAAGTGCGGCCAGGCGTGTGAACAGCCCGACCAGCAACAATGCCGGCAGAACGAACTCGGCGACGGTTCCAAAGAAGATCACGATACGCTGGAAAAAGGTCATCTGGCTGACATCATACAGAACGGCTTCGGCCGCCTTGGGGAAAATCTGGCCAAAGGCACCTGCGGATGGCGAAAAGATCGAGCCATCGATCTTCAGCATCGCCGAGTTCCAGTAATAAACCAGAAGGACGGCGACAAACACCAGTCGTGCCAGCGTCGGTGTCAGCCAATTGGATGCCAGGTCCACCTTTTCCATCGTGTTGTTGTAGGTTGAGATCAGAGCAGTCATGTCTCCAGCCTTTCAATAGTCACAGAGGTTATTGCGCCGCCCTGCAATAGGATGGCTAGTGTGGTTCCAAGATCGAATTCGGGGCAGGTTTCAGCCGTTTTTTCATACGCTTCACCGATTGTGCCGCCTGTTTGCAGATGGCTGATCCACTTGGCGCCGCCCACGGGCAAAAGATGCGGAATCGGGTCATATTCGGGACGCGTAATCAGAACGTCTTGCGGGCCGGGTTCGGGTTTTGGGGCATTGTCTTCAGTATTGAAACGCCAGATCGCGTGTACCGGCCAATCCGATTGCATGACCTGCATCGCAGGAGCAAAGCTCAGCCGCGATCGCATAATGTCTTCGGGTGACAAATTCAGGGCGTCAGCTGGCGCAGGTGTGCAGTCGGCGGCGTGGTATGATCGGCGCAGAGCCAGTTCCAGGCGCGCCATGTCCGGCAGATATCCCAGATGCGCAAGTTGCGGCAGATCAGCCAGAAAACCGGGGAACGCTTCGCCATAGAACATCATCAACGGGGAAGACGGGGGGTGCTGTCTCAAGAACATCCCGGCAAGACCGTCCATGTTCTGCGCGCCCAGCAACTTGGCGATGACGGGAAAAGCCTGATGTAACGCTTCGGTCAACGAGACGGCGACATTATTGCGATAGACGCTGAACCTGCGCCCGGCGGGCTGGCCCGCCGCGTCAAGCAACCCGTCGGGAACCGAAACAGACGCATCCAGCAACGCGGAATGGAAGACCGACTGAGAAACGCTCATGCTGGAACCCGGTCCAGCGCTGACTGCGCGCGTTCGGCTTCGGCGCGCAAAACGGGCCATTCGGGGACGTCGGTATCCCATTCTATCAGAACGGGTTTCGGGCCCGAACGCTCCAGAACATAATCCAGCAGTGCCCAGACCGGATCGACCACTTCGCGCCCATGGCTGTCGATCAACAGCGGGTGCCCGTGATCGTCTTCATCCTCATCATGTCCGCCTAGATGGATCTCGCCGACCTTGTTCAGCGGATAGGCATCGATATAGCCCTGAGGCGAGAAATCCAGGTTTGTGGCAGATACAAATACGTTGTTCACATCCAGCAGCAGGCCACAGCCTGTGCGACGCGAAATTTCGCGCAGGAAATCGGGTTCGGACCATGTGCTTTCTTCGAACGCGAGGTAGCTGGACGGGTTCTCGAGCAGCATCTGGCGGCCAACGGTTTCCTGCAACTGATCGATGTGGTCGCAAACGCGATCCAGCGTCGCATCAGTATAGGGCAGGGGCAGCAGGTCGTTCAGAAAGTGACTGTCATGCGTGGACCAGGCCAGATGTTCGGAAAAGCTGGCGGGGTTCAGCCAGCCGATCAGATGTTTAAGGCGGGCCAGATGATCCGGGTCCAGCGGCGTTTCGCCACCGATGGATAGGCCAACGCCATGAACGGAAATGGGAAATTGTTCGGACAGGTGACGCAACTGCGCCAGCGGGCGACCGCCGTCGCCCATATAATTCTCGGCATGGATTTCCAGCCACGCCACCGGTTTCGCGTGTTCAAGGATTTGCGCAAAATGTTGCGGTTTGTAGCCAACACCGGGTGCCGCAGGCAACCGGTTTGATCTGAGTGCATCATCCAGCATGAGCATTTTTCCTGATCACGACGAAAAGGGCGGGCGACATTGCCCGCCCCGGTAATCTCGTGTGGCTGGCCTTATGCCGGCAGATCACGCTCGAGCGGTTCCAGCGAACCTTTGCGGGCCGCGCCATCAGCGGCTTTGGGCAATTCGATATCGGCGCAGGTGCCTGCGTCAACCAAGGTCCATGCGTTACCCTGATAATCTACGGTCGAGGTGCCCGCGCAGGTGGTGCCGGGTCCTGCGGCGCAGTCGTTCTGACCGGCCAGCGAAACGCCATAGCATTTCTCTTTCGCTTGCGCTGTTGCGGTGGTTGCGGCACCAGAAACAGCGGCTGCGACTGCGCTTGCGATGACAAGGGTTTTTGCGGTGTTCGACATCTCGTTAATCCTTTTAGTGACTGCGTATGTCTGTGTTCGACAATGACAAAGGTAGTGGCTTGAAGCTCATAGTTGAATTCACGAGCCCGTGTCTCACAACCCCGTCAAAGAGCGTCATGCCCTCTTGCAGGTTAACAAATTGTTTTTGAAATGAAAATTAGATTTTGTTTCAATCCGGCCCCGGATGTGGGGCCGGATTCAGGGCGAATTGCCGCCGAATGTTACAGCAGGTCGGGCGCGGTTGCGGCCTGAGCCAGCTCTTTTGTTACAGCATCAAGTGACTGTACCTGCGTTTGTTTTTCACCCAGGCGCCGGACGCTGACAGTACGCTCATCAACTTCCCGGTGTCCGACGGCCAAAATGACCGGCACCTTGCCGACCGAATGCTCGCGGACCTTGTAGTTGATCTTTTCATTGCGGATGTCGGCCTCGGCACGGACACCGGCGGCTTTCAGCGTTTCGACAACTTCCAGGACATAATCGTCCGCATCGGAAGTGATCGAGGCCACGACGACCTGACGCGGCGCTAGCCAGAACGGCAGCTTGCCCGCATGTTCCTCAATCAGGATGCCGATGAAACGTTCGAACGATCCGAGGCAGGCACGGTGCAGCATGACCGGCGTGTGCCGTTCACCATCCGCCGCAATATAGGTCGCGCCCAGACGTTCCGGGATGATGAAGTCCACCTGCAGGGTGCCGCACTGCCAGTCGCGTCCGATGGCATCTGTCAGAACGAACTCCAGCTTCGGTCCATAGAATGCGCCTTCGCCCGGGTTCAGGTCATAGGCACAGCCCGCAGCATCGCAGGCGGCTTTCAGCAACTCGTCGGCCTTGTCCCATTGTTCATCCGTGCCCGCACGCACCTCGGGGCGGTCCGAGAACTTGACCTTGAAATTCTCGAACCCGAGATCCCTGTAGACATTCGACAGGAAGTCGAGGAACCGCTTGGTCTCGTCCGCGATCATCTCTTCGGTGCAGAAGATATGCGCGTCATCCTGGGTGAACCCGCGTACCCGCATGATGCCGTGCAGCGCGCCCGACGGTTCGTACCGGTTGCACGATCCGAATTCGGCCATGCGCAGCGGCAGGTCGCGATAGGATTTGAGGCCCTGTTTGAAGATCTCCACGTGGCAGGGGCAGTTCATCGGTTTGAGCGCGTTGATCGCCTTGTCGCGCGCGTGCTCCTCGTCCACTTCGACGATGAACATGTTTTCCTGATATTTGTCCCAGTGGCCGGAGGCTTCCCAAAGCTTGCGGTCCACAACCTGCGGCGTGTTCACCTCGACATAGCCGCCGCGTTTTTGCTGACGGCGCATGTAGTCCTGCAACTGGGTATAGATGGTCCAGCCATTCGGATGCCAGAAGATCTGGCCCGGTGCTTCGGGTTGCAGATGGAACAGGTCCATCTCCTTGCCCAGCTTGCGGTGGTCCCGCTTGGCGGCTTCTTCCAGCATATGCAGGTGGGCCTTGAGCTTTTCCTTGCCGGTGAAGGCCACGCCATAAATGCGCTGCAACATCGCGCGACTGCTGTCGCCGCGCCAATAGGCGCCCGCGATGGACATCAGCTTGAACGCGTCACCCGGCACCTGCCCGGTGTGTTGCAGATGCGGGCCACGGCACAGGTCCTGCCAGTCGCCGTGCCAGTACATGCGCAGCGGTTCGTCGCCCGGAATGGCGTCGATCAGTTCGACTTTATAGGGCTCGTCATTGGCGGTGTAGAAATCGATCGCACGTTGGCGATCCCAGACCTCGGTGGTCACGGGGTCGCGCTTGTTGATGATTTCCTTCATCTTTTTCTCGATCAGGCCAAGGTCTTCGGGCGTGAAAGGTTCCGCCCGGTCAAAGTCGTAATACCAGCCATTTTCAATGACCGGGCCGATGGTGACCTTGGTGTCGGGCCAGATTTCCTGCACGGCGCGGGCCATGATATGCGCCAGATCGTGACGGATCAGTTCATTGGCCTGAACCTCGTCCTTCATGGTGTGGATGGCGATGTCGGCATCCGCTTCGATGGGCCATTGCAGGTCCCAGTGCTGGCCGTTCACAGTGGCCGAAATGGCCTTTTTTGCCAGTGAGGTCGAGATATCGGCAGCCACCTGCGCGGGCGTTACGCCTGCGTCATAAGAACGTGCATTGCCATCGGGGAAGGTGAGTGAGACGGATTGGGAATCCAGGGCCATGATCTGGCTCTCCTCGTCGGTTTGGCGCCCACTGAACGCCCGGTTGCGGGTTATGTGTGTGCGGATGCTTTGGCAGGTGCAAGGCAGAGTGTCAAGCACCGCGCAGGCGAGGGGCCAGCCCCTCGCGCTCCCCGGAGTATTTTCAAAAAGATGAAATGGTCAGGGAATTGCACTTGGGCGAGCGGCGTGCATGATGCTGACAAGGAAGCGAGGATTTCATGGCAGCGACGGAATTTCTTGAAACGGCGCAAGGTCGCCGACTGGCCTATCACAAGATTGAAGGCGCGGGGCCGACCGTAGTTTTTATGGGCGGGCTAAAGTCGGATATGGAGGGCACCAAGGCCGTTCATCTGGAGGCATGGGCGCGTGCGCGGGGGCGGTCCTTTCTGCGGTTCGACTATTCCGGGCATGGGGAAAGCTCCGGCTCGTTCGAGGAGGGATGCATTGGCGACTGGCATCAGGATACCGTGGCCGCGGTTTCCGCATTGACCGATGGACCGTTGATTGTTGTCGGATCTTCGATGGGGGGCTGGCTGGCCCTGCTGCTGGCGCGTGAATTTCCTGACCGGATTGCCGGGATGGTTACAATCGCGGCCGCGCCGGATTTCACCGAGGACGGGTACTGGGCCTCATTCTCTGCCGAACAGAAAGCGGCGCTTGAGACGGTTGGGCACGTGGAACTGCCGTCGGACTACATGGAGCCATATGTCATCACCAAGCGGATGATCGTGGACGGAAGGGAACACCTGGTTTTGCGCGATCCGTTGCGTTTGCCTTTTCCGGTACGTTTTTTGCAGGGAACGGCAGACACTGCCGTATCGACCGAAACCGCCATGCGTTTGCTGGAGCGTGCGGAAGGGCCAGACATGCGTCTGTTGCTGGTCAAGGACGCCGATCACAGGTTCTCGGATGATCGTTGTCTGGGGTTGATTGAAGACGCCGTGCTGGATGTGATGGGGGATCGCTGATGCGGCGTTTTGGCTGGTTTCTCGGACGTTTTCTGATTGTGGTGCTTTTGGCCGGCGGGGTGATCTATTGGTTCGGTCCCCGCGAAGAGGTCAATCTGCACCCAGACTTTGATGCGAGGAAATTCGGCGAAGGCGTGCAGGTCTATTTCGAAAGCACTGAGTCTGCGTTTGACGACATCGTGCCGGGTGTTGAAAAGCGGGTAATCTGGCAGGACGGATATAAGGAGCAGCGAACGCCTGTTTCCGTGCTTTACGTTCACGGGTTTTCGGCATCTTCCGAAGAAATTCGCCCGGTGCCCGATATGGTGGCTGATGCGCTGGGGGCCAATCTGGTCTACACGCGTCTGCAAGGTCACGGGCGGAGCGGCGACGCCATGGCCGAAGGTACGGCTTCGGGATGGATGCAGGACTACGCCGAAGGTTTGGCGGCGGCGCGGGCGGTGGGCGACCGGGTGGTGGTGATCTCGACCTCGACCGGTGGCACGTTGGCCGCGGCGGCCGCATTGGATGAGGATCTGAGCCGCGATGTAGTGGGTCTGGTCTTTGTCTCACCTAATTTCGGTGTGAACACGACGGCGGCTTGGCTTCCTGGCCTGCCTTGGGCCCGGCATTGGTTGCCGCTGATCATGGGGCAGGACAGGGATGTGTCAGGGCCGATCCCGGAAAAGAACAAATACTGGTCGACAGTCTACCCATGGGAGGCGGTGGTGCCACTGACCGTGCTGGTCGAGGCCGTCAATGAATTGGACTTCGCAGAAGCAAAAACTCCTGCTCTGTTTTGGTTTTCAGATGACGATAAGGTGGTGCGGCCTGACCGAACACACAGGGGTGCAGAAGCCTGGGGCGCGCCCGCGACAGTACATCTTGTGACGATGGGGCCGGGGGACGATCCGTCTTCGCACGTGATTGCCGGACGTCTGATGTCACCCGGGCAGACCGATCCAACCGTCGCAGGCATACTGGGCTGGCTAAAGGAGCTGGGTGTGGAATGATGCCGGGAGAAGCACCAAGTCGGCACAGGCGCGATGCCTTGGACGGAGGTTGAGAATGCGCAAGCCGGGCAGCATGTGGAGCCTTGAGACCCTGGGCCGAGTGCGCCTGTCCCGGCATTTTTTCATGCGTGACTTCCTGTATTCCGAAATCGGTAATTTCCACGAAGAGCAGAACCTGCCAGAAATCCCGGACCTGGCCATCGAGACTGGCCGGGCATTTTGCCAGACCCTGTTGGACCCGCTGGAAGAAACATTTGGCCGTTTGGCCGTTCGGTCGGGATACCGGTCGCCGTCTCTGAACAGATTCGGGAACGAAAACCGGCTGAATTGCGCGCGGAACGACCATCCGTTGGAGTGCCACATCTGGGATCGTGGAACCGGGGATGCCAGAATAGCCGGGGCGTCCATCGTCATTCCATGGTTTGCGGATCAATATGACACAGGGCGGGACTGGCGCGATCTGGCCTGGTGGATGCATGATCATCTGGATTATTCGGAGATCTGGTTTTTTCCGAAACTGTGCGCCTTTAACCTGGTTTGGCGACCAAAGCCGCAAAGGCGGATCGACAGTTACATCGCGCCACGCGGATGTCTGTTGCGGCCCGGTGCAGAGCCAGAAGAAGATGCCGAAACACGACGCGGGCGTTACAGTGATTTCCCCGGGTTCCGGGCCATCCGATACCCCTGAATAACAGCTTGTCGGCCACTTGCAAAACTTCCATCCTGAAAGAAACGGAGACGCCGGGATTGGCGGAAGGGTGGAGGCCCCGCGTGATCGAGCCGCTGGTATTCTTGCCTGGATTGATGTGCGACGCTCGGCTGTTTCAGTCGCAAATAACTGTCCTGTCGCAAGAGCGTGCGGTGACCGTGGCCCCGATCTCGACCGGTGAGCGGATTGAGGAGATAGCCTCTTCGCTTCTGGATGTGTTGCCTCGGTGTTTTGCGCTGGCAGGGTTCAGCATGGGCGGCGTCGTTGCGCTTGAGGTTATACGCCGCGCGCCCGAGCGAGTCTCGCGCCTGTGTCTGATGTCGACCGATGCGCAGGCGGACACCCCGCAATTGGCCGCAGCTCGCGAGGATCTGATAGTGGGTGCGCAGGCCGGGCGACTTGAAGACATCATGCGCGATGTCATCGGTTCGGATGCGCTGGCCCCGGGACCCAACCGTATCCCGATTCTGAAGGAACTTCTGACGATGGCTGTAGAATTGGGTCCTGACCTGTTTGTGCGCCAGATGCGCGCCCTTCAGCGCCGCCCGGATCAGCAGGGTGCATTGCGGCGGATCAATGTCCCGACGCTGATCCTGTGTGGGGTGCATGATACGCTGACACCGGTGCGAAAACATGCCTTTATGACCGAGCTCATTCCGAATGCCGAGTTGCAGGTGATTGACGACGCCGGGCATGTGCCAATGCTGGAATCGCCGCAGGCCGTAACGGATGCACTGCAGTGCTGGCTTTCACGTCCGGCGCGGATCAGTCACATATGACGCTGATTGGAAAAAGGCGGCCCGCCTGAAATTAAGGATCAGGCCACTTTGTTCTTGTTTGCGGCCGTGCGTTGCGGTTTGCGGCTGTTGGCGTTCATGAAGTCGATCACCAGGGGCCGGATATTGTCGCGCCAGCTGCGCCCGGCAAAGATGCCGTAGTGACCGGCCCCGGGTTCGACATGGCTGGCCTTCTTGCCGTCCGGCAAACCGGTGCACAGGTCCAGTGCCGCAATGCACTGGCCGGGGGCCGAGATGTCGTCATTGGCCCCTTCAACGGATTTGACCGCGACATCTGTGATTTTCCCGATATCCACCTTGTGGCCGGCCACAATGAACTCATTTCGGGCAATTTCGCGGTTCTTGAAAACACGTTCTACAGTGGACAGGTAGAATTCGGCCGTCATGTCCATGACTGCGAGGTATTCATCATAGAACCGGTTATGGGCGTCGTGGTCTGAGGCTTCGTTGCGCATAACTCGCTGAATCTGATCCGAAAACGCCTTGGAGTGACGATCCGCGTTCATCGACATGAACGACGCCAGTTGCAACAGGCCGGGATAGACCATGCGGCCGACGCCCTTGTATTTGAAACCGACGCGCTGGATCATTGTCTCTTCCAGCTGGCCCATTGTCACCCTGCGCCCGAAATCGGTAACTTCGGTCGGGGTGGCATCCGGATCGACCGGGCCGCCGATCAGCGTCAGTGTGCTGGGCTGCGCCTTCGGATCATGTTCCGCCAGATAGGCTGTTGCGGCCAGTGTCAGCGGCGCGGGCTGACACACGGCAACAACATGTGTGTCCGGACCCAGTTCCTTCATGAAATCGACAAGGTAAAGCGTGTAATCCTCGACATCGAATTTGCCTTCGGACACCGGGATATCACGCGCGTTATGCCAATCGGTTATGTAGACTTCGCAATTTACAAGCAGGCTCTTGACGGTCGAGCGCAACAGAGTGGCGTAGTGCCCGGACATCGGCGCCACCAGCAGAACCTTGCGCGGCTGTTCTTCGCGACCGTTGACCCGAAAATGGATCAGATCGCCAAAAGGGCGTTCGACAACGGTTGTGATGTCGACAAGGTGGTCCTTGCCATCTTCGCAGGTGAAGGTCCGAATACCCCAATCCGGCTTGACGACCATGCGCTGAAACGTCCGTTCGGTAACCTCTCCCCAGGCAGCCATCATGCTGAACGCAGGGCTCGGGGCCATTGCGAAAAGCGGATAAGAGGCCATGGCGCTGGCGGTTGCGCCCAACCATTGGTTGGTATTGCGCATGGTTTCCATCAGGTCATACGTCATCATATAGCGCATGTATTCGGGCCTCCTGAGTATTATCCTGAGATTTCGGACCATTCGCCGCTTTGCGCTACGCGTTCACGACGTTATTCTGCATAGCAGCGACGTTAGGGGGGAATCCTTATAATGACAACTACCGAAGACAATACGCCGGACCTGTCGGACGAACATATTGAACGTCTTAAGGAAAATTTGTCCAAAGTCGAAGACCTCTCGAAACGGCTTGTCGAAGTGATGGCTGGAAAAAAGTCGCACACCCCCGCCCTGGATGGTCCGAATCAAGAGCTTTTTGCAAAAGCAGCAACGGCCTATTGGGCCGAAGCGATGCAGAACCCGGCCAAGCTGCTTGAGCATCAGATCGAGTTCTGGGGCAAGTCTGTTCTGAACTTTGCCGAAGCTCAGCAGGTATTGTCAAAAGGTGAGCCTGATACAGAAGACAAACTGCCCGAAGACCGGCGGTTTTCTAACCCGATGTGGGAGAACAACCCCTATTTCCGCTTTATCCGTCAACAGTATCAGACCAATGCCGAAGCGATCGCGCAAGCCGTAGCCTCGGTTGAAGACCTTGAAGACAAGGACAAGCGCAGACTGGCCTACTTCTCTCGTCAGATCATCGACATGATGGCTCCGACCAACTTTCTGGCTACCAACCCGGACGCACTCGAGAAAGCCATCGAAACCGACGGACAGTCGCTGATCCAGGGGTTGGAGAACCTGGTTGCAGATCTTGAGGCCAACGACGGCGAACTTGTGGTTCGGCTGGCGGATGAGAGCGCGTTTGAGATCGGTGGAAACATCGCGACCACGCCCGGCGATGTGGTGTTTCGCAACCGCATGATGGAGCTTATCCAGTACAAGCCATCGACCGAAACAGTCCATGAAACGCCCATTGTCCTGTTCCCGCCCTGGATCAACAAGTTTTATATCCTGGACCTGAAAGCGCAGAACAGCCTGATCAAGTGGGTGACAGAGCAGGGCTATACCCTGTTTGTCGTCAGTTGGGTCAACGCAGACAGTTCACATGCCGATATCGGACTTGAGGACTATATCGAAGAAGGGTTTCTGGCCGCGATCGAAGAGGCCAAGAATATCTGCAAGGTCAAACAGGTAAACGCCGTGGGCTATTGCATTGCCGGCACTACGCTTAGCCTGACGCTTTCGCTGTTGAAGAAACGTGGTGATAAATCGGTCAAATCGGCCACGTTCTTTACAACGCTGACCGATTTCGGAGAGCAGGGCGAGTTCACGCCTTTCCTGCAGAACGATTTTGTGGACGGGATCGAGGATCAGGTGTCAAAGGATGGCATCCTAAAGGCCTGGATTATCGGACGCACAATGTCCTTCCTGCGGTCGCGGGATCTGATCTACACACCTGCAATCCGCAGCTACATGATGGGTGAAACACCGCCGGCATTCGATTTGCTGTATTGGAACGGAGACGGCGCAAACCTGCCGGGCCGAATGGCAATCCAATACCTGCGCGGGCTTTGTCAGAACAATGAATTTGTTACTGATGGGTTCAAACTGCTGGGCGAAAATCTGCATATCAGCGACGTGGATGTCCCGTTGATGGCCATCACGTGCGAGACGGACCACATAGCAGCCTGGAAGGATTGTTATCGCGGTGTTCAGCAGATGGGATCGCGCTCGAAAGCCTTTGTTGTTTCGGAATCCGGTCATATTGCCGGAATTGTGAACCCGCCCAGCAAGAAGAAATACGGGCACTATACGAACCCGGACCTGAAGACGGACGCGGACACCTGGTTGAAAGAAGCGGATTTTCACGAAGGATCCTGGTGGCCGATGTGGGAAGCCTGGCTAAAAAAGCGGTCTGGCAAACAGATACCGGCCCGCGAAACGGGCGATTCGAAACATCCGAGCCTGTGTCCGGCCCCAGGGACCTATGTTCTGGTCAAGGCAAATCGCTGATTTCATTCTGAAACTAAATTTTTTCTGCATCGCAGCAAAAAGAACTTGAAATGCTGCGATGCAGAAAGCATATTGTCCTCAAGCTGACGAACGCCGGGGTGGGCCCGGTCCAGCAAAGAGGATTAAGACAATGGCAAAGACTCAGGATTTTACCGCCGTCATGAAAGACATGATGGGTGCATTCCCGGTTGACACAACCGCACTGGAAGACGCGTTCAAATCGACCGCTTCGCTGAACGAAAAGCTGTCGGGCGTTGCTCTGGAAGCTGCTGAAAAATCGGCAGAAATCTCCAGCAAATGGACCAAAGACACTCTGGCCAAACTGACCGAAATGTCGAAAGCAAAGGCAGAGCCTGCCGACTACGCAAAAGCCGCAACCGATTTCGCCAGCGCTTCGGCTGAAGTTGCTGCTGAAAACATGGCTGCTTTCGCTGAAATCGCCAAGAAACTGCAGAGCGAAACCGTCGAACTGCTGATGGCTGCCGGCAAAGAAGCTGCTGAAGAAGCAAGCTCGGCTGTCAAGAAAGCCACCAACGACGTGACTGCTGCGGCCAAAAAGGCAACCGCTGCCAAGTAAGAACGTCCGCGAGGCGCACCCTCTCCTCCCATTTGGTGCCATCGCGCTGGGCAGGTCGATTGACCTGCCCTTTCTTTTTGTGCTGCACTCGCATAACCTGTGCTGCAACGCATCATCCTTGGGGAGGGTAAAGGGTGTCGGACCAAGAAAAACCGTTATTGATCAAGCGCTATGCCAGTCGCCGGCTGTATAACACCGAGACCAGCGACTACGTAACACTTGAAGATATTGCCGGATTTATCCGGGATGGCCGCGAAGTTCAGATAATCGACCTGAAATCCGGGGACGACCTGACGCGGCAATACCTGCTGCAAATCATCGCTGAACATGAAAGCCGGGGTGAAAACGTTCTGCCGGTAAACGTGCTGAACGATCTTGTGCGCAGCTACATGGTGCCCGGTGGGGGCATGATGCCGCAATTTCTGCAAAGCTCGTTCGAAATGCTGCGCGAAAGCCAAAGCAAGATGATGGAAAACATGAACGCCATGAACCCCATGAGCAACATGCCAGGGTTTGAGGCGATGCAGGCGCAGCAGCAGGCTTTCCTGAAGGCGATGACCAGCGGATTGTCGGGCGGGTGGTCGGCGCCGACCCAGGACGACGAGGCGAAGGAAGAGCCTAAAGAAGACCTGGATGAGATCAAAAAGCAGCTGGCTGAGCTGCAGAAAAAACTATCCAAGCTGAACTGAGGGTGAAGACCCGAAGCTAACAAGGCCCGCCAGAGGCGGGCCTTTTGATTTTCAGGTTCCAAAAGCCATGGCTGGCGCGGTCACGTCACCGACCGAAGCCAGCAAGATATCCGCAATCACATCCAGTTCTTCACGGGTCAGGCGCACGGGCAGACGAACATCGCAAGCTTTCATCAGCATTGCGCGGGTTTCCGGCAGATCGAACGTTTCCGGCAAGAACTGCCAGTTCCAGAACGCGCGTGCGTTGTCCTCGCTCAGGCCAAAAACCTGCACTTTCACACCGCGAGACTCTGCTGCGGTTGCAAAGGCGCGGATCTCGTCCTCGTTCATGCCGACAAGGTTGAACTGAATTGAATCCGGTGCGCGCTTTTCAGGATCAAGCGGGGCGGGCACGGAAATGTTGGGTGACGTGTTGAGGCGGTCCGCCACGTAGTCGTGATTTGCCAGACCGTCCCGGACACGACGGGCCAGTTCCGGAATTTGCGGGCGGATAACGGCGGCGCTGAGGTTGCTCATGCGCAGGTTGTATAGCGGCAACCGGTTCTGCCAGCGTGCAAAGGCCAGTTCCAACTCGGGCGAGTTATCGCCATGCGGGGTTTTATGCTTTTTCCAGTTATGCTCATAGGCACCCGACATGATAACGGCCTGCGCCACCAGATCGGCATCATCGGTGATCAGAATACCGCCTTCGCCCGCGTTGATCATCTTGTAGGACTGGAACGAGAAACAGCCCATCTTGCCGATCGTTCCGATGTTGCGACCGTGCCAGGTGGTGCCAAGCGAGTGGGCCGCATCCTCGATTACAGGGATGTCGCGGGCATCGCACAGCTCCATAATGGCATCCATATCCGAGGTATGGCCGCGCATGTGGCTGATGATGACCGCCTGAACGCCGTCCAGCTTGGCCTCAAAATCCTTTAGATCGATGCGGTAGTTTTCTCCAACCTCGCACAGGACAGGGACGCAGTCGGCATGAACGATGGAAGATGGCACTGCGGCAAAGGTGAAGCCGGGTATCAGCACCCGCGCGTCCCGTGGCAAACCCAGCGCCTTAAGGGACAGGAACAGTGCGGCCGAGCAGGATGAAACCGCCAAGGCGTATTTGGATCCCAAAAGCGCGGCAAATTCCGCCTCTAGCAGTGCGACGGGTGAATCCTGGGGTGCTGTGTAGCGAAACAGGTCACCGGATTGCATCAGCGCATCAATCGCTTCGCGCGCGGCTGCGGGGATGGGTTCGGCTTCGTGAACATTGGGTGGCAGCGACATATTTGGTTTTCCTGAATTCTAACTTTCGTAAATATAAATTCACAACGCCAGCAAGCCAAGAGCGTAATCGCCCGTCGGCGAAATTTCACCAAATTGTCGCAAGTTTAGTCGGTCGTGACCCCCAGATCAGACTAAAGGCCCAGACGGTCGCGCAAGGCGAACCACGTCATGGCAAGAACCAGCAGCGGGCTACGAAGGGCAGGGCCGCCGGGAAACGGTTGGGCGGGAACGCGCGCCATCGTATCGAAGCCTTCGGCCTGTCCCTGAATGGCCAGAGCCATCAGCTGACCAGCGTGGGTGGCCGTGCCGACGCCGTGACCTGAGTAGCCGGAGGCAGACAGGATATTCGGGGCAAGGCGCGCCAGATAAGGCATTCGACGCATTGTAATGGCCAGTGTTCCGCCCCAGGCGTAATCGATCCTGACATCTTTCAGATGCGGGAAGATCTCGACCATAGGTTTGCGGACTTTTGCTGCAATATCAGTGGGAAAGCGATAGCCATAGCTTTCGCCGCCGCCAAACAAAAGGCGGCCATCCGCGCTGAGCCGGAAATAGTTCACAACGAATTTTGTGTCGGCAACAGCCACATCCCGCGTCAGGACGCGCGCGGCGTCGTCTCCCAGCGGTTCGGTGGCCGCTATGAAATTGTTGATGGGCATGACACGTTCGGCAACCTTGCGATTCAGATCACCGAGATAGCCATTACAGGCCAGTATGACGTGGTCAGCCTTGACTGTTCCCTGTGCCGTCCGAAGACTTACGCCATTACCATCCGAGATATTCAGGACTTCGGTCCCCTCGTGGATACGAACACCCGCTTTTCGGGCCGCCTGCGCAAGTCCCAAGGCATAGTTCAGGGGGTGCAGATGCGCTGCCCCCATATCAAGATACCCGCCCTGATAGGTCGGAGAAGGGCAGAGCGTATGGCCCGCATCGCGGTCCAGCAACTGTATCTCGTCATACCCATACCGCTTGGACAGGTGTTCCGCATGAGAATGCAGTCCGGCTCGATCTGATTTGCTTAGACCCAAATTGGCGATGCCGGGCTTCAGGTCGCATTGAATCTTGTGTTTGGAGATCAGGGACTTGACCAGATCCTTGGCGTCTTCGGCAAGATCCCAAAGCTTGGCGGCGTCATCATCGCCAACCAGGCGCTCCAGATCTTCCTGATCCATTCGCTGCGCGCTGCCCAACTGGCCGCCGTTGCGCCCCGAGGCACCAAAGCCAACGCGATGCGCTTCCAGCAGAACGACGTCAAATCCGACTTCAGCCAGATGCAGCGCTGCCGACAGGCCGGTGTATCCGCCGCCGACAACACAGACATCCGCGGTGCAATCGCCGGTCAGGGCAGGGCTAGGATCAGCCGCATGTGCGGTCGCGGCATACCAACTGGGCGGGTATTCCGCCTTGCGGTCATTGGAATAGAGCAGGTTCATCGCGTAAGTACCTTAGACGTTCAGCAGAAGATGCTCGCGCTCCCACGGGGAAATCACCTGCAGAAATTCTTCGTATTCCGCCCGTTTGACGATGCTGTAGACGCGGGCGAATTCCGGTCCCAGAACCTCGTGCAGGGCTGTGGCCTCGTCAAACAGATCCAGCGCACTGCCCATGACTTGCGGGATGTCACCGTCGCCTTCATAGGCGTCGCCGTAGAACTGGCGCCGGGGCCTTTCCTGTTGTGTCAGTCCCAGATACCCACAAGCCAGAGACAGGGCGATGCCCAGATATGGGTTGCAATCCATACCTGCGATGCGGTTCTCAACGCGACGCGCTTCGGGGCTGGACAGCGGAACACGGATGCCCGTCGTCCGATTGTCACGCGCCCATTCCAGGTTGATCGGGGCGGCGTGGTCCTTCACATAACGGCGATAGGAATTCACATAAGGTGCCATGACGGCCAGACCGGCCGGCAGGTGGTTCTGCAATCCGGCGATGTAATGATAGAACGCGTCCGTCTCGCCCCCCTGCGGCCCGGAAAAGATGTTCTGACCGGTTTCGATATCAATGATCGAGTGGTGGATATGCATCGCCGAGCCCGGTTCGTCCTCGATGGGTTTGGCCATGAAGGTCGCAAAGCAGTTGTGACGCAGGGCTGCCTCTCGGATCAGGCGTTTGAAGTAGAAAACCTCATCGGCCAGTTTCACGGGGCTGCCGTGGCGCAGGTTGATCTCTAGCTGGCCCGCGCCGCCTTCTTGCGTGATGCCGTCGATTTCGAATCCCTGATGTTCGGCAAAGTCATAGATGTCGTCGATCACGGGGCCGAACTCGTCCACCGCAGTCATCGAATATGCCTGCCGCGCTGCAGCCGGACGGCCCGAACGGCCCATCATCGGCTTGATTTCCTGCGCCGGATCGACGTTGGGGGCGACCAGAAAGAACTCCATCTCGGGTGCGACGACCGGCTTCCAGCCCCGGTCATGATAAAGCTGCACGACGCGTTTCAGTACATTGCGCGGGCTGTACGGGATCGGATTGTCGTCCCGGTCATAGGCGTCATGGATAACCTGTAGCGTCCAGTCACCCGTCCAGGGCGCCGCCGAAGCGGTCGAGAAATCCGGCTTGAGGATCATGTCGCGTTCGATGAAGCCATCTTCGCCCGCTGCCTCGCCCCAGTCACCCGTGATCGTCTGATAGAAGATACTGTCGGGCAGATGAAAATAGGATTGCTTGGCAAATTTTGATGCAGGCACGGCCTTGCCGCGGGCAATCCCCGGCAGATCCGAGATAATGCACTCGACCTCATCCAGACGTTGGCCTTCAATATACTCGCGCGCTGCCTCTGGCAGCTGATTTTTCCAGTCGGCCATCAGGCCCTCTCTTTCTTCAGGAATTCTGCCATCTGACGGCCAATTGCGGGATTATCGATCGGTCCGCGCGTGCGGTTGGCCGCATCCTGCAAAATGGGGTCCGGGACCACGCCTTTTCCGCGCGTCCTCATCAGGCCCTCGATAAAGTCATCGGAGTATTCGGGATGCGCCTGCACCGTCCAGATCGTGTCTCCGTAAGCGATCATTGCGTTGCGGCAGAACCCGTTCTGACCAACCACGCGTGCGCCTTCGGGCAACCGGGTTACCTGATCCTGATGCCAGGCGTTCAGAGAAACCGTCTGGCCGTCCAGTTCATAATCCGTGCGTCCGACAGCCCAGCCGCCCTGGAACTTTTCTACCGTTCCACCCAGCGCCTGGGCGATGATCTGGTGGCCAAAGCACACGCCGATCAGCGGCTTTCCGGAATTCTGGATTTCCCTGATCAGGTCCTCAAGCGGGGGTATCCACGGATGATCTTCGTAAGCGCCGTGACGCGATCCCGTGATGATCCAACCGTCAGCCTGAGAGACGTCCTTCGGGAACTGATTGTCGACCACCGGGAAGGTCACGAATTCGAAGTCATGACCATCCAGCAGGGCGCGAAACATCGCATCATATTCGCCGAAGTCGTCAGCCAGCTGTTCAGGGGCGTGGCCGGTAACTAGGATTCCGATTTTCATGATTCACCAAATTTGATCAAATTTTATTCTACGCGAGTCCTTGATCGCGGGCAAGGGGGTCATACGGCCTCGAGGTAACTGAGCCAGTGCGTCTCTGTCGCGCGCTCGGAAAACCGCGCGATCTCCTGCCGTTTTGTCATGACAAGATTGCGGATCAGTTCCGCGGGAAAGATCCGCCGGATCATCGGGTCGGCCTCGAACGCGGATATGGCCGAGGACCAGTCGCCAGCCAATTGCGGTAGCCCGGCAATTTCATAGGCATTTCCGGAAATCGGCGGGGGCGGCTTCAACCCGTCATCGATACCGGCCAATGCTGCCCCCAACACAGCTGTCAGCATCAGGTAGGGGTTGATGTCGCCACCAGCCACGCGATGTTCAATTCGACGTGCCACCGGCGCGCCGCCGGGAATACGGATGGCAGCGGTTCGGTTCTCATAAGCCCAGCTTGCCCTGGTTGGAGCGTGCGCCCCGGGCACGAGGCGCGTGTAGGAGTTTCCGTGAGGGGCAAAAACCAGCGTACTGCCCGGCATCGCGGCAAGACAGCCTGCAACAGCCGCGTGCAACTCGTGGCTGCCATCGGGGCCACCATTGTCAAACACATTGCGGCCCGATGAATCGACCACGGAAAAATGGACGTGCATCCCGTTGCCTGCGTCTTGCGGATAAAGTTTGGCCATGAAGGTCGCCGTAAAGCCGTGTTTGCGGGCCAGTCCACGGGTCAAGGCCTTGAACAGCCACGTGTCATCGGCGCAGCGCATGGCCTCCTGATGGTTCAGGTTGATCTCGAACTGGCCGATTCCGCTTTCGGAAATGGCGGTTTGGGCGGGGATGTCCATGGCCACGCAACCGTCATAGAGCTCGGTAAAGAACGCATCAAAGGCGTCCAGCTCCGCAAGGGACAGGACAGCCTCGTCGCACAATCTGCGACCCGTGACCGGATTGGCAGGCGCTCCGGGTTGTGATCCCGATGCATCAAGCAGCGTGAACTCTAGTTCAGTTGCCGCGATCACGGACCAGCCGCGCTTTGCATAGTCGGCCAGAACTGCGGCAAGCGCATGTCTGGGATCCCCTGCGTATGGCTCGGACTTGTCATTATATAATGACATCGGGACCAGCGCGGTTTCGGCATCAAGCCAGGGCATGGGAATCGGTCCGCGATCGGTCGGCAGAAGCATCCCATCGGCATCGCCGGATTCAAATACCAGCGGACTGCCTTCGATATCCGCGCCCCAAAGATCGACATTCAGCGCCGAAAACGGCATGCGGACCGCGCCTTTGTTCAGCTTTTCTGCGTAAGAGGACGGCACGCGCTTGCCGCGCATCTGACCGTTAAGGTCACAGGCAGCAACACGAAAACCGGGCAGGGCGCTCAGGTCCATTTTGGTCTCCAATACTCTCGTTTCCCGAGATGTAGTCGAGACCGCGCGTCTTGTCACGGAATTTGATCAAATTTTTCCTGTAGGCGGAGAAGGCTTTGAGTCCCGCGCCAACCAACGCTGGCGCGGGACCACAGGACGTCAGACGAAGTTGACGCCGTTTTCCGCCATCGGCAACGAGGTCACCTTGATGCCCGAAAGCGCGCGGATCGCGTTGGCAAGGGCCGGGGCCGAGGGGGGGGTGCCAGGCTCACCGACACCGGTCGGTGCCTCGGCGGAAGGTACGATATGAACTTCGATCTCCGCGATGTCGCCGATGCGCAAAGGCTCGTAGTCCGGGAAGTTGTACTGGTCCACGACACCTCCGGTCAGCGTGATCTGATCCCGCATGACATGACCGATACCGTAGCCGATACCACCCTCCATCTGGGCGCGCACCACATCGGGGTTCACCGCAATTCCGCAATCCACGGCGCAAGTGACCTTTTCGATCTTGATGCCGTTCTCTGGATCGCCCGAAATCTCGACGACCTGAGCCGCGTAGGATCCGAAGGATTTGTGCACGGCAATCCCTTGCGCGCGACCTGCCGGTGCGTTGCCCCAGTCAGCTTTTTCAACGGCAAGTTTCAGGACGCCTGCTTTGCGCTGTTGATCGGCGTCGCTGGTATCTGCCAGATGTGCCAGACGGAACTCCACCGGATCACGGCCCGCCGTCTCGGCGACAAGGTCCATCATGGCCTCCATCACGTAGCCGGTGTGGGTGTGACCGACCGAGCGCCACCATAGAACGGTTGTAGCTTTGGGCGTGTCGGTCAGACCCAGAGCCATGCCGGGGATTGTGTACGGGCTGTCAGCAATCCCCTCGATCGAACTGTGGTCGATCCCGTCTTTTACCAGAACGGCTTCGAACGGCGTGCCTTTGATCACCGATTGTCCGGCCACCTGATGCTGCCAGCCAACGATGTTGCCTTCTCCATCCAGACCCACACGCACCTTGTGGCCAAATGCAGGGCGGTAATAACCGCTGCGGATGTCATCCTCTCGTGTCCAGACCAGTTTCACAGGGCGTGAGCGGTCGGTCATCACAAAAGCCAGCGCAGCCTCGACCTGATAATCCGCATCAGGCGTTGCGCGACGACCGAACGAGCCACCGGCCAGCATCGTCTTGATGTGGATCTTCTCAGGCGGCAGCTGGAAGATCTGCTGATAGGCCATATGCGGGCCGGTTGGCATCTGCGCGCCGTCATGCAGGACGATGTCGCCTTCGGCCGTCTGTTCGATTGTGCAGTTCAGCGGCTCCATCGGTGCATGCGCCAGCAGTGGGAAGTAGAAGGTCTTTTCAACAATCTTGTCCGCGCCTTCGATCGCCGCCGCCACAGCCGCAACGTCTGCCTTGTTCACGTTGTACGTGGGTTCAGCGTCCAGGGCGGCCATGATCTCGGTCCTGATCTGATCCGAGTCGCGGGTTTCGGCACCCGACATGTCCCATTCGACCTCAAGCGCGTCACGTGCCTGAATTGCGGCCCAGGTGTTTTCGGCATAAACCGCGACGCCCGCCTGGTTGGGCAGAACGGCGGCGTTGATGAAGCCCTTAACCTCTTTCGACGCGCTGTCGTCAAAACCAAGCGCGATGCCGCCCTTTGATTCCGGGCGCTTGATCATGGCAACCATCTGGTTGGGCAGGTGAACGTCCATGGCATACATGGCCTGACCATTGCCCTTGATGGCCGAGTCCTTGCGGCGCACCGCTTCGTTGCCGATCAGATGGAACTCTGACGGGTCTTTCAGGCGCGGCTCGGCCGGAGCCTCTAATTGAGAGGCCGCCGCGACGAATTCCGCAATCGGTGCGGATTTGTCGCCCGCCTTGACGATGCCTTCCTCGATAGTGATGCCTGACGCATCCAGGCCCCAGCTTTGGGCAGCCGCAGTGATCAGCATTTCACGCGCAGCAGCACCGGCCTGGCGGTACTGCAGCCACGAGTTTGCCATCGCGGTCGACCCACCGGTTCCCTGGAAGGGGCCAAACAGCAGGTTGTTGTAGACCTGCGGATTGGACGGGGCGAATTCGTACTTGATCTGGTCCATGGTCAGGCCGATTTCCTCGGCAATCAGCGTCGGCAGACCGGTTGCAGGGCCCTGACCCTTTTCAAAGTGCTTGACGATGGCGGTCACGGTGCCATCGGCGTCAATTTTCACGAACGGGTTGAACTGCGCGGTCTCGGATGAGGCGACAGCCAGAGCGCCATCGGGGCGGGTGCCAACCAGTAGGACGGCACCGGCAGCAGCAGCGCCTTTCAGAAATCCGCGGCGAGAAGTGTTGATGGTCATGGATCAGGCCTCCAGAATTTCAGAAGCGCGCTGGATTCCGGCGCGGATGCGTTGGTAAGTGGCGCAGCGGCAGGCGTTGCCGGACATGTAGTCGTCAATCTCTTCGACGCTGGGCTTGGGGTTTTCGGACAGAAGTCCGACCGCCGACATCACCTGACCCGACTGGCAATAACCGCACTGGACCACGTCCAGTTCGACCCATGCTTGCTGCACGGCTGCGCCGATCTTTCCGTCGCCAACGGCTTCAATTGTTGTGATTTCTGCGTCTTCAATGTCTTCTACAAAGGTCTGGCACGAACGAACCGGTTCGCCGTTCACGTGTACGGTGCAGGCACCGCACGATGCGACACCGCACCCGAACTTGGTGCCGGTCAGCTTGAGTTCGTCCCGGATCACCCAGAGCAGGGGCGTGCCGGGTTCGGCGTCGACCGTGTGGGTTTCACCGTTTAACTTCAATGTCAGAGCCATGAGGGGTTCTCCTGTTGGGCTGGATACCTGAATCGGTAAACTGGCGCGTTTACCTTAGGTGTCAAATCAGCTGGTGTAAACTCTCAAGTTTACACTGTTGTTTGACCGGCCGGACGTGATGGGTCTATAGGTGGAACATGAACGAATGCAATTCACCGAATGAGTCCAAATACGCCCAGATCATTGAGGCCGCCGTGGCCGAGTTTCAGGACAAGGGCTTTGCTTCTGCCAGTATGGATCGCATTTCGGCGCGGGCCGAAGTGTCAAAGCGCACGCTTTACAAGTACTTCGAAAGTAAGGAAAATCTCTTTCGTTCAATTGTAGCCGAACTGTCCGGCCGTTTTGCCGAAGTCCTGGAGATTCGGTATCAGCCGGGGCGCGATATTCGCGAGCAGTTGACGGATCTGGCCTGGGCTGAGGGCCGGATTCTGATGCGCCCGGACGTGATTGCGATGTCGCGGATGATTATCAGCGAAACTTTGCGCAACCCGGATCTGGCGGCGGCGGCACAGGGCAAGCTGGACAAGACCTCGACATTCATCGCCATGCTGAAAGACGCCGCCGAGGACGGCCAGTTGCAGATCGAAGACGCTGATCAGGCGGGTAAGGAGTTTATCGGACTGATCAAGGCAAAGGCGTTCTGGCCCATGATGTTCAGTGGCGGCGTGCTCAGCCACGCGGAAATGACCGAAACCATCGAAAGCAGCGTCGATATGATGCTGTGCCGCTATGGTCAGGGAGCCGCGGCGTCTAGACCCTAAGAACCCTTTCTTTGTTTTGAGTAAGATGCGCTAGGGAACGAACCCTGCTGGTACGCCAAAGGGCGGGGTGTCTACGCTGACACCCGTCAAGGAATGCAGAAAGGCCACGAGGTTGTCGATTTCCGCGTCGGTCAATGTGACTTGGGCAATGTCGATCTGTTCGCGCTGACGTTCCATTTCAAACCGGTCGTCCCAAACGACAAAGTCCGCGTCCTGAAGCCAGGGAACCGGGGGCAGGGCCGCCATGTCGCGTGTCCAGTTCGCCAGGCTGGTTTGTGGGTCCAGATGATGGCGGATCATGCTTTCAACGTCCGGGAATGCGCCGTTATGGCCGTAGGGTGCAGTCAGGGCAACGTTGCGCAGCATCGGGGTGCGGAAACGGTAGGCGTCCTCCAGCCGGTCACTTTCACCCATTCGGCCCACGTCGCGCACAAAAGGATCCCACTGTCGGGTGCGGCCGGGTCCGAAGGGTGGCAGGCCCAACGCGTGAAACTTCTGATCTGACATTAAAGGCCCGGAATGGCAGGTGGCGCATTTTGCCTTTCCATAAAACAGGTTCATGCCGTTTTTCTGCTTAAGTGAAAGGGCATCGGCATCGCCCGCCAGAAATTGGTCGAACAGGCTGTCCGTGCTGCGCCATTCGATGGCCATGAAAGCCGCCAGCGCATTGGCGATCTGGGTGATCGTGATTTCTTCGGTGGTTTCGATTTCTTCGAAGGCCGCGACCATGGCAGGGCCATACCGAGGCTCGGTACGAACCCGTTTGGCAAGGATCGGCCAGCCCTTGTCGATCCGGTCATGTACCGCTCCGGTGACCTGATTTTCAGCTACGTTCCCGGCCATTTCGAATTGTGATGTCAGCGGAAAAAGCGCCTGCGCGGCCAGAAGGGAGTTCAACCCCTCCGGCAGCCATTCCTGCGCAGGGGAGTTGAAGCCGTTGCCGTAGATGTCGGAAACACTGAGCCGTCCATCGTGAAAAACCGTGTGAATGTCTTTCGCGCCAAGGTTCCACAGACCCGGAGAATTGCGCGGGATACGTTTGCGGATTCTGTCGGCTCCGGTTCCGGGGGTACGCTTCGGTCCCAGCCCCTGTCCGCCCTCACCAATACCCAACGATAACCCGTCAGATGTTCCGAAATCCGGATGGTGGCAATGGGCGCAGGCGATGTTCCGGTTGCCCGACAGGATTGGATCGTAAAACAGTTGATGACCAATGGCGGCCTGTTTCATATCAAAAGAAATGAAGTCATCGTCGGTCAAAGGGCGCGGCAAGTCCTGCGCTGCCGCCATCCCGCCCCAAAGGAGAGCAGCCACCCCATGCGCCAGTTTGTATTTGCCCTTTTCTGTCTTGCGACGCCTGCGCTGGCCGAGTTGGAACAGGCCCGCGACATGATGGAGGCCGGAGAGTTCGAAGCTGCGCGCGAGGAATTGTTGCCGGCCGCCCGATCGGGCAATGCCGAAGCCGAAGAGTTGATCGGTGTGATGTACGGGTTGGGTCTTGGAGTCGCGCAGGATTACGAACGGGCGTTCGAATGGTACCTGCGGGCCTCGATGAAAGGGCATCCCGGGGCGCAGTCTGGTGTGGGCTGGTACTATGAGCTGGGTCTTGGCATGCCCGCGCCCGATCTGGTGCGGGCCTACATGTGGTACACGCTCAGCGCCATTGGCGGCGATCCCGACGCGGCGATCAGCCTTGAGGAAGTGGTCAAGAAAATGTCGCCGGAGCAGATCGAAAGGGCGCATGTTCTGGTGAACGATTACAAAGGGTGGATGTACCCGTTTCGGTGAGGGTCGGACCACAGGCCCGACCCGCCAGATCAGTTCAGATCCGCGTCACGTGACGCGTTCACGTCGGCCTCAGCCGCAGCAACCGCGTCGGTCAGCGCACCAAAAATCTCATCACCACGGGCCACGTTGGACTGGAACCACTCATAGACGGGGGTTGCGGCTTCCTTGAACGCAGCCTTTTGGTCGGGCGTCAGGACATAAAGATCACCTCCACCGGCGACGAAATCCTCATAAGCTTGAATCGACTTGCGCTTGGGCGAGGCAAAGGTGGCCTGCTGCAACGCATAGAAGCCGTCGACAACCACGCGGCGCAGGTCCTCGGGCATTTCCTGGAACTTGGCGTTGTTCATCCACCACAGCGCCCCCATGTAGGCGTGGCCATCCAGCGTGACGAATTGCAGACCCGCATCAGGGAATTTCATGCCCATGATGTCCGTGATGCCATTCTTCGAGCCCTCAACGACGCCGGTCTGGAAGCTGGTAAACAGCTCAGGCCACGGGATCGGCGTAGGGGATGCACCCAGTGCTTTCACCAGTTCCTGCGGCAGGTCTGCGACCACGGTACGGATTTTCAGACCTTCCATATCGGCAGGCTCGGCGATGCGGCGCTGTGTGTTGGCGAAGTTGCGCCAGCCACCGGTGTTGCCGATGGTCATAAGGCGGATCGCGCCGCCAGAATCTTCCAGCGCCATGTTACGCATGGTGCGGGTGAAGTCACCGGACAGCACATGCTCGGCAATCCGGTCATCGGCCATCAGATAGGGCAGGTCCAGAACCTGCACATATGGGAAGATGCCCGAGGCCCCGCCGGAAGTGGAAATGTAGATGTCGATGGTGCCGTCAGCCACGCCCTGCAGGCATTCCGCGCCGTTCGAACACAGCTGTGTTCCGATGAACAACTCGACCTCGATAGCTCCGTTCGACGCGGCCTCGACATAGTTCTTGAAAACGATCAGGCCGTCGTAGTCTTCGTCGTTTTCATTCGAGTTCGCAGTTGCCCGCAGCGTGTAATCTGCGGCCGCAGCGGCCATGGCGGACGCGGCCACAAGCGATGTGGCCACCGCAGCGGTTTTGATAAATTGTCTGAGCATGCGTTTCCTCCCTGTGGTACTCAGTCAGTTTGCAAATCCCGTTATCCTCGGGATCGTCATGGATAGTGCGGGGACATAGGTGATCAGAAAGATCACGATGATTTCGACTGCCAGAAACGGCAGGATCGCCTTGGCGATGGTTTCGACCCGTTCGCGCGACACGGCGGCGGCCACGAACAGTACCAGCCCCATGGGTGGCGTGGCGAGACCAACAGTCAGGTTGACGCTCATGATAATGGCGAAATGGATCGGATCGACGCCTAGGCTGGTGAAGATGGGGCCAAGGATCGGGCCCAGTATGATGATCGCGGGACCTGCGTCCAGAAACATGCCGACGATGAACAGAAGCAGGTTGATCAGAAACAGCAGGATCAACGGATTTTCGGACAGGCTGAGGATCAGCGAGGCCAGCTGTTCGGGCGCGTGGCTGAGACTGACCACCGTCTTGAATGCCATCGCGGCGCCGACCAGCAGCAACACAACGGCCGAGGTCATGCCCGCATTACTGAGAACCTCAGGCACTTCCTTCAGTGTCAGCGTGCGCAGGACGAAAAAACCGATGATGAACGCATAGCCGACCGCGACAGCAGCGGCTTCGGTCGGCGTGAAGATGCCGCCCAGAATGCCGCCGAGAATGATCACGGGTGTCATCAGCGGAAAGAACGCCTTGAGGCTGGCCTGGCGGCGTTCATCCCAGGTGTATTTCCGGCTGGCGACCGGGAAATCATAGCGATCAGCCATGAACTTGATCATCACCATCAGACCGACGCCGACCATGATCCCGGGTACAATTCCGGCCAGAAACAGGGCGGCGACGCTTTCACCCATGACATAGGCATAGATGATCATGATGCCCGAGGGCGGGATGATCGGCCCGATAACCGAACTGGCCGCCGTAATCGCCGCGGCGAATTTGCGGGTATAGCCCTGTTTCTCCATCGCTGGGATCAGCATTGACCCCAAGGCGGATGTGTCGGCCACGGCAGAGCCCGAGAGGCCGGCGAACAGGATCGAGCTCAGCACGTTCACATGTGCCAGTCCACCGCGAAGGTGCCCCATCAGGGCCTGCGAGAACTCGACAAGGCGAATGGTGATGCCGCCCCGGTTCATCAGTTCTCCGGCGAGCATGAAGAAGGGGATGGCCATCAGCGGAAAGCTGTCCATGCCATTATAGACATTGCGATAGAGCAGCGTAATGTCATTCGTTTGGCCGTTGAGCCACAGCAGGATACCCGGCGCGGCCAGCAGCGCGAAAAAGACCGGCAGGCCAATCAACAGGAAAACCAGGAAAGTGGGCAGGAACCAGATCAGCATCTATTCGGCCCCCACGGCTGCTTCGGGAATTTCCGGCAGAAGATGTGCGCCGCCCAGCATGGTGATCAGGGATCGCAGGATCAGCTCGATATTCACCGAGATCAGCAGGATGATCCCTACCAGCAGCGAGGCCATCATCCAACTGCGGGGAATACGGTACCATTCATCGAAACCGAACGATGTTGGCAGGTACAAAGCAGCAGTGGCAAATCTGCCGCCAAAGCCTGTGACTTCAGACCAGCCGATATTGACGGCGACCAGCAGGACGATCAGCGAGATCAGCAACAAGAACAGATTGAGGGACTGGCCCAGCAGGCGTGGCAAGAACCGTTGCAACATGTCAATCGCCACGAAGCCGCCACGCCGAAAAGCCGTCGGAGCCATCAGGCCGGTCATCCAGAGCATGCAGAACCGGGCGGCTTCATCCGGCCAGGGCAGAGCGTTGCCCAGGACATATCGGAAGAACACCTGAATCAGGATTGCGATCACCATCAATGCAATCGCAACAACGCCAACCGCGCGGCCCAGACGCAGCACGGTTTCGTTCACGAATGCAATCGGTGCAAGCACCGATGCCAGTCCGCCCATGCGGATCCTCCCAAGTTCAGCTGCGGGTTCGTCCCGCAGTCGTCAGAACGCGCTTATTTCTTCGCGAATTGGCCGAGTTTTCCGGCATAGAAGGTCAGTGCGTCTCCATCGCTCATGCTGGCTTTCAGGACTTTTCCCACCACGATCACGTGATCGCCTGCATCGTGATAGGCGTGCTGCTCGCATTCAAAACGTGCCAGACAATCCGGCAAAAGCGGCGTTCCGTTTGTGCACCGCTCATGCCGGATGTCACGCAGTGCATGGGCGTCCTTGGAACAGCCAAAGCAAAGCGCGTCCTGTTCAGACGATAACACGTGAACGGTGAAATGCCGCGCCTTGTGGAAATAGGGGAACCGGCGCGAATTGCGGTCTGCAGCCCACATGATCAGAGGCGGATCCAGTGACAAGGACGAGAAGCTGTTCGCCGTGATGCATATCGGTCCGTCTTCGCTGTCACAGGTGACGATGGTAACACCGGTGGCAAAGCGGCCAAAGGCGTCGCGCAGGGTGCGGGTGTCTTCCTTGTGCGGAACGAAGGTGCGGGTCAGGTCCTTTGAAATTGCGTTCATCATGGTACCTCATGTCCCAGTGCCGCCTCGTACAGGCGGAACCAGCTTTCACGATCCAGATTGACCTTCAGTGCGTCCGAGATGCGCATGATCCGCTCCAGGTTGTTGGTGCCCAGCACCGGCAGAATGCCCGCCGGATGCGCCAGCAGGAAGGCCACCGCCACGGCGGCCCGGTCCACCCCGAACTCATGCGCGATTTCGTCTGCCACCACTCCAACCGGAGGGTTCCCGGCCATCAACATTCCGCCGCCCAACGGCGACCACGCCATGACCGGTTGCCCATGCTGCTGATGGAACGCCAGATCGCCATTGGTGAAGGGGCTGATCTCGCCTAAAGAAATCTCGATCTGGTTGGTGACCAGTTGGGTCTTCATCGCCGATTGCAGCAGTGTCCAGTCCCAAGGGCGGAAGTTGGACACGCCGACCGCGCGCACTTTGCCGCTGGTGACAACTTGATCCAGTGCTGCGCCCGTTTCATGATGGTCCATCAACGGGTCGGGGCGGTGGATCAGCAGCAAATCGATATGGTCGATGGCCATTTCCGAAAGCGAGGTGTCGACCGACTGCAGGACATGCGCGCGCGAGGTGTCATAGTATTTGACCTTCGCATCCGAATACCGCCCGACAGGTGCGATGATGTCGCATTTGGTAACGATTTCCATCCGCTGGCGCAGACCGGGATTGGCGCGCATCGCAGCACCCAGCACAGCTTCGGCTGCGTAGCCGCCATAAATGTCAGCCTGATCGAAGGTGGTGATGCCCTGATCCAGGCAGGACTGGATCTTGGCTTCGACATGGTCCGCCGAGGTATCACTGTCATCGCCCAGCCGCCACATTCCGTAGACAAGGCGGCTCAATTCCAGCGTGTCCGATAGTTTTACACGTTGCATCAGCGGCGATCTCCGTTGCCCAGCGGTGTGGCCGGGGTCGTCTTGGGCACGCGCCCGTATTCTTCGGGAAGCGAGCAGGTTTTCAGCTTGGGCAATACGCGGGCGCCAAAGTGCCTGGCTTCATCCATGTGCGGATAACCCGAGAAGATGAACGCGCGGATGCCCATTTTCTGATACTCTTCGATCTTGGACATAACCTGATCGGTCGACCCGACCAGCGCGGCTCCGCAACCGGACCTTGCGCGGCCAACGCCAGTCCACAGACCGGGCTCGACATAGCCGTATTCATCCGCCAGATCACGGTTCTTGGCCTGATGCGCCACACCCAGAGAGGTTGCATCCAGCGCGCGTTCACGAATGGAGCGCCCATATTCGTCGTCGAGTTTCGAGACGATGTAATCCGCGTATTCTTGCGCTTCGGCTTCGGTATCGCGGACGATCATGTGCACGCGCAGGCCGTAATCCAGTGTTCGGTTGTAGTTCTCGGCAACCGCATGGACGGCCTTCATCCGTTCGGCCAGTTGATCCTTGGTTTCCGGCCACATCAGATAGACGTCACAGTGCTCGCCGCAAAGTTCCAGGGCCGACGGAGAATAGCCGCCGAAGTACAGCAACGGACCACCGGTCTGATAGGGCCTGGCCGGATCGGTCGTCAGGCCCAAGAAGTTATAGACTTCGCCCGCATGATTGATCTCATCCTGGGTCCAGGCCTGTTTCAGAATTTCCACGACCTCGCGAGAGCGCTGATAACGATAGGCGCTTTCAGCCTTTTCGCCGGGAAAATCGGACGAGATGATATTGACCGTCAGCCGCCCCTTCAGCATGTGATCCAGCGTTGCGATGGTACGAGCCAGCATGATTGGCTGCATTTCGCCACAGCGAACCGCGGCCAGCAAGTTGATCCTTTCGGTGATTGGTGCGCAGCCCGCCACAAAGCTCAGCGTGTCCTGCCCGACCTGATAGGACGAGGGGCACAGAATGTTTCGAAACCCTTGCGATTCAGCTTCTTTCACGATGCCGGAGCAATGTTCCCAGCTGGACCGCAGATTGCCATCCGGCACGCCCAGAAACTGATAATCGTCTGAGCACAGCGCCGCGAACCACGATACTTCTGCCGCGTCCAGATCGGGCGAAGTGATGGGGACGATGGTCATCTGAGTCGTTCTCCGCGCGGTTTCCACTTTCCTCTTGCGTAGCAACCGCATTGATGTAGATCAATAGTGTATCAATTTTTCCTGCGACCGAATGAAGCGCCCAGACGTGTCCCCAACCAGCCGAAACCCAAACGCACTGCCGATCTATGTTCAGATCGCGGAACTTCTGATCCGTGACATCGCGGCGGGCCGTCTTATCGACGGGGAACGCCTGCCGCCCGAACGGGATATGGCGGCCAAACTGCAGGTCTCGGTCGGGACGCTGCGAAAATCGCTATCAGAGCTTGAGAAAAAGGGGATGCTGGAACGCATTCAAGGTTCGGGAAACTATGTTCGCGAGACGGGAACCCAGAACAGCGTTTACGCGATGTTCCGGCTGGAACTGCCCGAAGGCGGCGGCCTTCCACGGGCAGATATCCTCTCGGTCGACTATCTGCGCAAGCCGTCTGATCTGCCAAATTTCGGTGCCGCCGAAACCGGGTCCCGCGTGCGCCGGATGCGTTATCTGAATGACACAATTATCGCGGTCGAGGAAATCTGGCTGGACGAATCAGCCGGTCGGATTGATCGCAACCTGCTGTCGGATTCTCTTTACCGGTATTACCAGCACCATTTGGGGTTCTGGATCACCCGGGCCGAGGACCGGGTTTCGGTCGGTGCGCTGCCCGACTGGACGCCACCTGACTTCACCAAGCCCGCCGGTCAGATCGTAGGGTATATCGAGCGGTTCAGTTGGTCCGAAGGGGCGGCGCCCGTTGAGTTCTCAAAAACATGGTTCGATCCAGATCGGGCCACCTATGTCCAACGTTTGAAGTAAAAGGAAACGCGCATGACCCGGGTCATCAATTACGGGCTGATCGGATGCGGCATGATGGGGCAGGAACACCTGCACAATATCGGCTTGTTGGAAGGCGCGCGCGTTGCGGCGATTTTCGAACCTGACCCGGCAATGGCAAATGCCGCGAAAGCCATCGCGCCGGATGCGGTGATGGCGGGGTCCGTGCAGGAGTTGCTGGCGGTCAGTGAGCTGGACTGCCTGGTTATTGCCAGCCCGAACCACCTGCATGTCGAGCAGATCTGCGAGATCGCTCAGATGCGCCCGCTGCCGCTGCTGGTAGAAAAACCCCTGTTCACCGACCCGCAGGATGCGGCGCGGATGGAGCGTTTGCAGCGCGATTATCCGCATCCGATCTGGGTAGCGATGGAGTATCGCTATATGCCACCCATAGCTGCGCTGATCGAGAAGATCGGGGAAACGGGTGGGGTCCGTATGTTGACGATCCGCGAACATCGCTTTCCGTTTCTGGAGAAGGTCGGCAACTGGAACCGGTTCAATCGCAACACCGGTGGAACCTTTGTCGAGAAATGTTGCCATTTCTTCGACCTGATGCGCCTGATCCTGCACTCTGACCCAGTGCGAATCTCGGCCAGCGGTGGACAGGCCGTGAACCATCTGAACGAGAGCTATGACGGTGAGGTGCCTGATATTCTTGATCACGGCTATGTGCTTGTCGACTTTGCCAATGGCGCACGAGCCATGCTGGAATTGTGCATGTTTGCGGAAGGCTCTCGCTATCAGGAAGAAATCTCGGCCGTGGGTCGCGAGGCCAAAATCGAAGCGCTGGTGCCGGGACCGGGCCGGTTCTGGCCAAAGCATCTGGGTGAGCCGCCGGTGCCGCAGGTTATTCTAAGCCCGCGGGATCCGAAGGGACCTGTCGCGCAGGAAATCCCCGTCGATCCCCGTCTTCTGGCAGCGGGGGATCACAACGGGTCGACATTCTACCAGCACAAGGGGTTCCTGGATCTGTTGCACGGCAAAAAGGCGGGCCCGGATGTGAGTTTGCATGATGGTATCTGGGCCGTGAAGATGGGGCTTGCTGCCCAGAAGGCGCTGGAAACGGGCGAGACTGTTCGCTTGTTGGAGTGAGGTGTTGCGACACAGAGTGTTGAAAATTCAATGCTTTGCTTGACCATCTTAACGAAGTTTGGGTTTGCTGAAAACCGTAATACCGATTTTGGTTCTTCACACTAAACGTATCGTCGCTATGCCCCCTCCAAGGGCAATCCGCTGGCGTTTGACATAGCGGAAAGTCCTGTGTGCAAAAGACAGCCTGGCCCCCTGCGTTCAGTAATGCCCTTGTTTCCGTGGAGGGGTGCGCAGGCACCAATGCAATTGCGGAGGTTGAGTGCCCACGACGCTCTGCCAGCACGGCACATTTTTCAGAAGGCCGTACTCATTATTCCATTTCGACGGCGACGACCTGAATATCGGTAACCCCATCGTCGTGAAGGAATGAGGACAGCACGGGCCATTCACGATTGGGGTCAATGGTGCGCGCAGTGGCCATGGTCATGCACACAGGGCGGAACCCGCCGCTGTCGCGATCAAGGGATTTTGTCCAGCTTTCCAGTCTTGCGGCCACGTTGATTGTGTCACCGATCACATTGTAGTGCAGCGAGCCGCTCACGCCCAGCGTTCCGCCCAATGTCTCGCCGCTGTTCAGTGCAATTCGCAGATTGTATTTCGGCTGATCGTTCAATTCTGCATTCAGTGCGATCGCGGCCCGGCGCATGGCGCGCGCACATTGCAGGGCTGACTGGGCGTCGACCTGCCGTTGGCTTTCTGTCTCGCTTGGTATCGGAGCGCCGAAAACGACGAGGATTCCATCTCCGGTGAACTTTTCGACAAACCCGCC
This sequence comes from Ruegeria sp. BG6, assembly GCF_056538465.1. Lineage (NCBI taxonomy): Bacteria > Pseudomonadati > Pseudomonadota > Alphaproteobacteria > Rhodobacterales > Roseobacteraceae > Ruegeria > Ruegeria sp. BG6. The sequence goes on along the minus strand of NZ_JBQFTB010000009.1, from coordinate 5,816 downwards.
ATGTTCGCGTGCGATTTCACCCAACCTGTCCAATATGCGCGATACCCACACCATGAAATCTTCCGCATCCATCGAATTGCCGACCCGCGTTGAACCTTCGATATCGGCCAGCAGTGCGGTGACGAACAGACGGCGGGATCTTGGCTTGCCACCGGACAGCAGTCTTTTTCGCTGCTGCCATATTTCGGCGGAAAGCTCCTCGGACAGGTGTGATGAAAACACCTGAACGATGGCGCGTCTTTGGTTGCGTGAAATTCCGGCGATAACGGCGAACCCGATGAGAAACCCAATAGACCAGCCCAACAACGTGGTCGCTGCAGGCGCCAGCAGGGCTGCCGCTTGAAGGGCGGACAGACCGACAAACAAGACCGCCCCGCCCACCGTCGCCAAACCGATGGCCCGCGAAGTCATTCGAACGAATACAGCCACACATGCGCCGGCAAATGTTGAAAGCAGGATGATGATAGAGGAGGTAAGGTCGCTCAAAGAGCTCAACGGAGAACGCGAACCATTCGAATATTCGATCAGCTGTTGCGCTATGGCTGCGTGAACTTCCGCGCCGAAAGTGAAACTGGCCCCGGTTGCCCGATTGAGGGGAGTCGAAAAATAGTCCTTAACCGAGTGGCTGGAAACACCGATGATGACAGTCTTTCCGTCGAATTGCGCCAGCTCTTTCTCGGCCAATACATCGGCGGCGGGGACTCGGTGGGCAATCGGAAGATCATTCAGATAGTCGATCATGATCTGATAACCGGCGGTATCGGCGTTGCGAAACAAGTTCTGCCCTTCGGCCAATGGCTCTGCGGTCGTTGTCCCAAAGGCCAGAAAACGCGGATTATCCGGGGCGCTTTGCAACGTCGGGCTTGATGAAAAAATCGCCGCCAGTTGCATTGACAGCGACAATGCGATCCCATCCGGCGTGTTGACCAGCAGAAGGGCGCGCCGAACAACGCCATCGGGATCAATCGGAATGTCCGAAAATCCGGTTTTTGCCCCTGTAGGTGCGTCGATACTTGTCCCGCCTGCGTCGGCCAGTTTCGAGATCACGACAACCCTGGGATCGTTCAGTATGTTGATCAACTGGTCCCGGCCATCGCCCGCAGGAACATCCCGGTATATATCGATCCCGACTGCGGTCGCGCCGGCAGCCAGCAAGGTTTCCGTCAGTTGTGCGATCTGCGCGTCGGGGACTGGCCAACCCCATTGCCCGAGATCGTCGTCGGAAATGGCGACAAGAAGGACATCTTTCGTTTGATCAGAGGTTGCCAGCACCGACGTGGTCCAGTCGTATTGGGCACGTTGGAGAGGCTCAAGCAGACCCTTCAACCGCAACTCGACCAATAGACCTCCGACAACAAGGGTGATCAAGCCGACCAGTGCCCAGCTTTGCCAGACTGGCATCAGCATCGACGGTCTCAGCCAATTCTGCCTTTGACCTTCTAATTTCAATGGCCCACACCGGCTGTTTCCAGAAGCTGCCCGAACCCGGTTGCGTCAGTGGCCCTTACGCGACCGCTGAGGCCAATTTCAACCAGTTGCGCAAGCGCGTCGAACCAAAGACCTGCCGCCGCGGGGTTCTGAGCCTTCATCTGATCCGGAAACCGCTCGATCAAAGCTGTCGCACGCTCCAGAACAGCGCCGGATTGCTGGTCGATCAGTACCACATGCCATTCGTAGATGCGGCCGGTTTCCAGCGTGTAGTCGGACCTGCCAAGATCCAGCCCGTAGTCGCCCGGCGGAAATGGGCCCTGTAATTGCAACTCCACGCCCAACGATCCAAGTGGATTGAGGCCGATGATCAGGTTTCCCCGGTGGCCGTGCGCCAAACGCCAGACCAATGGGGGGGATGAAAGAGTTGTCAGGCCGCCACCTTCCGGCACCAACAACGTCAGCATTTCTGTGTCATCGCCCGAAAGTGTGCCGCGTGTGCCGGCCCCCATTCGGTCTCCGGGCGCACCAATCTCAGGGGGGATAAACACAACGTCGTTGGACCCGTTGGTGACTTGTTCTTCACTTGCCGCCAAAGCGCCAGTGTCAAAGAACACCGGCAGTGCCAGCGTGAACAACAGTGCGAATACTGAAACCCTGATCGACGGCACCCGAAGCCTCGCGCAGTAAACCCTTAATAAAACAGAACATTCAAAAGCAACGGTAAGCATGATCTAAGTCAGAGTCCAGTTTGGGACGCGTCTGTGTCCCGTTGCCCTGGCGGATTCTGAGGTTGAGCAGAGTTGTGCTAAAGTCCTCAGCGCTGTTTGAATGAGTTCGGGTGAGTGCGCATGTCTTCTGGTCGCTGTTGGAGAACTGGCATCTGGCTTCTGTCCTTTGGCCTGCTTGTCCTGCTGATACCATTGCGGCTTGAAGCCCTGGAAAATCGGGTCGCGCTTGTAATCGGTAATTCCGCGTATCAGCATGTATCGAACTTGAGTAACCCGGCGAATGATGCCGAAGATATCTCGGCATCTCTCAGGCGCATTGGGTTTGAAGTCACCGAAAGCCTGAACCTCGACTACAACGGTATGCGCATCGCATTGCGCGACTTTGCGGAAACCGCCGCCGCCGCTGATGTGGCCTTGGTCTATTTTGCCGGCCACGGGATCGAGATCGAAAACACGAACTACCTGATACCGGTAAACGCAACGCTGAAAAGCGATCGGGACGTCGAGTTCGAGGCCATCCGTCTGGATGCGATCGTGAACGCCATTGCAGATGCCCCTGGGCTGAAAATCGTGCTGGTCGACGCCTGTCGGAACAATCCGTTCCTGGCGCAGATGACACGCGTTTCGGCGACCCGATCGGTCGGGCGCGGGCTGGCTGCGGTGGAACCGGGCGGTGTGGTTGTGGGATATGCCGCCCGCGGGGGCACACTGGCGCAGGATGGCGAAGGCCGGAACAGCCCTTACGCGCAGGCGCTTTTGGAGCATATCGAACAGCCGGGGTTGGAGCTGGGCAAGATGTTCCGCCGGGTAAGAGACCGGGTGTTTGAACTGACGGACGGTTTTCAAGAACCTTTCATCTATGGATCGCTTCCGGGTCAGGACATTTTTCTGGTCCCTGGCCTGGAAACGGCGGCATTACAGGCGCCCGCTACACCCGTTCCGTTGGCACCGACTGTAACTCGCAAAGATGAAATGGAAGCAGCGATGACGATCAACACGATGCGGGGCTGGACTCTGATTAGCCAGAAATATCGCGCGGCGTCGATTGCCGAACCGGAAGTGCTGAACCGTATGGCCGAAATAACACCAAATTGGGTCAAAAAAGATGGGCGTATCGGTATGTTGGAAGACATGTTGCTGCCGGATCGAGAAATGAAAATGCGTTTGCAGCAAGAACTCAATAAAGCAGGTTTTGATGTTGGGACGCCTGATGGCGCTATTGGCCCAAGGACACGCGCTGGAATAAGGTCTTTTCAGGCCGAGAGTAGTTTTGAGCAGACCGGATACGTAGATCTTGCCGTGCTGGCCAGTCTGGGGATCGGTTTGCAAAAAGGGGCGGACGACAGTTTCATCAGCAACCCGTTCGCAGTTCGTCAGAACGTCGAAGAGCTGGAGTTGCTCGGCGAATCTGAAGAAATCACGTCGATCCTGGGCTGTCTTGGGCTGAGAAAGAGCATCTACGGTACGTTTCGCGACAGCCTTTACATTGTGATGGTTTTCTCGGGCAACATTCGGAATGCTCGCGGCGAAGCCCAGAAATGCGGTGTTGATCTTGCCGCAATAACGTCAGCAGAAGAGAATGCGTTTATTGTTCGCATGATTGCCAATGACCCGTCCTTTTTTGATGTCGGATACGACAGCAGGACGAATTACAGTTACAAGGCGGGGCCGTATTTCGGTTTCAGAAAGGACCCCGGTGAAGGCAATGCAATAATCGGCTGGCGCTGGTATAGCGGTGAGCCGGTCAAATACACAAACTGGTTGCCGTCAAAACCCAACACGACGCACGGCAAAGGTAACAAGGCTTTCGCCCAGTTTCAGTATGAGCAGCGCGGCAGGCGGGATCTGAGTAATGTCGTGCCTTCCAAATGGTTCGATGGCTCGGGTGGGTACGTGCGTTCGGTCGTTTTGGAGGCAAGATTGAACTGACGACCGCCAGCGGGCGGAATCCCGAATCCTTGACCTGGTCAGGTATTGAAGCTTCCGGAATTGTCAGGCGTCAGGCCGCACATTTCCGAAACGTTCAGCCGCGTCTGTTCGCCTGTCTGCGTGGAGATTGGGACCGGGCTTGCATCCGCCAATGCGATCTTATTGGCGGATGCGTGGAGGTCCGAAGTGAGACCTGCATTTAGTGGCGTCAGGCAGCGGCGATCTGACGGGCTTTCGCCACCATCACTTCGGCCTGCCGGATCGAGGCATAGTCGATCAGCCGGCCATCCAGCGAAACCGCGCCTTTTCCGGCAGCTTCGGCTTCGGCCATGGCTTCCAGAATGCGCTGGGCCTTTGTCACTTCGGCATCACCGGGCGACATCACCTCGTTCGCAAGTGCGATCTGGCTGGGGTGGATGGCCCATTTCCCTTCGCAACCCAGAACAGCGGCGCGCTTGGCGGCTGCCTTGTATCCCTCGGGGTCCTGGAAGTCGCCGAATGGCCCGTCGATGGGGCGCAGACCATTTGCACGGGCCGCCACGACCATGCGCGCCAATGCATAGTGCCACATGTCACCCCAATGCGTTGCCCGGTTGGCCCCGGCGTCAGGATCGGTCAGAACCGAATAGTCCGGGTTCACGCCACCAATGATCGTGGTCCGTGCGCGGGTCGAAGCCGCATAATCCGCGACCCCGAAATGCAGGCTTTCGTTGCGCTTCGAGGCTGCTGCAATCTCGCTGACATTCTGCATTCCCAGCGCGGTTTCGATGATATGTTCGAAACCGATCCGTTTCTTGTAGCCTTTCGCGTCTTCGATCTGCGTGACCATCATGTCGACGGCATAGACATCAGCGGCGGTGCCAACCTTGGGGATCATGATCAGGTCCAGCCGCTCTCCAGCCTGTTCGACCACATCCACCACATCGCGGTACATATAGTGAGTATCCAGACCATTGATCCGCACCGACATGGTCTTGTTGCCCCAGTCGATATCGTTCAGCGCCTCGATGATGTTTCTGCGCGCCTGTTCCTTTTCGTCTGGTGCGACTGCGTCTTCCAGATCAAGAAAGACGACGTCCACATCGGACTTGGCCGCCTTTTCGAACATGCCGGGCTGGCTGCCGGGCACGGCCAGTTCGCTGCGGTTCAGGCGGGCGGGGGCCTGTTCAATGGAATGAAAGCTCATGGGTTTGGGTCCTTCGTCTTACAGGTTCGGGTAGATGGGGAATCTGGCACAGAGGTCTGCGACCTCGGCTTTGACCTTGGCTTCGACCGCGCCGTTGCCGTCTTCGCCATTGGCGGCGAGGCCGTCGACAACCTCGATGATCCAGTCGGCGATCTGGCGGAATTCAACCTCGCCAAAGCCTCGTGTGGTGCCGGCGGGGCTGCCTAGACGGATGCCCGACGTGATGGTCGGCTTTTCCGGGTCAAATGGCACGCCGTTCTTGTTGCAGGTGATATGCGCGCGGCCCAGGGCCTTTTCGGTGGCGTTGCCCTTGACGCCCTTGGGGCGCAGGTCGACCAGCACCACATGGGTGTCGGTGCCATGGGTCACCGTGTCCAGACCGCCCTTGATCAGCTGATCCGACAGGGCCTGCGAATTGACGACGACCTGCTTGATGTAGTCCTTGAAGGCGGGCTGCAGCGCCTCGCCGAAGGCCACGGCCTTGGCCGCGATCACGTGCATCAGCGGGCCGCCCTGAATGCCGGGGAAGATGGCCGAGTTCA
>NZ_JBQFTB010000008.1:0-232988 GCF_056538465.1 Ruegeria sp. BG6 | reverse complement strand
AGATGCCCCCAGTCTATCCTGAGCGTCTCAACCGTCTTTCCAGTCCGTCAGGCCGTCTCTCCGACCCGTCAGCACCGCCTCAGCAGCGCCGGTGAAGGGGGTTCTAAGCATAACACTTATCAGCCGCAAGCGAAAAAATAGAAGAAGTCGAAAAAAGTTCGAGAAAAAAAAATTTCTCATTTAAAAACATATAATTAAGTCGATGCTACGCTCGAAAACTACCGACTGCGGCATCGAAATGCACTAAACTCAGACAGCGAAGCATTTATCCACAAGCTTGCCCACAGACTCGCCCTTGGTCAGGCAGAGTCTGCCGTCCTGAACCGCATCAAGGCTTCGGTCATCGGAAGGCGCAAAGCCAGAAGACCAACGATCAGGCCCAGATAAACCAGCGGCTCGATCTGAAATCCCTTTGCCAACATCACATAGTGTAGCCCGCCCAGAATTGCCGCCGGATAGACAAGACGGTGCAGCTTGCGCCAAACCGGACCCAAATGCCGGACTGACCAATTGTTCGAGGTCAGCGCGAGCGGCAGTAAAAACAAGAAGCCGGCCATCCCGACAGTAATATAGGGGCGCTTGAGTATATCCGCCCAGATTTGACCCGGCACCTGTACGTCCAGAACAAGCCAGACCAGCAAGTGAAAACTAACATATCCAAATGTCAGAACACCGACTGCCCTGCGGAACTTCATCAGGTTCAGGCCCAGATGCTTGCGCAGCGGTGTGATTGCCAGTCCGAAAATCAACAACTGAAGAGCCATTTCGCCGTATTCATGCTCCAGGGCTTCAATGGGCTCCACGCCCAGACCACCGGTCAATCCCTGATAAAACAACCAGGGTGCCGGCAGGAAACCGACCAGATAGACCAGCCAGACCGGGATTCGTCGCAGGTGTTGATTCAAAAACTGCATGGTCTCAGTAGTTTTTCGCCAGATCCATGCCTTCGTAAAGACCGGCAACCTCTGTTTCATAACCATTGAACATCAGCGTGGGCTCCCGTTTTGCAAAAAGCCCGCCTCCGATGCGGCGCTCAGCGGCCTGCGACCAGCGCGGGTGATCCACATTCGGATTAACGTTACTGTAGAATCCATACTCTCGCGGGTTCGACATGTTCCAGCTGGTTGGTGGCTGCGTGTCTGTCAACGTTATCCGGACAATCGACTTGATGGATTTGAAGCCGTATTTCCACGGAACCACCAGACGCAGGGGTGCGCCATTCTGGTTCGGGATCGGCTTGCCATAGATGCCGGTCGCCATGATCGTCAACGGATGCATGGCTTCATCCAGACGCAACCCTTCGCGATAAGGCCATTCCAGGATCGGGTATTGCACCCCCGGCATTTCGTCGGGGCGATAGGCGGTTTCGAATGCCACGTATTTGGCACCCTCCTGAACCCCTGCCATGGCCAGCAGATCAGCCAGCTCAAACCCGTTCCAGGGGATAACCATTGACCACGCCTCGACGCAACGGAAACGGTAGATACGCTCCTCTACCGTCATTTCTGACATGATGTCCTTAAAGTCGTATTCGCCGGGGCGCTCAACCAGACCATCTATCTTCACGCTCCAGGGTTCGGTTTTCAGCGAAGCGCCATACTTTGCCGGGTCATCCTTGCCCGTGCCGAACTCATAGTAGTTGTTGTATGAGGTGATCTCTTCCCACGTGTTGGGCTCAAGCGTGTTCTGTGCAGCCGCAGGCTTTTTCATCGCTGTCAATCCGACACCGGCCAGACCGGCCATGACCTGCCGCCGGTTCAGAAACGCCGACTTCGGGGTGACGTCTGCATGTGTCAGTGTGTTTCTCCAGCGATACGCCATTTGGGTCTCCATAATCCGTATTTCCCGGGCTCGGGATCGCCCGCTCATACCACATTGTCACCGCTATATACGCTCCAATCTGATGACATTCTCGCAAGCTGACGCAGCTGTTACCCGTGTTACAGGGTGGATGGGCGGCCAAGATCCACAACGCTTTCATCTGGGCGCAATTTGATCGGCCCGTTGAAAAGCCTTCTCTTTACAAAGCAAATGCCGAGCGCGCAGTCTGTATCATGCTGTCAGATGCGAAATTGTCGCCTATGGAAATGACAGCCTGAAAGGGAGAGGACTAATGTGTGACATCTGCGTAGTTAACGCGGTCAAGGACCGCATGCTGTCAAGACGGGGATTCTTCAAGGCCGCGGCAGCGTCGGGCGCGGCGATTGCCGCAACGGGCGCGACCGCCTCTCTGGCCCTAGGTCATGGCAAGGTCGAAGATATGACCCATACACTAAGTGCCGATTTCCCAACCTGGGGAGGTGACCCCGGTTTTGCCGGTGATCAGGTTTTCAATTTTGGGGAACACGGGTTTAACCTGTTCAATCTTACAATAAACGAGCATACCGGCACGCATATCGACGCCCCACTGCATTTTTCCGCGGATGGCCTGTCTGTTGATGAAATACCGGTGACGGATCTTGTTGCCCCGCTCTGCGTGGTCGACATCGCAGCACGGGCCGCCGAAGATGCGGACACACTGCTTACGCCGGACGATCTGAAAGCGTGGATTGCAGCCAACGGCGACATTCCTGACGGAGCCTGCGTGGCAATGCATTCAGGTTGGGCAGGCAAGACAGCCACCGATGAGTTCCGCAATTTTGACGGCGAGGCCCAGCACTACCCAGGCTTTCACGTTGAAGCCGCGCAAATGCTGATGGAGGAGACCGGCGCACGCTCGATTGCGGTAGACACTTTGTCGTTGGACCACGGGATGTCGGCGGACTTTGCAACTCATTACGCCTGGCTTCCTTCCGGACGTTTCGGAATTGAATGCCTTGCCGGGCTTGATCTGGTACCTGCTTCGGGTGCGACCCTCGTCATAGGCGCGCCAAAACATGCAGGCGGGACAGGAGGACCCGCACGAATTTTTGCACTGATCTGACGACACCGGGACGATCAATAAAGGGCTCGCAGCGATGGTGAGCCCTTGCTGCTTGGGCAATTGCTTCAGCGAGACCTAAGCAGCCAATCGATTGAAGCCGCCTGAACCAAACATGTTTTGTCTTGACCTAAACCTACCTTGAGCAATCAGGGTGCATTCGAAGACCGGATAGCAATAGAAGGATTCGCATGTGCATGTCCTGACAATTCTTGATCATCCAGATCCCAAATCATTCACCGTCGCTGCGGCGCGGAGCTTTATGGAAGGTGCGACAGCGGCCGGTCACACCACCGAGCTTGGCGACCTGCATGCAGAAGGTTTTGATCCGCGCTGGTCCATGGCCGATGTAGAAGGAAATCTGGCCTCCGACGCGCTGTCAAACGTTGTTGCCGAGCAGTCGCGAATTGCGCGCGCCGACGCAATCTGCCTGGCTTTTCCCCTGTTTTGGTGGGGAATGCCGTCCATGATGAAAGGCTGGGTTGATCGCGTATGGACCTGGGGGTGGGCGTATGACCAGTTGAATGATCCCGAGAAATCGCTCCAGAGGCCTCGCACCGGAGTACTGTTGGTACCGGCAGGGGCCCGATCCGACGAAATGGAAAGCGCCGGGTATCTTCAGGCGCTGGAAACAAGCTGGATGCAGGGTACCTTTGGGTATTTTGGGTTTTCACCACGCAAGCTTGTTATTCTTCACGGATCGACCGGGTCGGAATCCCGGCGAAAGGCTCTGCTGGAAAAGTGCTACACTATCGGCCAGACCTTGCCCGCGCCTGAGAACCACTAGGATAAATATCAGCTCGTGGTATTGCTTGTTTGAACTCAATTGCGACGGCCGGAGCAATTTGATCGCCGCCCAAACCCGATCAGAATTTCAGACAAGATTGTTTGAATAGCCTGATAAACACTTACTTAAACGTCAGTGCATATTCTCTTTCAAATGCTCCACCATCAAGCTGGCAGAACTGGTTGCGGCCTCCAGGGACGAATGGGAATGTTCATCGCGGTAGAGTACGATCCCATCCTCACCAAAGTAGTTACAAACCGGCCCCGGGCAATAAAAGTCGAACAGATCCACAAAGATCGCAGTTTCGTTTTCCTCAAGCGTTGACAGTTCGGTGCGGACCCCGCCAACCCGTTTGAGAGTTTGCTCGCGCGTCAGGTAGTGGCATGGACCGCCATTGGGCGCAAACCACTGGGCAACTGCCACCTCGGGTGTGCATCGAGCCTCGCGGACAAGAGGCAAAGGACCAACAATTGCGAGCGAGATATCTTGTTCATTCAATTCACGGGCAAACCGCTGAATACCTTCCAAGTAACGCTGCAGAACCACGTCATCCTTCCCGCCTGAGCCGTACGAAAGCCCGCCAAGATCGCTAAGCATCAGAACCACATCCCCGACACGAAGTTCACGCACCAATTCAGGCACTGCGTCTTCCCAATAGTGTTGATTGGCTTCTTTCCATGGTCCATTGTAACCAAGCTCAGGCACTGGCTGTGCGCCCCAGCTTGAGGTTAACAGAACCGCCCAGTCTTCGGTTTCCGAAATCTCTCGAAATGCACCGCCAAAGGCGACGGAGAACGAGTTTCCGACCACCAGTATGCGCTTTTCAGCCGTTTCCCATGAACCGAAGACGCAGCCTTCAATTGGAATGGACCTCCCGACCTCGGTTGCGTCTCTGATAATACAAGGCCTTCCCTGCCAGACAGAACCATCATTTGCCTTCAACGGCGCCTCGAGGGTCGCCGGACCTTGTTGAGCAAGCGCCGGAGACACGCCGGAGTATAGGTTCCGGCTTACATCTGCTGACAAGACCCAAAGGGCAATCAACGTTGTGACCAGCGCAGAGGACCCAAAAAGGTAACCCGGCATTCTGGCTGCGGTCCACTTGGCATGGCGCAGAGGATTCTCGATAAACCGGTAGGACAGCGTAGCGGCCCCAAACATCACGAGAACAAAAAACGGTGCAGTGATCGCGGTTAGCCCGATCGTCCATTTGGCCAGAACGGCAACTGGCCAATGCCACAGATACAGCGAGTATGAGATCTTACCGACCCAGCGAAGCGGCGTATTCGAAAGCGCCTTCGAGAAGGTTCCGGTCCGGACCGGGAACAGCAACAAGATCGCCGACAAGACAACGGCAATGACCGTTGCAAAGTTGCGATTCAAATCGACCTGCAACGCAAACAAGATCAGCAACAGCCCCAGACAAACCGGAACGATCAGAGAGTTGAATCGCTGCGGTCGCCAATGTCTGATCAGCACGGCAATGGCCACACCCAGCCCCAGCTCCCAGGCCCGGAAGTAGATCATGTAAAAAGTGCCCACCGGATCCGCCTTGGCAGACAGCAAGTACGCGCCAAGCGACGCCAAGCAAAACACCGCCAATACCGTGATTGAAATCAGGTTCACCCTGCGCGGCAAAGCTGCTGATAGCGATAACCACGCAGCAAGTGGAAAGAGTATATAGAATTGTTCTTCAACACCAAGGGACCAGGTGTGTGTGAACAGGTTGAGATCCAGCAACCTGCCGAAATAATCAAATTGCTGATTATAAAAGAAAAAATTTGAAAGACCGACAGACGCCCAAAATGCGGTCTTCGTGTTGTCCTCCATGTCCTGAATAAAGAACGAACCCACTAGTGAGGACAGCAGAAGACACACAAACAAAGCCGGCGCCAGCCGCTTGAAGCGGCGCGCAAAGAAATGAGAAGCATTGGGCCAGAACTTCGTCCAATCCCAATCGATGATGGACCGAGCGATGACAAATCCGGAAATCACAAAAAAGACATCGACGCCCAGAAATCCGTAAGGAAGAAGATCGAGGCCGAGATGATCAATCAATACAGCCAGAACAGCAACGCCGCGAAGGCCTTCGATATCTCCGCGAAACTTGGATGGCTCCGCGCTGGAGCCATGGAAGTCTGTCTGTTGCATTGCGGTTTTCCGGGGTCGTCCTGCGTGACTGCCGTGGGTGAGCGATATGCGCCTTACCAGACTTTTGGTCAAAAAGACAAATAACCACCAATATGGCGGTTATTTATCAGTTCAAATGTCAGATCAGTGCACGACGGCATCATCCGGGCGGGGCCGTTCTGACGTACCCAGCCGGTCGCCGATGATCAGGCCATCAGGTCCGGCGGTGACCGGTACAGCCTCGCCATCCTTGATCTCACCGGCCAGCAACGCCTCGGCCAGCGGGTTTTGCAAGGCGCGCTGAATCACGCGCTTGAGCGGACGGGCACCGAAGACCGGGTCATAGCCTTCGTTCGCCAGCCACTCCTTCGCGCCATCGTCCAAAGCCAGCTCGATCTTGCGGGCAGCCAGACGTTTTTGCAGGCGCGCCATCTGGATATCGACGATGCCATCCATATCGGCCCGCTTGAGGCGGTCGAAGATGATGGTCTCATCCAGACGGTTCAGGAACTCGGGTCGGAAATGCGCCCGGACTGCATCCATCACGTCACGCCGCGCCTGCGCGCTGTCCGCGCCCTCGGGCAACTGGCTCAGGGCCTGCGACCCAAGGTTCGACGTCAGGATAATCAGCGTCTGCTTGAAGTCTACCGTGCGGCCCTGACCATCGGTCAGGACGCCATCGTCCAGAACCTGCAACAACACGTTGAAGACATCCGGGTGCGCTTTTTCGACTTCATCGAACAGCACGACCTGATAAGGCCTGCGCCGCACGGCTTCGGTCAGCACACCACCTTCGTCATAACCGACATAGCCCGGAGGGGCACCGATCAGACGGGCGACCGCGTGTTTCTCCATGAACTCGGACATGTCGATGCGCACCATCGCGTTGTCATCGTCGAACAGGAAGTTCGCCACGGCCTTGGTCAGTTCGGTCTTACCCACACCGGTCGGGCCGAGGAACAGGAACGAGCCCAGTGGGCGGCCTTCGTCATTCAGACCGGCACGGGCCCGGCGAACGGCGTTGGCCACGGCAGTGACCGCCGCATCCTGACCGATCACGCGGGAATGCAGATCATCTTCCATCCGCAGCAGCTTCTCACGCTCGCCCTCCAGCATTTTCGAGGTCGGGATACCGGTCCAGCGCTCGACCACCGAAGCGATCTGTTCTGGGCGCACCGTTTCCTCGGCCATCATCTCGCTGCTTTCGGCGTTCTCGGCCTCGGTCAACTTCTTTTCAAGCTCGGGGATGACGCCGTAAGACAGCTCACCCGCTTTGGCGAGGTTGCCTTCGCGCTTGGCGATCTCCAAGTCAGCCCGCGCTTTGTCGAGTTGTTCTTTCAGATCCCGCGCGCCTGCCAGCTTGTCGCGTTCTGCCTGCCACTGGGCGGTCATCTCAGCGGATTTCTCCTGCAGGTCGGCCAGGTCCTTTTGCAAGGTTTCCAGACGATCCTTGGAGGCCGCATCATCCTCAAGCTTCAGCGCCTCTTCCTCGATCTGCATCTGCAGAATCTGGCGATCCAGCTGATCGAGCTCCTCGGGCTTGGAATCCACCTCCATCCGCAGACGCGACGCCGCCTCATCGACAAGGTCGATGGCCTTATCGGGCAGGAAGCGGTCGGTGATATAGCGATGCGACAAAGTCGCCGCCGAGACCAGCGCCGAGTCCGAGATGCGCACGCCATGGTGCAGCTCGTATTTCTCCTTGATGCCGCGCAGAATGCTGATCGTGTCCTCGACCGACGGCTCCTGCACCATCACAGGCTGAAACCGGCGCGCAAGGGCCGCGTCTTTTTCGACGTACTTGCGGTATTCGTCCAGCGTGGTCGCACCGATACAATGCAACTCACCCCGGGCAAGCGCGGGCTTGATCAGGTTGGCGGCATCCATCGCGCCTTCGGATTTACCCGCACCGACCAGCGTGTGCATCTCATCGATGAACAGGATGATCTCACCAGCGGCCTCGGTCACCTCGGTCAAAACGGCCTTGAGGCGTTCTTCGAACTCGCCCCGATACTTCGCACCGGCGATCAGCGCACCCATATCGAGCGCCAGCAGCTTCTTGTCCTTCAGCGATTCCGGCACGTCACCGTTGATGATGCGCAAGGCCATACCCTCGGCTATCGCGGTCTTACCGACACCAGGCTCCCCGATCAGAACCGGGTTGTTCTTGGTGCGGCGCGACAGAACCTGCATCGAGCGGCGGATTTCCTCATCCCGCCCGATGATCGGGTCGATCTTGCCTTCGGCAGCGGCCTCGGTCAGGTCGCGCGCGTATTTCTTGAGCGCGTCATAGCCCTCTTCCGCCGACGCGGTGTCAGCGGTACGACCCTTACGGATATCGTTTATCGCTTCGTTAAGCTTCTGGGCGGATACGGCCCCGGCTTCCAATGCCTCTTTGGCCTTGGATTTCACCATGCACAGCGCCATCAACACGCGTTCGACCGGCACAAAACTGTCGCCTGCTTTGGTGGCGAGCTTCTCGGCCTCGGCCAACACCTTGGCTGTCTGGCCGTCCATGTAAATCTGGCTCGCGTCGCCGCTGACTTTTGGAATCTTGCCCATTGCGGTGTCCAGCGCCTCGACCACACGGCCTGGCGCGCCGCCCGCGCGCGTGATCAGATTGCTTGCCAGCCCCTGATCATCATCCATCAATGCTTTGAGTATATGTGTGGGCTCCAACCTCTGATGCCCTTCGCGCAGCGCAATGGTCTGCGCGGCCTGCACGAATCCCCGTGCCCGCTCGGTGAACTTATTCAAGTCCATATTATTCTCCTTTTCTCAAGCGCCCTGAATGTGATGCGCCCGCTTGGCGGCACGCTTCGGTCTGGGCCTCACATTCAATTTGGGAAATGTCTTCACGGCTTCAAGGGGCCAGGTTTCAATATTCGGCCTTATCCCCGCGGTATTGAGTAAACCGTGTAGCCGCCGGTCTCAGCCATTTGCCTGGCTTCGTACATGTCCAAAAGCGATTGCGCCGCATCGCTGCCCGTCGGGCACGACACCAGATCGGCGGTATGATCCAGAAATTCGACGGTAAATTCGGTCTCGCCTGTGAGCTGGCACCAGTCATCCTCTGATCGATATCCACGCACCAGCAGCAGATCATCATTGGTCGGGGCCGGGGCAGCGCCTGTGTCAGGTGTATTGACGCGCGGCGCCTCATCACACGCGAAAAGCGCCAGGGCCGCCCCAAGCAAAATCAGTTTCTTCATATCGCGGTTCCCTATTCATTATCACGAATTGGCAGGATCATAGCACAGAGTTGAATCCTCTAAGTGATTTGCATCACCCGGTTATCATGCATGGACAGAGTGTAACGAACCCGTTAGGACGCAGACGTTTGCCAAATAGGAGCCTGCCCATGTCCGATGACCGCCTGATCGTTGCCCTTGATGTTCCGAATGCCCTGCAAGGGTTGGCCATGGCCGAGCGGCTGGGCGACAGCGTTTCTTTCTACAAGATCGGACTAGGCATGTTGACCGGCGGTGGGTTGGCGCTGGCCAACGAACTGAAGCAGGACCACGGAAAACGCATCTTTCTGGACATGAAGCTGTTCGACATCGGCAACACGGTGGAAAACGCGGTACGGGGTCTGGCCCAGTTCGACTTGGATTTTCTGACCGTCCATGGCGACCCGCATGTTGTACGCGCCGCAAAAGAAGGTGCTGCGGTCAAAGACCTCAAGATTCTGGCCGTGACGATCCTGACTTCGCTGAACCGGGATGACCTGGATTCCAGCCTGTTGAAAGCGGGCGACGTGCAGGAGCTTGTTGTTGAGCGTGCCGCCAAGGCCTTCGAAGCCGGAGCGGACGGCGTCATTGCAAGCCCACAGGAAGCAGCCCTGATCCGCGCCCTGCCTCAGGCCGAAGGTCGGCTGATAGTTACGCCTGGTGTCCGCCCTGCAGGGGCCGCTTTGGGCGACCAGAAACGCGTGGCCACACCTGCCAGCGCCATCGGCGACGGGGCCGATCATATCGTGGTTGGCCGTCCGATTTATCAGGCAGACGACCCAAAAGCAGCAGCCGAGGCCGTTTTGGCAGAGCTAAATTCTTTGACCAGGAACTAATCTGGCATGGATGATTGACGTAGCCGATACAGACAAATCGGCTCGCAACGCCTTGACCTTAGGTCAATTTTGGTGACAGCCGCGCCAAATCGTCCCTGTGCCTGAAAACACACATGAAAAACACAAGTTCACAACGCAGGCTCTCAACCCTGTCGTAATTGTAAGTTTTGCGCGATTCTGTAGGGGTATACTCCCCAACGGGCCATTTCTTCCTGAGGTCCGTTACCTCCCCCCGCGCAAATGCGGGGGGTCTTCTTTGGCAAAATCCAGGTCTCCCATCACTGCGCGACGCCCGACAAGAGGTCCCGCAATCAGCGGCGTTTACCGGATGCGCAACCACTTCAAAAATCTCGCCCATGGCGCAATCCGCAAGCACATCATGGCCTTCGCGCCGACGCGGCGAAGATCTCAGGAACCCGTTTAAGGAATACTCCGTAAGTCGTTTCGGTGAATCACCACCGATTCTGGTTCAGAAAACAGCACCGCCTTTTGCCGTGTCGAAAACCATGTGCCGCTTTTGCTTTGTTCTGAACCACGTTAGAATCTAGAGGATTGCTCGGGTGAACCAAGCCCGCGCCGGGCGAGGAAGTGACTGAAATGCCTGCTCTCTGTCAGGACTGCCTTACACAAATGGAAGCCGGAAGCAGGTGCCCGTCCTGCGGCAGCCCGCGCGTCAAATCGCATCCGGAGCTTTTTGAGCTGAACATCGCGCACATGGACTGCGATGCCTTCTATGCCTCGGTCGAAAAAAGGGACAACCCTGAACTCGCAGATAAGCCGGTTATCATTGGCGGCGGCAAACGCGGGGTCGTGTCCACCGCCTGCTATGTGGCGCGCATTCGGGGCGTGCGATCGGCCATGCCGATGTTCAAGGCATTGCAGCTGTGCCCCGACGCGGTGGTCATCAAACCGCGCATGTCGGTTTATGCGGACGTGTCACGTCAGATCCGGTCGATGATGGATGAACTGACCCCGGTTGTGGAGCCATTGTCGCTGGATGAAGCCTTTATGGACCTGTCGGGAACCTATCGCCTGCACGGCGCCCCACCAGCAGTGATGCTGGCGCGGTTGGTCAAGCGCATGAAAGATGAGCTGGGCCTGACCGGGTCAATCGGACTGAGTCACAACAAGTTTCTGGCCAAGGTTGCATCCGACCTTGATAAACCGCGCGGATTTTCAGTGATCGGCAAGGCCGAGACTGCAGAATTCCTGCACAACAAGCCTGTACGGCTGATCTGGGGCATTGGCCCTGCGGCCCAGGACTCTCTGGATCGGGCTGGCATTCGCAGCTTTGCCGATTTGTTGCGTTGGGATCAGGAGGCTTTGACCGCACGGTTCGGGTCGATGGGTTATCGTTTGTGGCACCTGGCGCGCGGGCAGGACAAGCGCCGCGTTTCCGGCAATGAGCCGATGAAATCAATCAGCAATGAAACGACTTTCTTCGAGGATACGGCCAGTATCGACATTCTGGACGGGCATTTGTGGCGTATGTCCGAGAAAGTGGCCGACAGGGCCAAGGCCAAGGGGTTGGCGGGACGGGTCGTTACACTGAAACTCAAGAAGGCCAATCACAAGATCATAACAAGGCGCGTTTCCCTGCGGGACGCGACTCAGATCGCCGACCGCATCTATCGAACGGCACGCGGGCTTTTTGATCAGGTCGGAGATCAGGGACCATACCGCCTGCTTGGCTGCGGATTGTCGGATCTGTGCCCCGAACACCAGGCCGACATTTCGGGCGACCTGCTGGACCCCGGTGCGGCAAAGCGGTCACAGGCAGAGCGGGCCACAGATGAAATCCGACGACGTTTCGGATCTGAGGCGATCGTGAAAGGGCGCGCGTTGCGCTAGGGCTATTCGGCAGCCAGACGGGCCGGCTCGGCGCCGATGCAGGCAATCTCTGAGATCACATCGCGCAGTATGGTGCGGAATTCATCGAAATTTTCGCTGGGTTCAATGGTGTCTTCGTTCATATACAGCGACCGGTCGATTTCAATTTGAACCGCATGCTGATGGCGTACTGGGCGACCATAGGTCTGGGTCACGTAAGCACCGGCAAACGGGGCATTGCGCGCTACATTCAACCCAGCCGATGCAAAGGCTGCTTCGATTCGATCGACGACCTCACCAGTCGCCGATGCCCCGAACCGATCGCCAAGAACAATTTCCGGCCGCTTGGACTGTGCATTGCTGGCCATGGCGACGGCTTCATGTGGCATCGAATGGCAATCGATCAAAATAGCCTGCCCAAATGCCTCGTGCGATTCTGACAAAAGGGACTTCAGGCGTGCGTGATACGGGCGCCAGCATGTGTCGATCCGCAGGCGTGCTTCGTCCATCGTCAGTTTCCCGCGATAGATGGCCCGACCGTTGGCAACCACGCGCGGAATCACACCCAACCCGGACGCAACACGCGGGTTGTGACCATGTCTGCGCGCGCCTTCGATCAGGGCCGGATCCAGTTCATCAGCACTGCGATTCAGGTCCAAGTATGCGCGCGGCATTGCAGCCGATATCAGCGGCGCACCAAATTCGGATGCCGGGGCAAACAGCTGATCGACAAAAGCATCCTCCGAGGATCGAATCACGCTTTGGCTTAACACTGTCTTCTTGAGCAGGGACTCAGGGTAGACGCGCCCGCTGTGTGGAGAGGAAAACACCACGCATGACGTACGCTTGACGGGCAATTCCAATATATAGGCTGCGTTCGACATGGTGACTCCTTGTTCGCACTCAACATAGACCGGAAAATAGTTCTTCCAAACCCCTTGAACCCCTTTGCGACTCCTTTTATAGACCCCGCTACCGGCGCGGGGTTCCGCGCCCCATTTCGTTATGGGGCACATCTCGCAAAGGTAAGTGGGCGGTTAGCTCAGCGGTAGAGCACTTCGTTGACATCGAAGGGGTCACAAGTTCGATCCTTGTACCGCCCACCATCGTTTTCACTGCTTCGGGTCTGACCCGGGGCACCCGCTAACCCAGGCGCTGGCCACGTCTCTGATGAAGGCGCCGCAGATTGGAGACAGACCATGAAGGTCAAGAACTCGCTCCGCTCGCTCAAGAACCGGCACCGTGACTGCCGTGTTGTGCGTCGCAAAGGCCGCGTCTACGTGATCAACAAGACGCAGCGCAAGTTCAAAGCTCGTCAGGGCTAAGAACTGCATTGAACCGCTAAAAGAAACCGCGCCGTTGAGCGCGGTTTTTTTGTTGTCTGCATTAGTCCCCACAACATGGTACGCTTGCCTCATTTGATCGGAGCGCGAATTCCATGAGAGGACAAGGCGTCGACATACTGGTCGGAACGACCAAAGGCACATTCATCATCACCAGCGACCATGACAGGTCGAATTGGAAGGTTTCAGGCCCGCATTGCGATGGCTGGCCGATAAACCATGTGATCGGCGACGCAGAAACGGGCCTGCTTTGGGCCGGTGGCGGCAGCGATTGGCACGGCGCGGGCATCTGGCGGTCTGAAGACGGTGGTGAAACTTGGGAAGTGACAAGGCTCACCACCGGTCAGAGGGACGAATGGGCCAGCAATGACCCTGATTTCGCCAAGATGGTCGGCTGGACCGGCGAACCTATGCCTTTCACCGACGCATTTTCACAAATCTGGTCGCTGAGCTACGGGCACGGCACGTTGTATGCAGGCGCCAAACCAGCGCGTTTGCTGACCAGCCATGACAACGGGCGGACGTGGGAGACTGTCGAAGGCCTTACCAACCATCCTTCAGCGCCAGACTGGAATCCAGGGGGCGCCGGATTGGTATTGCACACAATCCTGGCAGACCCGGGTGACAGCCAAAAACTCTGGGTCGGCATCTCAGCGGCGGGGGTCTTTGCGTCAGAAGACGGGGGCAGGAACTGGGAACGGCGCAACCGGCTGTCCAACGCGGAAAGCTGTGATCACCACAATCATCCTGCGGCCCCAAGAGATGGTGAGACAGGCCATTGCGTGCACAACATGGTGAAGGCCCCGAAGACCACGGACTTGTTGTACCAACAGAATCACCACGGGGTCTGGCGCTCGGCCGACGGGGGGCGCAGTTGGGAGGATATTACCGAGGGCCTTCCATCGACTTTCGGGTTTCCGATTCACGTTCATCCGCGAGATCCCGGTACGATCTGGACTTTGCCCCTGAACGGCGACAGCATCGGCCGCTATCCACCCCACGCAGCAGCAGCGGTTTGGAAATCCACTGACGGCGGCGCGACATGGCAAGATCAACGGCACGGGCTGCCGCAGGAAAGCTGCTATTTTACGGTACTGCGTCAGGCTATGGCAGGAGACAGCCGAGACCCCGCAGGGGTTTATTTTGGGACAAACAGCGGGTCTGTTTTTGCGACCGGTGATGAAGGGGACACCTGGAACGAAGTGGCCCGACATTTGCCGACCATTCTCTCTGTTGAGGTTCTGGACCACGAATAGATCATTCGTGGCGATGAGACACTGATCCAATCACGGCCAGCGGCTCGATTGGTCATGAAGAGTGTGAAGACACAAGCTGTGCCATTTTTACCGAGTAAATTTGTCAGATTTCCTTGCATCCTTCTGAGAATCGTATAATTGACCAATTCAGTCGGATAACGATCCACTACAACTTCAATCGTTGGGAAATATGATGCTGAAATCCTCTACATGCGTTGCTGCCGCTCTGACGGCTCTGATTGCAACCTCCGCCACCGCTGACGGCGAGCTGAACCTCTATTCTTCGCGCCACTACGACACGGATGAGCGTCTTTACACCGATTTTGAAGATGCCACCGGGATCACCATCAATCGCATCGAAGGCAAGGCAGACGAACTGATCGCTCGGATGGAAGCCGAAGGCGCAAATTCTCCGGCCGATATCCTGCTGACAGTTGACACATCACGCCTTGCGCGCGCCAAGAACGCAGGCATTCTGCAGACCGTGGACAGCGAAGTACTGGAAGACCGCATTCCGGCAAATCTTCAGGACGAAGACAATCAATGGTATGGATTTTCGCAGCGCGCCCGCATCATCTTCTTTGACAAGGAAGGCGTCGCCAACCCGCCGGCTACTTACCTGGACCTGGCCAAACCCGAATTCAAAGGTCAGGTCTGCATTCGTTCGTCCAGCAACACCTACAACCAAACCCTGCTGGCCTCGATCATTACCAACCACGGCGCTGAAGAAGCAAAAAAATGGGCCGAAGGTGTCGTTGCCAACATGGCGCGTGACCCACAGGGTGGTGACACAGACCAACTCCGTGGCATCGTCTCGGGTGAATGCGAAATCGCGGTGTCCAATTCCTACTATTTCGCACGTGCCTTACGTAAGGACGTGAAGGGCCTGAGCGACCAGATTGACATGATCGGCGTGCAATTCCCCGCTCAGGACGCCGAAGGCGCACATATGAACCTTTCCGGCGCGGGCGTTGCGGCACATGCCCCAAACAAGGAAAACGCAATCAAGTTTCTTGAATATCTTGCCAGCGAACAGGCTCAGGAATACTTCTCGTCCGGTAATGACGAATTCCCGGCTGTAGAAGGTGTTGCTCTGGCTGAGCCGGTCGCTGCTCTGGGTGAGTTCAAGGCTGACAGTGTCAACCTGTCCGAAGTTGCCAAGAACATTCCGGATGCGCAGAAGATCTTCAATGAGGTCGGCTGGAAATAAGCTGGCTCCATTCGAGCGGGAACGAGGCGCGGTCAGACGCGCCTCTTTTTCTATTGATTAAGGCTAAAAATCTGCCAGTATTCCCAAATAAGGGAAAATTTCTCGATTCTGAAAAATGCTGGATAACATCTCGAACCGGCTTGCAAGCCAGCTGAGTGAACTGCGCAGAAGACAGGGCTGGTCCCTGGACCAATTGGCCGGCCGCAGCGGACTTAGCCGGGCGACCCTGTCCCGCCTGGAAAAAGGCGATGTCAGCCCGACAGCGGAAAGCCTCGGGCGTTTGTGCGCAGCCTACCGGTTGCCCATGTCCCGGCTTTTAATGATGGTCGAAGACAGTTTCGACCCCAAAATTCCGCTCGAACGACAGGCCGAATGGCGCGATCCGGAAACCGGTTTCACACGGCGCTCGGTTTCACCGCCAGCACCCGGGCTCAGCGGTGAAGTTCTGGAATGTCACTTGCCGCGGAACACCGTGATTTCCTATGACGCACCCCCCAATCCGGGGCAAGAACACCATTTGGTCGTATTGGACGGCGGCCTTTCCCTGACGCTGGATGAAACAACACATGAACTGGCCGGAGGAGATTGCCTGCGGTATCACCTGTCTGGCCCGACCCGGTTTGAAACCGGCGCACTGAAAGGTGCGCGTTATATTCTGGTGTTGTTGTGATACAGCGGCTTGACGAAAACAGCTTTGAAGCCGCCCTGCCCGATCTCAGCGAGATACTCCACGCCTGCGTTCATGCAGGGGCCAGTATTGGCTTCATTCTCCCTTTTTCCCACGAGGATGCGCGGGCGTATTGGCTGGACAGGGTTCTGCCGGACTTACAGGCCGGTCTGTTGGATCTGTTTGTGTATCTGGACCGGGGCCGCGTTTTGGGAACGGTCCAGCTTGTTCCCGCCGCGATGCCAAACCAACCGCATCGCGCGGATGTAGCCAAATTGCTGGTTCACCCCGATGCAAGAAGGCGCGGTCTTGGGCGAAAACTGATGGCAGCGCTTGAGGGGCGTGCGATCGAACGCGGCAGATCCGTATTGGTTCTGGATACGCGCAGCACAGACCCTTCCAGAATCTTGTACCAAAGCATTGGATTCCGGAGTGCCGGGGAAATCCCAAATTACTGCCGCAACCCCTTTGAAGACCGCCTGGAACCCACAACGTTCATGTTCAAATTGCTGGAATAAGAACGGCGCATGAGGGTTGTCGAACCCACAGTTCAATGTTTTGCTTATCATCAGTGAGTTTAGAAGATCGTGTGGTGCGGGTGGAGGGCACTGAACAATGCTTCCAGAGCAGTCCGTGAAGTTCCGAGGTTTTTGGAAAACTTAAAATTTTCTGCTGTTTACAGTTTTGTTTTTGTTCCGGGTTGTTCCAAATTGATCCCTGATATACAAGATATTGAAATGGGACTGAAAGTTGGACCAAAGGACGGCCCCTTCCATATATGCGTCAAGCGAACAAACTAAGTGGAGCTAAAGTCAAGACTGCCGATGCCGGTAAATATGGTGACGGTGGCGGCTTGTGGCTGCACAAGCGCGATGTCAAACATGGAAAATGGGTACTGCTCGTAACTGTTCACGGACGCCGTCGGGAAATGGGCCTTGGCGCCTACCCCGCTGTGTCACTGAAAGAAGCTAGGGAAAACGCTGAAAAGTGGCGAATGGTGGCGCGGAAAAACTTGGACCCCATAAAAGAACGGGAACGCGAGCGCAGGCAACTTGAGCTAAACACGCACCTACTAAAGGACATTGCTCTCGATGCATTCGAGTCCCGCAAGGCTGAACTAAAAGCTGACGGCAAAGCTGGACGCTGGTTTTCGCCTCTGAATCTGCACATTTTGCCGAAGCTCGGGAAAGTACCGGTTGCAGATATCGACCAGATTGACATTCGCGACACTCTGGCACCGATTTGGCATGAAAAGGCTGAAACCGCCAGCAAAGCCATGGACCGCCTGGGGATATGTCTTAAACATGCCGCAGCTCTTGGATTGGACGTGGATCTGCAAGCTACCATGAAAGCCCGTGCGCTTTTGGGAAAGCAGCGTCACAAGCCAAAGAACATTCCCGCTCTGCCTTGGGCAGACGTGCCGGTTTTTTATACCAGCTTGAATGAAGGCACGACGACACACCTTGCATTGCGATTATTGATCCTAACAGCAGTTCGTTCTGGGCCAGTTCGCAATGCTCACGAGGACCAGTTCGAAAATAACATTTGGACGATCCCTGCTGAGATAATAAAAGGCCGCAGAGATGCTACTGAAGACTTTCGAGTCCCACTGTCGGATTCTGCTTTGGAAGTGATTGAAACTGCCAAAAAACAATCGCGCGATGGGTTCCTTTTCCCAAGTGCCCGCAAGGGCGTCATTTCAGATGCAACAATGTCCCGCCTGATGGAGCGCAGGGGTATGGAAGCGCGCCCACACGGTTTCCGGTCAAGCTTTAGAGATTGGGTGGCTGAGAAAACAAGTACACCACACGAAGTTGCCGAAACTTGCCTGGGTCACGTCGTAGGCGGAGCCGTTGAACGAGCGTATCGGCGTACTGACCATTTGGACCAAAGGAGGAAACTCATGCAGCGGTGGGCGGATTTCACGACCAATAGGTAATCAGGCGATGCAAGGATAAGTGGATGACCTCGAGTGAAGAAATCTTTCCACCTTCTGATGATGATGGCTGTCAACCGTTTCGCGACATAGCGGATTATTTGGGATGTAACCTCAACTCTGTTTTCAATGCATACCAAGGTTTGCCAATTCCTGCATGGTCGACTCCGGAACATCAACGAGCTTTAAAGAATGCTGCAGGCAAGCTGAACGAGGCCGTTAGGCACGCTGAGAACCTTGTAAGGTCCCTGGATCGCCTATCTAGCAGAGAACTGAGTTTTTTGATCCAAGCTGGAACAATTACACCACACCAAATTGAGTTTCTGATTCAAAAAATGCAGCAAGACGCCGACCAAATCGTCGGCCGGAGAGACGAGCTGCCATCTTCTACAAGCAGAAATCATGCGGCCTACATCGTTTCCGAGGGTGTAAGGCGGCTCTTTCGACGTCTCAGAGCAGAAATTTCTTATGGGCAAAGCGCCGACAGCGGCGCGCCATCCGGCGAGTTTTGCAAAACTGTCGAGTTCGCAATCGGCGCTTTCGGAATCGTGGCGAGTTGGAGAGGCCCCGCAAAGGAAGCCTGGGAGAAACAACTCGCTATTGAGAACCGTTACAGGCTTATGAAAATGAAAAAGCATATCTTGGATGCCCATCTCAGTTCAGCACGCGAGGAGATTAATTTGTCAGGTGTGCAAATTGACTATGAAGGAACTGGAAACAACAAACGAGCTCTTGTCTCAATACGCGAGCGCCCGGATATCCCTCCCATTCCTTTGAAACTGTCTTGGTTTTCGTCTGGCGTAGAGGTCAAAAGGTATGCGAGCGAACTCGCTGAAAGACTCTCCAACCCGGGCTAATACCAACTCCGTACACAGTATTTCTTAGTTCGTATTTTCACAAAGCGGCCCGCATTCCTCATCTTTCCGACAGAAGCCAAAGCAATTGCGCTAAGGCAGAGGAAAGAGGACCGGCAATGACTGAACGCATTCTACGCCGCCCCTAGGTCGAATTGGTTACCGGGATATCCCGCAGCACAATCTACGAAAAAATGAACCCGAAGAGCGCATACTTTGATGCCTCTTTTCCAACGCCAGTTCGGCTTGGCCCAAAATCGGTTGGATGGAAAGAAACGGAAATTCAAAGCTGGATTTCAACTCTTTCCGAAGTATCGGCCTAAAAACCCCCATCCGAGGCACGGGCAGAGGCGAATTCTTTTGGACGGTACTGAGAGAATAGCCGAAAGCCCAATGTCTTTCAGCAAAAGAAGGACAATAAATGGTTACTTTCGAGCAAAACCAAACAATCAGAACTGAACTCCCACCCTCAAACGCATTGCGAGTATTTCGCTGGGCAGACCTTCCCAACTTGACGGCCCCAGCGCTGTACCGGGTGACAGATCCTGGTCAGGAACCGCGTGAAATCTACGCGCCCAAGCACAAGCGCCAAGTCCTTGAGGGCTTAATGCGCTCGCCATTGTACCCAGCGAGCGATTGCCGCCTGTCAGACAAAGTGCTGCCCGTCCGCCGTGACGACGGCGTAAACATCGTATGCAAGCTGTATGCCAATGACCCGGAAACAGGTCACGAGCGCTTCGGGATTTATTTCCTCGTCAGCAAAGTTGAGAGGATCGAGACGCAGGGAGCAGCGGCATGAGGACCATTGAACTGCAAACCCGTACCATTCGCCGCAAACACGGTCTGTCAGAGGCCGCAGCTCGGCTAATTGCAACATTTCACTTTGGGGAGGGCCGCTAATGGCCCTCATTTCCCAAATCCCCAAAAACAGCCGCGAGGAATACCGTGTCAGCCGGGATGACTTCCGGGGGAACGACCTTAATAACATCCGCGTCTACTTCATCTCCGAGGACGGCGAGATGCGCCCTGGCAAACAAGGTTTAGCCTTCAAGGCTGAGTTGTTGCCCGACTTCATTGACGCGCTCAGCCAGGCGGAGGCTACGTAGATGGGCGGCGGGTACAAAGCATACAAACGTGGCGGTCCTCGCCACGTTCAACTGATGGAGTGGCTTCAGACTTCGCCGGCCTGGGCCACCCTCAAGCCTGGGCCACGCGCGTTGTATGTCGAACTGAGACGCCGCTTCAATGGCGGCAACAACGGCGAGATATTCCTCAGCCATCGTGACGCTGCGAAAGCGCTGAACGTCGACCGGAAAACCGTCGCCGGGTACTTCGATATCCTAATCGAGCGCGGCTTCATTGTTGTCACACGTGGGCACTGCCTCGGGCCCTCCGGCATCAGTCAATCTGCCACCTATCGTTTGACCGAAGAGAAGACGTCAGAGGGTTCGGCAACGAAGGAATTCATGCGGTGGAAGCCGACCCAAAAAAAGAAAAGGCCCCGGGTAAAAACTCCCCATTCCTTGGGGGAAAATTTACCCGTGGTTGGGGGAAAAGTTCCCCATTTGGAAAATCAAAGGCGTAAAAATTCCCCCGCTTTTGGCCCAAATGGGGCGTCTGCCGTGGGTAAAAACTCCCCCATATATACATCTAGCCATATACCCCTGAACGAAGTGGACGCTTTTGAGCGGCTGGTTCTGGGTCTGGGGCTTTGCGGGCAAGCGACACGAAGCAACTCCATTGCAACACCTGATTTGCAGGGTGTCGTGCATATCAATCAAGCAAATGAGGAACGAGCATGACGGATGAACCCGAACGAATAAACGTGGCCAATACGTACACGGATGAGAGCGGTAAGTTTGCTCAAGGCAACCCCGGTAAGCCCCGAGGAACCCGGCACAGGGTCACACGGGCAGTCGAGGAACTGCTGGAGGGTCAATCTGAGCAAATCACCCAAAAAGCGGTTGAGTTGGCACTAGAGGGCGACAGCACGGCCCTGCGTCTATGCCTGGAGCGAATAGCGCCGACCAGAAAAGACGCGCCGGTCAACTTTGACCTTCCGCCCATCAAGACGGCTAAAGACGCCTCAGAAGCAGCTCAGGCGGTTCTACAGGCCGTTTCTCAGGGTGAAGTGACACCATTGGAAGGCGCAACGGTCATGGGGTTGGTTGAGCAGTTCCGGCGCGTTCTGGAAACGACCGAACTGGAACGCCGGTTAGCGGCATTGGAGGCAGCAAAATGAGTATCCGGAATAGACTGGCGACATTGGAAAGCAGGAAAGCTGTAAGCGCCGTAACGACGTCGGGCGCGTCGTACCAACTAACCAAGAAACTGCAAAACACCGCAGAACGGATGCGAGACATTCCATTGGTACAATTGACGGCTAAGGCATCCCCCGTCGAGCTTGCAGCCCTCATTCTGGATGGCCGGGTGGACGACGAAGTAGCACGCCAATGCGTCCAACTTTCTCAGCAATCAGACTCCAGTGCCATTCTTTTCAAAGCAATTTTGGAGGCAGCCGGTTGTTCCGGCACAACGTCAGTTGAGAAGGCGTAATATGAGTATCAGGCTTCGATTGAACAAAATGGAAGCGAAATCGCCCAGCATTCCGGATCGCCCCGTAGTTTTCTATGAGATTTCCGGCATCAAGAAAGGCACCGAGGAAAGCTCTCGAGTGGTGGAACGAGCGCCCGGACCTGCAAGGGTCTGCGGACTTGGCCTTGGTCATATCTATCCCAAAGACGGCGAAACCCGAACAGAGTTCAGACGGCGTGTCTATGCTGTTAGAGCAGGTGGCAAACTCATTGAAGACATGACAGACGGGGAGAGACTAAAGGCATTCGTTGCAGCGGACCTCGAAGTAAATGGCGGCAATTGCCACGACTAGTATACGCATCAGAAAACCGAAACGGCATTGGGCTGCGTATTGGACTCAAAAGAACCTGGACCAACTACCTTAAGCTTTCAGGTCTTTCCCCATGAACCCCAAAGCACCCTCACTGTTCAGGATATCGACCGCGACATCTAGTGCCTCTTGGTCGGTAATAAACTTATCATCCCAAACGTAACTGGCATCCTCGGCGTCAATCGCTTCCAACGTCCATGTGTCCTGGTTTTCCGGACGGTAGATTTCGATTTCAAACCGAAACCCGTCTACAAACACTGACTTGCATTTGTCTGATATAATCAACTTCGGTTCATCGATATTCATGTCCGTGCTTTCCTGGCTA
This sequence comes from Ruegeria sp. BG6, assembly GCF_056538465.1. NCBI lineage: Bacteria > Pseudomonadati > Pseudomonadota > Alphaproteobacteria > Rhodobacterales > Roseobacteraceae > Ruegeria > Ruegeria sp. BG6. The sequence goes on along the minus strand of NZ_JBQFTB010000008.1, from coordinate 210,759 downwards.
CAGGCTTTGTGGTTTTGCGGATCTGCGGCAGCCTGTGGGTTTCCGACCGTTTCCAGAATATGCCGTAACACCGCATGCCCGACAATTCCACGCGCGCAGAGTTTCCTTGTCCTGTGCGGCGTCTCTCTTCCAACCGCACTCAACTTTCTCTTTGTTTGCCCTGAATACGCGGAGCATCAAGCGCAAAACCAAACAAAGCAGGATGACGCCCAGAAGTATTCCGGCGATGAGCCAAAAGTCCGGGCCGCTGCTCTGCACTGAAGTAGATTTCAAACTGCCTCCAAATGGACACTACCAACCAACCAGATTCACTCATGGTTATGGCCGGTGGCATCTTCAAGCCCAGTATCGATCAGCAAAGCATCAAGCACAATCCAGAACCAGTACGATGGCGGTAGCACGACGCGCCGAACTCGTACCCCCTCATTGAAATCGTAAATCCCCATCAAGGCGCGCCGCATCTCACTTCTACTTGTTCGGCTTGTTCAAATTAGGTCGGTGGAATGAAAAATGCGCTTGCGTTATGACATTCAAAAAACGCAATTCATTTTTCCAGCGGATTTTGAAGGGCTCGTGGGGCAGCACGCCGAACTCAACAACCCCCTCATATCCGGCTGGAGAAACCGGAACGCGCTAAAATCAACACGTGCCGCCCACGGTGAGAAGATCGCATTGTGGCGAAATTGTGTCCACGACTCGTTTTGAAACTCACTGTTCGCCCTTTGGAAACAAACTTTTTCGATGAAGTTTGCAATGTTACGGGAATCCCCCAATTTCGGGCTTTGCTTGAGTTGGGTAGATTGGGGTCAGAATAACCACTTACCCCCTCGTGACGAAGATAGGGGCTGGCCTCGACCCCCTCAGCCAGCCCTTATTCTTGTTCTGGCCACCCCGGCAGATTGTTTGGAACAGGCACGTCATTCCGAACCTGGCAGTCACGTATTGCTGCCCAGTGGTCCTGTGACCCAGCTGTGTACCGCCGTGAATGTAAATCGGCTATCTGCTGTTCAAGGTAAGGCCACCAGTGCAGCTTGATCCTTAGGCCATGGGATTTTGCCCAGGCGCGCAGCGCTGCTTGCCAGTCATCAGCTCTCCGAGATTCAAGTTCCTTGTAAAGGTTAAAGGGGATTCGAAAAGGCCAGTCAGACATGGGGAACAGATAGCGAACTCCTGGAGCTTGTCCAATCGGTATTAGAAGCCTACCGTTGTCTTATGTGCAACCTGTACTCAAACACCATTCCCGCAGAAGCAATGCGCCAGCTGTTTGATGTAGCAGTTGAACATAACCGTCTCGGAAATGCTGAACCGCTGCCCGCAATTTATCCAAAGCAAATGGCCCCGGTTGTCAGGCTGGCCGAGGATGGAAAGCGGGAACTCGTGCAGCTTAGTTGGGGGTTTCGAACCACGAAGAAATCGAAGAAGACAGGGGCAATTATCCAACCTGGCGCTTGGAACAACGCGAGAGATGACAAGGTGCGCTCAAGCGGGCTTTGGCGTGGCAGTTTCGAGGAAAGGCGCTGTTTGGTTCCTGCCAGTTCGTTCTGTGAAGCCAAGGGACGTAGCCCTGCAACTTATTACTGGTTTGCCCTCAAGAGTGAAGAAGACCGCCCGCCTTTTGCGTTTGCCGGAATGTGGCAGACGTCGCGCTATCAGGGCAAGGACGGGCCGGAAGAAGCAGCGACTTACACCGTTATCACCACGACAGCGAATGAAATTGTAGAACCAATACACCCGCAAAGAATGCCGGTGATCCTGAAGCCGGACGACTTTGAGCAATGGATGTCGGGAAACCCTGAAGAAGCCGTAGACCTACTTCAGCCCTACAATGCGGACGATATGCAAATCGTTCGCTGCGGCGAGAGTGAGAAGTCAGATCCGTTGGCCTAAATGCTCCACCCTTTGAGCTTTTTATTCGACCGCTTTGAGCCTAAAGCGGACATACCCAACCTCCGCAAAATGTGTTGCTTGATAAAGGGCAGACTGTCCGCCACTCTTTCCGGATTGGTAGTTTGGGGTTTTGTCATGACGGATAGTTTTGACGTTATTATCGTTGGCGCCGGAAGTGCTGGATGCGTCCTCGCCGCTCGTTTGACCGAAGATGTGAAGCGTTCCGTTTTGCTATTAGAGGCCGGTGGATCGAACGACGACCCCCGGGTTTCCACACCCGCAAAATTTGGCGCTCTCACTAATACACGCTTCGATTGGGCCTTTCGGACAGCTCCGCAGGGCGAACTTTCGGGACGCCAGATCGCTTATCCGCGCGGTCGATGTATCGGCGGCACTGGTTCGATAAACTACATGATATACCTGCGCGGGCATCCGGCAGACTACAACACGTGGTCCCAAATGGGCGCAACGGGCTGGGGATGGGACGGTGTGCTGCCCTATTTCAAGAAGGCTGAGAATTGGGAAGTCGATGGAGATCCGTCGATCCATGGTGACGGTGGCCCGCTGACTGTAACTAAACCAGGCGAGCGGTCGCCCTTAACCGAGACATTTATCGAAGCCTGCCAGCAGGCCGGGATTCCATTTAATGGCGATCTGAATGGCACGGAACTGGACGGCTGCGGTTATTTCCCCGCGACTTTGCAGGATAACCGGCGAGGCAGCACCGCGCAGACATACCTATCCGCGGCGATGGGGCGTCCCAACTTGACCGTTGTGACCGGAGCTACAGTCATGTCGATACAATTTAAGGGCAGTTCTGTGACCGGTGTGAATTATCTTGCCAAGGGAGAACTGAACCATGCAACTGCACAGGAAACCGTCTTGGCGGCGGGCGCCATAGGTTCACCACAGATCCTGCAACTCTCAGGAGTTGGCCCAGCAGACCTGTTGAACAATGTCGGCGTCCCGGTGAAGCATGACCTGCCCGGCGTGGGTGAAAATCTGCAGGATCACTTCCATTACCGCGCCCGTTGGGAAATCGATCAGCCTTTGACCTTCTATGGCCGAAGCGCAGAGCAAGCGGCAGAGGTTGAGCGCCTCTACTCGGAGGAGTCGCGCGGCCCCCTGACAACGAACCACTTTGAGTCTGGAGCATTTCTGAGATCCGGACCCCATGTCGGTATTCCCGACATAGAACTTCTTATGATCCCATATTTCATAAGCTTGGGAGCCCCGGAGTACCGCCCACCGGATCGCCACGGTTTCACAATCTCTGGTTTTCCGACCCGTCCTTGGAGTCGAGGGCGTGTGACTATTGCATCAAACGACCCATTGGATCGGCCCATTATCGATCCTGGATATCTAAGCAATGCGGCGGATGTTGATCTGATGCGCGCGATCATCAAAGAAGCGCGGAAGATTGTAGCACAGGAAGCCTTTTCCAAGCTAAATCCGGTTGAGATATCTCCGGGGGCGGACGCCCAGAGCGACGAAGAACTTCTTGCGGACATTCGTGAGATTTCGTCGACGTCCTTTCATCCCGTTGGCAGTTGCAGGATGGGGCAAAGCGATGATTGCGTCGTAGCTCCTGACTTGAAAGTGCACGGGCTTAAAGGGTTGAGCGTTGCCGATGCGTCTGTGATGCCGCAAATGAACACCGGACATCCCAACGCGCCGGTGATTATGATTGCTGAAAAAGCTGCCGACATGATCGCCGGGCGCGTTTGAGTGAAATAATTGCTAAGCATCAGACAACCGACTTTTTGTGACAGGATCCGGCCCCGACCTAGAACCGCAGACCGAAGCCTATCGAAAAACCGGAAAATCCTTCGGCAACTACACCGTTAAACATTACACGTCCCGCTTGAACGGCTGGCAGACCGGTCAGGCGAGTATCAATCTCAAGTCCTACACCAGCTGTGGCCAGCCAATCGGTGCCAAGAACGGTTTCACTGTCGCCGTGATACAGCACAACACCAGCATCCAGAACGAGTTGTGTTGGGAGTTCGAAGAGATTAACGTTTTCCAGGGGATAGCGATGACGTGAGAACAGGGTTGTTTGGTTTGAACTCGCACTTGCGTTCCCAGCCTCAGGCTCGTTGATCGGGTTAAGATCCAAGAATGTTTGACGGATACGATATTCCCCCTGCCACGATCCAAATTGCGCCTCTCGGAAGATACCAAGCGAAGCACCAACCCCGAATGCGTTTAAGTCTCCGTCGATCAAATCGTTGGAGCTAGATGCCGAACGCAGCAATGGAAAGCCGCCAAGAAAAGCATCCGCAGTCACTTGGCCAAGTGAAAGATGTCCGACCGGACGAACTTTCCACTCGTTTACCAATGGAAATTCCCAACCGATGCCGACCGTTGCTGCCACGCTTGACCAAGTTACATCCAACTCAGTGCCGGGGGCGATCTCTGGAAAGAAGAGTACCGGGTTATATTTTTGATAGGCAACAAGACCCTCTACGTACAGCCCGTTTTCAAGTGGCTTGTAACCTCCTCGCAGTTGCGTCGAGCGTAGACTCTTGGCACCTCCGGAAGCATCAAGAAAAGAAAACGAGGATAAAGTCTCGTTTGGGGTGGCGGCGATACTCAAGACAGACAAAGCCGCTCGCGCTGCGGCCTCAGAGGCATCAGGGTCCACGCTTTGAGCATTGGATGGACTAGTTGAACTTGCAGTTGAAAACACCGCGAATGCAAGAAATCGTCTCAATGTACAGGCTCATTTGTTGGATGAAATGGAAGACTTAGCGATGTCCCTTAAGCATAGCATTGCCGGGATAAGAATGCCCCGCCTTTTTCCATATTTGTTTTGCTGTTAGGCAATTTGGTCTCGATTGTGAGGGTCTCGCCCCCAACTGCTTCCTTAACCGCCTAAGAGGGGACCTAAATTGGGGAATACCAGTCAGCAATGTGAATTGAACTCGTCGCCGCAATGTCCGCTCCGCATTGATAACCCGTATCCAACAAAAAGAGGCAGGTGACAGCTTCGAGCCCAAAGCAGTCACTTCAAAAGGACACGAATTACTCCCGCGCCGCCTCAGTGTACTGCCGACGATATTTCGCTGGAGAAGTGTCAAACCAGCGATGACAGGCACGTGTGAATGCGCTGGCGTTCTTGTACCCCAGGTCGCGTCCGATTTGAGTTATGGAGCGCGTTGCCTCTCTAAGCCCCAGATCAGCGAGATGCTCCTTCGCGCGATCTATTAGTTCCGCACCGTTCGTTCCATGACTGCCAAGTTCTCTCTGCAGCGCCTTTGGATGAACTCCGACAAAGGCAGCCAGCCCGTCCAAACCGGGCCAGTCAGAATAGTCGAACACTCGAAACAGCGCGAACAAGTCCAGCGGTTGTTGCTGCGTGGAAGCATTGTCCGGCTCTGTGTTTCTGAGAAACGGGGATTGTTGCATAAGCCAAGCTGACGGAAACGACATGCTCAAACCCCAGGCGTCGGCTTTCTTCACATTGCGCGACGGCACCAATTCGGCTGGGATAGCGTGAGGATCAAACACATGAATTTCAACCTCGCTTTGATCCCAAACTGTTCCTAATCTCGCCTTCAACATTTCAGACCAAGCAACAACATCCCATGCGTCTGCTTGCCCGGGCGGTTGCGACGCCTTGAGAAAGCGCCTCCCGACCAAATTGGCGCGTTTTCTTTCAACGATCAGTCGGTAGTGCATCGAGACCTGAACCGTCTCGACAAAGTGCAACCAGGCCACCAGCAGATCACCCAAGCTGGGCGTGTTGCTCATGGTGTCTGGAGGCACGAAGCCGGTGCTCCACTCATACTCTCGTGCGATCTCCGCGCAGAGGTATTGATTACCGGAATGCTCTGCTGCTTGTGTCGAGGCTAGATAGACGCAGGCGCTGGGTATTGGTTGGCTTGGTGCGTCGAATACTTCGGGTCGCAGCAAACACCCTTCCAAAATTTGATTGCGATCCGCACCCAACTTGCAGGCTCGGTCAATCACCTCTGCCAAAAATTTTGACTGCATCACTGGAAGCGTCGTTTGGGCGATCAGTGGCTTGTTCAATGAGTTATCCTTACTGGACTAAGAAAACAGAAATTGTCCAGAAATGGCAACATGCGAATTTCCCGCTTCCTGCTAGAGTACATCTAAGGTCAGAATTTACAAATCAGGGAGATATCTTGATGGGTGTCCAATTCTATCCATATGCATCGATCAAGGCTGTTGCAGCCGCTTCGACGCTTGCCATCGTGGGACTTTCGGCGTCACAAAGCGTTGCGCAAGAAGAAGACTTTCCGATCCTATTCACGAACGTCCACGTCTTTGATGGTGTCAATGAGCAGCGGATCGAGAACGCCAACGTGCTAGTGGTCGGCAACCTTATCGCTGAAGTATCTGCCGAGCCTCTTGCCGCAGCGAATGCTCGGATCATTGACGGCGGTGGCCGGACGCTCATGCCGGGATTGATCGACGCGCATGTCCACATGACGATCACGGAACCGCTCGCCGATCTTCGGGACAACTTCGACTGGATGTACTGGGGAGCGGTCTCAACGATCGAAGCGGAAAAAATGCTTCTGCGCGGGTTCACCACGGTTCGTGATGCCGGTGGCCCCGCAATTGGATTGCACAAGGCTATAGAACGCGGCAAAGCCGTGGGTCCCCGCATTTATGCATCTGGGCCGGTGATTTCACAAACCTCCGGACATGGTGAGCACCGGCTTTACAATGAACCGCACCCCAATTTCATGGGCGCGCATCCGTCTTTCTTCAATCAGCACGTAGAGTTTTTGGCAGATGGTGTGCCTGAAACACTTCGTGCGACACGCGAGGCCCTGCGGCTTGGTGCAGTGCAGATCAAAGTCATGGCTGGAGGCGGCGTGTCCTCCAGCGTTGATCCCCTGCATACGGTGCAGGGATTGCCCGAAGAGTTGGAGGCTTCTGTGCAAGCGGCGGCTGATTGGGGAACCTACGTGATGGTGCACGCCTACACAGACGCATCCATCGTGCGCTCCATTGAGGCAGGCGTCATCAGTATCGAACACGGACAACTGATGACCGAAGTCGGTGCTCAGGCCATTAAGGATGCGGATGCGTGGATTGTGCCTTTCTATTCTCTATTGGGTTTGGAAGAGGAGGCCGTCGTCATGGCATTGGGGCCAAGCGCAGGTGCAAAATTCCTAAGCGTGCAGGCCGGTGCGAGAAAACAAATGCAGCTGATAAAGGACTTTGGGATCGAGAACGTTGCTTTCTCAACGGACATCATCGGTGATCCTGTTGCGCTGACCAAGCAGAACGATGAGTTTAAGTATCGTCTTGAAGTCTGGAGCAGCCACGAAATTCTGCAGCAAGCGACGTCGAAGACAGCTGAACTTTTGGCACTTTCTGGTCCGCTCAATCCCTACCAGGATGGCCCCTTGGGTGTAATTTCGGAAGGCGCTTACGCCGATCTTCTGCTTGTGAAAGACAACCCCGTCGAAGACGTTGAACTGCTCGTAGATTACACAAACAACATCGACCTCATCATGAAGGGTGGGGTGATTTACAAGAATACACTCGATTGAGTGTTGCGCGGGGTGAAATAACCTCGTAACCCCGCGCGTCTATTTTCTGAAACCGAAGTGGTCGCTAATTCGCTCTGTCGGGAACGTCTGTTAAGTCCGCAGAGCTGTCATTCAGGCCTGGTGCCGCGAACGGCCACTCCGAGCCCGGAGCAGACGTTCGAAGTGCACTTTTGTCTGTGCTTGCAAAATAGTATTCAATCTAACATTTCTCCAGTTTGGCCGACTCTCAGCGTTCCGCCTTTAGCCACCTCGACATAGACACCCATGTCCGTATGACCCATGAACTTCCGAATAAGATAGGGTATCTTCAAGTCCCGCTTGGCCGTTTGCGGGTTCACTTCAGTGGCTGCACACCTTTTTGTACGCGAGAGTATCTTTAACTCGACATCGCCAAATCTAAAAACTGATCCAACTGCATCCAGCTCAACAAACGAAGGTAATCCGTCTAGCTCAATATTCGCTCGGAAGCGGGCCGGGTGAATTTCTGCGTTCAGTTGTTCGCCCAACTTTTTCACAGAGGCAAGATTCAAAACGGATATCGCGTTCATCATTTGCACTGATACGACAGATACATCTGTAAACCTATGAGGAGTAGAAGAGACAAACTTTGGCAGCTCTGGATCTCTTAAATCGATCTCCGACGAAAGGAACTCTGCCGCCTTCTCCCGATCTTCAGACTCTCGCATATCAAAGCGTCGTGTCTTTCCGTTCGCATTGATCTCAAGTGCCTGGGATTCAATTTCAAAACCGGTCTGAATGCCTGCCAGTGCAGCCTCGTTCAACAAAACGACAAAACGATCTTTCGGCAGTGGCATTGGGTTCTGCGTGTCGAAACCGGAGTTGTAGCGAGCAAATCCGAACAGGCGATCGCCCGGAATGCCCTCTCCTGCTCGCAGCGTCACAGTTCGCATAGGCTCGGAACTCAAGCCTTTTATAGGGTAGCGGTTCAATCGGACGATGGAGAGATTGCTCATACGTCTGCACCTTACCAAAAAGAGTTATGCACGGTCCCGAGTTGTCCGCGCTGTTTGACGCTATCTCGAATTTCCAAAGGTATCGACCAAATAATCTTTGAGCGCTTCAGAAGCGGGTTCGCTGAACCTGTTGGCCGCATGACGGCTGCGCCCATTTAAGTCGATATGACCATTCAATACCTCGCTGCTGAAAATACATGCACATCAAGTTCAAAGAACAATTTCTTAAGGAATCAATAACTAAGAGACAAAATTGGCGATCTCTTTCGGGCTTTTGAGGTACGAACCTCAAAAATATCTGGACTTGAGGTGCGTACCTCAAATAGCCTTGGATGTATGCCGCGATTCGCACATCCTCGATTGACGGCGCAAAAAAGGGAGGAATGGATGACTTACACAAAACTGGCCTCGGCCAGCGCAATAGTCCTTGCCGCTACTACTCTTTCTACCAAGGCAAATGCTGAAGATCTGACGCTCTGTTGGGCTGCATGGGACCCGGCCAATGCGCTTGTTGAGCTATCAAAGGAATTTGAAGCAGAATCCGGCCACACCATGAACTTCGAGTTTGTTCCTTGGCCAAATTTTGCGGACCGCATGCTGAACGAGCTGAACTCTGGGGGTAAGCTCTGCGACCTGTTGATCGGTGACAGCCAATGGATCGGCGGTGGCGCCGAGAATGGTCACTATGTCCAGCTGAACGAATTCTTCGATGCTGAAGGCATCAGCATGGACGATTTCGCGCCGGCCACTGTTTACGCTTATTCGACTTGGCCTAAGGGTACACCAAATTACTACGCGCTGCCTGCAATGGGCGATGCGAATGGCTGGTTTTATCGCAAGGACTGGTTTGAAAACCCCGAAATCCAAGCCGCATACAAAGAGGCAACTGGTCAGGACCTACGCGAGCCTCAGTCTCAGAAAGAACTACTGCAAATCGCCCAGTTCTTCCAGGGTCGTGAAATCGATGGCAAGACAGTCTACGGGGCTGCAATCTTTACTGAACGCGGTTCGGAAGGGATCACCATGGGTGTGACCGGAGCACTGTATCCTTGGGGCTTCAAATACGAAAACACGCCAGGCTCATACGACATGGAAGGCGCCGTAAATTCACCCGAAGCGGTTGAGGCGCTAGAATTCTACAAGGAGTTCTACAAAACAGCGACGCCTCCGGGATATACTAACTCTTACATGGGTGAGAGCTTGGATGCATTTAAGTCCGGTCAGGTCGCTATGGCTATGAACTGGTTTGCGTTCTTCCCTGGTCTATATGCCGATCCCAATACCGGCGGTGACAAAATCGACTTCTTCGTGAACCCACCACAAAATCAGCCAGGCTCGACACTCGGCGGACAAGGTATTTCTGTCGTCAGCTACTCTGACAAACAGGACGCCGCACTTGAGTACATTAAGTGGTTTGCACAGCCGAAAGTTCAGGCAAAATGGTGGGAACTTGGAGGCTATTCGGCACATAACTCGGTGCTGCAAGATCCTGGTTTCGTAGACAGCCAACCGTTTGCCGGTGACTTCCTGCAAGCAATGGCTGGAGTTCAGGATTTCTGGCAAGAGCCTGCCTATGCGGAACTGCTGCTGGCAATGCAGAAGCGCATCCACGACTACGTGGTAGCCGACCAAGGCACAGCTCAAGAAGCGCTTGATCTTCTGATCGAAGATTGGACGGAAGTCTTCGAAGACGAAGGCAAGCTGTAGTCTGGAGGCAGCTAGGAGCGGGTGCAATCCCGCTCCACCTTCACCCGTGAGTTCGAAACCAAAAAGAACTGGCAAAGAGATGTCTGACAGGACCGTAGATCGCGTTGCGCGGGCAACGCCCGAGCGAGTTGCGAGAAAAATCCGCGGGTTATCCGACCGCGCGATCGCCTGGATATTCATCTCCCCAACGATATTTCTACTGCTGGCGATCAATATCTTCCCGTTGATCTGGACCATTCAACTTAGCTTTACGAACTACAAGGCCAACCGGATCGGGCGTGAGGTCAAAGATGTTGGATTGAGGAATTACGAGCGTATCCTGACCGACTCTGACACCTGGCTGAATATGCAGGCGACGGCGCATTTCCTATTCTGGACGATTTTCTTTCAGGTGCTGATCGGGTTTACGCTAGCTTGGTTGATCAACAAGAAATTCAAGGGCAACGACCTGTGGACGACTATCATCGTATTGCCGATGATGCTATCTCCTGCAGTCGTTGGGAACTTCTGGAAGTTTCTGTATCAGCCTCAGATCGGCCTGTTTAACTACATCGTGTCGTGGTTCACTGGCAAGGACCCATCGAGCTTTGAAATGTTAGGGTCGGTGACGTTGGCGCCCTGGGCGATCGTTATCGTTGACACCTGGATGTGGACGCCCTTCGTGATGCTGATCTGTCTGGCCGGGCTGCGCAGCATTCCCGACTATATCTACGAAGCCGCCGAGATCGACAGGGCCAGCAAGCTGCGGCAGTTCTTCACGATCACCATTCCGATGGTCCTGCCGTTCCTGATGCTCGCGGTGCTGTTTCGAGGGATCGAGAACTTCAAGATGTTCGATCTGGTGGTTCAGCTAACCGGCGGTGGGCCGGGTTCTGTAACGGAACTCACTTCGATCAATCTCAAGCGGGAGGCGTTTGAGAAGTGGCGTACTGGCTATGCCTCGGCCTATGCGATCATCCTTTTTGTCACTGTGTTCGGCCTTGCGTCGATCTACGTCAAAGCCCTGAACAAGGTGAAACAGAGATGAGCAGTTTTTCCGTCACCGAACCCTCGAACCGGTCCAAGTGGATCGCAGGTTTTCTGGTCATCGCATATGCGCTAATCACGATGATCCCGCTGGTTTGGATTTTGCTGACTGGTTTCAAGTCTCCAGCCGATGCGATTAGCTACCCGCCAAAGGTTGTCTTTGACCCAACGCTTGAAGGCTACGTCAATCTCTTCACCACTCGCACGCGGCAGACGCAGGAATTTCTAGAAGCCAACCCACCGCAGAACTGGGCCGATGAGATCGTGCGCCAATACGACATGGTGATTGTTGGGCCATCAAAGTTCGGTGAGCGTTTTATGAATTCGGTTATCATCGGATTTGGTTCAACTTTCTTGAGTATCTTCCTTGGCACACTGGCCGCCTATGCGTTCAGCAGGTTTAAAGTCCCGCTTAAGGACGATCTACTGTTCTTCATCCTCAGTACGAGGATGATGCCCCCGGTCGCCGTTGCCATCCCAATTTTCCTGATGTTCAGAAACCTTGGGTTGAGCGATACGCATCTGGGAATGATCCTGTTGTATACGGGCGTGAATATTTCCTTGGCGGTCTGGTTGCTAAAAGGGTTCATCGACGAAATCCCAAGAGAGTACGAAGAAGCGGCTCTAATAGATGGCTACACACGCTTTCAGGCTTTCTACAAAGTCGTGCTGCCACAAGCCGCAACGGGCATCGCTTCGACAGCTATCTTTTGCCTGATCTTCGCCTGGAATGAGTATGCGTTTGCTGTGCTGCTGACATCTGCGAATGCTCAGACTGCACCGCCCTTCATCCCGACCATTATCGGTATCGGTGGCCTGGACTGGCCTGCCGTGGCGGCTGGCGCCACCATATTCCTAATCCCGGTCATGATTTTCACCATCCTCATGCGCAAACATTTGCTGCGTGGGATCACATTCGGAGCCGTGCGCAAATGAGCGATTTTCTAACCGGATTGATGCGGCTCCGCCGCGGCCCATGGGAGATGGTCGCAACTATCCTTATCGCACTGGGTGTCTTCATGCTGATGCAGCCCTTTGTCCTTTGGGCCTTCACCTATTCTTTCATCGTCACGTTGATCGGAACCGTCATGTTTATCATCGTCAGCCATTTCCCGGAGTAGAAATGGCCCAGATCGTAGTCAAAAACGTAAAAAAGATGTTCGGCAATTTCACGGCTGTCCGCGAAAGCTCGTTCACGATTGAAGACGGTGAGTTTTTCATGCTGCTGGGGCCATCCGGTTGCGGAAAGACGACGACTCTACGGATGATCGCGGGATTGGAACTTCCAACATCGGGTGAAATCTATCTGGACGGAGAAGAAATCAGCCAGCGGCCACCGTCGGAGCGAGACATTGCCTTCGTGTTCCAGATGTTCGCGCTGTATCCTCACATGAACGTGCGCAAGAACATCAGCTACCCGCTAATATCGCAGGGTATGCCGCGCCCCGCCGTAAAAGCCAAAGTCGAGGAAGTCGCCGGAATTTTAGGGATAAACGACATACTGGATAGCCCAGTAGGTGGGCTTTCAGGCGGCGACAGGCAGCGTGTAGCGCTTGGACGCGCGATTGTTCGCGAACCCAAGGCGTTCATGATGGACGAACCTCTTGGTGCCCTGGATGCCGAATTTCGTGAGCACATGGCCGAAGAACTGCGCGCGCTTCATGATCGCATGGGCGCAACCACCGTTTACGTTACACACGATCAGTTGGAAGCCATGCAAATGGGGGACAAGATCGTAGTGATGAACAACGCTGTGATCGAGCAATTCGGCACACCTCAGGAAATCTACGACAAGCCGGCTACGATGTTCGTGGCGGATTTTATTGGGTCTCCTTCGATGAACTTCCTGCCGTTTCAGGGAAAGGTCGAACCCGGCTCGGAAATGGTCCGACTGAATGGCCATGACGAAGCCGTGCCCAAGCTGATGGAAGGGGCCGAAGGTGAATTGGTTTTTGGTGTCCGTCCCGAACATGTTTTTCTGTCGGATGCGAGCGCCTACCGGGCCAAGGTTCTGGCAGCGGAATATCTGGGAACCACTCAGATCGTGACGCTGCAAAGCCCGAACGGAGAACTGAAAGCCCGGATTGATGCACGCGAAGTCGTCAGTCCCGGTGAAACAGTAGGATTGGAGTTCCGCTCTCCCGCAGTAACCCTATTTGAAAAATCTACCGGGCGCGCTTTGAGATCCGCTCTGAACGACGAGGTACTAAGCAATGGCTGAAGTCGTTTTGGAGAATATCTCGAAGTCATTCGGCAATCTTAAAGCGGTGGATGATATTTCAATGACGATCCCCAACGGTGCCTTTGTGGTGTTGTTGGGTCCAACTGGTGCGGGAAAAACAACGACGCTGAGATTGATATCCGGACTTGAGAAACTGGATTCAGGAACGGTGCGTATAGCCGGGCGAGATGTTGGAATAGAAACGCCAGCCCAGCGAGATATAGCCATGGTCTTCCAGCAATACTCGCTGTACCCGCATATGACAGTGCGTGAAAACCTGTCTTTCCCTTTGCGTTCGCCGATCCTGAAGACACCAGAGGATGAGATCGCCAGGAAGGTTAACGAAGTCTCGGAGATCCTCCAGATCCCGCACAAACTGGACAACAAAGCCACTGAACTGTCTGGCGGCGAAATGCAGCGCGTTTCAATTGGACGGGCGCTTGTGCGCGACCCCCAGATATTCCTGATGGATGAACCCCTCAGCTCTTTGGACGCCAAGCTTCGGGCGGATTTGCGGGTAGAGCTGAAGAGAATTCAGGCAGATCTGGGATCAACCTTACTCTACGTGACCCATGATCAGGTCGAAGCCATGACAATGGCGACGCATATCGGCGTTTTGGAAAACGGTAGGCTAGTCCAGTACGGTACCCCTCGCGACATCTATGAAAATCCGGGCAGTGTTTACGTAGCCAGCAGGTTGGGCCTGCCACGGATAAACATCCTGCCGTCCGAGTTGTTCGGAGGCGATCACAAAGGCCCACAGATTGGTCTTCGCCCGGAAAACATAATTGAAGGCGAAGGCCGTGAAGCGCGTGTGATACGTGCTGAGCATCTGGGGGATCAAACGCGGCTGCACCTGGACTTGAATGGTCACCCTGTTGTGACTTTGATTGATGTCCATCAGGACTATCCCTCAGGAAAAATCATAAAAATCCGCCCACACAACCCATTGTATTTTGACGCGTCCGGCGCGCGAGTGAATTAAGGAGCAAAAGCATGGCCCAGTTCCTCAATACTAAAGAAACCTTGGTGACAGAGGCCATAGACGGCCTTTTGGCCTCCTCCGGGGGACGACTTACTCGGTTGGACGGCTACCCGCACATCAAGGTTGTTTACAGATCGGACTGGGACAAGTCGAAAGTCGCCTTGGTTTCTGGCGGAGGGTCTGGTCACGAACCCGCCCATGCAGGTTTTGTTGGCGCTGGTATGCTGACAGCTGCGGTATGTGGGGAGGTGTTTGCGTCTCCGTCAGTCGAGGCGGTTCTGGCAGGCATTCTTGCGGTTACGGGTGAGGCTGGGTGCTTGCTTATCGTTAAGAATTACACCGGTGATCGGTTAAACTTTGGGCTGGCGGCTGAACGCGCCCGAGTACTGGGTCGTAAGGTGGAGATGGTCGTTGTTGACGATGACATCGCCCTACCTGACCTACCGCAACCACGTGGCGTAGCAGGCACGTTGTTCATACACAAAATCGCTGGAGCGCTTGCTGAAAGTGGCGCTGACCTAGAAACCATTACCAATGCAGCAAGAAGCACTATAGCGAAGGTCGTAAGCATCGGAATGAGCCTGGACACCTGTACCGTTCCGGGATCTCCAAAAGAAGACAGGATTGCCCCGGGCAAAGCAGAACTCGGCTTGGGCATCCATGGCGAGCCCGGAGTACAGCAAGTCGAATTCTCAAATGCTGTATCAGCCATGTCCACAGTGGTGGAGAAGCTGAAGCAAAGGGTTGGGTCTGGGGATTGTGCGGCGTTGGTCAACAACCTCGGTTCTACGACTCCGCTAGAAATGGCTGTCCTCACGCACGCCTTGTCCGAGACTGGTATTGCCCACCATATCATTGGCCCAGCACCAATGATGACCTCGCTGGATATGCATGGGTTTTCTGTTTCTATTCTGCCTGTAGGTCAGGAAGATTTATCAGCACTTAAAGCTCCTGTTGATCTGGCGGCTTGGCCCGGCGTCAATTCCATCGACCCGATAAAAGTAGCGCCTTTGCCTGATGGTCTGACTCCTATCGATCCAATTCCTTCGAACAATCCCGGCACAAGGGAAACGATCACGCGGTTGTCTGAACTGCTAATCAACGCAGAGAATAACCTGAACGAGTTGGACGCGAAATCCGGAGATGGCGATACAGGAAGCACACTGGCCACTGCCGCGAGAGCATTGCAAGGTAGCCTTGACCGCATGCCGCTTGCTGATCTGACACAACTTTTCCCGGCGTTGGGCAATGAGTTAAGCCAGACAATGGGTGGTTCTTCCGGCGTGATACTTGCAATCTTCTTTAACGCAGCTGGAGATGCCTGTGCGAGCGGGGCTTCGGTACCGAAGTCTCTGATTGAAGGTCTGAATCGCGTCAGCCAGGTCGGGGGTGCCAAGGTCGGTGACAGGACAATGATTGACGCCCTGGCACCGGCACTTGCCGCACTGCCAACTGGTCTGACGCATGCGGCCGACGCTGCCCGCGAAGGCGCGAATAACACCGCAAATATTCGTCGTGCGAAGGCAGGCCGCGCGGCTTATGTTCCCGAAGAAAACCTAGTCGGACATAACGATCCCGGCGCTGAGGCTGTTGCTTTGTTGTTTGAAGGCTTAGCGCGGGAGGTTGAGGGCTGAATAACAGGTGGAAGACAAAAAACAAAAACTAGAATTGGTAAAGAAGCCAACCGTCAACGACCTCGCGCGCGTCGCCGGTGTCAGTCTCGCGACTGTTGACCGGGTCTTGAACAGGCGCCCCGGCGTGCGGGCCGTTACCGTGCAGAAAGTACAAAAGGCAATTGATGAGCTGGGGTATGTGCGCGACACCGCAGCGGCCAACCTTGCGCGAAACCGAGTTTACAACTTCCTCTTTGTTCTGCCGGACACGGACAACGAGTTTGTGGAGGCAATCAACAGTCAGATCGCAGAACAATCCCGTGACCAATTTATCGAGCGGACTCGTATTGCGATAAAAAAGGTAGCTCCGTTCGAGCCGCAAGATATCGTCAATATTTTGAATGCTGTCGACAGTTCGGATATTGATGGAGTTGCCGTTTTTGGGCCCGAAACGCCGTCTGTTCGCGATGCAGTAAAAAGGCTCAGAGACAAAGGCGTTCCTGTGGTTGCATTAGTGTCTGACTTGCCCAGTTCTGAGCGAGACCATTTTGTGGGAATTGATAACGTTTCGGCAGGACGAACCGCCGCTCAGCTGATGGGACGATTTGTGCATCGCGATGGTAAGGTCTTGGTTCTTACAGGATCCCGTTTGGCTCGTGACCACCTCGAGCGTCGTCAAGGCTTTGATCTTGTTGTGGCTGAGGAATTTTCGCACCTCGAAGTCGTAGCCTCTGTCGAGGGTCGAGATGACCCGGATCTGATTTACAAGATGATGCCCGAAATATTTGAAACCTACCCCGATCTGGTCGGAATATATTCCTCAGCAGCGGGCAACGCAGGTCTGATTCAATTTCTGTCAGAGAACAAGCTCAGCAAAGATCTGGTGATCATTGCTCATGAGCTTACTCCGCTCAGTCGTGAGGCGCTTAAGCTCGGTACATTTGACGCCCTTATCTCGCAAGACACTGGGCACATTGTTCGTTCAGCCGTCCGCCTTCTGCGTGCGACTTCAGACAAAGTTCCATTCAACAAAGCTCAGGAACGAATCCGTATCGACATCTATCTGAAGGAAAATTTACCGCCATAGAGGCTTAGGTTTGGGGAGGAAATTTTATGAAGACGATCAAAGGACCAGCGTTGTTTCTTGCACAATTTGCGGGGGACGAAGCACCGTTCAATTCGTGGGACGCGATCACTAAATGGGCCGCTGACTGCGGATACAAAGGCGTTCAGGTTCCCAGTTGGGATGGCCGGTTGTTCGACCTCGAACAGGCCGCGTCCAGCACCGGTTATTGCGATGACTTTAAAGGCAAAGCCAGGGAAAACGGTGTCGAAGTCACTGAATTGTCAACGCATCTTCAGGGCCAGCTTGTGGCCGTCCACCCGGCCTATGACAGTGCGTTTGATGGTTTTGCAGCCGAAAGTGTTCGAGGGAACCCGACAGCCCGACAAGAATGGGCAGTGGATCAAGTCAAAAAAGCGCTAACGGCTTCGAAAAATTTGGGTATCTCGGCACATGTGACCTTCTCTGGCGCCTTGGCCTGGCCCTACGTGTACCCTTGGCCTCAGCGCCCTGCCGGCTTGATTGAAACAGCTTTTGACGAGCTCGCACGCCGGTGGGGTCCGATCCTGGAACACGCGGATGAATGCGGCGTCGATGTCTGTTATGAAATTCACCCCGGAGAGGACCTCCACGACGGCGTGACGTATGAGATGTTTCTCGAGCGGACGGGCAATCACCCACGAGCTTGCATGTTATACGACCCGTCGCACTACGTTCTTCAATGCCTCGACTACCTGGATAATATCGACATCTACAAGGACCGAATACGGATGTTCCATGTCAAAGATGCCGAGTTTAACTCGACTGGCCGACAGGGTGTTTATTCTGGATATCAAAGCTGGGTCGATCGCGCGGGCCGGTTCCGGTCGCTTGGTGATGGTCAAGTTGATTTTGGGGCTGTTTTCTCCAAAATGGCGGCGAATGACTTCGATGGCTGGGCCGTCGTCGAATGGGAATGCTGTCTCAAACACCCCGAGGATGGCGCGCGAGAGGGCGCTCAGTTTGTATCCGACCACATTATCCGAGTGACAGAGAAAGCCTTTGATGATTTCGCTGACGGTGGCACAGACGAAGCGGCCAATCGAAAAATGTTGGGGATCGAGTAATGGTCACAGGACGCAATGAAGAAACCTCAGGCCGCATTCGACTTGGCATGGTTGGCGGCGGGAACGACGCCTTCATTGGCGGCGTTCATCGAATAGCGGCGCGATTGGACGACAAGTTTGAGTTGGTTGCCGGCGCTTTGTCTTCGACGCCAGAGAAATCTCTTGAAAGTGGTCAGGCGTTGGGGCTCGAACGGGTCTATGAAGACTTCAAACAAATGGCGATAAGGGAAGCCCGACTGAAATCCGGGATCGAGGCGGTCTCAATCGTCACGCCAAATCACGTCCACTATGCAGCCGCGCGTGAGTTCCTGAAGCGCGGTATTCATGTAATTTGTGACAAGCCACTCACCTCGACTCTTGCCGATGCAAAAAAACTGGTCAAAGCAGCAGAAAGCGCGAATGCCCTATTCATTTTGACCCACAATTACACGGGCTATCCGATGGTTCGGCAGGCGCGTGAAATGGTCGCTAACGGAGATATCGGCAAGATCCGCGTGGTTCAGGTTGAATACCCCCAGGACTGGCTGACTGAGCAGCAGGATTTCAAACAGGCTGAGTGGCGAACCGATCCCGAACGCTCGGGCGCGGGTGGATCAACCGGTGACATCGGAACTCATGCTTACAACCTCGCTTGCTTTGTAACCGAGCTGAAGGCGGAAAGCTTGGCGGCAGACTTGCAGGCCTTTGTGCCAGGGCGCAAAGTCGATGACAACGCGCACGTTTTGCTTCGCTTCGAAGGCGGAGCGCGGGGTATGCTGTGGTCTTCTCAGGTGGCTCCCGGCAACGAAAACGCACTTCGTTTGCGCGTCTATGGCGAAAAAGGTGGGCTGGAGTGGTCTCAGGAAGATCCCAATTATCTTTGGTTCACGCCATACAACGAACCCAAGCGTTTGATCACTCGAAATGGAGCTGGAGCTGGTGACGCAGCTAATCGATTGAGTAGAGTTCCTCCGGGACATCCCGAGGGATATCTTGAGGGGTTCGCGAATATCTATGGAGAAGCTGCTGAGGCGATCCAAGCTTTCCGTACCGGGATTTCACCTGACGCGTCGGTTGTTTATCCAACGGTTCATGACGGACTTAATGGTGTTAAGTTTGTGGCGGCGTGCGTGCAAAGCTCTTCAAGGAATGCGGCTTGGGTCAACTTAACTTAAAACCTCCCTGTGGGCATAGGGCAGACATCTTGGAAGGCCGCGTGGGTATCTGTTAAAAACCGAAGCGCGCAACCTTTAGGTGAAAGCTCAGGAAAAACAAGCTGCGAATGTCACTGAACCGGTGTTATGTGACGCGATCTCTGGTTGGGTGGTCAGTTCCCCTGCAAAGCTCACCCACCATCACTTATGTCTTTCTGGCAGCGGGCATTGATCCCAATTGCAGAGAACGGCCGTCTCGAGCCCAAAGCTGAACTTTCAGGATTCACCCAGATGTAGGTTCAAAGATCTGCAATAGCGGCCTGTCTTTGATATTGCGCCACCAGGATTGTTTGAATTCAGCTTTTGCAACTGAACGTTCCAGAAGGTTCGCACCGTAGCCTAGTAGCTGACCTGACCGGCGGTGACGAACAGGTTGAGCGGTCGGCCTTGGCTGTCGCAGATGGCGTTCAGCTTGGTGTTGATGCCGCCTTTGGTGCGACCAATCAGGCGTCCACGCTCCCCCCTCTTTCACGCCCATGCTGGTCGCGGTTCGGTGCGCCTTGAGGTAAGTCGCGTCAATCATCACGGTCGTCTTTTCGCCGTGATCAGCAGCAAGACCCACCATCATCCAGGCGAAGACGCCCTTGTCGCTCCATCGCTTCCAGCGGTTGGATAGCGTCTTGTGCGGGCCGTAGGCGGAGGGGGCGTCGCGCCACCGCAACCCATTGCGATTGATGAAGATAATGCCGCTCAACACGCGCCATCTGCGCATCCGTCAGCCAGAAAAGATCAGACACATTCTCAGCTCGGTTTTCGAACCGTGAATCACGCCGTTCCGAGGAAATCAATGGGTCCTGACCATAAGATGACATTTGTCTTGCTATAAAAACTTAAAGCAAGAAATGCGTCCCAATTGGTACCGACGGCGTTTTGTATTTGATCTATCATTTTGGGTGCTCACAAGAGGATGCTCTTGGTTGAAAGACCTCAACGCCCTTCAAATTCCCTTTGAGCTTCCGATAGAAAAGATCAGAGTTCTTTTGCTTGATGGATTAACTACCTTTTTGGCAACGTGATGAACTCTTGGTCATCACCAGGCGGCAAGTGGAACCGTTGGTTGCTATCCCACGCCTCGGCCCTCCAAGCCTCCTTTGCTTCTTCGATGCGCTCCTTGGAGGAAGCCACGAAGTTCCACCAGATATGACGGGGGCCCTCAAGAGTCTCACCGCCCAGCAACATCACTCGTGCGCCTTTTTCACCAGCTTTCATCGAAATGCGATCACCAGGGCGGAAAACCATCATCTGACTTGCCTCGAAGGTATCCCCGGCGACCGTAACCGAACCCTCGACGACGTACACGCCGCGATCCTCGTGATCATCCGGTAGTGGAATGCTGGCACCCGGTTGCAATATCGCATCGGCGTAAAACATCTCTGAGGCCGTCTCAACGGGCGCTCGTTCTCCGTATGCATTTCCAAGTATCAGGCGTACTTCTTTGCCTTCGCCTTCCATGAACGGCAGAGCATCTGCGGGTGCATGTTGGAACATTGGATCACGGTCTTCATGATCCTTTGGGAGGGCAACCCAAGTCTGAATACCGAAGAACGGCATTGGGTCCACTTGGGTTTCGTCGTCGGTTCTTTCTGAGTGCGTGATGCCATGTCCTGCGACCATCCAGTTGACTGCGCCCGGTTCGATCCATGAGTCCGTCCCAAGGCTATCCCGGTGGTGCATACGACCACGATATAGGTAGCTTATTGTAGCTAAGCCGATATGAGGGTGAGGGCGTACGTCCATGCCTTTTGTCGGCAAGAACTCCGCGGGTCCCATTTGATCGAAAAAGATAAAGCTTCCAACCATTTGGCGCTTTGGAGCGGGCAGGGCGCGGCGTACCTCGAAACCTCCCAGATCGCGGGCACGTGGGATGATGATGGTATCTATGGCATCCACGGCGTCACCTGCGGGGCAATGGGGATCTAGCGCAGGGTTCCAAGACATGGCGGTGTTTTCTCCTTTGGCTCTGCCGATAATATGGCGCAAGGGAGTTTGAAGTGAACCCCAAGGGGTGCTCAGGGTTCGTGCGGGGTTGCACACCTATTCACTTAAACCAAATGATTTGCATTTAGGGGCAAAAATCTGAGCGGGATATGAATACGTGGTCCTTCCCACTATCCCTCGTGACTCTCTTGGATCACTCGGGAAAAACCTGCAAGGTACCCACGGGATACTCGGGAAGGCCGTGCGTCGCCCTGGCAACCGCTGATCTGAGGGCATTTGATTGGCCCTAAATAATCTTCCGAATAAAACTCTTAGTGTATCGTCGACCTGTTCAGGCGACAGTAGAGTCTCGGAGTAAAGCTTGAAGACCCATCGGACTGTACTTCAAAGGTGGTCACCTCTATCTTTCCCGCGAGAGGTCCAAATGACTGTTCGCATCCGCAAACCAGTCTTTTGACTAAAGCTGTCGGATGACTGCGTCGATCCCCTTCTCCCGGACGCTGCGCGGTGCACGAATGTCTGCTCTAGAGGTGGTGCATAGTTAGCCGTATTGCACCCAGTTGGATCAAAAACCCCACTGGAAGCCAGCTTCTTGTTCCGTCACGCCCCAAATCTTCTGACAACGGACACATTGAATGTGACTTCAACTGGAAACACAAAAAAACGGCATGTTGTTAAGATCATCACATTATCCAGATCCAGTTAGCCTGAAAATTAGACGCTCCTTCCAAAGGCAGCTTCCAACCAAGCCTGAATGACTTGAAAAATCTGATCTATGCGTAAAACTTTAAGCATGAGTGAGTGTTTTGATGAAATGTTCAACGGCGATGGATCACTCAGAGGTCCATACCAAGAGATCGGCCGCTGGTTCAATGCTGAAGACGTATCGCGACTGAGGGCGAAACAGCGCGAAGCCGAAGAAGTCTTTAGGCTAACGGGCATCACTTTTAACGTTTACGGAAAAGCCGAGGCTGAGGAACGCCTAATCCCATTTGATATCGTACCGCGTGTCATTTCAGCACGAGAATGGCAGCGGCTGGAACGCGGTATTGAACAACGGGTTCGGGCAATCAACGCCTTTCTCCACGATATCTATCACCGCCAAGAAATCGTGCGTGCCGGACGCGTACCCGCTGAGATGATTGCCGGGAACGAAGCGTTCCTGCCGCAGATGCTTGGCGTCTCGCCCCCTGGTCAGGTCTATACACACATTGTTGGGGTCGATCTGGTGCGAACCGGACCGGACGAGTTTTTCGTTCTGGAGGACAACGCCCGTACGCCATCCGGGGTTAGCTATATGCTGGAGAACCGGGAAACGATGCTAAAGATGTTCCCCGAGCTCTTCAGCGCGACTAATGTTCGGAATGTTTCGGACTACCCTCGCAATCTGAGACGATCTCTTGCTGCCTGCGCGCCGGCTTGCGCCGACGGAGAACCAAGCGTCGCGGTATTAACCCCGGGGATCTATAACTCGGCCTATTACGAACATGCGTTCCTCGCAGATCAGATGGCTGTGGAGTTGGTCGAAGGCCACGACCTACGCGTTGTCGATGGGCGCGTCTGCATGCGCACCACCAGGGGCTATAAGCCCATCGACGTACTTTACCGCCGGGTAGATGACGACTTTCTGGACCCCCTGAATTTCAACCCCGATAGCGCCTTGGGCGTTCCGGGCATCCTGGACGTTTACCGCGCAGGAGGCATCACGATCGCCAACGCGCCAGGGACCGGTATTGCCGACGATAAGGCGATCTATTCCTACATGCCTGAAATCGTTGAATTCTACACGGGTGAGAAGCCCTTGCTGCAAAACGTCCCGACCTGGCGCTGCAGTGATCCCGCCTCTCTCTCCTACGTGCTGGACAACTTGTCCGAGCTTGTTGTGAAAGAAGTACACGGGTCTGGCGGCTACGGAATGTTGATCGGGCCGACCGCCAGCAAGAAAGAGATTTCGGTGTTCCGCGACAAGCTCAAATCGCGGCCCGGGAACTACATTGCTCAGCCGACTCTTTCGCTTTCGACGGTTCCGATCTTCGCTCGCTCGGGACTTGCGCCCAGACATGTTGACCTAAGGCCGTTCGTCTTGGTATCGCCCGAAGGGATCAAGATCACACCCGGCGGTTTGACCCGTGTGGCGCTTAAGAAGGGATCTCTCGTCGTGAACTCAAGCCAAGGTGGCGGGACCAAAGACACCTGGGTTCTGGAGGACTGACCATGCTGGGAAAAACTGCTGGCGGGTTGTTCTGGATGTCCCGGTATCTTGAGCGAGCGGAAAATACGGCGAGGCTGCTTGAAACAGGTCAGAGAATGGCGTTGACCCGTACAAAGAATTCTGCCGAGGAATGGGGTTCGGTTCTGAAAACGGCCGGGGTTCTGGATGGGTACCACGCCAAGTACGACGAGATTTCAAAAGACAATGCGGTCGATTGGGTGCTTCGCGACGCTGATAACCCATCCTCGATCAAGTCGGTCATCAAGCAAGCCCGAGACAACGCGCGCCTTGTTCGGACCGCGCTGACCCACGATGTCTGGAGTGCGGTGAACTCCACCTGGATGCAGATCGATGAGGCGATGAAGCGGCGCGTGAATGAGAGGGATTTGCCAGCGACCTTGGAACTCATTCGCCAACAGGCGGCTCTGGTCCGTGGTGCCACATTGGGGACTATGCTGCGCAACGACATTTTCGATTTCACCCGCATCGGGACATTTGTCGAAAGGGCGGACAATACCGGGCGCATTTTGGACGTGAAGTACTACGTTCTTCTGCCCACAGCCTTCTCGGTCGGCTCGTCGCTAGACAACATCCAATGGGAAAGCATCCTGCGTTCTGTTGGCGCTGGTGGTGGGTATCGAATGACCCATGGTGAGAAAACCCGGCCGTCTGATATTGCCCAATTTTTGATCCTGGATCAGCGAATGCCGCGCAGCCTTCACTTTTGCTGCAGAAAAATTCAAGAGAACCTGTCTTACCTAAAGAAAGACTACGGCTTTGCCGGGCCTTCGTGCGAGGCATCAAATGCTCTCTACGAGAAATACCTGGATCAGAAAATTTCCGATATCTTTGAATTCGGTCTGCATGAGTACATTCAGGATTTTCTGACCGATCTCGGCAACTTAAGCCGTCAGATCGAGATTGATTATAGGTTCTACGAGTAGCCAATGAAACTGCACATTCGACACGAGACACGATACGATTTCGACGCGCCGGTTCCTTTCGGACTGCAACAGCTTCGAAAAACACCAAAGTCATTTCGAAATCAGAGCATTGTAAGTTGGAGTACCCAGATCACCGGCGGGCGCAAAGAGCTTACATTTGAAGACTATCACCGCAACACGGTGGAATTGATCAGTTTCGAAGCAAACACTCAAAGCATCTCGTTGATCTCCGAAGGCGTTGTTGAAGTGAAAGACACGCACGGTGTTCTGGGGCGTCACGAAGGGTCGACGCCCTTGTGGCTGTTCAAAAGAGGCACTCCGCAGACTTCGCCAGGGAAAGGAGTTGCAGAGCTGATAATCGCGTTGCCCAACAGCGATCCGCTGAAGCAGATGCATGCTCTGTCCGAAAAAATTCGAGCTCAGGTCTCGTACGAAATTGGAAGTTCGCACCCGGGCTGGAGCGCAGAAGATGCCCTCAAGGCCGAGCGCGGTGTGTGTCAGGACCACGCGCACATCTTCATTACCTGCGCGCGACAGCTCGGAGTGCCAGCACGCTACGTTTCGGGCTATTTGATGATGAACGAAACAGAGCTGCAGGACGCGACCCATGCCTGGGCCGAAGTGCATTTGGACGGGCTTGGCTGGGTGGGGTTTGACGTTTCAAATGGGATTTCACCCGACGATCGATACGTACGCGTCGCAACCGGGCTGGACTATGCCCAAGCCGCACCGGTAATAGGGAATAGAATTGGGACAGCGGGCGAGCAATTGACAGTGCAGTTGCAAGTCGCACAGCAGTAACGGAGAATTTGATGACCTATGCTGTGGGCATGCGGCTGAATCGCGGGCTGGTGTTCATGTCCGATACGCGCACGAATGCAGGCGTGGACAATGTTTCAACCTTCAACAAGATGTTCAATTGGACAGTCGAAGGGGACCGGTCGATCACTATCCTAACGGCCGGAAACTTGGCCACTACGCAGGCCACGATAAGCCTTCTGGAAGAACGAACAAAAGCGCCGGCAGATCGTTCACCATCGATCTTAGAAGCACCGACAATGTTTCAAGTTGCGCAACTGGTCGCGTCTACGCTGAACGACGTCATCGAAGAGCATGCCCGGTCTGGTCAGCAAGCTGACAGCGCTTTTCACGCGACACTCATTGTTGGAGGCCAGATCAAGGGCGGCCCGTCTCGCCTGTTTTTGATCTACCCTGAAGGCAATTTTATCGAGGCCGGCGACGACACTCCGTTCTTTCAGATCGGTGAGACAAAGTATGGTCGCCCTATTCTGGTGCGAGCCTATGATCCGGAAATGAGTTTTCCGGAAACCGTAAAACTCTTGCTTGTCAGTTTTGACTCCACGATTAAGGCCAATCTGTCTGTCGGGGCTCCGCTTGACCTGCTTCTCTACGATGAAGACAGCCTTGATGGCGGTATGCGGTCAAGATTCGAATCCGATGACCGGTACTTTCGCATTATTTCCGATGGATGGGGTGACGCGTTGAAATCGGCCTTGGCCAAACTTCCAGAATACAGATCCGGGCGAAAATCAAACGAGTGAGCGACCGCTTGGTCCGCATTGCGGACGTTCGTCATGATTGAGCGAATGACTGCTTTGAGCCGAAAGCCGACATCAGTTAAGGTGAATACCCCCGTCGATCACGACAGTTTGCCCAGTAATTGTATGGCTCTTACAAAACAACAGTGCTTGCTGTGCAACGTCGTCAATTGAGGTTGTTTTCCCAAGAAACGACCGATCTCGCCACATTGCAACATACTCTTTGGTAGCCCCGCCAGACATTTGCGTCCCTTCCATCAAACCAGGAGATACGCAGTTCACCGTGATATCGGGTGCCAAGGCTGCAGACAGAAACCTTGTGAGAGGTACGACAGCAGCTTTGCTTGGCGCATAGGCTGCTGCAGCACCCCAATCCCCATGCCAAATTGTAGATGAAATGTTTACAACTCTACCCCAAGTGGACGCTCGCAGATGAGGAGCGGCTGCTCTGGTAAGAAAATATGGACCGCTAAAGTTTGTCGTTAGCATTTCCGTCCAAATCTCCGGGGTGAGGGCTTCCAGATCACCAGTTGGCAAGTTGAGCCCGCCAGAGGCCATGCCGGCATTGTTCACCAGAATGTCCAGCCCGCCGAACTCGCTGACTATCCTGCCAATACAGGCATGCACTGAAGAAGGCTCGGTGAGGTCAAACTGTTCTGCGCGAGCCGTGCCGCCTTGGCTTTTGAAGTCCGCGCAGACTGCTTCCGCGCGATCTGATCCACTGCGGTATCCGACAACCACTTTGCTGCCGTTGCGAGCGAGGAGCCTACAGATCTTCGAACCAAGCCCACCGCTGCCGCCACTAACAAAGGCGACGCTTCCAACGATTTCCAACCTTTGATCCTCCATCAATGACACTACCACCAATAGTCGGACGCAATTCTCTCTGGCAAAATCAAGTAACGCAAATGGGTTGGTTTAGCTGCGAATGAAATACTGCAGTGTCCTCTATTCGAACCCGGGGCTCTGCTAGCACAGTGTTCGGTTCTGAAGTAAGTGCTCATTAAGGTAAAAGCGAACGCTGCCCCGTTGCCAGACATGTCGGCACTTAAGGATCGAGGAAGCCAGTGATTTATTCGGAATTCGCTGCGCAGTCTGCAAGGGCATCGGTCGCATGGTGTTCCCTTCAGAACCTTTTCAAACAGATTCAGGCTATTGGAGGTCTTCTTCGTTCAGCTCTCGAACCTCGTCATCGGAGCGTTCCGCGCCGAGCCACCAAAGAATCAACTCGAGACACAGTGCAAGAATGACAGGACCGAGGAATACCCCAACGACTCCCCAAAAAAGTAGCCCGCCGATAGCGCCAAGAAAAACCAGAATTGCCGGCAAGTCCGCTCCGCGCGATACAACAAGTGCTTTTACGAGGTTGTCGGAAAGCCCAACCGCCACAAGCCCCCAGAGAACCATAAAGGTCGCCATGACCGACTGATCATTCATCCAAAGCCAGATCGAAAGTGGTGCCCAAATCAGGATCGGGCCGACTTGCAGAAGGCCAAGCATAAAGGTTGCGAACGCCAGGAGTGGCCAATGTGGCGCGCCGACGAGCCAGTATGCGAAAGCAGCTACACAGGCCTGTACAGCCGCTGATCCAAGAACACCAAGCACGGTATAGCGGATCGTCAGGATCGAGCGAGCACCAAGGTCGGCGACCCGCGTTCCTCCAAGTTTTAGTGCCGCCTTGCCTGCGAGCAGGCTGAGATACTGCGAGTTATGTAGAATTACCCCAGCAAGGATCAGGCCCAGCAAAAACTCCAAAACAAAATAACCGATTAACCGACCTTCGAACACAATTGTCGAGAGAAGCAAACGCAGATCATCGCCAATCAAAGTGCGCAACGCCTCCAAGTCATCTCGTATTCCTATCCAAAGATCGCGCCAAGTTGCGGAGATACCGGCGGGAAGATCAACGCCAATCCATTCAAGGCTGTCTCTGTTTGCGGCGGCAATCGCTAATTCTGGCAAAATCCCTACAACGGAGCGAAAAAGTAACAACATCGGGACAAGTACGATGAGTATCAACCCGACGACAGTAAGGCCAGTCGCCAGTGCACGTCTTTGTCCAAGTTGGTTTGTAAGCTGCGCATGAAAGGGCAAAATGGCGACCGAAATAAAAAGGGCCCATAACAATGCAGGAAGGAATGGGCTGAGCGTCAGCACCCCTAACAGGAATATTAGCGCAAGCCCCCCAAGTGGGAGAGCCTTTTGAACTATATCTCGCATGTCTGCGAGCATTTCGACCTCACTACGACCAATGAAACGCGCAGTACACTATGGCCATCATTTGGCTAGTGGCCACTATTTTTTTGAAGGAAGTAACTTGCGTGAAGATGCTATTAGAGACTCAGAATTTGCGAAAGCGCAGAGCGGAGACAAAGGCATCATTGTCATTTCCCGCATGGCAGCCGTTCTTCAGATCTGATCGAATGATCGCGTCGAGCCCAAATCGGAGGTCCATCTTCAACTCTGGCTCTTCGGAGAAGCGCAGAACCGCGAGTATCCCAAGGAACAGGTTAGTTATTCGAGCAGTGCCCTGCCTGCCCTTCAGTATGCATTCTTCAGTTACAAACCGATTGACCTGCATACATTCCAAGCCCAGCGCCGGCTGCCGTAGCCAAGGCATTGCCTGTCCCGCCGCCGAAGCGATTTCCAACTATTCCACCAATCGCAGCTCCACCCAAAACACCTCCGGCGCAACGAGCATCATGTTGGACTTGTGCCTGAGTTGGCGTTGACGGTACTCCGCATGCGGTCAAGAAAATTGAGCTTCCGAGCAAGCTGGCTATCAGTGCCTTCTTCATCAGGATTTCCTCGTGATTTACCAAGTCTATTAGCTTTTTAGGTGGTCCGTGGCTGGCTATTACACAAGGCATAAACCGCTGTATGGACAAACGTTAACCTAATCTCAATAAAGGCTGCTAAAGACAAAGCTTCTGACGGCCTGTGATAAAACTCAATTCGTTTATTCGCTTTGGCTTGTCAAATTGTAGCATTTTGTTTCGCTTTACCCTGCGCAAATGCCTTGCACTGCCCAAGCATAGTTATTCTGTCTGTGAACACTGCGGTGTTCAATGCAAAGGGCTGGTTTGTCCGCAATGCGGCAATTTAGTGAAGTCCGCCCGACGTCTGCTGTGTCCGCAAAGGAGACGATCAAGCAGGTCGCCGCGAATGTCCGCAACGCAGGACTTAAACCTGGCATTTCCTAATATCCGCTTTGGCGCTTCGTACATCCGTTGGCAGGCGGCTACATGCGCCATTCCAGAGAAATCGTTGGTGACTAATCCAAATTTCACCATTCGGTGAAGTGCAAACAACTACCGATACACCCTGATGGAGTTCTCGAAGATTCGTGAGCAGCTCACTCTAGGGCTCATCGCTGATTTAACCGACAATCCGCAGACTACGGCGAGACTAAGGTTGGTCTGTTAGTGGGACCGCCAACCTCCATTTTCAAATAAGTATCTAATATATAATATATTTATTCAATTCTTTGGTGCGGGTGGAGGGACTTGAACCCCCACGCCTTGCGGCGCCAGAACCTAAATCTGGTGCGTCTACCAATTTCGCCACACCCGCATTCCGGCATTTGCGCGCCGGATTGACGCGGTCAATATCAAAGCTTGAAACCGAGTGCGAGAGGGAATTGCAGGCGACGCCAAAGTTTATTCCCGTTCGCAATATTACGCCTGATCAAGGTACTGATCCAAATTCGTTCATGGCAACCGTCAGTTGAACTAACTCCTGTTCAGTGCCGTGTAGAAACAAGGACATGGCGATGCAATTGAACAGGCCCTGCTGAGTTTATTCGTCTCTACTGAAGTGATCGGCACTATAGGTGCGCAATCGGATTAGGCGTTGATGAAGTCATCTGCGCGAGCATTTCTGCTTCGCAAAGTCCGCTGGGTCCAATAAATCAGAGCTCTGCGCACCAAAGCAGAAAAACCAATGCAAGTCCGCCCACTACCGGCATCCCCGATTTCCGCTGACGCGTGGGGTGCTCAAACCTTCAGGCGAATTGGCAGCCGCGCACGCAAAGCCTCTTCGGCCTTGGCGGGCAGATGGTCGGGCGCGGGTTGTGTCTCGATCTGGGCAACGCGGGCGATGGCGCGGTCCCATACTGTCTGCGCACCGCTTTCCAGCCAGTCATTGACGCTTTGGCGGTCGCCCAGAGAGGGGTAGACATATTCGCGGGTCATCAGGTTCAGTGTTTGAGCGGTGCCAAGATAGTGCCCGTCGCCAGTGACGACCTCTTCGATCAGGTCAAGATCAATCGAGTTGTCACACATCTCGACCCCGCGAACCGACCGCAGGATCGCGCCGCACATGTCGTTGTCGATCACCAGCGCCTCTTTGCTGGCGGCCATGATCGAGCCCAGCATGCCGACCGAAAGGTTGATCATGTCCGCCCCGGACTGCGCGGCCAGAGCGATGGTATAGCCCTTCTCGTATCCTGACTGCGCGTCAGCCGTCTTGGCGTCAGTCATCCCGGCGGAAACAGTCGATGGCAAGCCGAGGTTCAGCAACAGCTGCGCGGCGGCGGCATTGGTGATTGCGACTTCACCCGATCCGCCGGTCATGGCCCCGGTGCGCAAATCCGAGATGAAGGGCAGAAAGGCAAGGATGCAGGGAAAGCCGAACCTCATCATGTTGACCAGCACCAGACCCGCCAGCGATTCTGCCAGACCTTGCGCCAGCGCTCCGGCCAGAGAGGCCGGGCTGGTTGCCCCCGCCTGTGCCGCCGAACAGATCTGGAGCGGCATCCCAAGACGCACGCATTCGCGCATGACACCACATGCTTCTTCGGCCAGCGTCAACGGCGGCACCACATGACATACCGAGGCAAAGCAAAACGGTTGCCTCCTGAACCCCCCTTCTGCCCCCAACGCTTGATCAAACATCTCGATCACTGGGGCGACGTGCGCCGGGTCAAAAAAGCTGGTGCCGAT
Organism: Ruegeria sp. BG6; assembly: GCF_056538465.1. Classification (NCBI taxonomy): domain Bacteria; kingdom Pseudomonadati; phylum Pseudomonadota; class Alphaproteobacteria; order Rhodobacterales; family Roseobacteraceae; genus Ruegeria; species Ruegeria sp. BG6. The sequence continues at coordinate 179,851 of NZ_JBQFTB010000008.1, read as the reverse complement.
CGGCTTTGATGTCGCCTTCATTGCCGCAAAGGCGGTGTTGATATCCAACGTCAACGGGTCTTCCAGATCCCGCGCGACCACCGGGCGCAAAGAATAGTGAATCGCATCACAGGAATCGACGATCCGCATCAGGCCATAAAGGTCCTTCAGCGTGCTGTCGCGATATGTATTGGTTTCGGAATCAAGGATGTGTACGGCCGCGCCGCCGGTACCTATATGAACCTTTCCACCGCCTATCTCGATCCCGCGATCCTTGATGAACCCGGGCAGTTCGACCCGCTTGCAGGCCTTAGAAATCACCTCTTCGACCAAAGCGCGGGGAAAGGTGATACGCCCGTCCGCCCGCTGCAACGCACCGCTGTCAAGTGCAAGTTCACGAATATCACGGGACGCACCCGACACTCCAGTCCGTTCCAGAATATCAAACGCGGCGTTGGTAATTTGGGCAAGCTTGCCCTCGTCCAGTGGTCTGAACCGCCCACCGAAAGGTGGCGGCGTCATTTGGTGCGCAGAAAGTGCCAAGCCCCGACCGGATCGTGATCGCCGCATGTCTACATCCTATGTGGATCCCAGTGCGGAGGCATCTTAGGAAGCGCCACTTTCAAGCTCAATTCTATTAGTTGCATAATTTCGTGAAATTATTTCGCTCAAGGCAGGCCGGGCCCACCACCCGCCCTGAACGACGGGACGACCTTTTTCTTGTTGCCGGGAAGGAAATCAAGCGAACTCTCCCATGGGTTGAGGCATTCTTATGCGCGCCTCACCACATTCGCGCCACAATTCAAACGTTAAAATATCTTATTCGCGTCAAAATAACACCGCCTTGAGGGTTCTTCTTGGGCACAGGAGTTAATGAGTCTTTTTGCGCATCTGCTGCGCTGTACCAGTGTTTCACTCAACTCCAGCACAAGGGTCTTTACCGTGACCGACATGATGAACTCCGCCGCTGCCGAGCAAGACGCTGTCGTTTTTGCACGTCAAAGTTTTCTTGGTGAACTCAAAACACTGAACCGCGATTACCCTGACACGGGATTTGGCATTGCGTTGCGAACCCATTCCGGCGACCACTATCTGCTTGCCAATGCACGGATGCCTTTGCCTTCCGTCAAATCCGAAGGGTTTCCCACTGGACGCCAGGTTGCACGCCTGGAAAATGGTGATCATTTCAGTTTGATCGAAGTTCTGGCCGATGCCGGAGCATATGAAAACATTTCTCCGCGCGCCGAAGCCGAAATTCTGGGCAACGCTCTGGATCTGATTGCCCGGATCGACACCCTGACCCGCGCGCCTTCTGGCCGTATGCCGGAAACCCTGCAAATCGCCGCAACTGGAACCGGAGGCTGATCCATGGCGCGCAACGAACATCTTCTGTCCGTAGGTAATGAGGCCCTGTCACCTATGACGTCGGCCATGACGTCCCTGACGGCTCAGATCGACCAATTGACGGAAGTGGCCGATGCGCGCTCTTCGGCGCGGCTGGCGACACTCAAGACGCGGATGGAGAACTTTACCGCGTCCGTGACGCTGGTCGGGCAGGTGAAGGCCGGTAAATCCTCGATCGTGAACATTCTTGCGGGCCGTCCAGCCCTGCTGCCGTCGGATGTGAACCCGTGGACCTCGGTTGTCACCACCCTGAACATCAACACCCGTACGCAGGGCGGCACCAAGTCCAGGTTTACCTTCTTCGAGCAGGAGGAGTGGGACAATCTGATGGTCGGCGGTGGCCGGCTGGGCGAACTGGCCAACCGAGCTGGTGCGGACGACGAAATGGATGATATCCGGCGTCAGATCAATGAGATGAAGTCCAAGTCCGAAGCGCGGTTGGGAAAGCACTTCGACCTGATTCTCGGCCAGAGCCACCAGTACGACTATTTCGATGAGGAACTGATCCAGCGCTATGTGTGTCTGGGGGACGAAGACGACCCGGATATTAACCCAAAAACGGGGCGGTTCGCCGATGTCACCAAATCAGCGGAACTGTTCATGGATATTCCCCAATATCCGATCTCGCTGAAGCTCTGCGACACGCCCGGTGTGAACGATACTTTCATGGTGCGCGAACAGATCACCTTGCGCAGCTTGCGCGGATCCGAGGTCTGTATTGTGGTTCTCGCGGCCAGTCAGGCGCTGACCACCATGGATATGGCGCTGATGCGGATCATCGCCCAGTTCGAACACCGTCAGATCATCCTGTTCGTGAACCGGATCGACGAGCTGGCCGATCCCGTCAATCAGGTTCCGGAAATCCGCGACCGGATTCAGGACACGCTGAAACAGAACAACATCGACACAAACACCAGCGTTGTATTTGGAAGCGCTTTGTGGGCCGAGGCCGCACTGACAGGCAACCCCGACATCCTGACAGAAGAATCACGACAGGCGCTGAACACGTTCTACCTGGCGGCCGGATTTGGCGATCAGGCACCTTCGCTTGACAAAATCTGGGCGTTGTCCGGTCTGCCTGACCTTCTGCTGGCCATGAATGAACGCATTGCCGAAGGCGCGGGCACCCGTCTGCTGGATCGTGTGCGCCACCGGGCCCGAAACATTGCCAGCCAGATTCGGGCCACGGCCGTCGCCAAGACTCTGTCTGGTGGCGAAGGAGTGGTTCGGGATCTGGACGGAGTATCGCCAGAAGACGCCATTTCCACCGTAGCCGCCGAATACGAAAAGAAGGTCGCTGACCTGACCACGTCGTTGCGCGACAAAGTGCTGGAGCGGCTGGCATCGGCCGAGGCAAATTTTGTCAAACGGGCGACGGATTCCCTGATTTCCCATCTGGAACAGAACGGCGAACAAGGCACCTGGCAGTATGATCCGGCCGGGCTGCGCACCCTGCAGAAGGCCGCCTATTTCAGCTTCGCCCGATCCATGCGCAAGGAAGCCGGAGCGCTTTATGCAACCGCCGCAACGGACGTGGAGGCGCTGTATCACAGGTTGCTGGGCAACCATTTGGGTGAATTCAAGATCGAAGCTCCGATTGTACCGCGCGTCCCGCCGCCATTAGGCATCGGGCGTACCATTGCGCTTGATTTGCAAAGCACCTGGTGGCGCCGCTGGTGGAAACGCCGCAAGGGATTCGAGGCTTATGCGGCGGATTACACCCGCCTGATCGCCTCCGAAGCGAACTCGATCACCAAGGATATCGAAGAAAACCAGATCGCAGCCGTTCTGGAAAACGTCAGGGCTACTCTGTCCGATTTCATGCGTGAACAGAAAGAGACCCTGCTGAACATCTCGGCTACGGCGGAGCAGGATCCCGGACGCAACACCGCATTGATGGCAGGCATCCAACTGCAGAAATCGCGGGACGAAATCCTGGGTAGCATCCTTAAAGATCTAAGTAACGAGGCAGCATAAGTAGAGATATGACAAAAGACTCACAAAACCGCTTCGTGTCACCAAAGGCCTGGGAACGCATCGAGCAGTGGTCCCGCCGCAAGCCGGTCTTTGCGCTAATGGGGGAATTCAGCGCCGGGAAATCGACGCTGATGAATTTTCTCTTGCGCACGCAGGCACTGCCGACACAGGTCACGGCGACGCAATTGCCGCCCATCTGGTTCAGTTGGGGCAACAAACCTGCATTTGTAAAACGGCATGATGGCAGCACGGAAAGTATCACGCTGGATCAGCTTGAAAGTGTTGGCGTGAATGATGCGCAGTTCATTCGCATCTATCTCGAGGCCGACATTCTGGAAGCTGTCGACCTGATCGACACCCCGGGCATCTCGGATCCCAAGATTTCGACCGATGTGTGGCGGCGCGCGATCGGTCAGGCCAATGGCGTTCTGTGGTGTACCCATGCAACGCAGGCCTGGCGCGAGACTGAACGCGCAACCTGGGTATCCCTGCCCGAGCGTTTGCAGAACAACTCCCTGCTGCTGGTCACCCGCGTCGATGCACTTGATGTCAAAGACCGCCAGAAAGTGCTGCGACGGGTCAATCGGGAAGCCGGACATCTGTTCAACAGGTCGATCCTGTTTTCTGCGCGCGATGCCATTACGGCACGGGACAAAACCGGTGATGCCGACCTTTGGTCGCGCAGTGGTGGCGGCAAGATGGTCGACAGCTTTCTGGAGATCACCGAGCACATCATGGACAACCGGGCTGAACAGCTGTCCCGCTATCAGATCGACAAGACGCTGTCCAACGAACCCAGGGTTCAGCCGCTGCGTCCGTCCCGTAAAACCGATGGCGAGGCGGACAAACGGCCCGAAAGTGAAGCGGCGCCCCTCCAACTGGTAAACCCCCTTGCCGACGAAAGCGACGAACCCAAGGTCGTCACCAGCTTTCCAGTGCGTCCTGCACGTGTGGAGCGGCAAGGCGAGGATTCGGAACGACCGCGAATTGACCCGGCTGAGGCCGAACGACTGCGGGCTGAGATGGTGCCCGAGACCGTAGACCCGAGCAAAGACGGCGAAGACGACGATCTGCGGACCTTTTTCCGCAAAACGTCGGAGGGCCCGCTGGACCTGACGGCGCTGGCCAGATCCACTTCGGATGAAGACGAGTTCGATCTGCTTGACGAAGACGAACTGGATGAAGAGGCCCGCGACCCCGCGATTGCAACCAGTGAACCCGAAGAGTGGGACGAGTCTGAAACCCTGATCGCGGCGACTGAAGACAATCAAGCGGATGCGCCTGAAGTCTCGGTCGAGGAGGAAGCTGAAAAAGAAGAGGGAATTGAGGTATCGGTCTCGTCGATCACGGCTTTGCTGGCCCAGCAATCGGACAAGTCAGACCAGGAATACGAACCTGAGCCTGAAGACCTTAGCCCGGCCGAAGCCGAGATTTTGTCCATGCCGGGCGGAAATGCCGAAGCGCCGAGCCGCGAATCCGAGAACATCGATGCGATAGCTGGCCAGATGTCGGCGCCTAAGGAAAGCTCGCTCAGCGCATCCGCCATGTGGCGCGAGGTTGCGAAGGACGAAGATCTGCCGGAAGATGCCGAAGGCTTAAAGAACGTATTCACGGCGTTTCTGGCTGAGTTTGACAAGATCGCCGTTGAGCACAACGAGCAGCAGACCAAAGAGGCGTTGCGCCCAATGGCAAAAACCAGTGAAAACAGCAGGGCGGAATGGCATGTGCTTTAGTCCCGGAAACATTGTCCTGACGGACAGTTTCGACAGAATTGCCAGGTGTTAGATGTCGATCGAAGCTGCGTTGACCACTGCAATGGAATCAATACCCGACTGCATCGCAGCCGGGTATATCGATATGGAAACCGGGATGTTGCTCGGGACAAAAGTCGCTGACCCGGAAGGTGGCGACGCATTGGACACACTTGCAGTTGCTGTCGCCAACCTGTTTCAGGGCCGGGGAGTACGGGCCTTTGAGCAGCTTCTGCGGCAGGCAGAACCAGAAAGCCCAGACGGTTCCGGCTTTGGCGAGATTGCAGTGTTTTCCAATGATCGGCTCAATATTTTTCTGCGGACCCGGGAATATCCCGATCATGTTGTCTGCTACGTCTGTCACAGCAGCGCGAATGTCGGGTTGGCGCTGGCGAAATCACATCTGAGTCTGGGGTCGGTGGCGGCTGCAGTCTAGTTCGACCTGAGGGGGTCAAGACATGATGGATACTGACATACTTGACATGCTCGAAGACATCGGGCGGTCATCTGTTGCCCGGCTTTCTCCGGCTGTGACCCTAGTGGGCGACACGCCCTTAACACGTCGCGCTGAAGTATTGCGCGCCATTCGCCGAACCGTATTGCCGCGCCGCCTAGAAATTACGGCTGCAAATGGAGATTGCCTTGCAATTGAGGTCAACAGTTCAAGGGTCACGGATGTCTTTCGCGTCCGGTCCGGTTTGGTGCCGGATTTTGAAACCGAAGCCCGGGACGTGTTGACCGACAGGCTGGCCCATCTGGTGTCGGACATTGCCGCTGCCCCTGCCCCGCTGGAACTGACGTCATTACAACCGGATACTGCGCTGGAAGCAGATGATGTTGGGATAACCCTCAGCGAAATTCAGGTTGCCTGCCAGAGTATTGAGTTTCCCACCGAACCAATTGTTTCGATTGTGCCTGATGTCCAGCCGGACCCGCAACCGCCTGCACCTCAACCGGATACACTGGCGGCAAGGTTCTTTGACGCGGCCGACAAATTTGCGCTGGGACGCATTCTGGCGGAAAGCTCAGATGGGCGCGAATTGCAATCCGATGGTATTTGCGCACCCGGCCAAAGCGCGGGGCCAAATCAGGAACTTCTTGCACAATTTGCGAAGGATTTAAGCGGATGGAACGCCGATCTGGCTATCGATCCCAAAAAGCCGCAACTGATTGTCATGCGTCCGTCCGGCGGTAAAGGAGCCGGTCTGGCGGTACTGCAGCATGGTGATCAATTCGCGGTCGCCTTGCATGAGGCGCGCAAGCTGGGTTCAGCGGTCAATCTGTGGACCTCTCTGAAGGGATCAGAGGAATGACCGCGCCCAAAACAATCAATTTTTCGAATAATTCAATCCGTGAGTACGAGTAAACAGGTATAACGTTATGAGTGAAAATAATCGTCGCGAGTTAATTCGCATCGCAGAAGACATGAATGAAGTGAGCAATGACGAGACCCGTCAGTTCATTTCGCGTATTGTCAGAGACCTTACAAATCTGAGGCCCTCCATCGCTTTTGTCGGTCAGATCAAGGCCGGTAAGTCTCGTCTGATCAATGGCTTCACCGGGCAGGCCGAGTTCCTTCCGTCGGATGTAAACCCCTGGACCACCGTAATCACCGATATGCATTTCGGGCATCCTTCGGGCCGGACGGACGGGGCCGAGTTTCATTTCTTCGACAATCGCCAATGGCAGGCGCTGATCGCCGAAGGTGAAGAACTGCGCAACATGTTCCCCGATGACGAGGACAGCTATAAGCGCGAGATGATCGAGGAACAGGTCGAGGCGATGAAAACCCGCGCCCGGCTGCGTCTGGGCGAAAGCTATGAACAACTGCTGGGTCAGCACCACGATCTGGAACATCTCAATACGGACGATCTGGCGCGCTATGTCTGCGCCGGGGATGATCCAACCGATACTGAAACGCACGACCCCGGTTCTGACCGGGGCCTCTACAGTGACATTACCCGCAAGGCCGAAGTCTATTTTGACATCGGCCACTTTCCGTTCCCGCTGACCGTCACGGACACACCCGGTGTCAACGACCCGCTGCTGATCCGCGAGGAAATCTCGCGCCAGTATCTGAAGGAATCCGACTTTTTTGTTGTGGTTCTGTCGGCGCATCAGGCCCTGTCCCGGGCTGACCTGAAACTCTTCCGTTTGATGCAGGCGTTGGAGTTGGGCCAGATCGTCGTGTTCATCAACCGCGTGGACGAACTGGGCGGTGGTGCCGAAGATGCCACGAAAGTGCGTGCGGATGTTCGCGACGGACTTGAGAAAGCCCTTGGAAACTCGGATATCGACGTTTTGATGGGCAGTGCCCAATGGGCACATTATGCCCTCACTGGAGATGACACCGGGATCAATCACGATCACGTTCTTGCCTGGTTGCGAGCCCATCCCGAACAGATGAAGCAATATCTGAAAGGTGTTGAGGAGATCAAACAGGGGCCCGGTCCCATCAGTCGCGAAGGTGTCCTGCGCTTTGCGGCCATGATCGCCTCGGGCCTTCCGGATCTGCGCCGGCATGTGACCCGCGCCCTCACCGAGGGCCCCCGGAACGAACAGATGCGCATGGCGTGGCAGCACCTGAACAGTTTCGCCAAGGGCGAGGTTGAACGCTCTGGCGCGCATCTTCGCGCTTTAGAAGTCGATTCCGGCAAAGACACTTCAAGTGCGGATGAAAACGACAAGACGCTGGGCGATCTTCGCGCCTTGGTGGTCGAAAAAACCAGCGAAATCACAAATGATATGGACGACGTTCTGGCCAATCTGCGAGGTGTCATGGATGACACGGTGGCTGAATCCGTATCGGGCGTGGTGCGCGGACCGAACGGGCAATCGCCGCTGCTGATCAGGGGCGGCGATACCGAATTGAACTTTACCCCGCTGCGCGACCGGATGCGGGAACTGGTTCAGGGGGCGACGCAGGTCGTCCGTCAACGGATGCTGAGCGAACTTTACGCCATCGACATGCAATGCAACGCGGCACTGCGGACACTGGCAGGCTGGCATGATCCGGCTGACAACCGCATGAACACCAGTGCCGTGCGGTGGTACCGGCCGGACACAACCGCCCTGACACGCGGAATCACGGTAGAGTTGCGTGTGAACTGGCTCTCTCGCCTGATATCGCGTAATAGTGTGGTATCCAGGGCCGAACGAATGATCGTTCAGGAATTCGAGATGATCGGAGATGATCTGGTCGACACCGCGCGCGGGGATTTACTGGAACGTCTGAATACTGTTCTGGATCACTACATGGCTCTGTTGGCCGGACATCTTGAACATCGCGCCGGTAGCGGTGAGGCAAATGCGAGAACACAGGCGCAGACCGCATATGATCGCGCCCGGCGGATTGCCGATGAACTGGGTTCCGTTTTCGGACCGAATTTGGCGGAAAACACACAAGCAGAGGCTGCTGAATGATTGAATTTCCCGGAACCGAAAAGGAAGTGCGCCAGCTTGAGCGCTTTCTGACCGCGACGGAGGCATTGCCTTCCGATACGGCGCTGGACAAAATGCGCGAGCGTGCGCTGGCCCACGCCGAACGGTTGTCCAATGCTGTCAATATCGGTTTCGCGGGCGAGTTCGGGGCTGGCAAATCCAGTCTGGCCAACATGCTGGCCGGGGCCGACATACTGCCGACCGGGCCGCAACATCTGAAACTGCCTTTGGTGATTGTTGCCTATGCCGATACACCGGAAACAACCGTCGGATGGTGGGATAAAGAGCCAAGGGTGTACTCTGGCATAGCGCTTGAGAAGGCGGCTGCGGACAATCCAGATTTCATCTCAGTCGGGCTGAATACACCTGCACTCAAGGAAATCTCGCTGTTCGATCTGCCGGGGTCAGGTGCGCTTGACGATACGTACAAGCAAACGCTGGACCTTCTGAAGTTTGTCGACTGCGCGATCTGGTGCACAAACGGAACCAATGCTTGGCGCGAAACCGAACGCCATCTGTGGGCCCGGGTTCCGGAAGAACTGCGGGCAAACAGCCTGCTGGCCGTTACTCATACCGATCTGCCGCCGGTCCGCGATGCGCTGGATCGTGTTCTGGCTCGGTTGAACAAGGAAAAGGGCAACCTGTTCCGTGCGGTTGTCCCTATCGGCACACCGATAGCGGTCAAGGCAATGGCGCAAGAGCCCGAGCCCGATTTCGACCTATGGGAAACATGCGGCGGGCAAAATTTGGCGGAACAGGTATTGCAGGTCGCATCCGACCGACGCCTGAAGGATCTGGAGGCTGCTCGCACCGACCTGCGGCAACAATTTCTGCCCTATCTGGAAAGCCTGCCCGGTGAGGAACCGGCGCCGGAGCCAGAAAGCACCGATGCGTCGGCAATGCACACGGCGTTGGGGACTGCACTGCCCCCATTGGACAACCCCATCCTGGAAGACTGGCTGGCCGCAATCACCAGCATCTACGAGGACCTGCGGGAATCGTCCAGTATCGAACCCGCAGCCTTCCTTCAAAGCTGTCAGGATATTGTCGAAGACTTCGCCGAACGTCTGGAACAGGGGGATGAAATCGACCCCGAGGCAGACTGGATACCGGGTGAGTTCGAAAAGGCCACCGACCTGCTGCTGTTGCTTCAGTTCGAAAGTGGCGATGCGCCGCTCAAGGACGCGATCAGCATCTTGGCGCAACTGGGCGACAACCTGGCCTGGGCCGGAAGCAAGGTTTCCTCACCACAACCGAAAACCGGCACCTGACAATTTTCTCTTTAAAATTGATCTTGGATATCGCGAATCGAGCCCGGCAGAATCGGGCTTTTATTGTTTCTAATTCGTGGACCAAGAGCGTTTAGCGGACGATCAGTTCACAAGCTCGGCGAACTTAAACACAACATATAGATACGTCACGCGACCCTGTTACTATATGTGGTTTTTGATCGAAAACGATCCTTAGTGAAGCCATCAGGTGGCCCCAATAAAGTCAAATTTGAAACGTCTAACCGTTCTCAAGTGTTCTGCGGTTGTTTCTGGTTGTGAGTTCGAGGGCCATTTGCCCGGTTGTCATTACGCCGCAAAGTTTAGAACGGGTGGAAAGAATGAGCCGCAACCAGGCAGTCGGTGCATCGCACGACGAACCGAAAATTGAAGGATTGGAACCGGGCGCAAAGCTGTTGCGCGGTCAGTATGAAATCCTTCGCTATCTCAGCAACGGCGGATTTGGGATCACCTATCTGGCGCGCGACAGCCTGGAGCGCGATGTGGTGATCAAGGAATGCTATCCCGGTGCCCTTTGCCGCCGGAATGGCGATTTGGTGGAACCCAACGACCCCTCGTATCAAGAAGACCTGCGCGCGATCATCGACCTGTTCATTCAGGAAGCCCGCAACCACGCGCGGCTTGTCCACCCCAATATCGTCGATGTGCATCAGGTTTTCGAAGACAATGACACCGCGTATATCGCCATGGACCTGATCCGGGGCTGCGACCTGCTGGATTACGTCGAGAACCCTGAAAACGATGGCGGGCCCGACTTTATCGTTCAGGTCACCGAAAAAATGCTGTCGGCCGTTTCCTTCATTCACCAAAGCGGCATGTTGCATCGTGACATCTCGCCCGACAACATTCTGATCGACGAAAATGGCGATCCTGTTCTGATCGATTTTGGAGCAGCCCGGGAACAGGCAGCACATCAGAGCGCGGCTCTTCTTACGCTTCGCGTGATCAAGGACGGCTATTCCCCTCATGAATTCTATGTGCGCGGGGCCGAGCAAGGTCCAAGCAGCGACCTGTATGTTCTTGCGGCGACCCTGTACCACGCTATCAGCGGCGAACGCCCCATAGATGGCCAGACCCGCCTGAACGCTTTCAACAGCAGCCAGGATGACCCCTACACTCCGTTGGCCGGTCAATTTGAAGGTTATCCCGAGGGATTTCTGGAAGCGATTGACAAGGCAATGGAAGTTCACGCCACGGACCGGTTGCAAAACGCGCTGGAGTGGTTGCGGATGTTCCGTGGTCCGAGCGTGATGTTCGACAGCTTTGCCTATCGCCCTGTGTCGGTCATCGTCGGCATGGACCGCAAAGATGACGAGGAAGAAAAAGCCCGCATCAAGGCCGAAAGCGAAAATGCCGAGGCGGTGGTTACCGCCCTGCTGGCGGGCAACCAGGACATCGTCATCGGCAATGACGATGACAAAGATCTGGCCAAATTCGCGCCCAAGGCCGACGAGCCGGTTGCGGTAGACACCGTTGTACAAAACCGGTCAGGCGGCAGCGGCAAAATGATTGCCGGCCTTGCCGTAGTCGCAGCACTTGCGGCGGGTGGTTACATCTATATGGAGAGCAACAAGGGCACCGATATCTCCAGCACCACGGAAACAGCCACACCTGCGGCCGAAACGGTGGAACCTGCGGTAATTGCCGCGGAACCCGTCGAAGAAAAGACCGAAGTTTCAGCCGCCCCAGTCGAAGAACCCCCAGAGGTTGCGGCGCCGGTCAGTGCAGACACCACCGCAGTCGAGACCGCTCAGACCGAAACGGAAACAGCAGTTGTCACACCTGCCGAACCCGTCACCATACAGGAAGAAGACCCCCAGGAGCAGCCTGTCGAGCAGACACAGGCCAAACCGGCGGCCCTGAACGAGGCCGAAGCAAAGACCGCCGAGGGAACAGCGGAAACAGAAACACCCGCGGCCCCGGCGGCACCGGTTAACCTCTCTGAAACGCAAGTTGCATTCGCTCATTGGGACGTAGAAATTCCTTTTGCGACCGCCAAACGCCGCGCCTCGACCGGTAACGTGATCGCCGTTACCGAGGTTGATCCGTCGCTTGACATGGGCGTCATCGGTGAATGGGTCCAACGCGGTGCCGCGATTTTCACACTGAATGGCAACCCAGTGCGCTCGGATGTGACGTTTGCCGCCCAAGTTCTGGATGACCTAAAGGTCGATCCGGACGGCTATATCCGCGTATCTGCACGCTATCGCCCATTGGGCAAGACCCGCGCTCAGAACGGATTGCTGGCGTTGCCTGCTCATCGCAAGCTCGGGCTGGAGAATGGGTTTGCCTTTGATATCCGTCACAACGGTGACGGCTGGCAGACGGTTGTTACCAGTGCCCCTGCAGGTGAAGCAGGCGGCCTTCGGCAAGGGGATATTCTGCGGAATGAAACGCATACCGGTCTGGCCATTGACGGCCCGGAAAGCCTGGATGCTGTACTGGCCGATCTGGTCTCGGAAGATCAGCCCCAGGCACGGCTGACTGTGTTACGCAACGGTGCGGACACGTCTGCCACCATGCCTTTGGCGAGGGAGTGATCGGACAGTTTGAAATGTGATCTGCCAGTGTGTGTTTGCTGAGGGTCGCGGGCCAAACCCGCAACCCTGACGGGAACCGGCCCGTCGCGGAAAGTTAAGTTAGTTCTCTGGTTTCTCAAATCGTAGGTGCCGCTGCGCATGTTGCGCGGAGGTGAGTAGCAGCCGCGCGGGACGGTCGTCCTGTGCCCAAAGTCAAAGGTGTCGACACCATGTTCAAATATAAAAGCCCTCTCAGCCGGCTTCTCGAAGGTGCCGGCAAAGCAAGAGAAACCGAAACCGAAGACGTTGCCGCCCCGGCGGAAGAAAGCCCGGAAAACAAGCAGCCGATCGCGGACTTCAACGCGCTGCGCGCAGCGTTGGGCGGTGGAAACCTCTCGGCCGAAAGCTACGAAGAAGCCGACGAACTGATCCCAGAAGAAAAGATGCCAGATTTCGCAGAAGGCGAAACTGAAATGGACTCCTCGGATGGCGAAGCGCAGGTCGAAGTGGAGGACGCGGTCGCAGAACCGGAAGTCGCACAGCCCGAAGAGGCACAGGATGATCATATTGTAACTCTGCACTTGACGACTGAAGTTACCGAAGTTGAGGCGGTTGAAGAAACCCCTGAAGCCGACGAGGCCCCAGTCGAAGTAGTCGAAGACCCTGTAGAGCCGGAAATTCAGCCGGAACCGGAAGTCGTGCAGTCACACGAACCTGAAATGATACAGGTCGCCGCACCGGAAATCGTCCAGGTGCCTGAAACGGAAGTTGCACCGGCCCCGGAGGTCGAGGAAACCCCGGCAGCGCCCGTTGCCGCCGATGATCGCCGCAGCCGCGTGAAGACAACCTTCTTGGGGTTTGAGCGTGCCGACACACATGTGCAGAATCTGATGGAAACGGCCGAACCGGTCGCCAAGTCCGAAGCTGCACAGGAGACCTTTCCTGTTGGCTGGCTGGTTGTCACATCCGGCCCAGGTCGTGGTGCGTGCATCACGCTGACTGAAGGCCTGATGCAGATCGGCCGCAATGACGATCAGGCCATTCAACTGGACTTCGGCGACACTGGCATTTCGCGCAGCAACCACGCCGTGATCGCCTATGACCCTGAAGATCGCAAATGCTACCTGGGGCACGGCGGCAAGGCCAATCTGGTGCGCCTGAACGGCAAGCCGGTGCTCAGCACTGTGGCTCTGTCCAGCGGCGACCTGATCCGGATCAGCGAAACTTCGATCCGTTTCGCTGCTTTCTGTGATGACGGCTTTGACTGGCGGGATTCCTGATAGATGCTGGCGACCCCGGCATATGATATTGCACTGATCCTGGATCAGGGTCAGCGCGACACGCAGGAAGATGCGATTGCATCGCGCATGTTTGACGCGTGCAACGCAGGTTACGTGATTGTGGCCGACGGAATGGGCGGTCACGCTGCAGGTGAAATAGCTTCGGAGTTGGTGATCGCCGCCTGGCGCGGGGCACTGGACGCCGAACTTGAGGCGGACACTCCATGCGAAGCTGACCTGATCGACGCCCTGCCTCTGGCCGCCATGCAGGCCAATGCCGCTATCGCCAACCACAGCGAAGAACAGGGCGACGGATTCAACATGGGCTCGACCCTGCTGGGTCTTCTGCTGCTGGGCCAACGCGCGTTCTGGATTTCGATCGGTGACAGTCCGCTTTATTTGTTCCGGAATGGCCAACTGACCCAGATAAATGAAGATCACTCGATGGCGCCCGTGATTGACGCACAAGCTGCCGAAGGTGCTCTGACCCTGGCCGAAGCGCAGGCTCACCCTGACCGCAATCAACTGACTTCAGTAGTCATGGGGGCCGCTATTCCCAAAGTCGATTGCCCTGAACAGCCTTTGAAGTTGGAAGCTGCCGATATCCTGATTTTGGGCAGCGATGGGCTGCAATACCTCAACGACGCGGAAATTCAGTCCATCGTGACCGACAATGCGCAGGCCTTGGCACAGGATCTGGCGGATGCGTTGCTTCGCGCCCTGCAAGCCAAAAACGACCCCGATCAGGACAACGTATCAATCGCCGTGGTGAAACCGGCAATACCCTAACACAGGCAAAGCAACAGGACCCATGAGAAACCATCTGATCATATCAAGTCTGGCTCTTGCAGCCGCGACGGGCGCGGCCTCGGCGCAAGAGGCGTGCAGTACCTATGAGATTCAGCGAGGCGACAGCCTCCGGGAACTGGCGATACAGGTCTATTCGACTGAAGACTATCGGTTTATCTACGACGCGAACCGGGATGTCATCGGCTCGAACCCGAACATCATTCGGGTCGGCGATATTCTGACTTTCCCCTGCCTTGAAGAGGTCGGACGCGAGGCAGCAGTGCCGGATACCGAAGCCGGACGCATCGCCGCGGAAATGGCTGCCGAGTTGGTGAAAGCCGCAGAAGAGCGGGCCGAAAAAGCCATTGCCGACGCCGAAGCCCGCGTTGCAGCAGCCGAAGCCGAGGCCAAGAAGGCCAGCGAAGACGCTGTGATCGAGGCCAAAGCGGCGGCCAAAGAAGAAATTGAAGCCGCGCGCGCCGAAGCAGCAGCGCTGATCCGCAACGCAGGCGAGAATGAGCGGCCCGAGGTTCGTGATCGCCAGATTTTGCTGATCACCGGCGGAAATTATGCACCCTTCACGGATGAGGCGCTGCCGAACCGCGGGCTATATACCTATCTGGTCGAAACCGCGATGCTGCGGGCCGCGCCCGAGCAATCCTACAAGATCCAGTTCGTCAACGACTGGTCGTCGCATCTGGATCTGCTGATGCCGACGCTGGCGTTCGACGCGACATTCCCCTGGTCGCGCCCCAATTGCGAAGAGGCCGAAGCCCTTTCCGACAAGGACCGTTCGCGGTGTGAGACCTACAATTTTTCCAACCCGTTCTACGAAGTTGTTGACACCTTCTTCGCCCGCGAAGGTTCGGGCTATGAACAGACACTGACCTACGCGGATTTCGCGGGCACCACGATCTGCCGACCCGAAGGCTGGTCTCTGTCGCACATGGATACGGTCGGCCTTTACGAGCCGGCGATCAAGTTGATGCGCCCGGTTTCACCGGATGACTGCTTTCACGCCGTCATGGATGGCACCGCCGACATCGTCGCCATCGAGGCCCACCTGGCGGTCGAAGCAATCGGTCGGCTGGGTTACGAACACCGCATCGTCGAAAACCCCAATCTGGCGGCTATCAAGTCACTTAACATCATGACCCACAAGGACAATCCTGACGGGGAGGCAATCCTTGAGACGCTGAACCAGGGTCTGGCAATCATGCAGCAATCGGGCGAATGGCGCGACATCGTGTCGACCGCCCTGCGTCACCAAATGGAAAATGGCTAAGGCCGCAATCGGCCTGACACAAAAGAAAGTCTGGAGGAAGTGGACATGTTTAATATTGATCTGAAGAAAGTGGTAATGTCGGCCACCGCCGTCACAGCACTGAGCGCAACCGCGGCGGCGGCACAGGAAGCCTGTACCAACTACACCGTCGAGGATGGCGATACGATGGCTACCATCGCCATCGCGGCTTATGGAACGTCGAACTATCAGCCGATCTTCAACGCGAACCGCAACGTCATTACGAACCCGAACGCACTGGAGCCGGGCCTGGTTCTGGCTCTGCCCTGTGAAGACGGTAGCCTGCCCAACGGGCAGACCGCACAGGAAATCATCGCCGCGGAAGAACAGCGCGCGGCCAGCGTCAAGCGGTCGAGCGTCTACCAACCGCCGATCAAACTGGTCACCGGCAATGGCTGGGCGCCGTTTGCCGATGAATCGCTGAACGGCGGTGGTGCAATCACCCGCCTGGGCACCACTGCCCTGCAGCGTGGCGGCAACGCCCGCGACTATTCGGTCAGCTTCGTGGACGACTGGAACTCGCACCTGGAAACGCTGCTGCCTTTGGGGGCGTTTGACGTATCCATGGCGTGGAACATGCCCGACTGCACCAACCGCACCTACGAATGGTCGTGGGAAACTGAAGTGCGCTGCACCCAGTTCGACTCGTCCGTTCCGGTTTATGACATCGTGGTCGGGTTCTACACCCTGCCGGAAAGCAGCTATGCAAGCGCGACAACTTTTGAAGAGCTGAAAGGGTCCACCATCTGCCGCATGGACGGCTGGTTCATCCACGATCTGGAACAGGAAGGCCTGCACAACGGCGAATCCATGACCCTGATGCAGCCGATCACTGCGCGCGAATGCCTCGACGCTGTTCTGACAGGTACCGCCGACGTCGCGACGTTCGAAGTTCAGTTGTTCTCAGACACCATGGTCGAAATGGGCCTGAACCAGAACGACATGGTAGAAAACCCCTTCGTAACCTCGCTGTCGTCGCTGCGCTTCATCAGCCACCGGAGCAACCCGTTCGGCAAGCAGTATCTGGCGATGCTGAACAAGGGCCTGAACGAAATGCGTGAATCCGGCGAATGGTACGCCATCGTTTCTGACACGCTGCGCGAGCACAACGAGAAACTTATGGCAGCGTCGAACTGATCCCTCGGTTCAGCTGATACACTGGGGCCGGTTCCACACCCGGCCCCTTTTTTGTTCGTGATAACCCAATGCCCTGGCCTGGATATGGCGGTTGGGCGCCGCATCACGGAACTGAAAGAAGCCTAAGCTGATCGCCTTTTTGTCCTTTGTATCCGGGACTATTCTGGACACGGTGACCGTCGGACTGCGGGAAATGAAGCGGCTGCATTATCTCAGCCTGCCAGCGCCAATATCCAAATAACGGCACTCGGTCTGCTTTCGGACGGGCAAAAAACACCCCAACTACGGGAAACCCCCAATATCGGAAGCTGCCGGGTTTGATATTCTGAGCCCAACAGCACCGGTGAGGCCTGAGCCTCTCCACTCACTTGAAAAGGGACTGACTTTGGGGGTCAGTCCCTTTTTACTTGGCTCATTGGATATTTACTATCCGTAAAGGGCCGCACAGGTACGCGCGGCCCCGGATAATTTTACCCGATAATGGCGTTCAGCGTCGCGCTGGGGCGCATAACTGCAGCTGCCTTCGTCGGATCTGCGTGATAGTATCCACCCAGATCGGCAGGCGCGCCTTGCGCCGCAGCCAGTTCCGACAGGATTTGCTCTTCCTTGTCGGCCAACTCTTTGGCAACCGGGGCAAAATCGGCGGCCAGATCGGCGTCATCGGATTGCGCAGCCAGCGCCTCGGCCCAATATCGTGCAAACCAGTAGTGGCTGTCGCGGTTGTCAGGCTGGCCAACCTTGCGGCTTGGCGATTTGTTGTTGTCCAGAATGCCTTGCGTGGCCGCTTCGGCCGCTGATCCCAGAACCCCGGCCTTAGCATTGCCCTTGCTGTCAGCCAGGAAGTTCAGCGATTCACCCAGCGCACAGAACTCGCCCATCGAGTCCCAACGCAGGTGGTTCTCTTCCACCAACTGCTGCACGTGCTTGGGCGCCGAACCACCCGCACCGGTTTCGAACAACCCACCACCGTTCATCAGCTTGACGATGGACAGCATTTTGGCCGAGGTGCCGAGTTCAAGGATCGGGAACAGATCGGTCAGGTAATCACGCAGCACGTTACCGGTAATGGCGATGCTGTCCTTACCTGCCGTGATGGTCTCCAGTGACTGACGGGTTGCTTCACGCGGGGCCATGATCAGAAATTTGTCAGCAACGCCAGCCGCCTCAAGGGCCGGTTTGACGTAATTGATCAGTTCAGCGTCATGGGCGCGGTTTGCGTCCAACCAGAAGATCGCCTCGGAACCGGTCAGGCGCTGACGGTCCATCGCCAGCTCAATCCAGTTCTCGATCGGAGCCATTTTGACGGTGCAGGACCGCCAGATGTCGCCCTTTTCGACCTCATGCGAATGCAGCGTCTCACCATTGGCCAATACGATACGGATCGTGCCATCGGCGGGTGCTTGGAAGGTGGTCGGGTGCGAGCCGTATTCTTCCGCCTTCTGCGCCATCAAGCCAACATTGGCCACGGCACCGGCAGTTGCCGGGTTCAGCGCGCCGTTGGCTTTGAAGAAGTTGATGGCCTCATCATAGACGGGCGCATAGCAGCGGTCGGGTATCACACAATTGGTATCACCCTTCCCACCGGTCTCGTCCCAACCCTTGCCGCCTGCACGGATCACCGCGGGCATCGACGCGTCGATAATCACGTCCGACGGGACGTGCAGGTTGGTGATGCCCTTGTCGCTATCGACCATGTACATCGACGGACGGTCCGCCTTGATCGCGTCGATCGCGGCCACGATGTCGGCGTTGCCCTTCACGCGATCCAAAAGATCACCCAGACCAGAGTTCGGGTTCACGCCCATAGCGTCCAGTTCCGCGCCAAACTTCTCGAACACTGGCGCCAGCCATGCCTTGACCGCATAGCCGAAGATGATCGGGTCCGAGACCTTCATCATCGTCGCCTTCATGTGCAGCGAGAACATGGTCCCATCTTTTTTAGTGTCCTCGATGGCGTCCGCCAGGAACGAAGACAGCGCCTTGACCGACATGCAGGTCGCGTCGGCAACAGTACCTTCAGCCAGAGGCCAGGCATCTTTCAGAACGGTCACGCTGCCGTCCTTGCCAACAAATTCGATCTTGGCATCACCCGCCTGAGCAGCCGTGATGGTGGCTGATTTCTCATTGGCATAGAAATCGTTGCCAGACATGGAAGACACTTTGGTTTTGCTGTCCGACACCCACTCACCCATCGAATGCGGGTTCTTCTGAGCGTAGTTCTTGACCGCACGGGCCGCGCGACGATCCGAGTTGCCCTCACGCAGTACCGGGTTAACAGCCGAACCTTTGATGGCGTCATAACGTGCGCGGATCGCCTTTTCCTCGTCAGTCGAAGGCTCTTCCGGGTAGTCCGGAATATTGTAGCCCTGCGATTGCAGCTCTTCGATGGCTGCAACCAGCTGCGGGACCGACGCCGAGATATTCGGCAGCTTGATTACGTTGGCGTCGGGTGTCTTGACCAGTTCACCCAGTGCGGCCAGATCGTCTGTGATGCGCTGATCTTCGGTCAGGTTCTCGGGGAAGGTTGCCAGAATGCGGCCCGCCAGCGAAATATCCTTGGTGCCGACACTTACGCCAGCGGCCGAAGCGAACTTGCGAATGATGGGCAGGAACGATGCGCTCGCCAGTTCCGGCGCTTCGTCTACAATGGTATACAATATATCGAAGTTCGATTTTTCTGCCATATTCCCTTACCTTTTTTAAGCCTTTCAGGGGCGTGCGATCCAAGAGTTGATGCCACATCAACGTGGCGCGGCAGGGGCACGATCAGGATGCTGCCCCTTGGTTACTCTGATTTGACAGGGCCTCCCATAAAACAGGATGGCCCCGGGATCAATCACCGGAACGCGCGCAAATTGACACGGGGTTAGGTGAACCAGATGAAACGGCGCAGAAACAGGTTAGGCCTTGCTGCCTCAGACGCCCCAGGTATCGCTCAGACGATAGCCGCCCGGCCAAGGGTCATCGGGATCCAGCATGTGTTGGTGAATGCCGGTAATCCAGCCCTGGCCGCTGATCTCTGGGACAATAGCCGCGCGATCGCCCAGCCGTGTTGCCTCGACGATTCGGCCGGTAAAGCGCGAACCGATGATGGAAATGGCTTCGAACGTCTGCCCGACCTGCATCTGTCCTTTGGCGGCCATCAACGCCATGCGTGCCGAGACCGCCGTGCCGGTGGGTGAGCGATCGACTTTACCCGGTTGAATGGCCACAGCGGACTTGCCGCGCACCCCTTCGGGAGATTCCTCCAAAGGACCGCAGAAGGCACAGAAGGAGATGTGATCCCAATCCGGGTTTTCGGGATGGGAAAAACCAATCTGTTCATTCGCCGCATTTGTGATTGCAACCCCCATACGCGCGATGTCACGCGCCTCGTCTTCGGTGATCTCAAAGCCCAGAGCGGCGGCATCGACGACAACGAAACTGTCGCCTCCAAAGGCCGTATCGACCTGCAACGTTCCCACGCCCGAAACTTCGAGTGGAACGCCGAGCTTGTCGGCAAAGCTGCGCAGGTTCTGCACAAAGATACGTCTGGCCTTGCCGCCCTCGCACTCGGCCCGGACACGGACCAGGCCGCCGGGCGCCTCCAGCGTCAGATGGGTTTCGGGCTCCTGCATCGGGACGATGCCGCCATCCAGCAACACGGTCGATACGCAGATCGAATTCGATCCGGACATCGGCGGCGTATCTTCAGGTTCCATGATGATGAATCCCGCATCAGCGTCAGGATGTTTGGGCGGCACCAGCAGGTTTACATGTCGAAACACTCCGCCCCGCGGTTCGTTCAGAACGAAATTTCGTAAGGTCTGGTCTTTCGCGATGAACGAACGCTGGTCCCACAGCGTGTCGCCCGGGGGCGGCGCGACACCGCCAACGATCACATCCCCGACCTCGCCTTCGGCATGGGCTGAAATCACATGAATTGTCTTCACGCTGCGCATGAGGGCTCCTTAAAACCGGGTGGCAGAAAAAGGATCAGGGGAAATCTCAGGAGTATTATCGACAAGGAGGTCGGCGACCATTTCAGCGGTCCCTGCTGACTGTGTCAAACCCAGATGACCATGGCCAAACGCATAAATCACATTGCGGGAACGGCGTGCAGGGCCGATCACCGGAATACTGTCGGGCAGCGACGGGCGGAATCCCATCCATTGCGTGCCACCTTCGGTCCTGAGCCCCGGCAGGAACTGCGTCGCCTTTTGCAAAAGGGTTTCCGCCCTCCGGTAATTCGGTGGCAGTTTCAGCCCACCAAGCTCGACAGCACCCCCGATGCGCACGCCGCCATTAATACGACTGGCCACGAATCCGTGGCGGGAAAAGGTCAGATGCATCCGCAGATCGAAGGCGCCCTCGGACAGGGTCGTGTTATACCCGCGCTCGGTCTCCAGAGGGATGTGATCGCCCAGAGTGCGCGCCAGTTCATGCGACCACGCACCGGAAGCGACGACAACCTTGTCGGCCTCAACCGTTCCACCGGCATGGCTCAGTTGCACCGATGTGTCCCGGGGAGTAACGGCGCGAATCTCCATTTGCTCGATCCGGCCGCCGCGATCCAGAAACGCTTGCGCCAGATGGCCTACCCAAGTTTTTGGATCGACCGTGTTCATCCAACCCGGTGTGAAACCGGCATGAGTAAAGCGGGGGCTGAGACCAGGCTGCAACTCGGCAATGGCTTCACGGTTTTCCAGCAGTTCAAACGCGATCCCGTGACGGCGGCGTGTTTCCCATCCGGGCAGGCTGGCACGAAACTCTGCCTCGCCTTCGTAAAGCTGCATCTGACCATCCCGCTGAATCAGCGCCTCGCCATCGACGTCCGAAATCAGACGCTCCAGCGCAGCGCCCGACAGGCGCATAAGACCCGCCTGGGCGGCCAGTAGTTCGTGATACCGGCGCGGACGGCTGGCCTGCCAGAACCGCATCATCCAAGGAATGATCTTCAGGGCATATGCAGGGGGAATTGATAAAGGCCCCAGCGGATCCAGCAACCATTTGGGTGCCTTGCGCATGATGCCCGGCGTCGCCAGCGGCTCGACCTCGGTCAGGGCAAACGCTCCGGCATTGCCGGCAGAAGCCTGCGCCGCGACGCCTTCGCGGTCCAGCACGCGGACATTATGACCCCGACGCTGCAGCTCAAGCGCAGTTGTTATGCCGATGACACCGGCACCGATTATCACCACGTCCGAATGCGTCACGTCGCAATCCCGTCTTTGAACGGATCATTTTCGGCAAAGATCAGCTTCGCCTCGGCCATGACATGGGCCTGCCCGGTAATCGAGGGTATGACACCTCCATTCGGGCCCGGCTGATAAGACAGGCGATAGGTGCTTCCGATAACAGATTCCTGCACGATCTCCTCGCCCGGGGCCAGTTTTCCATCCGCCGCCAAACAGGCCAGCCGTGCCGAACTACCGGTGCCGCAGGGCGAGCGGTCGTAATTGTCATCCGGACAAAGAACAAAGTTGCGGCTGTGCACACCATCCGTCGAGGACGTTCCCTGAAAGATTACATGATCAACCGGTTCACCCTGTTCGCCGCCAATACACTGCGCAATCGAAGCCTCGCGGATGGCGACGGCCATGTTCGTCAGCTTTGCGATATTCCCGACACAAACCGGAATTGGACTGGGATCGACAATAAAGAACCAGTTGCCACCATAAGCCAGATCGCCCGTCACCGGCCCGTTGTCCGGCACGTCCAGGGTGGCTGAGCGCTGTACCCGCCGGCTTTCGATGTTTGTGACGGTCACCGTGTTTGCGTCATGCAATTCGACCGTCACCACCCCCGCAGGAGTTTCGATGCGATGGGTGCCCTGCCCGATCCGACCCAAGTGGGCCAATGTCACGGTCAGACCAATGGTGCCATGACCACACATGCCAAGCACCGCGTCTACGTCAAAATAGATCACGCCGGTCACACAAGTCGGATCAACCGGTTCGACCAGCAATGCGCCGACCATGGCCGGTTGCCCGCGCGGCTCGAGCATGATGGAGCGGTAAAACTCCTCATGCTCGGTTGCCAGTCGCCGGGCTCGTTCGGCCAGAGGTCCATTGCCCAGATCAGGTGCGCCATCCAGGATCACCCGCGTGGGCTCGCCCCCGGTATGGCTGTCGATCACATGCATTCAGCGATCACCCCGCCCTGCGCTGACCAGTCGGCGAACCAGCTTTTGAACAGTTCATACTGCTGTTCACAATAGTTGCGCTGTGCATCATTCAACTCATCGCTTTCGTTAAAGTGCAGGCGGTATTCCGGTTCACCGTTCAGCACTAACAGATGCTTGTAATAGAGCACCAGATCGGGGCCTTCGTCAAAGCTGGAAAGAACATGGAACGCCTCGGTCAATTCCTGAGCGCGCAAACGGGCCTCGGCGCTTCCGGTGGCGGCTTTTTGCGACAACGCCGCCAGCAACAGCGCCTCGCGCGGCAGCGCATTGCCGATTCCGGTAATCGAACCGGTCGCGCCACAGTTTACAAAGCCATGAAAGACTTCGGTATCGACGCCTACCATCAGGGTCACATTGTCATCCTGACTGGTGATGTTCTCAGCTGCGTAGCGCAGATCGTCCTTGCCACCGAATTCCTTGAACCCGATCAGATTGGAGTGTTCGGCCCGCAGCGCAAAGAACAACTCGGCGCGGGTGGCGAATCCGTAATAGGGGCTGTTGTAGATCACGGCAGGAATGTCGGGCGCCGCAGTCAGAATATCTCTAAAATGGTTCTTCTGCGCCGCCGGCGAACTGCCACGTGACAGAACGCGCGGGATCACCATCAGGCCGGCGGCGCCCACTTTTTGCGCGTGGGCGGCATGGGCCACGGCGGATTTTGTGTTTATGGCCCCGGTGCCCACGACAACCGGAAGTCCGGCGGCCACCAGACGCTCGACCCCCTCCATCCGCTGTTCGTCGGTCAGCAGGGGCCAATCCCCCATCGAACCGCAATAGACAACTGCAGACATCCCTGCATCTATCATCTCCTGACCCTTGCGGACCAGTGCGTCATAATCCGGTTTGCGGTCCCGTGTGCAGGGCGTCATGAGGGCGGGCATGGTGCCGGTGAAGACATTTTTTGGCATGGGGCAAATCCTTTGGAAGCAGCGTTTCGTACGGCAGGAGGAAATCAGGTCAGAGCCGTTTCGAATCGAAATAACGGATATTGGATACAAAATCCATAAAAATTCTACGCCAAAGCAAAACGCGCCGAACCGGTGGCTCGACGCGCTGTTTGATCAGGGTTCAGGTGTCAGATTCAGCGCAGGCGCTGCCCGGTTTCGGGGTCGAACAGTAATGCGCGGTCAGGTCGGACCGAAATGCCAATTCGCTCGCCCTGCGTGCTGCGTTGATCGTCGCGTTCTTCGACAATCAACCGGTCGCCATTCGGCGTTACCAGGTAAGAATACGACACCCCGCCAAGCGCTTCGGTCAGGTCAACGGTGCAGGTCTCGCTGCCGCGATCAATCTGGATATGCTCTGGCCGAATGCCCAGTGTGACCTTGTTGGCCCCCGAAGGCACGGACGCCGTAACCGGAATCGACTGATTGAGTGCAGGATGACTGACCTGACCATCAACGACATCGCATTCCAGAAAATTCATCGCGGGCGAGCCAATGAAACCGGCCACAAACCGATTGTCCGGATCACGGTACAAATCCATCGGAGCGCCGACCTGTTCGATCCGCCCGTCCCGCAGCACAACGATCTTGTCGGCCATGGTCATCGCTTCGACCTGATCGTGCGTGACATAAATCATCGTCGCGCCGATTTCGTTGTGCAGTCGCGCAATCTCGACCCGCATCTCGACCCGCAACTCGGCATCGAGGTTCGAAAGCGGCTCATCAAACAGGAACACTTCGGGCCCGCGAACAATGGCGCGCCCGATGGCCACCCTTTGCCGCTGGCCACCCGACAAAGCCTTCGGCTTGCGTTTCAGGTACTGGTCCAGCTTCAGAATTTCCGATGCTTCGTGCACCTTCTTGTCGATTTCGGTTTTCGAGACGCCATTCATGCGCAAACCGAAGCCCATGTTTTCCGCCACCGACATGTGCGGGTAGAGAGCATAGGTCTGAAACACCATTGCCACGCCACGTTTGGCCGGGTCCATATGGGTTACATCCCGCGAACCGATGTTGATTTGCCCTTCGGTCGTTTCCTCAAGCCCGGCGATCATTCGAAGAAGGGTGGACTTGCCGCAACCTGACGGACCCACAAATACGCAGAATTCACCATCTTCGATCTCAAGATCTATGCCGTGAATAACCTGTGTCTGGCCGTACCGCTTGATCGCGCCGTTTAGTGTAACTCCGGTCATGTCGCATGCATCCTGTCTTTGCGGGTGGTCCTACGGGATTCTGGGAATTGCCATGCCTGAGCTTCCGCGCCGATCTGATCGGCCACATGGCGGACACGGGGAATCCAGGCTTCAAGCTGGGTGAAATCCATCCGTTCCGTGAAACCGGTTACGGAAATTGCGCCCAACATGCGCCCGCCCGAAGTCAGGATCGGGCATGCTATGCAGATGATGCCGGGCTCGTGCTCTTCATCGTCGATCGCATATCCGCGCTGCCGGATCAGTTCCAGATCCGCGCGTAGCGCCTGTTCCGAGGTCAGTGTCTTGTCGGTAAACCGGTGATAGCTTTGTTGCGACACCGCCTTGGTCAACGCCTCGTCATCCAGATGCGCCAACATCGCCTTGCCGACGCCTGTGCAGTATGCGGGGCCGACTTTGCCAGCTTGCGAGAACATCTCGACCGGCTGCGCTGCGTTACGTTTGTCGACATACAAAACCTGACTGGAATCAAGCTGTGCAAGGTGAACTGTTTCCCCTGTTTCCTGACTTAGCGCGTCGAGAAACGGGCGGGCAATCGGGGCCAGTGAGCTTTGGGTCCAGGCATCATGCGCCAACCGCACCAACCTCAGGCCAGGTGCATAGGTCTGACGGTCGGGATCGTAGGACAACATCCTTTGGTGGGTCAGCGATTGCAGAAACCGGTACAACGTCGCCTTGGGGAAACTGCTGTTGTCCAGCAGCTCCGCGAAACGGACCGGGCGTCCGAATGCAGCCACCTGATCCAGCACATCGCATGCTTTCCCAATTGTTCCTTCACCTGCCACGGGCGCTTTTCTCCTCCGTTTGCCCACGGCCGACAGCACGTGGGTCTTGACAAGACTAACCGAGTCGATGTGTAGTTTTCAATATATAAAACTAAGTTTCACTATGTGGAACCTAAATGTGGAAGCTAAGGGAGGAAACCATGCATTCCATCTACAAGCGCACAACGGCCGCGCTGGCCATGAGCGTTGCACTTGCCGTTCCGGCCTATGCCGAACTCACTGGTGAGCTGCGGATTTTCCTGGACACATCCAACCCGGCGCCGCGCGCGACTATGGAAGCGATGATCGGCCGCTTCGCTGAAAAGCACCCGGGGCTGGAAATCGAAACCACAGTGATCGACCGCGAGGCGTATAAGACGCAAATCCGCAACTTCCTGACCGCCGACACGCCGGACGTTGCCACGTGGTATGCCGCCAACCGTATGAAGCCTTATGTCGAAGCAGGCCTGTTCGAGGATGTTTCGGACCTATGGGCCGAGCCTGAGATTGCTGAAAACCTCGCCTCGACCAAGGGCGCGATGACCATCGATGACAAGCAATGGGGTGTACCCTACACCTACTACCAGTGGGGCGTTTATTACCGCAAAGACATCTTTGATGAGTTGGGCCTTAGCGAACCCACCACCTGGGAAGAGGAACTGGCCAACTGCCAGAAAATCGTCGACTCAGGCCGCGCCTGCTATACCATCGGCACCAAATTCCTGTGGACCGCAGGCGGCTGGTTCGACTACCTGAATATGCGCACCAACGGCTTCGACTTCCACAACCAGCTTGCCAATGGCGAAATCAGCTGGGAAGACGACCGGGTCAAGCAAACCTTCGCCAACTGGAAACAGTTGATCGACATGGGCGCGTTCATCGACAATCACCAGACCTACAGCTGGCAAGAGGCCCTGCCCTTCATGGTAAACGGCGAAGCGGCTGCATATCTGATGGGGAATTTCGCTGTCGCGCCGCTAAGGGATGGCGGCTTGACCGACGATCAGCTGGACTTCTACCAGTTCGTGTCCATCAACCCTGATGTCGAAATGGCTGAAGATGCCCCGACAGATACATTCCACATTCCTGCGAACGCATCGAACAAGGAAGCAGCGCGTGAGTTCCTGCGCTTTGTGGTCTCTGCGGAAGAGCAGACCGAAATCAACAATGGCTCGAACCTTGGGCAATTGCCGGTGAACGCACAATCCTCGGTGGATGATGACAAGTTCCTCCAGCAGGGCTTCCAGATGTTGTCGTCGAACAGCCCGGGCGGCGTGGCGCAATTCTGGGACCGGGATGCACCGGCGGAAATGGCAAAAGTGTCTATGGAAGGCTTCCAGGAATTCATGGTCAAACCGGACAATCTGGACCGTATCCTGGCCAAGCTGGAACGCGCACGTGAGCGCATTTACGAAAACTAATCCGGTCGTCGGGCCGGGCACACGCCCGGCCTGCACCTGAACCTGTGTAAGGCGGGTGCCAACTCGCCTTGCTCCTTCCACCTAAACCATGAGTATCCGCATGTCTGCCGTCGACGTCCCCGAACAGGAAAGCTGGTTTCACAGAAATCAGCAGCGCATCGCGCCCTGGCTGTTTCTGGCCCCCGGCCTGCTGTTCTTTATGGTCTATGTGATCATTCCGGTGTTTCAGTCCTTTAACCTGTCGCTTTATGAATGGGACGGTCTTGGTGCGGCTGAATATGTCGGGTTCCGCAACTACGAGGATTTGTACTGGGAATGGGTTGACCGGGATGCATTTTACATCTCTCTCAAAAACAACCTGATCTGGCTGATCCTGTATCTGGCTGCAATTCCCGCCGGCTTGTTCATTGCGCTGTTCCTGAACCAGACGGTCTGGGGCATTCGCCTCTACAAGTCGCTTTTCTTCTTCCCGTTCGTCATCTCTCAGGTAGTTGTGGGCCTCGTCTTTACATGGTTCTACGATCCGACTTTCGGACTTCTCAACGAGTTCCTGGGCTTTTTCGGCGCCGGACCCCTGAATGTCCTGGGAGACGAACGTTTTGTCACCTATGGCATCATCTTGGCGGGCCTCTGGCCTCAAACCGCGTATTGCATGATCTTGTACCTCACCGGCCTGAATGCCGTTGACCCCGAACAGATCGAAGCCGGGCGTCTTGATGGGGCCAAAGGCATGCGGATGCTCTGGCACATCATCCTGCCGCAACTGCGGCCCGCTACTTTCATCGCCTTCGTTGTCACCATCATCGGTGCTCTGCGCAGCTTTGACCTTATCTCAATCATGACTCAGGGCGGCCCCTTCGGCTCCTCCCGCGTCTTGGCTTACTACATGTTCGAGGTCGCCCTGTCCGAATATGGCTTCCGCATGGGGTACGGCGCGGCCATCGCGGTCATCCTGTTCCTGATCATGCTGTGCTTCATCGCTTATTTCCTCTGGTCAATGTACCGCGAAGAGAAGGGGCACTGAGATGTTTCCCAAACCCATCGAAAAACAGCCCCGCTCGGCGCAAATTACCTATCAGGCCATGCTGCCACTGGCGCTGCTTCTGTGGCTGGGGCCATTGCTGGCGGTCGCGCTGTTCTCTGTCAAACCGGCAGCGGATTTCACCAACGCAAACTACTGGGGCATGCCCTCCAGCTTTGAAGGCGCGTTCAACTACGGTCAGGTATTCTTCAACTCGGACATGCCGCGCTATCTGCTGAACTCGTTCATGATCACCATCCCAACGGTGATCGGAGCGGTCGCGCTCAGCTGCATGACGGGGTTTGCGCTGGGGATCTACAAATTCAAGTCAAACATCTGGATCTTCTTCATGTTCGTGGCGGGCAACTTCGTGCCGTTCCAGATCCTGATGGTTCCCGTGCGCGACCTGACGCTGCAACTGGGTCTCTACAACACCAAAACCGGGCTTGTGCTGTTCCACATCGCCTTCCAGACCGGGTTCTGCACACTGTTCATGCGCAACTTCATCCGCGCCCTGCCCTTTGAACTGATCGAGGCCGCCCGTGTCGAAGGTATCAGCGAATGGCGCATCTTCTGGTACGTCGTCCTACCGCTGATGAAACCCGCTATCGCTGCCCTCAGCGTCCTTATCTTCACGTTCATCTGGAACGACTACTTCTGGGCCGTGGTACTGACCCAAGGCGCAGAAAGCCAGCCCGTGACAGCCGGTATCACAAGTTTCAACGCTCAGTTCCGGGCCGCCTACCAGTTGATGAGCGCAGGCTCGATCGTCGCCGCTTTGCCGCCTGTGGCCATGTTCTTCCTCATGCAGAAACACTTCATCGCGGGTCTGACCCTTGGAGCTGTCAAATGACCAAAATTACCTTTATCGGCGCGGGTTCCACGATCTTCATGCAAAACATCGTGGGTGACGCGCTGCTGACCCCCGCGCTTTCCGACAGTCATTTTGCACTGATGGACATAAACCCGGTGCGCCTGGCGGAAAGCGAGGCCGTAGCAAGGTCGATGATCCGTTCGGTTGGAACCGGCGCGACCGTTTCCACCCACACCGACCGTCGGTCGGCCCTGGATGGGGCGGATTTCGTAATTACCGCGTTCCAGGTCGGGGGATACCAGCCCTGCACTGTCACCGATTTCGAGATTCCCAAGCAATACGGCTTGCGTCAGACCATCGCCGACACGCTGGGGGTTGGCGGCATCATGCGCGGGTTACGGACCGTTCCGGTTCTCTGGGACGTGGCGCAGGACATGATGCAGCTTTGTCCCGACGCGACGCTGCTGCAATACGTCAACCCGATGGCGATCAATACATGGGCCCTGGCGGAAAGATTCCCGACGCTGAAACACGTGGGCCTCTGCCATTCGGTCCAGAACACGGTCGAGGAACTGGCCCACGATCTGGACTTGCCCAAAAGCGATATCCGCTACCGGGTGGCCGGCGTCAATCACGTCGCCTTCTTCCTGCGGCTCGAGTACGAGGGGCGCGATCTCTACTCAGCCCTGCGGCAAGGCTACGCCACCGGGAAGCTTCCCAAAGCCCCTCTTTTGATGCCGCGTTGCCCCAACAAGGTACGCTACGAGGTGATGGACCATTTGGGCTATTTCTGCACGGAAAGCTCCGAGCATCTGGCCGAGTACGTTCCGTGGTTCATCAAGGACGGGCGCGACGATCTGATCGAGCAGTTCTCGATTCCGCTGGACGAATACCCGACCCGGTGCGAGGAACAGATCGCCGGCTGGCAGCAGAAGGCCAAGACTCTGACGGACGGGGGCAACATAGACGTGATCCGCAGCCACGAATTCGCCGCTGACCTCATGAACGCTATCATCACAGACGAACCTTATACGGCCTACGGCAACCTGCCAAACACCGGCCAGATTCCGCAGCTTCCATTGGGCGCGGCGGTGGAAACGCCATGTCTGGTGGACAGCAACGGTGTTCAGCCTTCGATTGTGACTGATATTCCGCCACAACTGATCGCCCTGATGCGCACTCAGATCAACGTGCAGGAATTGACCGTCCGCGCCCTGACCGAGCAGAACCCGGAGCATATCTATCACGCGGCCATGATGGACCCACACACC
Organism: Ruegeria sp. BG6; assembly: GCF_056538465.1. Lineage (NCBI taxonomy): Bacteria > Pseudomonadati > Pseudomonadota > Alphaproteobacteria > Rhodobacterales > Roseobacteraceae > Ruegeria > Ruegeria sp. BG6. The sequence goes on along the minus strand of NZ_JBQFTB010000008.1, from coordinate 149,370 downwards.
GCAGCGGAACTGGACCTGCGGCAGATCCGCAGCCTGGTCGCCGATCTGCTGACTGCCCATTCCGACTGGCTTCCCGATTGGTGCCGCCCGGCCCGCGCGGCCTGACCTTTATCTTTTCAAAAATACTCAATCCCAACCCGAACCACGAAAAGCAAAACAAGAAATGAAAAAGCGCCGCTCACAACACTGGTACGGAAAACTCGACAAAGATGGGTTCATCCATCGCTCCTGGATGAAAAACCAGGGATTTCCTGATCATTCCTTTGACGGGCGCCCGATCATCGGCATTTGCAACACCTGGTCTGAATTGACACCCTGCAATTCAGGCCTGCGCGATCTGGCCGAGGGCGTGAAACGCGGCGTGTGGGAGGCAGGTGGCTTTCCCGTCGAATTCCCGGTGATGTCGCTGGGCGAAACCCAGATGAAGCCCACCGCCATGCTGTTCCGCAATCTGCTGGCGATGGATGTCGAGGAATCCATCCGCGCCTATGGCATCGACGGCGTCGTGTTGCTGGGCGGCTGTGACAAGACCACGCCGGGCCAGTTGATGGGTGCGGCCTCGGTTGATCTGCCATCGATCGTCGTCAGTTCGGGTCCGATGCTGAACGGCAAGTATCGCGGGCAGGATATCGGCTCGGGCACCGACGTGTGGAAATTCTCCGAGTCCGTTCGCGCCGGGGATATGACCCTGCAGGATTTCATGAACGCAGAATCAGGTATGTCCCGCAGCGCAGGTGTTTGCATGACGATGGGCACGGCCTCGACGATGGCCTCGCTGGTCGAGGCGATGGGTATGAGCCTGCCGACCAACGCTGCCCTGCCCGCCGTAGATGCGCGCCGCATGGCGCTGGCGCATATGACCGGCAAGCGGATTGTCGAAATGGTCGACGAAGACCTCAAACCCTCGGACATCCTGACCAAGGAAGCTTTCGAGAACGCCATCCTCGCCAATGCCGCCGTCGGTGGTTCGACCAATGCGGTTGTCCACCTGCTGGCTCTGGCCGGTCGTGTTGGCGTGGATCTGAAACTTAAGGATTTCGAGATCGGGTCCGAAATTCCCCTGCTGGTGAACTGCATGCCTTCGGGAAAGTACTTGATGGAGGATTTCTGTTACGCAGGCGGCGTTCCGGTTGTTCTGAACGAGCTCAAACCCTTCCTGCGCCCGGCCAGAACGGTTTTGAACAAGGATATTTCCGCCCATTACGAGGGTGCCGAATGCTTCAACACAGACGTCATCCGCCCTTTTGGCGATCCGGTGAAACCCGCAGCGGGCCTGCGGGTTCTTCGCGGCAATCTTGCACCCAACGGTGCCATCGTGAAACCTTCGGCGGCCACGGACGCTCTGCTTGAAACAGAAGGCGAGGCATATGTTTTCGAAAGTATCGAAGACCTAAAGGCCAATATCGACCGCGACGATCTGCCGGTGACGCCCGGAACTATTCTGGTCCTCAAAGGATGCGGCCCCAAAGGTTATCCGGGGATGCCCGAGGTCGGCAACATGCCGATCCCCTCCAGGCTGGTGAAAGAGGGCGTGCGCGACATGATCCGTATCTCGGACGCCCGCATGTCCGGCACCGCATATGGCACTGTCATCCTGCATGTCAGCCCCGAGGCGCAGGCCGGAGGCACGCTGGGCTTGGTCAAAACCGGTGATCGCATCCGGGTTTCCGCCAGCAAGGGCGAACTGGAACTGTTGGTCGATGAAAAGGAACTGGACGCCCGCCGCGCCGCGTGGCAACCGGACGACCCCCATTATTCCCGCGGCTACGCGAAACTTTATATCGACCACGTGCTACAGGCTGATCAGGGAGCAGACCTTGATTTCCTTGTCGGCAAAGACACCCGCCTTGTGACCCGAGAGAGCCACTGATGACCCAAGCCGCCACATTCCACGACCTCAACGGCGCGTCCGTTTTCATCACCGGCGGCGGATCGGGCGTCGGAGCGTCCCTGACCGACGGGTTCCTCGCACAGGGCGCAAATGTTGCCTTCATCGGCCGCTCGGATGCCAGCGCTTTTGTCGACGAGATGCACGAGAAACACGGGCGCGCTCCGCTGTTCTTGCAAGGTGACATCACCGATACCGAATTGCTGCACGCGACCATGGCAAAAGCCGCCGAGGCTTATGGGCCGATCAAAGTGTTGGTCAACAACGCCGCGAACGACAAACGGCACGGACTGTCCGAAACCACCACGGAGTTCTGGGACTGGATGATCGAGGTAAACCTCAAGGCTTACTACTTCGCCTGCCAGGAGGCCGCGCGGCAAATGCAGGAGGCTGGCGGGTCGATCATCAACTTCTCTTCAATCAGCTACATGATGGGCAACGCGGGATATCCGATCTACACCACATCGAACGCAGGGATCACCGGGATGACAAGGTCGCTTGCGCGCGAGTTGGGTCCGCAGAAAATCCGGGTCAATGCCCTGGCGCCTGGATGGGTTCTGACGCAGAAACAGCTGGACATGTGGGCCACGCCCGAGGATTTGGCGGCACATATGGAACGACAGTGTCTGAAAGAGCATCTGACACCGGACGACATGATTGCGCCGACACTGTTTCTGGCTTCGGACGCCAGCCGCGCGATGACGGGGCAGTGCATGGTGGTCGATGGCGGCGTCGTTGTTACGGGGTGAGAACATGAACACAGAATGGATCGCGGTTGATTGGGGAACCTCCCATCTGCGCGCCTGGGCAATGCAAGGCGATTCCGTGCTGGATCACGCCCAATCCGACCGGGGCATGTCACGTGTTGCGGGGCGCGGTTTTCAGCAGGCCCTGCTGGACCTGATTGGAGGCTGGCTTGGCGCTGGTCCGACCGATGTGGTTGCCTGCGGCATGGTTGGCGCCCGGCAGGGTTGGGTCGAGGCCCCCTACTCTGCGGTTCCGTCCCCGCCGCTTCCGGAAATGCCAATCCGTGTGCCGGGCACTGATCCGAGTATTCGCGCGTTTGTGGTGCCGGGACTAAAACAGAACGACCCCGCCGATGTCATGCGCGGCGAAGAAACCCAGATCGCAGGATTTCTGGGAACCCGACCGAACTGGGACGGCGTGATTTGCCTGCCCGGTACGCACACGAAATGGGTTCAGGTCAGCGCTGGCGAGGTCGTCAGTTTCCGCACATTCATGACCGGCGAAATGTTTGATCTGCTTCAGGGACAATCGGTCCTTCAACACTCGGTTGGCACCGGCTGGGATGATGCCGCTTTTGCGGAAGCCGTAACAGACACCCTTTCAAAGCCGGAGCAGATGGCGGCCCGTCTGTTCGGCCTGCGCGCGGCTGACCTGCTGCATGGCCAGGGCAAGGACGTGGCGCGTGCGCGCTTGTCCGGTCTGCTGATCGGTGCGGAACTTGCAGCCACGCGCGCCTACTGGCTGGGTCAGCAACTGGCCATCATCGGCGCGGAAGGACCATCAGAGGTGTACGCCAAGGCGCTACAGCTACAAGGTGCATTTGTTGAATCGGCGGATGCCACTTTGGTAACACTGGCAGGTCTGGCTCAAGCGCGACAACTCACGAGGCAAACCGCATGAGCCGTCCGATCATAGCCATTTTGCGCGGATTGCGCACGGATGAGGCAGCCCCAGTTGGTCAAGCGCTGCTTGAGGCCGGTATCGACCGGATCGAAGTCCCCCTGAACTCTCCCGACCCGCTGGAGAGCATCCGCATTTTGTCCGCCACCTTCGGCGATCGCGCGCTTATCGGTGCAGGAACCGTGCTGACACCTGAACAGGCCGAGGCAGTTGCGACCGCAGGCGGGAGACTGATCGTGTCCCCGAATTGCGATGTGGATGTCATCAGCAAATCGGTCGCGCTGAACATGCAAAGCTGGCCGGGCGTCTACACACCAACCGAGGCATTCGCTGCACTTCGCGCCGGCGCCACCGGGTTGAAACTTTTTCCCGGCATTCTTGCCGGTCCCACCGGATTGGCAGCGTTGCGCCCTGTCCTTCCCGACGGAACACTGGTGTTTGCCGTCGGCGGAGCGGGCCCGGACAATTTCCGGGACTGGATCAGGGCTGGCGCGGACGGCTTCGGAATCGGATCAGCCCTGTTCAAACCCGGAATGAGTGTCACGGACATTGCCGACCGCGCCGGAAAGATCGTGGCGGCGTATGATGAGGCCGTGGAATGACCGAAATCTATGACGAGCGTCCCTGCGCGTTGGGCGAAGGGCCGCTCTGGCATCCGGAACGGCAGCAGTTGTTCTGGTTTGACATCCTTAACCGGTGCCTGATGACAAGGGATCAATCCGGGCAAAAAAGCTGGGATCTTGCCGAACATGTTTCTGCAGCTGGCTGGGTGGATCTCGACACGTTACTGATTGCGTCGGAAACGGGATTGTGGCGCTTTGGCCTAAGCAATGGCAGAAAGGAACTGGTCACACCGCTTGAAACCGATAACCCGGTGACACGTTCGAATGACGGGCGGGCTGACCCATGGGGCGGGTTCTGGATCGGGACCATGGGCAAAAAAGCTGAACACGGCGCCGGGGCGATCTACAGATATTGGCGGGGAGAGTTGCGAAAACTGGTCCTGGACGTGACAATCTCGAACGCGATTTGCTTCGCACCTGACAGGTCCTGCGCGTATTTCGCGGACACCGCTTCCGGGCAGGTTCGTCATTGGAAACTGGAGGACAAAACCGGTTGGCCCATTGGCGACAGCTCGGTGTTTCTGGACTTTCGCGATGCCGGGCTGAACCCTGACGGAGCCGTAACGGATGTCGCAGGCAACATCTGGATCGCGCAATGGGGGGCTGGCCGTGTCGCTGTTTACAGTCCCGAGGGCAGTTTTCTCCGCGCGGTTTCCGTTCCGGCCGCCCACACCTCGTGCCCCGCATTCGGTGGTGAAGACCTGACCACTTTGTTTTGCACAACGGCCCGCCAGGGTCTGGATACGGACGTAATCGAAGCACAACCCACCAATGGCATGACCTTCGCCGCCCACGGCGCTGGTCAGGGTCGGGCAGAGTATCGGGTCATCCTATGAAGCCGGAATTGGGCGTTTGCTATTATCCCGAACATTGGCCCGAGGAAATGTGGGAAAATGACGCCAGAAGCATGATCGAGGCCGGCCTGCATTGGGTTCGGATCGGGGAATTTGCCTGGAGCCGGATGGAACCGCAACCGGGAGAATTGCAGTTCGGCTGGCTGGACCGGGCGATTGAAACGCTTGGCTCGGCCGGTCTGAAGATTGTTCTGGGTACGCCAACGGCAACACCACCACGCTGGATGCTGGACCGCCATCCGGACATTCTGGCAGTGGACGCTGTAGGGAACCCTCGAAAGTTTGGATCAAGGCGTCACTATTGCTTCAGTCACAAGGGTTACGCGAACGAATGCGGCCGCATCGCCCGGATCATGGGTGAGCGGTATGGGAGCAATCCTCATGTGGCGGCCTGGCAAATCGACAACGAATATGGCTGTCACGACACCACAATCAGCTACAGTCCGGTGGCGTTGCAGGCTTTCCGCCTTTGGCTCGCCGCCGAATACACGAGCATAGACGCGCTGAATGAAGCCTGGGGTAACGTGTTTTGGTCAATGGAATACAGTGATTTCGACCAGATCGACCTACCAAACCTGACTGTGACCGAGCCGAACCCGGCGCATGTCCTGGCCTTTCGTCGCTTCAGTTCTGATCAGGTCGCGGCTTTCAATAAGGTTCAGGTAGATGAACTGCGTCCGCTGACGGATGCACCATTGCTGCACAACTACATGGGCCGCGTGTTGGAGTTCGACCATTTCGCGGTGGGCAAAGACCTCGATATCGCCACGTGGGACAGCTATCCCATCGGTTTTCTGTCTGACAGGCTTGAAGCGGATGAGGATCATAAATCTGCGTTTCTGCAGCAGGGTGATCCGGACATGCAGGCCTTTCACCATGATCTTTATCGTGCCGTTGGGCGCGGGCGCTGGTGGGTGATGGAACAACAACCCGGACCGGTGAACTGGGCCCCCTATAACCCAGCCCCCCTGCCCGGAATGGTTCGGCTTTGGTCCCTTGAGGCCGTCGCCCATGGTGCCGAGGTGATAAGCTACTTTCGTTGGCGGCAGGCCCCGTTCGGGCAGGAACAGATGCATGCCGGTCTGTTGACACCGGACAATCGCCCCGCTCCTGCATTGGATGAGGTCAGGCAGACCGCAGACGTTCTGACCGGATTGGGGGAAGTGAGGCCATCGCGTGCCCCAGTTGCACTCGTGTTCGACTACGCCTCGGACTGGGCTTGGAAAACACAGCCGCAAGGTGCCGGCTTCGATTACTTTCGGCTGGTTTTTTCGGCCTATTGCGCCCTTCGCCGTGCTGGGTTGTCTGTTGATTTCGTATCTTCAGCGGACAAGTCCGCGGAAAAGTACAGGCTGATCCTTGCCCCCGGTCTGGCAACGCTGGATGACGGGTTTGAAAGCAGGCTGTCGGAAAGCTGCGATCTTGCCATCCTCGGGCCCCGAACAGGGGCAATCACTTCTGAATTTCAAATACCCCGGACGGGCCGTCCCGGCCTGAAAGCACTTAGTTGCAATGTTGACCTTGTGGAAACGCTGGCCCCCAACGTTGACCGCGCGGTCATTGGCGGCGGAGTTGCAAGTCACTGGGTCGACCGCCTGTCAGGGGACGCCCCCGATCTGCTTCTGTTTCAGGACAAGTCCCCGGCGCTGAAAGGCGCTGATGGGCTTTGGTATCTGGCGGGGTTTCCGGACGAGGCCCTTTGGGACCGCGTGATTGCTTTGGCCGCTCAAGAGATTGGCCTGTCCTTGCAACCAATGCCACGTGGCCTGCGCCGCCGCGAAACTGCGGATCACGAGATCCTGATTAACTACAACGCTGATCCCGTGGAATGGAACGGCCATGTAATTGATGGATGCGATGTGATCATCCTAAATCGCAAACCGCCCGAACAAGACTGACTTGTCCGGGCGGTGGTCTGGTGTTGGGCGAGTTACGTCTAGTCGCCGCTGTTCAGGCTGTTGGGGTCAAATGCCCCGCCGAAACCCCCGCTTCCACCGTTCGAATCCGAGGGCTGTTCTTCGGGTTCCGAAGCACCGTCGCTCTCCTCTCCGCCCAGTGTATTTGGCGCGAACACGTTTCCAAAGCCGCTGTTGTTCGACGGTTTCGGAGCCGATTGCTGGGCGTCGCCCTGTTCGGCCTGTTCCGCCTCGCGCTTTTTGCGCTGTTCTTCGCGCTGCTTGCGCAGCTCCTGAATCCGCTGTTCTGCCTCTAGGCGCTTCTCTTCTTTCACATTGGCAATGCACTGCGCGGGGTTATAGGCCGTAGCAGTACCCACAACGGTGATCGTTGCGACCGAGAAGATAACCAGCAATACGGCGGCGGTGTTGCCTGAAAAGAAGCTGGGCAGTTTGATCTTGCCAGCCAATTCCTCAACCGTGGCCTGTTTGCGGGCCGCCGCGACCAGTTCCTGACGTTTCAGCTTTGCCTCGTTCAGCAAGGCAAAAAACACGGTCAGCGCCACGATGATGAAGGCCAGGGCCGAGATCGCAGGCGTGATACCATAGCGGACCTTCTGCGCCAGTTCGATTGTCAGGGTCGGGTATTCACCGAAGGTGAAGGTGGTCGTGTTGTAGTTCTCGAACGAAGCGAGGAACGCCAACACTGCCGCCGACGCAATCGCAGGGCGCATGAAGGGCAACAGAATCTTGCTAAACGCCTGGGCATGGCTTGCCCCGAGATCCAGCGCCGCTTCGGTCAATGCCACATCATAGCGCTGCAGACGCGCCACCAGCACCAGCATGCAATAGCTGGCAATAAAGGTGGACTGGCCGATCACCGTCAGGAAGATACCGTTGGACAGGAAGCTGTCGGCGCCCAGGCCCAGAAACCGGTTGATCCTGTCCCAAAAGACCAGGGTCGAGATACCCAGAACAACACCCGGGATCAGGATCGGCGCGATGATGACGGTGTAGTAGGTCGCCCGAAGCTTGGGCCAGATCTGGGTCAGCATCAGCGCGCCTGCCAGACCCATAGCCACCGACAGTACAACCGTTCCGGCACCGATGATCAGCGAGTTCTTGATACCATTCAGAATACGCTGATCCTGAAACAGCTCGCCGAACCACTGAAAGGTCAGGCATTCCCACGGACTCATCCTCGGGAACCCGGACGAGTTGAAAGCGGTGATCGACATGATCACCAGCGGGCCCAGCAGGTACAGGAAAAAGATGACCAGATAGACCCAGATGCTTATGCGGAGGAAGGAATTATTCATTTCCCGATGTCCCCCATGTTCACTTTGAACACACGCATCATCGCCAGAACGAACAGGATACAGGTCACCAGCAGCACGATGGCGTAGGCGGCCCCCTGCGGCCAGTCATTGTTGTCGTTGAACTGCTGATAGATCAGCTGCGTGAACCACAGCGACGATGGACCGCCCAGAATCTGTGGCGCGGCCAGCGCACCGGCGGACAGCATGAACACCATGGTACAGCCAGAACTGATACCCGGCTTGGCATATGGAATGACCACGCGCCAGTGAATCCGCCACCAGGGCGCACCCAGATCCCTCGCCGCTTCGATCTGGTTTTTGTCCAGACTTTCAATGACGTTATACATCGGGAAGATCATCAGCAGGATGTAGGCATAGCCCAAACCCGCATAAAGCGCGATATCGTTGCGAATGAAGTCGAACGGCGTATCCCAGATCCCCAGTCCCACGAACAGCGTATTCAGAACACCGGTCTCGCCAAAGATAATCCGCAGGGCAAAGGCGCGCAGTATTTCATTGATCCAGTATGGAATGATCAACATGATCGCGAAAATACGGATTTGATTGCCCTCAGTCTGGCCCAGATAATAGGCAATCGGATAACAGATGATCAGGTTGAAGATCGTCACGCAGACCGCCGCGACAAGCGTTCGAAAGAACACCCGCAGATCGACCACGTTATAATCCTGACTGCCACCCTCGGGGCCATAGATCAGGTATTTGTAGTTCTCCAGCGTATAAACGTCCTTGGGCCCGCCGATTTCAGGCGGCGGAAGGTTTGGACGGAAAGAGAAGTCCAGCATCGACAGCTGAGGCAAAATGATCAGGCCAATGGTCCAGAAGACCACCAAACCCAAAATTGCCAGTCCCATGCCGGTGCCGTTGCGATTGAAAAATTCTTTCAGAAACCGGGGCATAAATTCTTCCCCTTATTCCGCTGCCAGCTCACCAGCAGGAACCAGAACCGCGTTGCGGGTCTCGTATTCCAGCGTGATGTTCCGACCGGTGTGATCCTCGAAAGACTGTCCGTGGTTCGGGATCGACACTTTGATCTCTTTGCCGCCTTCACCTTCGGTGAAAATGTTAAAGACGTTGCCCTCGAATTCTTCGTGGTTGACGCGGGCAGTGACGAAATGATTGCCCGTTGCACTGTCCGGCGCTATGGCGAAGGCTTCGGGACGGATGAACATCATCGCGTCGTCCCCTTCCTTCATCTTGCCCTGATTGGCGGTCGAAATCCGTGCAACCAGCTCACCCGAGCGGTTGGTCGAAATCAGGGCCTCATTACCCATCACCTGCTTGATTTTGCCACGAAAGACATTGTTTTCGCCCACGAAAGAGGCTGCAAACGCCGTATTGGGATCGTTGTAAATGGTTTTGCCGTCAGCGATCTGGTCGATGACACCTGCTCGCATCACGGCGATGTTGTCCGACATGGTCAGCGCCTCACCCTGATCGTGGGTGATGTAGATGAACGTGATGCCCACACGCTGTTGAATTTCTCTCAGTTCGGTCCGCATGTGCTGGCGTAGCTTGAGGTCCAGGGCGGACAGTGGTTCGTCCAGCAACAAAACATCAGGTTCGGCACACAGGGCACGTGCGATTGCCACACGCTGACGCTGACCGCCCGACAATTCGCTGGGCAGTTTATCGCCCTGCCCCGGCAGCGCGATCATGTCCAGCAGTTCGTCCGCACGTTTGCGACGTTCGGCAGCGCTGGCGCCCTTGATTTCCATCGAGAAGGTGATGTTTTCCCAGACCTTCATCAGCGGAAACAACGCGAGGTTCTGAAAGATCAGCGCAGTAGGACGCTTGTTGGGCCCGATTCCCCGCATATTGTTGCCGCCGATCAGGACGTTCCCTTCACTCGGCTCAAGAAAACCCGACACAGCGCGCAGAATGGTTGTCTTGCCGCAGCCCGAGGGGCCGAGGAACGAAAAGAAGTCGCCCCCGTTGATGTTTACGTTCGCATCTCGCACGGCGACAAAATCACCGAAGCGGATCCACAGGTTTTCCAGATCGACTCCGACCCCTGCACTCATTTTTGGTATCTCCCTGGAGCACGGCCCGCGACCGTGTCACATTTCTATCCGTCGCACCGGGGCGGCGTACGGAAACAGCCCCCCGCGCCAGCGCGAGGGGCCAGATTTCAAGGCGATCAGGCGCTCTTGAACTTGTTGACGAACTCGGTCCGGGTTTCCGCGTACCAAGGTGCTTCGGCCGGCCACGGATTGAGGTTGGCCAGCGAGTCACCTGGATAGGCCTCGGCGAAGTTCTTCTTGTAGGTGTCCCCCGAATATTGGTCGGCACCCAGCACCGGCGAGTTGTAGCCGTGGCTGTCAATTGCAACACCAGCAGGCTTGGCCTGATAGGCAAAGTCGATGAATGCATAGACCTGGTCGATATTCGCCGCACCTGACGGCATCGAAATACCGTCAACCCAGGCCATCGCACCTTCAACAGGCGCCTGATAGTGCACAGGCTCACCGGCAGATTTCAGGGCCAGCGGCGGGCCGTCCCATGTTTGGCCGACAACGACGCCTTCATTCAAAAGACCGTTCTTCTGTGTGTCCGCGTCGTTCCAGATCAGCTTGATCCGGTCCTTGCGCGCGATGCACCAGTCGGCGATCTGACCCCAGACCTTGCGCATGGTCTCTTCGTCGCCATATGCGGCCCAGACCGAACCCGGCTCCATCTCACCGGAACGCTCCATATAAAGACCGGCACCCAGCATCATCGAGTGCGCACGGCCCATGGTCTTGCCGGCGTTTTCCTCGGACCAGACGTCGCCATAAGACGGTGCGTCGCCTTCAGGCAGCCACAGATCAGTGCGATATGCGATGCCTTCGGTGCCCCAGATATGCGGCAGCCAGTGCGCGCCACTATCGCCGAAGTTCCAGGCATCCGTGCCGATCTTCGCCATCGCCGGGTTCACCAGATCAATCGGAACCTTGTTCATGTCAAACGGCTGCAGCAGTTCCAGCGGCTCCCACTGGAGCGAGCGGTTGTTGGTGGGCGAGATGATGTCAAAGCCCTGGCCTTTGGTGGCCTTCATCTTGTTGATGATTTCTTCGTTCGACCCGATACCGGTGTAGTTGACCTTGATACCAGTCAGGGTCTCGAACTCTTCGATGAAGGACGGCGGCAGGTAATCCGACCACATCAGGATGTTGATCTCACCCGAAGATGCCAAAGCGGACTTGCTGTATAGTGGCGCTGCCAGCGCCGCTGCACCGGCCCCTTTAAGGACTGTACGACGTGTTACAGTTTTACGGTTTTCCATTGAGTGTACTCCCATTGTTGGAACGTCTTGTTTTTGTTTTGTAGTCGCAGGCTAGAACTTTGCGGCAAGCCTGTCAGGCCAAAAGTGACAGTTGACAAAAATAATAGGTCCAGATCGTCGGCCAACCGATTGGAAAACCTGGTTAAGCCACTGAGCCATCACGCCAGATGGCCAGGTCACACGGGCCAATACTGGCTCGTCCGACCAAAAATCGGCGGCTTTTGTCTTCTGGCAATGTTACTGCGACGTCACCAAAATTGAATGCGAATGTCAGGTCGCCACGGCGGGTGATGCGCACGTCAGGCCCAAGATCACTGCCAATTACTCCTGCCCAGTCCAAAGTTTCGGCGACAATCGCGTGCAGCAGCCCTTTTCGCGGAATCATCGCCAGGTAAGTGGCACGCGCCGAACGCACGGCCGCCGGGCTTCCATCGCGGTAGGGGCTTTCGAATCGCGCGATAACGTCCTGATCCGTCTCCACGATCTCGCGCCAGCCTGTGAACCCATGCGTCTCTCCATTAGTCAGGCGAACGCGTTCTGCCGCCAAATCCGGCAGCGACTCCACCCGCAGGACACGCAGTCCGGTCAAATCTGACAAAAGTCCGGGTGCCAGCCCCTCGGGGGTATGCATGTCGGGCGTTTTGCTGCCAGACCGTGCGCCGATCAGCAATTTTGCCGTGCAGTTCTTCAGCTTCTCGGCAAGATCGGGTGTGATGATCATGCTTTGCGGCAATGCAACCAGCGCATAGCCTGACAAATCGCTGTCCGGCCCCACGAAATCCAGATCCACCCCATACCGCCGGAATGCGGCATACCATTCACGCACGATCTGCGCGTTTGGAAACGCATCGTCATGCGGAAGGATGTCCGCAGCCCAAATCGACTCGTAATCCAGCAGCATGGCGACCTGCGCCCTGTCACAGACTTGTTCCGGCAGGTTATCGCGTTCCGCTGCAACCTGCGCCAGCTCGACCGATGCCTGATCCGGGCTGCCATCCGATCTCAGCAACGCAGTATGGAATTGTTCCTGAGCGAACTTGGCCTGGCGCCACCGAAAAAACATCACTGCCTGAGCGCCATGCGCATAGGCCGCCCACGTCCATAGCCGCACCATTCCATCCGCTGGCGAGGGGTTTTTCTCTGCCCAATCTACCGGACCTGGCTGCTGTTCCAGCACCCACATCCGGCCATTTCCCTGACTTCGGCACAGATCGCAATGAAACCCCTGATAATCCGGTGCCCCGGTGCGTAGGTACCGGTGCTTTTCCTCGTCCGTCAGCGTCGAACCCAGCATGTTTCCCAGCGGGTAACTGTCGAAACCCACGATATCCAGATCAGCACCAACGGCGTGATGATCAAACTCGAAACTGCCCGCCATGAAGTTATGCGTGATGTCCCGGCCCGGTGAAAACTGCCGCAGGATATCCACCTGGGTCCGATTGAACAGCCGCACCCGGTCCGAAGAATACCGCGCGAAATCAAGCGAATGGGTCGGGTTGGGCATGGCAACCAAACCATTCGGCAGCCCGATCTGATCAAAGTCCGAATAGACCGTGCTCCAGAAAACCGTTCCCCAAATCCGGTTCAGGTTTTCAATCGTCGCGTACCGCTCGGCCAGCCAGCGCTGAAAACCGCGGCGCGCCGCGTCCGAATAGCTGAGAACGGTATCGTGGTCATTGTATTCATTGTCGATCTGCCAGGCGTGAACATGGGGGTTCTGCCCGTAACGGCGGGCATATTCGGTGGCGATCCGCCTCGCTTCCGCCAGGTAGATGTCGCTGGAGAAACAGTAATGCCTGCGCGATCCGAACCCGCGCACCCGGCCATCCGGACCCACAGGAAGGATCTCAGGATGCTGATCAATCAACCATTTCGGCGGCGCGGCAGTGGGCGTGGACATCATCACACGCAAGCCAGCCTCGCCCAAAATGCCAATCACCTCGTCCAGCCAGCCCCATTTGAACCGCCCGCGCTCAGGCTCGATCAGACCCCAGGTGAACTCGGCAATGCGCACCCAGTCCAGCCCCATGTCCGCCATCCGCGCAGCATCGTCACGCCACTGCGACGCGTCCCATTGTTCCGGGTAGTAGCAGACCCCAAGTTCCAGTTTACTCATCTGTTTTCTCTTGCGGTCCGCCGCTCGATCCATTTCAGGAAGCTGGCGCAGCCAAGGGTAATGACCACGTACAGAATGGCCGCAGTGTTGAACGGAGCGAAAGGCAGAAAGCTGGCGGCCTGAAACTCGCGCATGCGCTGAGTCATGTCGCGCACCGACAGAATTGACAGCAATGACGTATCTTTGATCATGGCGATGAATTCATTGCCCAATGGCGGGGTCACGATCCTCAGCGCTTGCGGTAGAATGATCAGCCGCGCGGTCTGCCAGCGCGACAGGCCCAGTGATCCGCCCGCCTCGATCTGTCCACGTGGGATGGCCTCGATGCCGGACCGGAAGATTTCGGCCATATAAGCCGAATAGCCCACTGAAATGGCGATGATACCACGGGTCATGTTGGTCATGTCGATGCCGCCGCCAGTGGCATCCTTGACCGCGCCCGCCAACGGCAGACCGATGTAAAGGATGATCACCAGCATCGGTATGCCCCGTATCGTGTCCACAAAGAACTCGGCCCCGACCGCAAGAGGATGCAGCTTGTGCTGCGCCCCACCTATCGTCAGGGTCAGAAGCAGAAAGCCGAAAACCGCAAAGGCCAGCGCCGGGTTTCGGTATTTGTCGGGCAGGAACGTGGTCTGCCAGATCACCGGATACCCTTTGGTATTTGTCCCGGCGGGAACAAAGGCACCCGACACGCTGTCCACGGACTCGATCTGATCCAGTGCGCTGGCGGCATCCGGTGCGCTGCGAATGCGGTATTGCTGACCTTCTCCGCCCTCGAATTCGCCAAACCGAATGATGTCTGCCTGCGCCTGCGGCGTACCGCGCACAATGGCAATGCGGGCCTCGGTTGTACCGATCAGTTCATAGCTGACCTGCGGCTGCATGAAGAAAAAGGCCGAGACTGCCAGCAGGGCCAGACTGATCGAGCCATAGACCACCGTTGTTCTGGCCTTGGGCTTGAAAGATTGCAATCCGACCCAGATCAGCCCCAGGATCGCGGCAAAGATATAGGCAAATATTGCCGCCCGGAAGGTGATTGCGACACCGGTCGCAAACTGCCAGTGCGCCATGAACATCAGGTAAAACAATGCGGCACCGGTAAGAATCTCCAACCCCAACCGGACATAACCGCGCATGGCAGGTGGCAGGTTTGGCGAAATCAAGATCACGGCTACCAAAGCCGCATAGGCGCAAAGCAGTATCTGCAAACCGCTCTGAACCTGTTGAACCACTTCCGGAAAAAGAACCCAAGTCTGTTCTGATCGGTCTATCAGCGCCGACGTATTTTCGCTAAGCGCGTGAAAGAACACGGATTCGGCAAATGGCATCAAAATTTGTGGGGCCACGAAGCCCAGAACCGCCAGCGCTGCGGCCGCTGGCAATGCCGCCAAAGCCGCGCCGCGCAGCCACAAGGGCGCGACCGTCTGAAACCGGGCGTTGCGGGCGCAAAGATAACCCAGCGCGGCTACTGTCAGGATCAGCAGGAACCCGACAAAGATCGCGCCTGCATTGTTGCCGATTCCCAGGATGGCGATAAGGGATCGCAGGTATTTTGAAGACGTTGCAAAGAGATAGATGATAAACGGGGCCGCAGCGAGCAATACAAGATTGCTCGGCCGGATCGAGCTGAGGCGGGACATGGGATTTCTTCGACCTCTCTGCTGGGGTTGGATCCGGCGGTCAGAACCGCCGGACCTTCTGTTCGTTCAGAGGATCACTCGGTACTCCAGTACTTGCCGACCAGGGCATCCAGCGTGCCATCTTCCTTGATCGCCGCCAGCCCTTCGTTGATCGCGTCAACGGTGGCGTCACCTTCCTGAAACACGATGCCCAGCGGATCGGACTGCAGGCCGGTGATACCCACGGTCAGTTCACCTGCAAACTCCTGCTCGTACGCCGCAGCCGAAGTTCCGTCGATGATGACGCCCTGCACATCGGCGTTCTGCAGCGCCAAAATGGCGGCCGAGAAATTATCATACAGGCTGACATTCTCACGCCCGACCAGTTCTTCGGCCAGCTGTGCATTGGTGGTACCGGTTTGCGCCGCCAGTTTCTGGCCGCCAGCCTTGAAGTCATCCAGTGTCATGTCAGAGTTATCGACCTGCAGCAGGATGGCCTGGCTGACCACGATATAGGGGTCCGAGAAATCCATGGTTTCTTCGCGTTCCGGCGTGATCGACACGCCCGAGATCACCAGATCGAATTCGCCCTGTTGAAGCGCGGCAAAGATGCCGTCCCAGGCGGTGTTCACGAAGTTCGGAACGCAATTCACCTTTTCACAGATCGCGTTCATCACATCCACGTCAAAACCCACGATCTGGCCCGTGGATTCATCAACGGTTTCCATCGGTGGATAGGTGGCATCGGTTCCGATTTTAAGCACGCGCCCTTCCAGATCGGCGGCCATGGCCACGGGTGCGGTCAGCGCGGTCAGCGCCGCAGCGGCAAACAAGTTCTTGAACATTTTCGTCTACTCCTCTGTTGGTTCAATTTGTGTGCGCCGTTTGCGGCGCGGCAGTGTCAGGTTGCCGCTCGATCAATCTGGCCCTGATCTTTTTTTGTGTCCTTGTGGGGTCGGCCCCCTCCAGCGTTTTCAGCATGTACTCGCCCAGCAATTGGCTGGTCTCTTCGATCGGAACATAATAGGTGCTGGGTGGCGGCACGAAGTACCGACTGAGTTGCAGGTCATCGGTCGAGATGACCACAAGATCCCGCCCAATCCTGACGCCAGCGCGATGCGCGCCGGACAATACACCAAGCGTCATCGCTTCGTTTGCGCATATGCAGGCGCTGGGTCGGTTCGGCAGGCGCATCAGATCATCGAAAACCCGCTGCCCCGTTTTTGCAGTGACCGGACCGTTGAAGATCAGTTCCGGCTCTACCGGCAAACCACCGGCCAACAGTGCGGTGGCATAGCCTTGCTGTCGTTGCGTCGCATAGATCAGATTCTTTGGCGGGTTGGCCAAGGCGATACGTCGGTGCCCAAGCCGGATCAGGCGCGCCGTTGCATCATGCGCTGCGGCCTGACTGTCCAGATCGACGTAAGCATGTGGGGCTTCACTTTCGCTCATGCCCATGGTGACGAAGGGAAAGTCTTTTTTCTGCAGGAACGCGATGCGCGGATCGTCGTGTAATGTACCGGAGAAGATCACACCATCGGCCAGCCCGTCCTGAACAATCCGGCCCAGTTTTGCCATTGCATCTGTGACGTCCGAGACGCTGAACACACTCAACTCATACCGCGACCCCTGAAGCGCACTGGAGATTCCAGCCACGATACGGGTGAACTCCACCCCTTCCCACTCATCGGCCGTGTCCGGGGATACGCTGACCAAAACCGCAATGCGATAGGATTTGTTGGTGCGCAGTTTCAGCCCGTCCAGATTGACCCGATAGCCCATTTTAGCTGCTGCGGCCTGGATCACTTCGCGCGTTTCCGCCTTGACCGAAGCCGCCCCGCGCAGCGCATTGGAAACGGTTCCCACCGAATAGCCGGTTTGTCTGGCTATCGACTTGATCGTCGCCCGCGCCATTACCCGACCCCGGCCAAAAACCGGTCGCGCAGGAAACGACGGCCAGAGTTCAGTATTTCTGAGTGGTTTTGCGTGTCGTCATGTTCGACAAAAATGTCAGTGCAGGCACTGTCGGCCAAGGCCTGCAATACTGGAGCCCAATCAACCAACCCCTGCCCCGGCGCACACCAGAGATCACCCTCCGGCCCGGCTCGGGGCTTCACGTCCTTTGCATGCGCCGACGTTATCCGGTTGGAATATCGGTTCAGTAGATGGTGGGGTTCAGAAACGGCAGATGCCAGCCATCCGATATCCGGCTGCCAATACAACGCCTTTCTGGACAATATGATATCCAGCGGCGTTTCACCCCTGGGGCCGACCATTTCAAAGTCATGGTTGTGATACGCCAGACATATGCCGTGCTCAGCCAGACGCGCGGCCCAGTTTGCCAACTGGCCCGACACTACCCACCATCCCTGGGCAGTGTCGGGCCTGGCCTCGGGCGCCAGCCAAGGCATGACGGCCACTCGGCATTCCAAACCCTTCAGCAAGGTGATGATTTCTTCGAACCGGCTTTCGAAGTCTTCCCATTCAAAATGTGCCGACCGAACCTTCAATCCGGATTGCCCCACCTGCTTTGTCATTTCCGATACAGAGAGACCGTGAAACCCGACCGTCTCAATATCGGCAAATCCGCAGTGCGCGACCAGATCAAGCTGAGATCGTAGATCGCCAAGCTGGCGCACGGTATATAGCTGGGCTGATATCCGCATTTACACCGGTTTTCGCTCATTGAAACGTTTCAAACATCGTGAAACAACCCGCCCTTCTTTGTCAAGCACCGAAAAAAGCTGATGTCCTGTCCGGATTCCAAGACGGGTATTTGAGCAGAAGAAGTCATTTTTGACTGCGCATACATCTGGATTGCCGCAAAAGGACCTGATAAATGATAGCGCAATCATTCCCGACCCCGGCAGGTTCCGAGCATGAATTTCAAACGCAGCGACTTTCCCAAAGATTTCCTCTTTGGCGTGGCGTCACCTGCCTGCCAGGGCGAGGAAGCCAACAGGGATGATCCGCGTCAGGTCGGGCGGGAAACACTTCCGGCTTCGACCGAAAACTTGGCTGGTTCGGCGTATGACCCCCTCAGCAAGCTGGAACAGTGGCTCGATCCGGTAAGCGAGGCCGGGTTTGACGGCTTGGCTTTCACGCTCAGCTGGACACGGGTGATGCCCGAAGGCCGCGGCGCGGCCAGTCCGGATGGTCTTGATTATTATGACCGGCTGGCAGACGCTTTGCTGGACCGTGGCATACGCCCCTGCGCCACCCTTTTTCACAAGGGCTTGCCCACGGCGCTTGCGGACCTGGGAGGTTGGCGAAATCGCGATGTTGCCGGCTGGTTCGCTGACTTCACGGAAGTCATAATGGGCCGTGTCGGCGACAGGATGTACAGTGTCGCACCAATTTGTTCGACACTAGACGTTATTGAACCAAATCACCGCAACCCAGGCCAGAACATCACACGGACTACCGCCCGGACTATGCACCATCTGCTGTTGGCGCATGGGCAGTCGATCCTGTCCATGCGCGGGCTGGGCATGACAAATCTTGGCGTCATGCTGGATGTCGACCAGGCTGAAATTGCGACTACTGATGACCAAGGAGAGCGCACAGTCGGGAACGGCTCCCGATCACACGTGCGCTATATCAACAACGCCCTGTTCCGCAAAACCTATCCCGTAGACGAACCGAACAAGTTGGAGCAACTTCTGCCACATGGTTGGCAGGATGATTTCGAAACGATTGGCGCGCCGATAGACTGGTGTGCCCTCAACTGTATTTCGAGCGAAATCGCCGATCCGCCAGACCGGCCGGAACAGAAAACCAGTCCTGAACTTCCGAAGCTTCTGTTACATATACAACAGGAATACTCCGGCGACCTGCCCATCTATGTCACCGACGGCCTTCAGCGGAGCCTCGGTCAGCGCACAGTTGAACAAGGGACCGAACGCCTGAACCAAGCTCTTGGAACGGTTCAAACTGCAATGGATCAAGGCGTGCCGGTCGAAGGGTTTTTTGCCCGATCCTTGCCTGGCGATGATAAGTTTGCAGAAAACGGATCGTTCGAGGCAATAAAGAACGCGTTGTCAAAAGTAGAGGTTCTGGCGCGTCCCATGGCGCAGCCTGCCGGTCGAATGCACGAGCATTGGAACCTGGTTGCCGATATCGGTGGGACCAACACCCGGCTCGGAGTGATTTCGAACGGGCAACTGACCGAATTGCGAAAACACCCGACGGGCAACCTTTCCCAATTGCTCACGGCCTTCCACGAGATGAGGGACGACATCGGAACCGACCCGCGCGCGGTGGTCGCGGCCGGGGCCGGGCCAGTCAAAAATGGAACGATCAGGTTGACCAACGCCCATCTGGACCTGTCCGAAACAGACATCGGGCGGGCAACGGGCGCGCAGAATACATTCGTCATTAATGACTTCACCGCGGCCGCCTGGTCGGTAGCGGAAATCTCATCAAGTGATGTCGATGTCCTGCAAGGATCCGAAACACCTCCGCCCGGAACCCGGCTGGTGGTTGGACCGGGCACTGGTCTTGGCGTTGGCGCCTTGCTCCGCTCGGAAGGGCGCTACCATACCGTGTCGGGCGAAGGCGGCCATATCGGCCTCTCTCCGCGCCATGATGATGAGGTCGAGGTCTTCCGCGCTGCCCGAAGCATCGCGCCCGATTGTTTCTTTGACGACAGTCTGGTGCTGGAAGCCGAGATGTTTCTGAGCGGCACCGGCCTGCCGGTTCTGTATCAGGCTGTTGGCCTGGCCGCGGGTCATGCCGACACGCCAAAACGCAACGCTCGGGACATCCTGCAGGATGCACGTGCGCAAACTGATCCGTTCGCGGTGAAGGCGGCGCAAATGTTCACCACGCATCTTGGCGCCATGATGGGCGATCTGGCGGTGACCCTCATGCCATTAGGTGGCGTTTATCTGGTTGGCGGTGTGGCAGAAAAGAACCGCTGGCTGTTTCGTGACGCATTCTGTGCGGCCTTCAATGCAGGTGGCCGCTTCAGTGAGTTGCGCCGGTCGATGAACCTCTATGTTTCAGAGGAGGCTGAATTCGGCATAATCGGAGCAAACAACTTCTGCAAAAACGCCCTGCGCGACAAGGGCATCTGATCTCCAATCCGAAAGGACCCCTATCTTGATCCTGTGTTGTGGCGAAGCTTTGATTGATATGATTGCCTCTCCGACGCTGTCCGGGGAACAGGGGTTTGTGCCCCATTCCGGCGGTGCCGTTTTCAATACGGCCATTGCACTGGGTCGTCTTGGGGCGCCGGCCGCGATGCTGACAGGTTTGTCTACGGACATGTTTGGCCGACAACTGGAAAAGGCGCTCAACGACAGTCATGTCGATACCACGCATCTGATAACATCAGACCGCCCAACAACGCTGGCCTTTGTGCAATTGCAGAACGGGCAAGCCACATACAGTTTCGTTGACGAGAACACCGCAGGACGCATGCTGCGCCCGGAAGACATGCCAGAACAGCTGACAACGGTATCAGCAATGTATTTCGGCGGGATAAGTCTGGCGTGTGAGCCTTGTGCTGATGCGTATGCCGCGTTGCTTGACCGCCACGGATCGGATCGCGCTGTCATGCTGGATCCGAATATCCGCCCGAGCTTTATCAAGGAACCGACCAGATACCGCACCCGCCTGAACCGCATGATTTCGCAAACCGATATCCTCAAGGTTTCGGACGAAGATTTGAACTGGATCATACCGGGCCCGGAACTTTTGGAAGAAAAGGTTCCTTTGCTGCTGCAGGCCGGTCCTGCCGTGGTTTTGGTCACTCGGGGCAGCGACGGCGCTTCCGGGTATCTTGCTGATGGATCGAACGTCTCGGTGCCGGTGAAACCGGCAGAGGTGGTCGACACGGTAGGCGCCGGCGACACATTCAATGCAGGCGTGTTGGCCCAGTTGAACGGGTCGGGTCACCTGACCAAACCGCGCTTGCGTAATCTGTCCGGCACCCAGTTGCGCGCGGCCCTCGAAATGGGGGCCGAAGTAGCTGCCGTTACCGTATCCCGCGCCGGGGCAAACCCGCCATGGCAGCACGAGCTATAAGAAAAGGAAGGTCTTTCGTGAAACGATCCGAAATCAATCGCATCAAGGCAGAAGCGCAGGCCTTCATCCAGTCTTTCGGGGCGGTTCTGCCACCCTTTGCGGACTGGTCGCCCGATAAAGTCCGCAGCCCGCAAGCTGCAGGTATCCGCGAACGAGGGCTGGGCTGGGATATCACCGATTACGGACAAGGTCGGTTTGATGAACTGGGCCTGTTTCTGTTCACCCTGCGCAATGGCGACGTGACCCAGCTAAATCAGGGGCGTGGCATGCTGTATGCCGAGAAACTGCTGATTTCGCGGGACAAACAGCTTTCGCCCATGCACCGGCATATCATCAAGGCTGAAGACATCATCAACCGTGGTGGTGGTGATCTGGTTATGGAAATCTATGGATCTGACGCCGGGGGCGGCATAGACCGCGACAATGCCGTGACCGTACCCAGCGACTGTTGCCCCGTGACAATCCAACCAGGCGAGCATCTGCGGCTGAAACTGGGCCAGAGTGTCACACTCATGCCCGGCATCTGGCATGCTTTCTGGGCGGAACAGGGCGATTGTCTGATTGGTGAGGTGTCCACGGTTAACGATGACCGTACCGACAACGTGTTCGAAGATCCCATTCCCCGCTTCGCCTCAATCGAGGAAGACGTGGCCCCCGACTTTTTGCTGGTTGCGGACTATTAAATCAGGTGTCGCCGGGCAGTCCTGCGTCGCTGAGACTGCGCAGCAGTTTCTGCTTGAATGCTTCATCCAGTTGCCAGATGGAGAGTGTTTTCAGCGCGTTGGCGGAAAACTCCGGCTGAAGTCTCAGCAGGTCACGGATTGCAGCCTTGGCGCGATCCGGCTGACCGGCTTCGTGACTGAGGGCGGCGCGCCACAGATGCGTCCAGAAAAAATCCGGCATCTCGATCTGGTTCAGCTCGGTCAGGGCCTGTTCGAATTCACCCTGATCAAACAGGTAGAAGACACGCGGGAACCGATACCAATGGGGGTAAACCAGATTCAGCGCAATCGCGCGATCCACCAGTGCCAACCCCTCATCCCAGTCTCCGCCGAAGGCCAGGCGCATACCATAATGTGCCAAGATGGCCGCATCATTTGGATTAAGGTCAATTGCTGCCGCACCCGACTTCCGGAAACCATCCATGTCACCCATGACAAACCTCAGGTTCGCCAGCATCAGATGAGCCGTCGGCAGGTTGGGATCGATCTGCAACGCCCGGCGCGCAGCCACGTTTGCAGATTGCAGTACCTGAGTGCGATCGCCACCCAGATTGAACCGGACCTGCTGCAGATAAAGGTTCGACAGAACCGCCCATGCCTCGGCGTAGTCAGGATTTTGGTCAACCGCTTTCAGAATGCAGGATTTGACCTCGGCGTGGCGACTGAGGTTTATGCGGATCTGATAGGCGTAATACTCGAGAACGCAGTCATAGGCGTCCCGGTTTCTGGGCGGTGTACGGGCTGCGGACCGCATCGCGTCATGTGTCAGCAATCCGTATTTGCCGGCCAACTGCCCGGTAACGTCTCGGACTATCTGATCCTGAGCACGATAGATCTCGGACGGGGACCGCCCGACAGAATAACTGCGCATCCAGACATACCACGCCTCGGCCAGATTGATCAGTCGTGCCGACAAGCGCAGGGAATCTCTGGTTTCCAGAACGCTGCCTTCAAGCGCGTAGTCCGCTTTGAATTCAGTCCGGAGCGTCTGCGGATCGGTGTCGCCGCCCCGAAAACGCCCAACCGTCCCCAGTGGCAGAACCCACAAATCGTTGAACCTGATCAGTTCTGTCGTCAGTTGTTGCGTAATGCCATCAGCCAGAACCAAGGGCGCCTCGCCCATTGAATCAAACGGCAAGACCGCAATGATTGGCCCCTTGGGCAACCCCGGATCTCGTTCCGAGGGCGGGTCATACAAGACAGACCATCCCGCCCAGATCACTGCACATACCACCCCAAGGCACGACGCCAGAATTATTCTGGTGGATCGCGACCGGCCTTCCTTTTTCATAGGCTCTGATGCGGGTTGAACAGAACTGGGTTCGGCGGACGCCATCCGTTCGAACCGCGGCGCATAACCGCCCTTGGGAATGCTGAGACGTATCGGATCGTCGCGACCAGGACCGGCATAGTACCCATCGATGTCCTGACGCAGACGGCGCGCTTCAAGCCGGACAACCGGATCGGATTGCTGATCGAAACTGGCATCGCGATCAAAGACCGACATGGCAATCGACACGCCCTTGATATGGCCAGCCCGCCCGGCCAGATACTCGTCGACCACAAAAGCCAAAAAGGTTCTGCGCTGGGGCGTCGCTGAAAACTCCGGGTGGTCAAGAAGGCGCTGCAGCTGCGTGCGGATATCCTGCTCTGATATGGCCAAATCCGGCATCCAGTTCTGAAAAATGGTTTTGTTATCGGCTCTTATGGCAAATGTTTCACCGCTTTTACATCCACTACCGCCCAGGTAGCAACATGTTCGCACTTCACGAGCGCGCGCGAATGCATAACAGCCTTTGCTTCAACAGGAGTTGCTGCAGGTGATCGGTTTGTCTTTCCAAACTTCCAAGAATGCGGAACGAAACATCTGAACACACTCCTGAAAACCATGATCGAGCATTTATCAATTGGAGCTGCCCAACCTATGGCACGTCGACACATTCCGGCCCTTTCCACCGCATTTCTGACTGTCTCCGCCAGTCTCGTAGCCGCGCAGGAGCATTTTGATCCCAAGGGCAAACTGCCCTCGGAGTTCACGGTCAATTTTCAGGAAAAATTGCGCAACACCCTGCCGTTCGAGGATCAGCGGGATTTTGAAGAAAGCCGTAAAGGCCTGATCGCCGTCCCCGATTATCGCCAGATCACGACCGAGGACGGCACAGTGGCCTGGGATATCGGCAGCTATGACTTCCTGCTGGAAGACGGACAGGAGTTCGATTCGATCCACCCGTCGCTGCAACGTCAGGCAGTTTTGAACATGAACTACGGCCTGTTTGAAATTCTGGAAGGCCAGATTTATCAGGTGCGTGGCTTTGACCTGTCGAATATTTCCTTTGTTCGCGGCGAAAGCGGCTGGATCATCTTTGACCCGCTGGCGTCGAAGGAAACCGCCGCAGCCGCATTGAAGCTGCTGAACGACATGGTGGGTGAGTTGCCGGTCAAAGCGGTGGTTTATTCACACTCTCACGCCGACCACTATGGCGGTGTGCGCGGTGTCATTGCCGACGAAGATGTCGCCAATGGCGTTGAAGTCATCGCGCCTGCCGGTTTCATGGAACATGCCGTTTCCGAGAACGTTTATGCGGGCAATGTGATGAACCGCCGGCTGTTCTTCCAATACGGCGTTCTGCTGCCGCGAAATCCCTACGGCCATGTGGACCAGTCGATCGGCAAGAACATCTCGGCCGGAACCACCGGCCTGATTGAACCGACCCGCTATGTCTCGGATGACTATGAAGAGACCACTATCGACGGCGTGCGCATGATCTTCCAGAACACACCGGGTACCGAGGCCCCGGCGGAGATGAACACCTACTTCCCCGACCTCAAAGCGTTCTGGGCGGCTGAAAACATCACCGGCACCATCCATAACATCTACACCCTGCGCGGTGCGCTGGTCCGTGATGCGCTGAGCTGGTCCAAGCATATCAACGATGCGCTTTACGAATTCGGGCAGGATGCCGAACTGATGTTCGCCTCGCACTCATGGCCGCGTTTCGGCAATGATCGTATTCAGGAGGTGATGCGGGCACAGCGCGACACCTATGCCAACCTCAACAACGGGGTTCTGAACCTGGCCAACAAGGGCGTAACCATCAATCAGGTCCACAACGTCTATGAGGTGCCGCAGAGCCTTCAGGATCAATGGGCGGCACGCAGCTATCATGGCTCGGTCGAGCATAACAGCCGCGCAGTGATTAACCGCTATCTGGGTTATTGGGATGCCAACCCGACAACGCTGACGCCCCTTTCACCCGAAGACAGCGCACCACTGTTTGTCGAGATGATGGGCGGAGCCGGACCGATCATGACAAAAGGTCAGGAACTGGTGGCTGCCGGGAGATATCTCGAAGCGACCGAGATCCTCAACAAACTTGTCTACGCCGAGCCGCAGAACCAGACCGCCAAGGACTTGCTGGCCGATGCCTTCGAACAGATTGGATATCAGAAGGAAAGCCCCTCGGTCCGCAACTCGTTCCTGGGTGCGGCCTATGAACTGCGCAATGGCATCCCACAGGGCGCCACCATCGAAACCACCGGCCCGGATACGATCAAGGCCATGCCGACAAGCATGTGGCTGGACTTTCTTGGCATCCGCGTCAACAGCGCCAAAGCGGCAGGGCTGGAGTTCACGCTTAATCTGACGATCCCCGATCGGGACGAAAACATTGTGGTCGAGATGAGCAACGCCACGCTGACCCACATCGTGGGCCAAAAAGCTGATGACGCCGACCTTTCGATTGCTCTGAACCGTACCGACCTGGAACAGGTCATGACCGGAGAGCGGAAGCTGACAGATATGCTGGCGGACGGAACGGCGAAGTTCGAAGGCAATGCGGATCTGGTGGCGCAACTGGCCTCAACTCTGGACCAGTTCGATCTGGGGTTTGAGCTGATGCCCGGGACCGGCGCGCAGGACCTGACGGCCCCTGCCAACGATTTTGCTCAGCCACGCCTTGCGAACTCCAACGGCGGCTGATTCCCTGGTCAGCCAACCGGTTCCTTATCACACCGAACCGGCAACGTTGTGGAGGGCAGGTTTGTCCTGCCGGAAGACGGGCTGCCCCAGCGGCCCGTCTTTTTTGCCGCCGAACGCCACCACAGGGACGTGCGTGGAACAGACCTCATCCGCAAAACAATGGCGCTTCGTGAGCCTTCAGGCCCCCGCAATCAACGATCTTCAGGTTGATTCCAGTCCGGAAGTCAGCCCACCATGATGCTGGCTTCGTGTTTTTTCAGAACCCGCGCCGCCGTCGGGCCGTAGTTCCTACAAACGCCATCGGCAATCTCGGGAAAAATCTCGACGATCTCGTTCCAGGACTCCTCTGAGAAGCCTCGCGCGGCGATGTCACCGGGATAAAGGCTTTCAGAAAACGCGCCATTGGAATACACGATTTCATGCCTGTCGAAGATGAAATGGAAATAGGTTACCTGCGACACGTCCGCCGCGACTGACACGCCGGGTAGGCCCAGCAAATGCTTGGCCGCGACCAGCACCGCCTTGTCACCAAAGTGGATTTCATTGACAGGCTTCGTCACCAGCATCCGGTGGTTTGGCGATACCATCAGATCCGACGACGGAGAGTTCGGCGCGAGTGCCCCTTGCGCTATCCGGATCGGTGTCAGATGCCGCTGCGCGGACAAATCCAGGGTGCGTGATCCGATCCATCGAATTTTCCTGGCCTGCCCGTCTGCTGTATCAACCAGATCTCCGGCCATCAGGCTTTCGACAGGCATTGAACCGTCTGGTGTGCCGATCAGGGTACCTTTCACGAAACAGGGTACATCGACAATTGCGTCGGGGTCAGTGGTATCCGGCGCGTTTCCCGGCGTTACATTCGAGATCGAGAACGGGTAGCTGGTGCCCGGAACAAGCGGTTCGGACGTGATATAACCGGCCAAGGTGCCGTCGACCTCGACCCGGAACACGTCGATCGTTCCGCCGCCCGGTTTGAAAAGCTGATAGGATTCTTCGAGGTAGATATTGCCACTCAGGAACGTGACAGACCCGTCCAGACTGGTCACGTCGCCTGTCTGCGTCAGGTCATCGCCAACTTCGTTGTTGAACCTGTCACCGTTGAAGTCCGTGCCATTGTCCGGCGCGCCATTGACCAGCGTCCCTCCGGCGCCGTCAACCACCGAAAACAATACCCGGTCCGCATTCGGGTCATACGTATTGGACAGCGTAACACCGCCGCCAAAAAACGAGACGGTTATTACGCTGGGATCATACCCGATATACGAATAATTCGCCATAAAGTGACCTCACACTCGCGAAACACGCTTCATTTGTTATACTGAGTTAAGTTGGGCTTAAATAAGGAACTTTTGTGCAGCGGAACCGATCACACATGTCCACGAAGTTGCTACCTTGCACGCCAATCGATTAATTCTTGATGAACAGAGACCCCGGACACCAACCGCGAGGCTCAGGTAGCCAAACAGAACACCGGGGCAGAAGGGTCCAAAGGGATGGTCACAAAAGCAGAGCTTGAACAGCAGGTTGCTGAGTTAAAGCGCCAATTGGCGGAGTATTCCCGCAACGAGAAGCCGATTGAACATCGCGAAACCAATGACCCACAGACACCTGATCACGAGATGATTTCAGAAGCTTGGGCCGAAAATCTGCGACATCTTCCCGGGCAGATCGAAGATGTGCTGACCGAACTGGAAGATTTGCCCCACAAAAAGCCGATCCTGTTTGCCCTTGGTGTCTTTGCCCTCGGGTATTTGATTGGCCGGTCCCGGTAGGAGCGTATCATGAGCCGTATATCCAGAAACTTGTCGATCGTCCTACGTTTAGAACGGCTGATTGCCCAGCGGCAATTTACAATTGCGGCGCGCCGCACCGGGCTATATGCCGCGGCCGGTCTGGCCGTGGGGCTGGCTGTGATCATGCTGAATGTCGCAGGCTATTTTGCATTGTCAGAAACACTATCGAAACCGCTGTCGGCGCTTCTGGTTGCCGCAGCGAACCTGGTGCTGGCGGTTTTGCTGGCCCTCTTTGCCAAATCAATGTCCTCGCAGTCCGACAGTGAAACAGTGACTGAATTGCGCGACATGGCGCTGGCAGACATCGAAGAAGAAATCCGCGACGGGCTGACACAGGCGCAGGACGCGATTACGCATGTCAAAAAGATGTCACGGGATCCTTTTGGGACAATCGCGCCCGAACTGGCCGCCGTAATTGTGAAGATACTGGCGCGACGCGCTTCCGATCGCTCAAAAACGGACCAGAAAGCCTAAGAGTCAAAGACTGACGCCTAATCTAACTAAACTAACGGCCACTACAGAGGTCGAAATGTCCTTCGCCGATGCCCTCGCGCCTACATGCATGCGAGGGTCACAGTCGAATGGCCAAAGGTTCCCAAGCGCACTCCGGGTGGAAGCAGCGCGCTTTAGGCTGCAGGTACACTGGCGGGAACAATGCCCTGCGCGACCCATTGGTCAAATATCTTCAGGGCGGTGATGCAGAATTCCGGGTCATTGATATGGGCGTCCAGTGCGGTTGCCTGAACCGAAGGTGCGACGGTAGTTGTCAGAGCCTCAATAAACGCGCTCAGGCCATCTGGGTCGTGACAATCTCCACCCGGGCGATCCCATTCCTCGATGCCGCCGCGCGGTATGATCAGATGGGTGGGCGCGGGACTTTCGCCGAGGCGCTTGTTCAGTTCGTGGGCAATCTCGCGCCGCTCGTCAGCAGTGTAGTAGGTGTTCTTGACCAATTTGTTGTGGGTGTGGATCGGACGGTTCAAAAACCGTTCCGGGATGTCTTGCCAGCCCGCAAAATCTATCAGGTCCATACATCCCGGGGCCACGATCTGCGGAATGCCGGCCCGCCCTGCCCCGCGATGCCTGTCCTTGCCTGCGTTCACGACGGAACCGGCCAGCAGATTGCCCAATTCGCACCCGGCAAAGTCCATAACGCAGACAAAACCGTTTTGGCCTGCGATCTGTTCGAAGGCCATGCCGCCCATGCCCATGGCATGAAATACGGCAACTTCATAACCGCGCTCTTCCAACGCAGGTTTGAGTGTCTTGATGTATTTGAGGCATGAGGTCCCCAACGAGGTGACACCAACCATCGGACGCCCGCTTTTGGCCGGTTCTGCCGCGCGTGCGGCCCCCAAAACGGCGCCTGCCGCCTGTGACAGCGACGATTTGCAGATCGCGTTCAACCCATACAGCCCCCCGGCCCAGAGGATCATCTGGATGTCCGGCGAAAGACGCTCGGCCGGGATCAGGGCCGAGAAGGACACGGTCGAGACGACGTATTTGGGCACCCCGATGGGCAACGATTGACAGACATCCAGCGCAAGATCGGTACCCATGGTGCCGCCCAGTAAGATCACACCGTCAATCAGGCCCTGATCGTGCAAGCGGCGGGTCAGGACACAGGCACCGGCGGACATGATCTGCATAGCCACATGTTCGCTGCCACTGTCTATGGCGGCCTGGATTGAGCTGCCACCCGCCTTGGCCACATCATGTTTCGAATAGTCGGTGGGATTGGCGGGGTCGCCCAGAACACTGACGTCCAGGGTCAGCACACCACCGCCCAAGGAACGGATCTTTGCCGCCATGAACTCCAACTCGTCGTTTTTGGTGTCATATGTCCCAACGACAAGGATCGTCTTGTCCACCATGAGGTCCTCCGCTGAATTTTAATTAACATATTAAGAACTGGGCTGCGCAATTGTCAATTGAGCTTCCCTTGTCTGGTGTCAGCCCCGCATCAACTCTCCTTTGGGGTCGTAGTACGGCGCAAACTGAACCCTTAGCGGGTACATTTCCCCGGCGATTTGAACGTTAAAGCCGCCCTCGTCGATCCAGGCCTTCGAGACACCTTCCTCATGGTGCAGGCTGGCCAAACCGACCATCGCCTGCAACCGGAAGCCCCAGTCGCCCGAGGTGACATGCCCCACAATCCTGCCGTTCTTCCACACAGGCTCGTTGTGAATCAGATACGGACCGGTTTCAGCATCCAGGTCGTCAACTTTGCAGGATACGGTGCGGTGCGCAGTCGCGGCACCGCCAGCCTTCTGTTCAGTCAGAACGTCCTTGCCGAGGAAGTCGCCAGCCTTATCCAACGCTACTGCAAAACCCAGCCCGGTTTCGTAAGGCGTGTCATCCTCGGCGATGTCATGCCCGAAATGTCGAAAGCCCTTCTCGAGCCTGCAAGCGTTCATGGCGAACATTCCCATATGGAGCAGTCCGTGCGGTTTGCCCGCCCCAATCAGCGCTTCATAGACACCGGCGACGAACTCCGTGGGTATCATCAGCTCGTACCCGAGTTCACCAATGAACGAGCGCCGGATGGCCCACCCTCGGGCGTAAGCCATGTCGATTTCTCGCGCCGCGCCAAAGGGGAAGGCCTCGTTCGACAGGTCATCGCCCGAGATGGCAGACAGTATGTCGCGCGATCTTGGACCGTGAATCGAGATCAGGCCATAGCCCGAGGTCGCGTCGAACACCTCGAACCGCCAGCCCGGTTCGACGTGATCCTTGATCCATGCCTGATCGCGTATCTGGCTGGGATGGCCTGTAGTCACCATGAAACAATCCTGCGCTGTTCGGGTCACGGTCACATCGGCCTCGATCCCGCCGCGCGCGTTCAGGAACTGGGTGTAGACCGAGGTGCCGACCGCGACATCCATCTGCGCGCCGCAGACCTTGTTCAGCGCTTTGACCGCGTCCGGACCCTGCACCTGAATTTTCGAATACATCGATTGATCGATCAGCACAGCAGCATCCCGGGCGGCTAGACATTCGGCGCTGACGTGCGGTGCCCAGTCTTTGCGCCGCAGGCTCGGTTCTTCGTTCCAACCCTTTTTTTCGGGGTCGAAGTACATCGGCACCTCCCAGCCGATCCGCTCGGAAAATGTCGCGCCTGCCTCTTTCAGCCGATCATGCAACGGCACCCGACGCACTCCGCGTGCCGAATGGACCTGCCGTCCGACCCAGTTGACGCCATAATGGAAGCCCACTGACTCGGCGCTGCGGTCATGATTGTATTTGGTATTGCGCTGGAATGGGTGCGCCCGGCGGGCCAGCATCGGGCCCATGCCCCGCGACGGCGCGCCGTCAGTCATCCATTCCGCCATTGTCAGGCCAACACCACCCGAGTTCAGGATTCCGTTCGAGTTCATGCCGGCGGCGACAAACAGTCCTTTGATTTCGCTGGTCGGACCCAGATAGGGACGTCCATCGGGTGTAAAACTCTCGGGCCCGTTGAAAAAAGTCTGTATGCCCATCTCGCCCAGTGCAGGCATGCGTTCGAACATCTTCTCAAGATTCGGTTCGACATGTTCCATGTCAAACGGCAGCTCGTCGAATTCGAAGTCTTCGGGGATGCCGTTCCTGCCATAGGGCTTGCCATGCTTTTCGAATGACCCGATCAGCAGCTTGCCAGTGTCTTCTTTCCAATAGGTCCGCTCTTCGGCGATGTTCAAAATCGGCTGGGTCCTGAGCAGGCCCTCCACAGGTTCGGTGACAATATAGAAATGTTCAGTCGCGTGCAGCGGCACGGTTACTCCGTGTGCCTTGGCAAACAGGTGGCTCCACATGCCGCCCGCCAGCAACACCTTGTTGGTCGCAATCTCGCCCCTTTCTGTGTCGACACCAACCACCTTGCCATCCCGGATGACAAGACGATCAACCCTGGTGTTTTGGAACACCTGTGCCTCCATGGCCCGCGCGCCCTTGCTAAGCGCGACCGTAACGTCAAGCGGGTTCACCTGGCCATTCGACGGAACAAAGAATGCGGATTTCACGTCGTCGGTTTCGATCCATGGCCATTTCTCTTTCAACTCATCGCGGGGCAGCATGAAGGTCTCGATCCCCATGCGCGCGGCGTGGTCGTGGCTGCGCAGCAGTTGTTCGTGGCGCACATCGCCGATTGCCAGATTGATCGTGCCGTTTGGCTTGTAGCCGGTTGCCTGTCCAGTTTCGATTTCCAGATCACTGAAAAGGCGCGCTGTATATTTGCCCAGCTCGGTCTGTGCCGTGCTGTCGCGTAACTGCCCGACGATCCCGGCTGCATGCCAGGTTGTTCCGCTGGCGATCTTCCGTCGCTCGACCAGAACTGCAGGAACGCCGCGCTTTGCCAGATGATACAGGGTCGAGATGCCGATGATACCACCACCGATGATCACTACAGGCGCTTGTTCAGGAAAAGGGTCGGGCATCAAAACAATCCTTCAGTCTGCAAAGCAGCCGATCTTCGGGGTTTCGGATCACAAACGCCGTGGGGTCAGGCTTTGCCGGATCCACCCTGCGCTGTCGGGTCATGTGTGCCAAAGAAAGGTCAGTAATCACAATAATTCGCACCATTGGTGCGAATAACGCACCGATGCCTCATCAAGGCCTTGGTGCGCCAGTCAGTGCGATTTCAAGCTTTTCCACTGCGGTTTGAAGAAGCAAGGCCAGTTCCTCTGTTCGGGCTTCATCCAAACTCGCGTCGGGAACGGCAATGGCAACGGTTCCCGAAGGATCCTTGCCAACGGTGAAAAACGGCATCGCTACGCTGGCAACGCCGATGTCAACTGCATTGCGACTGCAGGCAAACCCTCGGGCTCGGGTCTCCGAGATCAGCTTCCTGAGCATCTCCAAATCCGTCACGGTGTACGGCGTCAGCTTTTCCCGTTTGAGTGCCAACAATTGCTCGCGCGTCTGATCCGAACAGAACGACAAATACGCAAGGCCGGAAGACGACGAATGAAATGGGTAGGAATCCGCGGGCCGCAGGTTGATCACATTCCCACGCGGCGGCAAGGTGAAGGCCGCGGTCGCCATCCCCTTGTCGCCGGGAATACCGACATGCACTGTTTCATTTGCCTGGGCGGACAACCATTGCGATACGATTTGCGTTGCTTTCACCATCGGTACGGTGGCCTCTCTCAACCTGGCCAGCGAGAGAAATCCGTGGCCCAACCGGTATTTTCGGTTCTCAGGGTTCTGTTCGATGAACCCATGACTGATGAGTGAGACCAGCAGCCTGCGCGTGACCGCCTTGTCCTGCCCTGTTGCCCTTGCCAGGTCGTTCAGACCAATTTCGAGGCTTTCCAA
Source organism: Ruegeria sp. BG6 (assembly GCF_056538465.1). Classification (NCBI taxonomy): domain Bacteria; kingdom Pseudomonadati; phylum Pseudomonadota; class Alphaproteobacteria; order Rhodobacterales; family Roseobacteraceae; genus Ruegeria; species Ruegeria sp. BG6. Next base: position 116,304 of record NZ_JBQFTB010000008.1, on the reverse strand, counting down.
AGAAAACTGGCGCAGCAGCATCATGGCTTTGTCGACAGTTTTCATTGCGATCTCCCCTCAAAGGCATAATCCAGAAATGACACGACGATCATGCCACCGCACCCTCGTCTGCATGTCAGAATGTGACTAAGACGCCCAGTCGATGCTGAACTCCTCACGAAAAGCAAACCGCGCCAGGTGGGCTTCGATCACCTCTTGCCACCGGGCAAGGTCGCCCCGGGGTCCGGTTGCGGCCGAGATGGTCAGGCTGGTTTCGTCCGCCGTCAGCGTGACAGCATTGCCGTTCTCGAAGGCCACACTCCCATTGGTGTCGTCAAAGAAAACTTCGGCCTTGTGGGACCAATGCTTGCACAACTGCTGTAGACATTTGCTGCCAGCACTTGTCTGTGCAACGCCCGTGACACTTTGGTCCGGCAACAACGCCAGCGCCGCGTCGGCAGCGCCGCGCATAGCCGAGGCAAACAGGGTTACGTCAATACTTGTCGCCAGAAAGGTCACGCCCAAATCCAGGCATTTGCGTTGCATTCCCGGGTCGAGTGTCAGGATACCCGCGGCCTTGCCAGCGGCGGTGATCCGCGTCAGGGCATCAAAAATCGCCTCGACCACATCGGGATGACTGGCGTCACCCAGGTGGCCCATATCCGCGGCAAGATCGGCAGGGCCAATAAAAACACCGTCCACATCCGTTGTCAGTATGTCATCCAGAGCGGCCATCCCCAGTCGGTTCTCAACCTGAACCAGCAGGCACACCTGTTCGTCCGCTGTTGTCAGGTAGTCCGGAATTGCGCCAAATCGCGAAGCCCGCGCCATTGATGAACCAACCCCCCGGACACCTAGCGGCGGGTATTGCACAGCCCGAACCAGTTCCCTCGCCTGATCACCGCTTTCGACCATCGGCACAAGAATGGTCTGCACCCCGGCATCCAGATACTGCTTGATCATCCAGGTCTCGCCAATCGGCAACCGGGCCACCGGATGGCTGCCCGAACCGTCGATAACGCGCACTTGCTCCAATACCGCGCGCAGGTCGTTGGGCGCATGCTCACCATCCACCAATAGCCAGTCGAACCGTGATGTGGCCGCTATTTCAGCGGCATAGGCATCGGCCATGCCCAACCAGCAACCGATCTGAGGTTGCCCGGCCTTCAGTGCGGCTTTGAACGGGTTCTGTGGCGCGGGCATTCTGAGCCTCCTTTAAGCGAATTGTATGTCGACCGAGCCGAACGAGCCGAAATCGGCGTGGATTTCGGTGCCCGAAGGACATTCGACAGGGCGAATGAAGCTACCCGACAGGATCACCTGGCCCGGCTCGATGCTCTGACCATATTGTGCCATGCGCCGGGCAAGCCAGACAACGCTTTCGACAGGATCATTCAGAACACCTGCACCCAGGCCGGTTTCTTCGATCTCGCCATTACGGAATGTCAGTGCGCCAACCCAGCGCAAATCGAAAGTGTCGATGGCGCGGCGTTCTGCACCCAGTACGATGCCGGCATTGGCGGCGTTGTCGCTGATCGTGTCAAACACGGTGCGTGCCTTCCCGGTCTTTGGATCGACCCGCTGAATGCGAGTGTCGAGAATTTCGATGGACGGCGCGACATAATCAGTCGCAGCAATGACGTCCGCGCGGGTTACATGTTCCCCAGCCAAGGCGGTTTTCATGACAAAGGCAATCTCGGCCTCGATCCGAGGCTGGATGAAACGGCCCGCAGGCACTGTGCCACCATTTTCAAAGGCCATGTCATCGAACAGGATGCCACTGTCTGGAATGTCGATATTCAGCGCGTATTGCATCGCCTTCGAGGTCAGCCCGATTTTCCAGCCAATCACCTTGCGCCCTTCGGCCAGTTTGGCGCGATGGATGGCGTTCTGCACCGCATAGGCATCGTCCATTCCCATGTCGGGATGCCGCTGTGTCAGCAGACCGATCTGTTCGCGCGTCTGCTCGGCCCGCAACAGATCGGCGGCGGCGCGAGCGTGATCTTCGGGGGTCATACCTGTTCATCCTCGACGGTGTTGCGCAGGGTGCCGATGCCGTCGACCGAAACCTCGATCACATCGCCGGGGACCAGGTATTTCGGCGGGTCAAACCGTGCACCTGCGCCGGTTGGCGTCCCGGTGACAATGATATCGCCGGGCTGTAGCGTCATGAAGGTCGAGATGTACTCGATCTCGCGCCGGATCGGGAACATCATCCGACTCAACGTATCGTCCTGACGCAATTCTCCGTTTACATGGGTCTGTATGCGGGCGTCATCCAGTTGCGCTGCATCAGTGAACGGTACCAACCATGGGCCGATCGCGCCCGTTCTGTCCCAGTTCTTGCCCTGTGTGACGTTGAACTTGGCGTGGCGCACCCAATCGCGGATCGTACCCTCATTGCAAAGCGTCAGTGCCGCGATGTGATCATAGGCGTCGTCTTGCGAAATCCTGCGGCCCGCCTTGCCGATCACGATGGCCACCTCGCCTTCGTAATCCAGCGTGTGGTTCTCCGGCGGGCGGATCAGAGGGCAGTCATGTCCCGTAAAGCCACTGGCAAAACGCGGGAACAAAGACATGTATTTCGGTTGCGCGCTGCCATCCTTGTATTCCGCGTTGCGGTCAGGGAAGTTCACGCCGACGCAGAGGATACGGCGGGCGTCGGGCATCACCATTTCATAGGTGAAATCTTCGTGAGTTACGGGTTTGCCGTCCGCTTTTTCGACCAGTTGGTCGAACGCACCTGCGGCGATAACTTCGAACAAACTGCTGTGGCTAGGAAATTCGCCGTTAAGCGCAATTGCGCCGTCCTTGGTAATGGCACCGAAAAAGGTTTCGCCATTGGCGGTGTAAGTTGCAAAACGCATCAGGCCTCCTCGGCGGCCTTGCTGCCACCCATGCAGAGAAAACATAGCATACGAACCCGCGTCCCGACCTCAGACCGAGAAGCTGATGTTGGCCTGCCCCGTGCCGGAGCTTCCGAAATACGGTGTGTAAATATCGATCTGGCCCTTGTAGCTGCCCCAACCCAGCGCGCCGAACAGCAATGCGGTGTCGTTCATCGCGCACTCACCCGTGCATTTCCTGGCGTAGTCGGGAAGCATTTCAAGGAACTCTTCAAACCGACCCTGTTCCCACAGTTCCAGCACACGCATATCCATCTGACGATTGAACTCGCCATTCACGGCGTTCAGCCCTTCGACCGAGCGCTCGTTGGGCGTAAAGTCATGGCTCAGCGAACCCGATGCGAGAATTGACACATTGCGGTCGGAACGGCGGATACCTTCGGCGATGGCCTCGCCCCAGACACGGTTTTCGGCAATCGACGAGAACTGGTTGACCGCGACGGGTAGCACCCGCGCATTTACACCGTCATTGATGAAATGCATGGGCAAAAGGGTGCCGTACTCCATGCCCATATCTGGATGTGAATGGCCAAGGGCCCTCTCCCCCCGCTCACGCAAGACGTCTAGGATGGTTTCCCCCAATTCGTGATCCCCGCGATAGTCAAACTCCATGTCCGCCAGCATGTGCGGCAACTCGTGGCTGATGAAACGGCCTTTGTGGTGTTCTTTTGTGTTCAGATGGAAACCCTGATTGGTGATCCAGTGGGTGTCGAACACAACAAACGTATCTACCTTGCGGTCAATTGCATCCTGTCGCAGGCGCGCATATCCGTCGATGGCAGGTTGCCGGATGCCTTTGTATTTCGGCATCGTGTGGGACATCCAGATGCTGGGCACATGCGTGATTTTCGCGGCCTGTACAATCTTTCCCATGACGGTTCCTCCTTATGATCGTGACGTCAGGCCTGACTGCCAGAACGTCCTATGGTCCGAGCGTTTGATGGACCAATGATGCGCAATTCCTGATTCAACTATAGTCAGCCAACCCCTGCCAAGGGATCAGGTTGCACGATATTATTTTCCAAGTTGCATGATCTTGTGCTGACCGGTGGCAAAGCCAACATGCTTTTGTTCCATGTAGAATTCAAAACTCCAGTCGCCGCCGTCCCGGCCGATACCCGACGCCTTGACCCCGCCGAAGGGCGTGGGCAGGTGGCGCACATTTTCCGAGTTCACCCAGATCATCCCTGCTTCCAGTTTATCCGTGAACCGCAGGGCACGCGTCAGGTCGTTGGTCCAGACGTAACCGGTAAGGCCGTAAGGCGTGTCATTTGCGATCTGTAGCGCCTCTTCTTCGGTCGAGAACGGGATGGACGTCAGAACCGGACCAAATATTTCCTCGCGCGCGATGCGCATCTGGTTGTTGGCATTTGTAAACAAGGTTGGCCGCACGAAATACCCTTCGTCCCCCACTTTGACGCCGCCGGCTGCGATAGTCGCGCCATCGTCTTTGGCGATGTCGAAATACGAGGTGACTTTATTGTAGTGCTCTTCCGTTACCAGCGGGCCGATCTCGGTCGCCGGGTCCAGTGGGTGACCGACCTTGATGTTGTTCACGCGTTCTACCAGCTTGGCCTCGAACTCGTTTTTGATGGTGTCTTGGACCAGCAAACGCGAAGACGATGTGCAACGTTCCCCATTGATCGAGTAGATCATGAAAATCACAGCATCCAGCGCGCGGTCCAGGTCGGCGTCATCGAAGACAATCACCGGGTTCTTGCCGCCCAGTTCCAGGTGCATTCGCTTGAGCGTATCCGCGCCCTGCTTGGTAATGATGCTGCCGGTGCGGCTTTCTCCGACAAAAGCAATGGCCTTGATCAGCGGATGTTCGGTCAACGCCTTACCGGCATCCGGTCCAAACCCGTTCACGGTGTTCAGAACACCCTTGGGCAGACCGGCCTCTTCCGAAATTTCGACCAGTAAACGCGCCGACAGCGGTGAATCTTCGGCCGGTTTGTGAACGACGGTACAACCCGCTGCCAGTGCCGGCGCGATCTTCCAGGTCGACAGCATGAACGGCGTGTTCCACGGCGTAATGACACCAACCGGGCCAATTGGAACGCGAGTGGTGATGTTCATCAGGGTCGGCGACTTAAGATGCTGTCCGTCCCTTGCCTGCACCACCTGATCGGCGAAATAACGGAAGTTCTCGGCACCGCGCAACGCCGCCTTGGACATGAAACGCAGGGTCTGACCGGTGTCCCAGCACTCACACAGGGCAATTTCCTCGGCACGCGCCTCGATCGCGTCGGCCACGTTCAGCAGGATGCGGCGGCGTTCAGTAGCGGGCATATCGAGCCACGCGGCGAATGCCGAGTGGGCTGCCTTGGCCGCCGCATCGATGTCATCCGCCGTTCCATGGGCAACATCGCAGATCACGGACTTGTCCACTGGCGAAGTGGATTGAAACACCCCCGCCGCCCCGTCGCGATCTTCGCCCGCAATGCGGTTCTTGATGCCTGTCTCTTTGAACCGGGCCAGAAACCCCGCCAATTTTTCGATATTGTTGTCCAAGGCGCTCATGGTTCAGGTCTCCTGCTGGGTTGCAGCCAATTGGTCCCGGCCCAGATGCTCTCTGATAGTGCCGGTCTTGGGCGAAAGGTCCGGATCGATGTCGCGCATCTCAAGCGACAGAGCGATGGAGTGCTTCGAAAGGGCCGGTTCAAGATACGCCCTTACCGCTTCGAATATGCGCTGCGTTGCGTCCTGCTTGACGTCTTCGGGGCGACCGGCGCGCAGTCGGATCGAAATATCGACAAAACCATGCGCCGGGTTGCCGTCGGCAATGGAATAGTGATCGACCCGCGTGGCGCGTACGCGAATACCTGCCACCGGAAACGTGTCAATTGCGGCGGCCGTTGCGCGCACACACTCGCACAAACCATCCATATCGACCCAGTCTTCAAGGTTGCCAGAGTAATCGATGTGGAAATGCGGCATGGTTCCCTTCTCCTCAATTACTAAACATGTTTAGTAATTATGCTACCAAGTGTCAAGAACTTGACTTGTTAATCTTTGCAATTCCGGAAGCAGCGCTCTAGAAAACGGCATGACCACACAAAGCCACACCAAAAGCACTTCCCGCGCGCTTCCGATTGCGCTGCTGCGTGCCCGCGAAACAGTCATGGCGCCCATTCGGGACATGTTGAACAACATTCAGCTTACAGAACAGAAGTGGCGCATTCTTCGCGTTCTGGACGAATTTGGTGAAATGGAACAAAGCGCCATCTCGAAAGAGGCCTGCCTTCTGCTACCCAGCCTCACCCGCATTCTGCGCGCAATGGAAGCAGACGGACAGATTACACGCCGCCAGGACAGTCAGGACAAGCGCCGGTCCATGGTGAAGATCACGGATACAGGCCGTGGAATCCTGACCGAAAACCTTCCGACATCCCTTGCAATTTATGATCGCATTGAAGAGCAGATGGGTCAGGACAAGCTAGACGAACTTTTGGACCTGCTTGAGGAGTTGCAGGCCGTCAAGGTCTGACCCCGGCCAAACCGGACGGGGCCAGCCACGCATCTACAGCGTCGACAGACCGGTATCCAGTGCCGACAGGATCTTGGCCACATCATCGGACGTAATGACCAGCGGTGGCGACAGAATGATGTTGTTGCCCGACACACGGACCATCACGCCATCTTCATATGCTGCCTTCTGCACCTGCAAGGGCAGATGCTTGGCAATCGGCGCCTTGGTTGCACGATCGGATACCAGTTCCAGCGCACACATCAGGCCCTCACCCCCGCGCACATCTCCGATTGCGTCGTGTTTTTCAGCCAGTTTTTTCAATCCGGTAAAAAGTTCTTCACCGCGGGCCGCGGCATTTTCCCAAACACGCAGACGATTGATTTCAGACAGAGCCGCCAGCGCAGCCGCTGCGCCGACCGGATGGCCGGAATAGGTATAGCCCTGATCGACAGACGCCCTGCCGGTGGTGTCGCCTTCAAAAACCTCGGCGACTGCGCCCGAAATCATTGCCGCACCGAATGGGAAATAGCCGTTGGTGATCGCCTTGGCTGTCGTCATGATGTCGGGCTGCACACCCCAATGCCGCGCGCCGCTTTCGCTGCCGGTACGACCAAAAGCAGTGATGATCTCGTCCGATATAAGAAGAATACTGTTTTTCGAACAGACCTCGCGCACCATCGGCATGAAGCTTTTGTGTGGTGGGATCACGCCGCCTGCGCCCAGAACCGGCTCCATGATGAATGCGGCGACGGTATTTGCCCCCTGGAATGCGATCTCGGCCTCCAGCGCCTTGACGCAAAGCTGCGCCAGACGCTCGGGGTCTGTTTCGTCGAACGGATTGCGATAGGTCCAAGGCGCAGGCACGTGGAAACAGCCTGGCATCATCGGCTCGTAAGCCGCGCGGAACTTCTGGTTGCCATTGACCGAAGCGGCCGCGAAATGGGTGCCGTGGTATCCTTGCTTGAGGCTGATGAACTTTGTCCGGCCGGCCTCGCCCCGCACTTTGTGATACTGTCGCGCAAGCTTCAGCGCGATTTCAACTGAATCCGATCCGCCCGAAGTGAAGAAAGCTCGGGTCAGACCATCAGGCTCGAAAAACTGCGCCAACTCATAGGACAGCTCAATCGCCTTGTCGTTGCTGGTGCCCCGGAAGGTCGAGTAATACGGCAGCGTATTCAACTGATCGGTAATGGCCTGCTTCACCGGATCACAGGAATAACCCAGATTGACGTTCCACAACCCGCCAACCGCGTCGATGGCCTTGTGGCCGTCTATATCGATGATGCTGACCCCTTCCCCTCCGGTCAGGATGGTGGGCGGATTGTTTTGACTGTCGGCAGGATGTGCCATTGGGTGCCAGAAATGGCGCGCGTTGTTTTCCTTCAGGAAATTGGAGTCTTTCATATCACGGGTCTCCGATGATCTTGTCCGCCCATCGGTCAGGGCTGGAACGCGGTTGGGAAGTTTCGCGGAAACTGACCACCGAAATTCGCAGTCAGTTCGAGCGAAAGGGAATGCAATGTCGTCAGGATCAAAGGCAGATGATCGCCGTTTGCACGAATTTCAGGCACCGCAATTGCGATTGTGCCTATTGCCACCTGATCAATTCCAAAGACAGGCGCGGCGTATCCATAAACGCCTGCTTCAAACCCGCCTGCGCTGTTTGACCAGCCCTTGCGCCTGATCTCAGAAACCCGTTCACGTATCAGGTCAGGGGACACTAGGGTTTCCGCTGTGTAGGACGTCAAGGCCTGGCCATCCAGATCCTCAAGCAGGTGAGCGGGGCCAAAACTCAGCAGGCACAGGCCGGAGGCCGTTGCATTGATCGGCAAAATTTCCGCCGGATCAAGGCTGACCCGCACGGTGTACCGCGTGGTTTCCAGCGCCAGAGCGGTCTGCAATTTGCCTTGTTGCAGCAGCGAAAGGTGCATGCTTTCGCCGATTACCTGCATGGCGGACTGCATCCTTGCGCGCGCGCCCTCAAGCCCCGGATTTGCGATTTCCCGCAGCGCGGCAAGACGCACCACAGCCGGTCCGATCGCATAGGACTTGGAGTGCGGGTTTTGTTCGATCAGGCCAAACTCTTCCAACGCGCGAAGGTGGCGGAGAGTCGTTGCCTTGTTCATGCCGGACAGCCTGGCAAGGTTGCTCAGACCGATCTCCGGCTGAGCACTTGAAAACAACTCGAGCAATTTCAAAGCATTAAGAGCGGTGCCCATGCGTTTTTCTCTCCTTCGCATGTAATACTTGACAGAAAGCATTTAACAAAGCAACATTATTGTTGTTACTTCGGTTCAAATAATGAACCAGCCAGGGAGGCGTCAATGAAAAAATTTCTAACCGCTGCCGTTTTTGCAGCCTCTGCAACAGCAGCACTTGCTGAATACCCGGAAAAGCCGGTGACCTTTGTGGTTCCGTGGCCTCCGGGCGATCTGGAAGACGTGTTGACCCGGATGATCGCGGATGAATTCCAGGCCATGTACGGTGTTCCCGCTGCGGTAGTGAACAAACCCGGCGGCGGCGGCGGCCCCTTCCCCGGCGCGGTTGAGGTCGCAACGGCTCCGGCGGATGGCTACACCATCGGTTCATTCGTTATTGGCGTTCCGGTCATCGGGCCCGAGATCGGAATCCCGGAGCTGAACCCGAATCCATTCGACCCTATCGGAATTTTCCTGACCTATCCGTTCGTGATCGCATCCAGCAAAGATGCGCCATTCTCGAATTGGGGCGAACTTGTTGCATATGGCAAGGAAAACGATGTGGCGCTTGGCCATTTCGGCTCGGTCCTGCCGCCCACGCAGGTTACGTTTGCGGCTGCGGTCAGCAGCGGCTTCGACTTTGCAAGCGAAGCGGCGTTCGACGCGCTGGACTGCAACACATTGGCGTCAGGTGACGTGGACGTCATCAATACCACGCTGCAACTCGTGCTGCCCTGCCTCGACAACGTGAACATCCTGGCCAGCATCGGTGGCGAACGTATTTCGCTTGTACCGGACACACCAACGGTTGTCGAAATGAACCCGGATCTGCCGCTTGCGTTGTGGAACGGATTGTTCGTGCACAAGGATACTCCGGCAGATGCCCGTGAAAAGATCACTGCCGCCGCGCAAAAGGCGTTGGAATCCGACAAGGCCAAAAAGCTGGCTGAAGAGACCGGTGCGTTGATCTACTGGCAGGATCCTGACGCGTCAAATGCGCAAATCGAACAGGACAAAGCGTCGTTCGCGAAAATCGAAGAGATTCTGGGCGAATAAGCACCTAACAGGGCGCGGGTGGAAAGCCCGCGCCTTGTTGCATGTCGGGGAGGGACATGATGATTGCAAAAACGCTTCAGGACATGTTCAGAAGGTATCGCCGACCTGGCGACATCATCTTTGCCGTCTTTTTCCTTGCCTTCTCGTTGTTCCTGCTCAGCCAGTTGGGCACCGAGACAAAGTTGGTAAAGCGCACCAAATGGTTTGCGCAGCCGTCGCTGTGGCCGACCATCGCCATATGGGGCATGGTGATTTTCAGCGCCCTGCATCTGATCGGCTCAGCCGTTTCCCCCCGTATTCCCGGGCGCTGGAGAGAGCTTACTTTCTGGCTCATGTCTCTTGAATATGTTGTCTATTTCCTGATCTACGTGGTGGCCGTGCCGTGGCTGGGGTACTTGCCCTCAACCATGCTGTTCGCCGCTTTTCTGGCCGTGCGCACCGGTTTTCGAACGCCGGGCGCAATCGGGATTTCACTGCTGTTCGGCGCCAGCGTCGCTATTCTTTTCAGAGCATTTCTTCAGGTGAATATCCCGGCAGGTCGGGTTTACGAGTTCCTTCCGGACTCCGTCCGCGTCTTTGCCCTGACCTATCTGTGAGGCCGCTATGGACAATCTGATTTCCGGCTTTGCAATTCTGGCCCAATGGCAGGTTTTGATCGCACTGCTCATCGGGTCTGTTGGCGGAGTCATCATCGGCGCACTGCCCGGCGTCGGGGCGGCTGTCGCCATCGCCATTCTGCTGCCTGCTACGTTCGCCTTCGAGCCTATTGTTGGTCTGACCCTGCTGCTGGGTATCTACGGCTCATCGATGTACGGCGGCGCAATCCCTGCAATTCTGATCAACACGCCGGGCACGGCAGTGAATGCGCTGACAACCTATGACGGTTATCCAATGACTAAGCGGGGCGAGGGCCATCGCGCGCTGTCGCTGGCTTATTCCGCGTCTTTCTTTGGCGGCATCTTCTCGATCCTCTGCCTGATCATCCTGTCCCCGGTTCTGGCATGGGTCGCCCCGCATTTCGGCAGCCGCGAGATCTTTCTGGCCGCGTTTCTGGGCATCCTTCTGGTGATCCTGGCCCATCGTGGCCAGACATTTTCGGCGGCAATGCTGGCCTTCTTCGGCATCTTCCTGAACACGGTCGGGCTGGAGCCCGTCAAATACACCAAGCGCTTTACGTTTGACCAAAGCTGGTTGTCCTCGGGGATCGACCTTATTGTCGTTGTGCTGGGTTTGTTTGCCATCAGCCAGGCCCTATTGCTTCTGGTCGACAAGGAACACGCGCCCGGTGAGGCGCATGTTCGAGGCAACATCTTCGCCGGCCTCAAAGAACTGTTGGGCATCAAGCGCATCGCGACGGTGTCGTCTTCGTTAGGTGTCCTGATGGGCATGATCCCCGGAACCGGCGAATTCACTTCGCAATTCCTGTCCTACACCTATGCGCAGAAAAGCTCGAAAACTCCGGAGGCTTTCGGCAATGGCTCTCCCGAAGGTCTGGTTGCATCTGAGGCTGCTAACAATGCGGTCCCAGGTGCCGCAATGATCCCCTTGCTGGCGTTGGGTATCCCGGGTGAGGCGCTGACGGCGATGATGCTGTCGGTCTTTTATGTCCACAACGTGGTCCCCGGGCCGCAACTGTTTGCCGAGCAGATGGATTTTGTTCTGGCACTGTACATGTCGCTGATCCTGCTGAACGTGATCGTTCTGGTCTTTCTCTTGTTCTCGACAAATCTGCTGCTGAAGATCATTCAGATCCCGACCCGGTTCCTGGGCATCATGATCCTGACTTTGTCTTTTGTCGGGGTGTTCAGTCTGCGCAATTCGGTCACCGACTGCGCCATCGCTGCAGGGTTCGGAGTGTTTGGTCTGATCCTAAAACGTCTGAACCTGCCGATCGTGCCGATCATTCTGGGCATGGTTCTGGGCGGCATCATGGAGGTCAAGCTGCGCAGCGCCATGGCGCGGGTCAAAACGCCGCTCGATTTCATTGACAGGCCAATCGCAGCGATCCTGTTCATAATGATCCTTGGCATCATTCTGCTGCATATCCGCACGCTGGTGAAGGAACACAAGGAACGGATCAAACCGCAGCCGATTGGCGACGAAGACTCGACACAGCAAGGATAACCCTCATGGACCAGACCTCGATTGATGAGCTGCGCGCGCAGGAAATCTCCCCTCGTGGTCATTTCATCAATGGTGCCTATCAGGCCGCAGAGAACGGGGCGCAGCAGGAAGTGTTGTCGCCCATCGACGGTCAGCCCCTGGCACGCATTGCCGAGGGAACGCTTTCGGACGTTGACACGGCGGTGCACGCCGCGCGCCTGGCGTTCGAAGATGGCCGCTGGTCCCGTATGTCGCCTGCTGGCCGCAAGAAAGTGCTGCTGAAGCTGGCCGATCTCATCGAAAGCCACGCACTCGAGATCGCCGTTCTGGGCGTGCGTGACAACGGAACCGAGATCAACATGGCCTATAAGGCCGAGGCGCTCTCGGCCGCTGGCACCTTTCGCTATTATGCCGAGGCGATAGACAAGGTCTACGGTCAGGTCGCCCCGACCGGACATGACGTACTGGGACTGATCCACCACGCTCCGGTGGGTGTCGTGGGTGCAATCGTGCCTTGGAACTTTCCGCTGATGATCGGAAGCTGGAAGATCGCACCTGCTCTGGCTTCGGGCAATTCCATTGTTCTGAAACCGGCAGAGAGCGCCTCTCTCAGCCTGCTGAAAATCGCCGAACTTGCGGCTGCGGCAGGCGTTCCGGACGGCGTGTTCAACGTTGTTACGGGGCGCGGATCAGTCGTGGGCGAGGCGCTGGCGCTGTCGATGGACGTGGACATCATGGTGTTCACAGGATCAGGCGCAACAGGCCGCCGTCTGCTGGAATATTCCGCACGGTCGAACTTGAAACGCTGCTATCTGGAACTTGGCGGAAAATCCGCCAACATCGTCTTCAACGATGCCCCCGATCTGGCCGAGGCCGCGAAGGTTTCGGCAGCGGGTATCTTCCGCAACTCGGGACAGGTCTGCGTTGCGGGGTCTCGCCTGCTGGTGCAGGAAGACATCTATGAAGACTTCGTGGCCGAAATCTCGCGCCACGCCGAGAGTTTCCGCGTGGGTGATCCGCTGGATCTGAACAGCCAGATCGGCGCCGTTCACAGCCTGCCCGAGCTGGAAGCCAATCTGGACTTCGTCACCAGGGCCGAAGCTGAAGGTGCCGAACGCCGCACCGGCGGTTACCGTATCCTGACCGAATCCGGCGGCTACTATATGGCGCCGACGGTGATGGCGGGTGTGAAAGAGACCGATAACCTGTTTCAGAACGAGGTATTCGGCCCGGTTCTTGCGGTGACACCCTTCAAGGACGAGGAAGAAGCGATCCGCCTGGCCAATGCCACTGTATACGGGCTGGCCGGAGGCGTCTGGACGTCAAACCTCAGCCGGGCGCACCGCATGGTGGCAGGCGTGCGGGCGGGTATCGTGCATGTGAATACTTATGGCGGTTCCGATCTGACGGTGCCGCTGGGCGGGGTACGTCAATCCGGCAACGGGCACGACAAATCACTGCACGCGCTTGAAAAATATGTGGACTTGAAAACAGCCTGGATAAAGCTCTGAAATGTTGTCTGAACAATCCGCAGAACTGATCGAACGCAGAACCAGGCTGCTGGGTCCCAACGTCTCGACCTTTTATGACGAGCCTGTTCATTTCGTGAAAGGCGAAGGCGTCTGGCTGTGGGACGCCGAAGGGCGCAGATACCTGGATTGCTACAACAACGTTCCACATGTGGGCCACTGCAACCCGCGCGTGGTCGAGGCGATCTGCCGACAGGCAAGCACGCTCAATACGCACACGCGATACCTGCATGACGGTATTCTTGATTATGTAGAAAGGCTCACCGGGACAATGGATGTCTCGCTGGACACGGCGATCCTGACCTGCACCGGTTCCGAGGCCAATGACATCGCCCTGCGCATGGCCGAGGGCATGACTGGCAGGCGCGGTATCATCGCAACCGATGCGACCTATCACGGCAACACCTCGCTGGTCAGTCAGTTGAGCAAATCGAACATCCCCGCCGTGGGTTTTGGGCTGGGCCAGTATTTCCGCTTTGTCGAAGCGCCCGACAGCTTTCGCACCCCGGACCCGGACGGCGCCAGGTTCGCGGATGCGGTGGCCGAACAAATCGCCGAACATGAGAAGTCCGGTCTTGGGTTTGCAGCCCTGATTGTCTGCCCCTACTTCCTGAACGAAGGCTTTCCGGATCATCCCGATGGCTGGCTGAAGCCCGCCGCCGATGTTGTCCGCAAGGCCGGAGGGCTACTGATTTGCGACGAGGTACAATCCGGTTTTGGCCGCACCGGCACCCATATGTGGGCGCATCAGAAAATGGGCGCGGTGCCGGATATCATGACACTTGGCAAGCCGATGGCCAATGGTCACCCGGTGGGTGGTGTCGTCACACGCACCGAAATACTGACCAAATTCCGCAAGGGCTATCGCTATTTCAATACGTTTGGCGGCAACCCAGTCTCGTGCGCAGCGGCTATGGCCGTGCTGGAAGAGATCGAAGACAAGCAATTGCTGGAAAATGCCAGAACGGTCGGGAAACACGCCCAATCGCGCATGGGGGCTTTGGCCCGGAAGTACGAGTTCATCGGCGACGTGCGCGGCTCGGGCCTGATCTTCGGAGCGGAAATGGTGCTGGATCGGGACAGCAAGGAACCCGCCAGCGCCTTCACGGACCGGGTGATCAACGAAATGCGGCAGCGTGGGATCATTCATTCCAAACTGGGGCGTCACAAGAACACTCTGAAAATCCGCCCTCCGATGCCTTTCTCGGTCGAGAATGCCGACTTGCTGTTTGACACACTGGACGACGTTCTGGCCGAAACACCGATTTGCTCATGATAGACGCGGCAGAAAAGGCACTGGCGCCTTGGGGGTTTCAAGACGCAGTTTGCACGTTGGCAGCGGCCCGCGAAAACCACGTTTATCAGGTACAGCTGGATGGACGCAGCTTTGCGCTGCGATTGCATCGTCCCGGCTATCGCACAGATGCCGAACTGTGGTCGGAACTGGAATGGATGGGTGTGTTGGCCGCAGAACATGTCGGGGTACCTGAACCCATTGCCAGCACCCGGGGCAACTTTCTCGAGGTCATTGAGAACATGCAAGTCGATGTTCTGACCTGGTTGCCGGGGCGGCCACTGGGGTCGACAACAACCGGGATCGACCACGAAGACCGCATCGGCCTTTTCCACTCCTTGGGCCGGGAAATGGCCCGCCTGCACTCCATCAGCGACGAGTGGGAGCGCCCTGCAGGGTTTTCGCGCTGGTCCTGGGACCGACCGGGATTGGTCGGTCAGGAACCCGTTTGGGGCCCGTTCTGGGAAAACCCGACGCTTGGCGATGAAGATCGAGCGCTGTTCATGCGCTTCCGTGAAACGGCAGAGCGGGATTTGAAACGCATTGAATCGGAACTGGACTATGGCCTGATCCATGCAGATCCGGTGCGCGAGAACGTAATGATTGCGAATGGCCAGGTCTCATTGATCGATTTTGACGATTCCGGTTTCGGTTTTCGCCTTTTTGACATCGCCACAAGTATGATCAAAAACCTCGCGGAACCCGATTATGATCAACTGCAAGCTGCGCTTTTGGCCGGATACCGATCACAGCGTCCGATTGACACGGACCATCTTGATCTGTTTCTGGCATTGAGATCGGCAACTTATGTAGGCTGGGTTTCGACCCGGTTGCACGAAGATGGCTCAGAAGATCGGAACAGCCGATTTGTGGAAAACACCAGAAAACTGGCGCGCCGATACCTCAGGTTAAACGGTTGACATGGAGCCTCAATTTCGAGGTCGTCCACGCTCGCCAGCCAACTCCCAACTTTGAAGTGGCACCGCAAAATTCAGGCCTTAAACACGGTCGGGTTCCTGTTTCATTTAGGCTTCGGATTGGACCGTCCCGTATAGGTCGTAACGACGCGGCTTAATCACGCCAATTAGGAAACGGACCCTGCATGTCGCGGTAGCCTCACAGCCCAAGTCGGCATAGAGAGGTTAAGAATAGAAAACGCATAGCGTTAACGCCGCTTTCAGGAGATCAAAAATGGCGAGTGAGGAAAAGGACCAGCGGCTTTTGAAGCGCGGCATCGAGGACACTCTGGTTACCGATTTCGCAACCAAGCACCGCAGCAGCTACGGAGACTTTCTGGAACTCAAGACCCTGCTGAGCATTCAGAAGACCTTTCAGGACCCTGCGGAACCGGATGAGCTGTTGTTTGTGATCATTCACCAAGTCAGCGAGCTTTGGCTGAAGCTGATGCATCACCAACTTGTGGAAGTCCGGCGTTTTCTGCGCCAGGACGCCTTTGGCCCCGCTCTCAAGAACATTGATCGGATCAAGGCAATCCAGCGTCAGCTGATTGCGGCCTGGGAAACGCTGCTGACCATGACCCCGGCAGACTACATGACGTTCCGCGATGCGCTGGGAAGTTCATCGGGATTCCAAAGCTATGGCTATCGCCAGATCGAGTTCATTCTGGGCAACAAGGACACCTCGACGCTCAAGGTTCATGAACACGACCCCGAGGTCATGGAGGAGCTGAACGCCGCGTTGAGCAAGCCGTCTTTGTACGACGAGGTCATCATGATGCTGGCGCGTCAGGGCTTCGATGTTCCGCAGGACCTTGTCGAACGGGATTTTTCCCAGCCATATGCGGGTGATCCGCGCATCGTGAACATCTGGGTCGAAGTTTACAGGAACAAAGACAAGTATTGGGACTTATATGCCCTGGCTGAAAAGCTGATGGATGTCGAAACACTGTTCCAAAGATGGCGCTTTGACCACGCAACAGCCGTTGAGCGGGTTATCGGAATGCAACCGGGCACAGGCGGGTCCAGCGGTGTCGCCTTCCTGAAAAAGGCGCTGGAGCTCAAGTTCTTCCACGACTTGTACGACATGCGTTCCGAGCTTTTCTATGCGGGCGGAGAAAAGAAGTGACCTATCGCGGGTTTTCCCCGGACGAGCTGGAAAGACAATACTCACCAAGTGTCATGGTAGGCGGAGATATCTCTCATTATCTGGCGGCCTACGCGGATATGAGTGCAGCCGCACGTGTCGAGTTGGAAGTGCTGGAAAACCTGAAATACGGGAACCTCAAGTCCAATATTTTGGATTTCTTTCCCGCAAGCGAAGCCAACGCGCCGCTGCACGTTTTCGTCCACGGCGGGTATTGGCAGGCGCTCAGCCAGCGTGAGTCAGCTTTGGTCGCGAAGCCGCTGGTTCGCGCGGGTCAGGCCTTTGCAACATTGAATTATACACTGGCCCCCAAAGCGCGTCTGGACGAGATGATCACGGAATGCGGCCGGGCGCTGTTGTGGCTTGCAGAACGGGCCGAGAAACTGGGGTTTGACCCCGGCCGGATCACTTTGTCCGGCCACAGTGCCGGGGCGCATCTGGCGGCAATGGCACTGTACCGATTTGGCGAAGACCTGAAGCAGACGGATTTGGTGATCCGAGACCTGGTTCTGATCAGCGGCATCTATGATCTGGAGCCGATCGCGCAGACATCGGTCAACAAACCCCTGCAGTTGACCGACAAAGATATCGCCAGCCTGTCACCGATCCATCACCTGCCACCAGCGGATGTTCGCACCCGCGTCACAGTCGCCGAACGTGATACACGCGAATTTATCCGGCAAAGCCGGGATTTTGCTGCGCTACTACGCAAGGCCGGTCGGGATGTATCATTTGACGTGCAAAAGGGGATGCACCATTTCGATATTATTATGCATCCAGACAGCTTCTTCCCGGCACCCAGAGCTCAGGTATAGCAGCAGCGTACGCGCTTTCCGGGGTGGCCACTCCGCCCCGGTGGAGTATGGCTGGCTCAACCTTTCACAGTGTCGACCGCATCTGCGACATCACTGGCGGGCTTCTTGATCGGCAGGTGCAAATTCCCGTCAGTATACCCGGCCGATATGTTTGAAGGGTCCATCGCGCGAACCAGATTGACTCCGCGCACATAGCGGCCAATCCGGCGTTCGTGCAGAATCCAGTGCCCATCATCCCGCTGCAGCCCCTTTGCTTCGGCGCAGATCGACAAGGTATCGTTACTGTATTTCACTTCGATGTCACCCTTACGCACACCGGGCCAGTCCATCAGCAGGATAAAGACAACTGAAATCTCATAGACACCCACTGCTGGTAACCGCGGATTGCGTGGCGGCCTTTTAGGCATGCTCTCGCCAAACATCCGTTCCAGCACGTTTTCGTGGCAGATTTCCGACAATATGACGGTGCCGAAAGGCGAAGCAATAAGTTGTGACACGGTTGCCTCTCCCGGCGTTGGTTTGGTTGGCGAGATGGGAATACGCACGTCGTTGCGGTCTTCCAGTCCGTCGGTCGGATTGTCTTCTTTCCGCCACCTTACCCGCGCCATGGTCATCAAGACCAGCACCACCGTTAGTGGCAGTGAAAGCACCTGTGCGCGTGCTGCACCGCCCCGAAATTGACAAGCGTAAGATCATATTGTGCGTCTGACAGATCGGGTATCAGTCCGAGGACAGCCACCGCGACGAGGAGGACTGAACTCAAGAGCAATTTTTTCGCCACTTCAGTTTCAGTTCTGAAATTTCATGTCTCAACAAGTGAATAGTGATGGGTTTGTGCAACTTGCCTAAACGTCAGAACGGCGTCTATTGCCTCTGTTGCGCCAGCAATTCCCGGGATGCTCACTGTTTCCGTGCCTTGTGAACCGGCAATTCACGTCAGTTCCTCCGGCGGATCAAAGACCACATTGGGACCTAAGCCTGACTGAAAACCGAAACCTAAGATTGAAGTCGAGTTGTCCAGAAACGCTCAGGGTCTGGTTTGGCAGGCGTTACAGCACAGAAAGGCTGATACCCGAAACATTTAAGGGCATCTGTGTGCAGAACATTGGAAACTGGATCAGGAATAATGCTTGTTCCTGGACATCCTGCCGATCCCCGGATTCATGCTGTTCGTGGGATCGACAGATCTGTAAAAATCAGCCAGATTGGGTTTGGCGGGGTACAGATGGCCAACATTGTGCTCGGCCGGGTATTCGGCGCCGCGGCGGTCGAGGATCTTAAGCATCTCGGCTTTGATCGCTATGGGATCAGCACCTTTCTTAACAATATAGTCCTGGTGCAGAACGTGGCACATGAAGTGACCATAATAAAGCTTGCCCACAAGTTGCTTGGCCAGTTCCGAAGGCAATTCTTCGAACCAGTCGGTGTCATTGCGGCGTAGCGCTATGTCAAGCGCAATGATGTCTTCAACTTCATGCGCATGTACCTTCATGTAACGAATAGCGGCACCAGCCGCTGCAAAACGGTGCAATCCCGCGATTTTCGCTTCACGCGGATCACACTCGAAGTAGTCCAGCTTTTTCTTTCCCGCCATATCGCTGAGCAAGGCACGGGCCTCGTCGATACCGCCGTCGCGCATTTTCAGGATCAAGTGGTGCGGGTATCGCTTGCGAAACCCGCGCATCCGCTGCGGAAGGATATCCGGCCAGAATCGCATTGCGAACTGCATGAAGCGGTCGGTGAAGTTTGTCAGACCGGGAATACCTTCAAGCCGCGCATCTACCGCGCCCTTGATGGCAAAGAAAGTCGGCAGCCGGTCCGTTCCCAGCTTGTCGATCATAGCCATGGTATCCTTGCCGTATCGGTCCGAGATATCGAAAACCTCCTGGTGCATGTATTCAGCGCTGACCGGCAAGGTCTTGAAGTCTGACAGGATATGGCGTCGCAGTTCGGTCAGAACATCGGTGTCCACTGCGCCAATATAGAATGTGCGCGCATTTTTGTTCTTCGGGTAGGTGTCCAGCCGGACTGCAAAAACAGCCAGTTTCCCGGCGCAACCGGACGCTTCGTAGAGCCGCGACTTATCGGCATTGAAGCGCGCCGGTGTATCCGCGTCGACATTCCGCACACGCCTGGCATAGTCCGTATCCGAGGCTTTTCGGTTGTCGGTTTCAGTATCGCCCGGCCCGAAGTCGCCCTGTTGCAAGCGAGTCAGAATCTCTTCGACCGTGTCGCCCAGGTGGATGCCCAGATGATTGACCAGCTCCAGCGTTCCATCCTGCGCAATACGCGCGAATAGCGACAGTTCGGTATAGGATGGGCCACGTTCGACCAGCGACCCACCCGAGTTGTTGCACACGCCCCCGACAACCGACGCCCCGATACAGGACGAACCGATCACCGAATGCGGTTGCCGTCCGATCGGGTCCAGCAACTTTTCCAGTGCGAAAAGGGTCGAGCCGGGTAAACTGATAACCTGTTTGCCTTCGTTTATCAGATGCAGGCCGTCCATCCGGCGGGTGTTGATCAGCACAACATCGCGATCATAGCGCCCCTTTGGAGTGGAGCCTTCGGTCAGCCCGGTGTTGGCCGCCTGCATGATGACGATCTTGTCCGCCTCAACACAGGCCTCAAGCACCTTCCATTGTTCCAGCAACGTGGCAGGCCGCACCACCGCCAGCGCGTCCCCTTCCCCCGATCTGAATCCCCGGCGAAAACGGCGGGTGCTGCGGGCGGTTGTCAGCACATGACGCCGCCCGCAAATGGCCTGAAAGCGCTTGATCAGATCGGTATCGGTCATCCGGAACTCCTCAGTAAGCCACCGAAGGCAGCCACGTGGCCAGTTGCGGCCAGAGGAACACGAAGAACAGGCCGGTCAACTGCAGGATCACAAAAGGAACGATGCCTTTGTAAATGTCGGTCAACTTGATTTCAGGCGGGCACACGCCTTTCAGGTAGAACAGTGCAAACCCCACGGGCGGCGTCAGGAACGAGGTTTGCAGCGTGACCGCGACAAGGATCACAAACCATACCAGCGCCGGTTCGTCGATGACGCCAAAGCCTTCGATATCCAGACCCAGCCCGTTCACAATGGGGCGCATCAGGGGCAGAACGATCAGGGTGATCTCGATCCAATCCAGAACAAAGCCCAGAAGAAAAACGATGAACAGGATCATGAAGACAGTGCCGTTGGGACCAAGACCCGTGCCGTGGATCATGTCTTCGATCAGTGCATCGCCACCCAGTTCCCGCAGGACATAGGAAAACACCGTCGCACCCAGGAAGATCGCAAAGATATAAGCGGTGGTGTTGAACGTAGCTTTCAGAACATTGATCAGTTTTGCCAGCGTCAGTTTGCGATATCCCAGCGCCAGCAGCGTCGCACCCAATGCGCCCACGCCCGAGGCTTCGGTCGGTGTCGTCAGGCCCGCAAAGATCGAACCCAGCACGGCAAGGATCAGGGCAAGGGTCGGCAGTACAGCAATCAGCACATCCTTGACCGCCGCCCAATCCGGGCGGGTCGCCCCTTCGGGCACCGGAGCGACTTCGCGTTTGATCAGGGCGATCACAAAGATGTAAGTCAGATACAACACTCCGATGATCACGCCGGGGAACACCGCGGCCATGAACAGGTCGCCAACTGACAGGGCCATCTGGTCCGCCATGATCACCAGCATGATCGAGGGCGGGATCAGGATACCCAGCGTGCCTGATGCGCTAACCACACCGGCGGCCAGCGAGGGGCTGTATTTCTGCTCCATCATCGACGGCAGAGACAACACACCCAGCAAAACAACCGAGGCGCCGATGATGCCTGTTGAAGCAGCAAGAATGATACCAATCATTGTCACCGTGATCGCCAGCCCGCCGCGCACCGTGCCGAACAGGCGCTGCATCGAAGACATCAGCCGCTCGGCCACGCCGGATTCGTCCAGCATCAGGCCCATGAAAATGAACATCGGCAAGGCCACCAGAACCGCGTTCGACATCGTGGCGTAGACACGGTTTACCACGGCGCCCAGCGTCAGATAATCCAGTCCGGTCAGAGTTTCCTCCAGACCTGTCCAATTCATCATTCCGTTGTCGAACAGATAGGCCAGTCCGCAATACGCGACCCCGACGCCAGCCAGCGTCCACGCCACCGGGAAACCGGTGAACAACAGCGCGATGAAGGTCAGGAACATGGCGATGACCAGCTTTTCCTCGGTCGTCTCAACCAGGAAGGTCAACGCGGTCGCCACGACGGCGAAGCCCAAGAGCGCCCAGATGATCAGGCGCAGGCCCTTGCCCTGACGCTCTTCATCCAAATTCATGAACAGAGCGTGGATGTCGTGGATAAGCCGCGCGCCTGCTGCCAGAGCCAGCAGAATGAAACTGGCCGGGATCACGCCCTTCAAGGCCCAACGCGCAGGCAGACCAGTCGGGCTGTCCGACGACTCGTTTACACGCCAGCTTTCATAGAAATAGTCATAGCCCTGATCGATCATCAGCCAGATGAACGGCACCAGCAGCGTGAAGATCCCGATGATCTCGATAATCCGGCGGGCACGCTGGCTGAGTTGCATGTGCAGCAGGTCCACGCGCACATGGCTGTCCGTGACCAGCGCATAAGAGATGCCGATCATCGTGACCAGACCGTAAAAATGCCACTGGATTTCATCCAGCTTCGGGTAGTTCTGGTTCAGCAGATAGCGCAGGGCTACCTGCGAAACGATGGCGGCAACAAGCAACAGGTTGGCCCACATGACCACGTGACCCACGGTCTTGACCACATCGTCAACGGCGACTGCCAGTTTCTGACGGTCAGGCTCATCGTGTTCAAGAATGTCCTCGTAGATTTCGATCGGGTCGTGATGTGTCCGCTTGGTCTCAGCCATGGTCTCCTCCTAAAGATGCAGGCTTCGGGGCGGGAATACGCCCGTGTCAGTTTGGAAATGACGAAAGTCGGGAAAGGTGGGGGCGGCGAAATAAGCCGCCCCCAGGGAGGCGCAAGTGCTCAGGTCACTTGCGAGGGAGGAACGCGTTTTCTTTCCATACGGCATAGCCATCCCGGAATTCGTTCATATCGGTCAGAACCTTGTTGAAGAATTCGTCATTAGCGGCCTGTTCGGCGGCAACCTCTTCCCAGGTGGTGCGGAAGGTGGCCAGCATCTCGTCGTTCCACTGTTTGATCTGCACGTCGTTGTTTTCGACGTTGTCGATCAGTGCTGCGTGCTGGATCGCCTCGCCTTCGGCAAAACTGTCCGCCATCGACGCCTTACATGCGTTTTCGATGATCGCTTTGTGCTGATCGCTGGCTTCGCTCCACACATCCTTGTTGATCATCAGTTCAAACACGGTCGCCTGCTGGTGCCAGCCGGGGAAGTAGTTGTACTTGACCAGTTTGTGGAACCCCAGACGCGCATCGATGGCAGGCATCGAGAATTCAGTCGCGTCAATCGCGCCTTTTTCCAGCGCCGGGAAGATCTCACCACCAGGCAGCAGCGACGTGGCAACGCCCAGCTTCTGCATAACTTCACCGCCCAGACCGAAGAAGCGCATCTTCAGGCCATTCAGATCTTCGGGGCTGTTGATTTCATTTGCGAACCAGCCCGAGGTTTCCGGTGCGATGATCGCGCAGGGGATGACATGGACGTTGAATCCGGCCTGATCATACATCTCCTGATACAGGCTCAGCCCGTTGCCATAGTAAAGCCATGCCATGTATTCGCCAGCTTCCGGGCCGAAA
This sequence comes from Ruegeria sp. BG6, assembly GCF_056538465.1. Taxonomy (NCBI): domain Bacteria; kingdom Pseudomonadati; phylum Pseudomonadota; class Alphaproteobacteria; order Rhodobacterales; family Roseobacteraceae; genus Ruegeria; species Ruegeria sp. BG6. The sequence continues at coordinate 93,121 of NZ_JBQFTB010000008.1, read as the reverse complement.
GGCACGGCCGAGAACAGCGGAGCGGCGGGAATTTTGCCAGCCCAGTACCCCGCCGTGGTGTAGCCCGAATTGATCTTACCCGAGGATACGGCGTCCAGAATTTCAAACGGCGGAACCAGCTTTCCTGGCTCATAAACTTTCATTTTCAAAGTGCCGCCGGACATCAGGTCCAGTTGCTCGGCCACGCGCGGGATCGGCGAGCCAAGGCCCGGAAGCGCCGTGGAAAACGCAATCGGGGTTTTCAGCAACATCTTGTCAGCGGCCTGAACGGCGGGTGCGGCCAGAAGCGAGGCCGCAACGGCGAGCGAGGTCAGGGTGGTTTTCATGTGTACTCCTCCAAAGTGCAGGTCAGCCATCAGATCTGACCGGTCTCACCGCAGTGGCGGTATATGCGGTAAATATTGTTGACCACTTTGTTCAGTCAACAATTTTATTTACCTCTTGACGCCACATTCTCCGTTTTCGAGCTCAGGCGACTATTCGCTTTCGAAAAACCGAAATTGATCAAGAAAGTTTATTTTCTAAATTTTACAGAGATATACGCCGCTCACACCCATCCGTATTTTTGGGTATTTTTCCTTGCATTACAGGCGCTCAGTGGTAAATTTTAAAGACAACTGGATTTTTGTGATTTCCGGCAAGCGAGGAAAAGAATTGAGCACCAGCGGGCCTTTTGAACCTGTCGGCCACGAATCAATCGCCGACGCGGTGGTCGAACAAATCGAGACGATGATCGTCGACGGCATCCTCAAGGAAGGGCGCAGATTGCCGTCGGAACGGGATCTTGCAGAAGCGATGGGCGTATCGCGCCCAAAACTGCGTGAAGCGTTGCAAACTCTGGAGCAACAGGGGCTGGTAACTGTCCGCCACGGCGAAGGGACATTTATCGCGCCTCTGACTGGGCGGGCTATGTCGCCCGCACTGCTGTCGCTTTACGCCCGTCATGGCGGCGCATTTTATGACTATCTTGAGTACCGACGCGAACAGGAAGCCTTTGCCAGCCGGCTTGCGGCGCAGCGCGCGACACAATCCGACAAAGAACGCATCTCGGACATTATCGCGGAAATGCAGAAAGCCTGGGAAGAAGATGATACCGACGCCAGCCAGGAAGCTGATTTTCGCCTGCACGCCGCCGTGGTCGACGCCAGCCAGAACACGACCCTTATTCATATGATGGCCTCGATCTACGATCTGACGCGCCAGGGCGTATTCTACAATCGAAGGTTTTTGCGCACGATGGACGGGACTGGAGAAGTGCTGTTGCAACAGCACAAGGACATTGCGCAGGCTATTCTGGATGGCGACCCGGACAGGGCCGAGGCCGCCGCGCGAAACCATATGGACTTTGTGGAAACGTCGTTTCGGACAGGGCAGGAACAACAGGCCCGGGAAATCAGGGCCGCTAAGCGCCGTCAGTTTTCCAACTGAGCCTGCCAGTGGAGAGCGGATATGGTTGAATTCGAGCAGCAACGACAATCAGTAATCAAAACCTGTTTGCGCCTAGCCGGTGAAGGGTATCTTGCGGGCACCGGCGGCAATGCCTCCTTGCGTCTGAGTGATGAACTATTTGCCATCACACCGTCAGCCACGGAATATCCGTCGCTGACACCGGAAGACATCGCGGTGCTGAGGCTGGATACTTTGGAACAAGTGGATGGAACCAAACCGGCCTCCATTGAAAAAGCGATGCACGCGCAATTGCACCATGCATTCCCCGGCCGCCGGGCCTGCATTCACACGCATCAACCGGTGGCAAGTGCCGTTGCGCTGCTGCATCAGCGACTTGAGTGGCCAGAAGGCACGGACACGGAACTGAACGGGGATCACGTCGGGCTTGCGGAATACCAGTTCTCTGGCACCAAAGAACTGGTCAACGCCCTGAAACAGGCTTTGCGCCGGAATGTGTTTTGTTACCTTCTTGCCAGCCATGGTGTCATCGCTTCGGCCTCATCTCTGGAAAAAGGCGCGGAACTGGTGGCTGCAATCGAATTTGCCGCCGCGCAATACCTTGCTGCTTTGATCCGGAACTCCAATGAATTGCCTGAGATGACTCGTCAGTTGGTATCTGAAACGCTGAGCATGTTCCACGAACAAGGGCTCACGTCATGACCAGCAATGAGGGCGTCGAACATCAATTGCAGTTGGCTGCGTCTCGCTTGGCGGGCAAAGGCTTGCTGCAATCCGGCGACATGATGTCGATGCGGGTGCCTGACGAGAATGGGACGGTCAGCGTACATGCGGACGGCTCGATCAGCCGCAGCAAAATCGAAGCATCCGGAAACACTCATGCGCGTATCTACGCGGCGCGTTCAGATATCGGCGCGGTGTTGCAGTTCGATCTGATCTGGACCCGCGCCATGCATGAAATGCGCGCCACAATGCCCTCAGTTTTCGATGAACAGATGATCCGATTGGGACGCTCTGTTCCCTGTCTCGGCATCTCAAGCGACGATGACCTTCTGATCCCTACTATCGCAGGACAAAACAACGCCTTTGTCTGCAACGATACTACGTTTTGCTTCGGAACAGGCCTTGAAAGGTTGTTGCTGAACGCCGAGTTGCTGGAAAAATGCGCTAAAGCCTTTGTACTGGCGCGCGCCTCGGGCCAGCCGGTGCACGAAATTCCCATCGCCGAGCAAGACATGGCCGCAGGCCGCCTAAAAAAGGAAGAAGACGCCACAGCCGCGCGGCACAGGCAAGGGCTCTACTCCATTCTAACCAAGGGTTACTGACCCACCGGCAAAGGTGAATAGATCGATTGCATCGTTTGCGGCCATCTAATCGCCGAACTCCTGAGGCCAACATTTTGTTACCTGGAACACCTGGCCGAAAAACCTCTTTGAAATTCAGCGCCCATTTTGTATTTTGGATACAAAATCACCCAAGTTCGAGAGCAAGCAATGCCCCAAACGCGCGCAATTCCAAGACAAAGCCTACCGGATGTCATCACCAACGACTTGCGCGAAAGAATACTGAACGGGGAAATGGCCGAGGGTGAAACCATCAGGCAGGAAGCGCTGGCGGAAGAATACGACGTATCCCGCATGCCCATTCGCGAAGCACTGAAACGGTTGGATGCCGAAGGGCTGGTGCAGTTGACCAACAACCGGGGCGCGTCCGTCACAACGCACTCCCTGTCCGAGATCGGTGAAATCTTCGACCTGCGCGTTTTGATGGAGGTCGATTTGTTCAAGCGCGCGATTCCACATATGACCGAAGCTGATTTTTCCAAATGCGAAAAACTGCTGGATGAGATGGAAAAGTCTTATGACGCTTATGATGTCGGGCGGTGGGGCAGCCTAAACTATCAATATCACATGGCCCTTTACGCCGCCGCGGGGCGTGGGTTGACGAACGAAATTCTGCAACGGGTCAATCGTCAGTCGGACCGTTATGTCCGGCTGCATCTGAGCGTCATGAAACAGCGCGAGCCCGCCAAAAAGGACCATCAGCAGCTGTTGTCTCTGGCACTCGAAGGTCGTGTAGACGAAGCATGCGATCTGCTGACCAGACACATTCAGCGCACCAAGGATCAACTGTTGGAGATGGTCGTCGCCACACGTGCTGCCGAAGACCGCTGATTGATCAGGACAACGGATAAAGGCAGGCGACCTGATGGTCGGTACCGCGCAGATCCGGTGGAGCCGCTCGGCACCGGTCAGTTGCCAGCCAGCACCGCTGGGCAAATGCGCAACCTTTCGGAACGTTCATCGGTGATGGCAGTTCCCCCTCCAGCTTGATCCTTTCCTTGCGGGCATCCGGATCGGCACGCGGTGTCGTGGACAAGAGCGCCTTGGAATAGGGATGACGCGGGGCGGCGAACAGCTGCTCTTTGGGGGCTTTTTCCACTGCGCGGCCCAAATACATGACAATCACGTCATCAGCAAAATGCCTGACAACCGAAAGGTCGTGAGAAATGAACAGGTAAGCCAGGTTCAGCCTCTCCTGCAAATCCACCAGAAGGTTCAGGATTTGCGACTGAATGGAAACGTCCAGTGCCGAAACCGGCTCATCCAGCACCAGAACCTTGGGGTTCAGCATCAATGCGCGGGCAATGGCGACCCGCTGACGCTGACCACCCGAGAACATGTGAGGATAACGATTATAGTGCTCTGGTCGCAGGCCAACCATCTCGATCATTCTCCGCGCGCTGGCTTCGCGATCCGCAGCGGACATATCGGGCCGGTTGATGATCAATGGCTCCTGAAGGATCTGGCCGATCCTCTGACGCGGATTCAAGGAGCCGTATGGATCCTGAAACACGATCTGCACCGTTTCGCGCATTTGCGCCCATTTCGACGGTGTTATGTCGATCCCATCAATTGTCAGACTTCCCGAAGTCGGCTCTTCGATCATCGTTACCAGCCGGGCCAAAGTTGACTTGCCGCATCCCGATTCGCCGACAACGGCCAGTGTTTTTCCGGGTTTCAGATCAAAATCGACCCCAGACAAGGCTTTGACCGTTGCCGGTCTGGACAACAGCCCGCCCTTGACGGTGTAGAAACGCGCAAGCGCGGTCGCCCGTACGATAAGTGCAGTCATGCGATTTCTCCGGCTGCAATCTTTTCGACATGATGGCATCTCGCCTTGCCGAATGCGTCACTATGCGGTGTCGGGGGTGTCTGGACACAGGTTTCGTCGGCGAAACGGCAACGCGGGCCGAAAAGGCAACCCTTGGGCCGGTCGAACTGCCCCGGCACCACGCCGGGAATTGTTGGCAGCGTTTTGGACGTCGCCCGTTCAGGCAGAGCGCTTAGCAAAGCCGAAGTATAGGGGTGGCGCGGCGTGCGGAACAGATCGCCCACCGGCTGTTCCTCGACCTTCTGCCCGGCGTATTGAACCTGAACCCGCTCGGCGGTTTCTGCCACCACACCCATGTCGTGGGTGATCAGGACCAGCCCCATGTCCTGCTCGTCCCGCAACCGGACCAGCAGATCGAGGATCTGCGCCTGAATGGTCACGTCCAGCGCCGTGGTCGGCTCATCCGCGATCAGAAGCTTGGGCTTACAGGCGATGGCCATGGCGATCATGACCCGCTGATTCATACCACCGGACATCTGGTGCGGAAACGTGTTCAGACGGCTGGCCGGAGCGGGAATACCCACCTGATCGAACAGTTCGATCGCGCGTTCGTACCGTTCCTTGCGATTCAGTCCAAGATGGATGCGCAGCGCTTCTTTGATCTGGAAGCCGACCGTGAAACAAGGATTCAGCGATGACATTGGCTCCTGAAAGATCATCGCCATATCCTTGCCGATGATCTTGCGCCGTTCGCGGGCCGAAATACCGACAAGATCGCGCCCTTCAAAGCTCATCTCATCAGCCGTGATTGTCGCTGTCCACGGCAACAGGCCCATCAGCGCCAGCATCGACACCGATTTGCCAGAACCGCTTTCACCCACGATGGCCAGCAACTCGCCCTTGTTGACCGACAGGTCGACACCGTCGACGGCGCGGAACTTGCCCGAGGCGGTGGCGAATTCCACTGTCAGATTGCGGATCTGCAAAAGGCTCATGCGATCAGCTCCGTTTCAGTTTCGGGTCCAGCGCGTCGCGCAGCCCGTCGCCCATCAGGTTGATGGCCAGTACCGTGATCAGGATGGCCAGACCCGGAAAAGTGACCACCCACCAGGCGCGCAGAATGAATTCGCGCGCTTCGGCAAGCATGGTGCCCCATTCCGGTGTTGGCGGCTGTGCGCCCATGCCCAGAAAGCCCAGAGCGGCCGCATCCAGAATGGCAGTTGAAAACGACAGCGCTGCCTGCACGATGATCGGCGCAAGGCAATTGGGCAGCACCGTGATGAACATCAGCCGCGCTTTACCCGCTCCGGCCACCCGGGCGGAAGTGACATAGTCTTTCTGGCGTTCTGCCAAAACCGAAGCCCGGGTCAGACGCACGTAATGCGGCTGGAACACGATGGCGATGGCGATCATCGCGTTGGTCAGCGAAGGCCCGAGGATGGCAACCAGAACCAGAGCCAACAGCAATGACGGGAAGGCCAGAATGATGTCCATCACCCGCATGATCAGAGTGTCCACCCATTTCGGTGCGAACCCTGACAGCAATCCGATCATCACCCCGCCCGACACTGCGACACAGACCACGACAATCCCCACAAAGAAGGAATAACGTGACCCCATGATCAACCGTGACAGCATGTCCCGGCCGAGTGGGTCTGTACCCAACGGGAAAGCCCAGCTACCGCCCTCTTGCCAGGCGGGAGGTTGCAGAATGTGTTCGCGGAATTGTTCGGTTGGGTCATAGGGGGCCAACAGGGGCGCGAAGGTTGCACAAAAGACAAAGACGGCAAAGACCCACAAACCGATGACCGCGCCTCGGTTCTCGCTAAAATAATACCAGAACTCACGCAGTGCGCTGGGGCGGCTTTCGGATTTGGGTTGGGTTGCGGAAAGCTCGGCCATCACCGCCTCCGGATCTTGGGGTTGATGACGCCGTAAAGGACATCGACCAGCAGGTTCACAAGCATCACGATCACCGCAATCATCAGCAGACCGCCCTGCACCACCGGATAGTCACGGCGGAAAATGCTGTCGACCATCCACTTGCCGATGCCCGGCCAGCAAAAGATCGTCTCGGTCAGGATCGCACCGGCCAACAAAGTGCCGACGGACAGACCGATCACCATAACCACCGGAATCAACGCGTTGCGCAATGCGTGCAGCCCGTTGATCCGAGCCGGTGACAGACCCTTGGCACGAGCAGTCCGGATATAGTCTTCGCCCAGAACTTCCAGCATCGCGGAACGTGTCTGCCGGGCAATCACCGCCAAGGGGATCGTACCCAGAACGATGGTCGGCAGGATCAGGTGTCGTACGGCCGATCCAAACGCACCCGACTGACCGGACAACAGGCTGTCGATCAGCATGAAGCCCGTGACTCTTGGGAAGTAATACAGCAGATCGATCCGCCCCGAGACCGGTGTCCAGCCCAGATTGCCGGAAAAAACGATGATCAGCAGCAGCGCCCACCAGAAGATGGGCATTGAATAACCCACCAGAGCCGAGGACATCAGTGCCCGGTCAAAGAACTTGCCCCGGTTTACCGCCGCAATAACGCCCGCCGGCAGCCCAAGGACTACCGCAAATATCATCGCGCAGAGCGACAATTCCAGAGTTGCGGGGAACAGGGCAAAGAACTCATCCCAGACTGGTTTTTGGTGACAAAGCTTTCGCCTAGATCGCCTTGAAGAACACCAGCCAGATAGTCCCAGTACTGCTGCAGCACCGGTTTGTCGAAGCCCAGCTTCTCGACCATTTCCTGATAGCGTTCCTCAGTCATGCCACGTTCACCTGCCATGACAATTATGGGATCGCCCGGAAGAACCCAGTTGAACATGAAGGAAATCAGTGTCACACTCAGAAAGGTCGGGATGAACATACCCAGTCGGGTAAGGAAATAGCCAAACATCAGTGACCTATGATTCTGAGATCCTTGGGAAAGCTGGTCAGCGACCGGCAACCATCATCCGTCACCAGTACGTCATCTTCGATGCGCACACCGAAGTTGCCCAGTTCATAAAGGCCGGGCTCATTGGTCCAGACCATGCCAGCACGGATCACCTGATCGTTCCCGCGCATGATATAGGGTGCCTCGTGAACGTCACGGCCCAGCCCGTGGCCGGTCTTGGTACGGATACGGCCGGCGAATGGCGATGCCTCAAGCACGCCGGTAACCGCGTCGTCGATGTCATGAGCTGTCACGCCCGGGCGGCACACTTCAAATCCCTTCAGATTTGCCCGCAGCACGGTGTCATAAACCGCCCTGCCCTCGTCCGAGACCTCGCCTACAAAAAATGTACGTGTGATATCCGCTGCAAAGCCGTGCTTACGGGCTCCAAAGTCGAAAAGCAGCGCATCTCCTGACTGTATCTTGTAGTCCGCTCGCGCCTTGCCATGCGGACGGGCCGAGTTGTCCCCGGCCGCCACGATTGGGTTGAATGGCAGCGTCTCCGCCCCTTCGGCGAACAATGCCTGTATCAGCGCCTGCTCAACCTGCTTTTCGGTCTGGCCGATGTGCACATTTTCGATGACTTTCTCCAGCGCGCGTTCGGAAACATCGATTGCCGCCTGCAAAGCCGCGATATCATCGTCGGTCTTGACGATCCGCAACCCTGAAATCTCACGCTCGCCATCCACGATCTTCAGGTTCGGCATTGCGCGGGTCAGCGCTTTGGACACAAACACCCGCATCACCTGGCCTTCTACCGCCACGGACGACAGTGGCATGTGTTCAGCCAGCGCCGCAAAAGCACCATCATAACCGGTCTGATCAAACCAGTCGAACACTGCGCCCTCAAATCCAACCAGTTCCCACGAACCAAGTTCAAGATTGGGTACGATGGCCGCCGGTACGCCCTTTGCGGGGATCACAACCAGAAAGGGGCGCTCGTGGCTCATGAAGGCCTTGCCCAGCGCGCGGGTGAAATTTGGGCCGGGCACCAGCGCCACGGCATCAACTGACATGTCGCGTGCCAGTTGGCTGTATTCGGACAAATTCGGCATTTTGGTCAGCCTCCAACAACAAGAAAACCAGAGCCGCCATATCAGGCGACTCTGGCAAGTGAGTGGTGGTTTATTCGACGCTCACACCATAGAAGATGTGGCCGCCCAGCGGGTGCACCTTGTAGCCCTGCACCTTGTTGCTCATCGGCATGTAGACGACCGAATGCGCGATGGTTGCCCAGGGCGCCTGATCCTTGAAGATAACCTGCGCGTCTTCGTAGAGTTTGGTACGCTCGGCCTGATCAGTGCTTTGCTTGGCTTCCAAGATCAGTTCTTCGAAGGGCTCGTGGCACCATTGTGCGCGGTTGGACGCTTCGCGACCGTCACAGCCCAGCAGCACGGCCAAGAAGTTGTCCGGGTCGCCATTGTCACCGGTCCAACCCAGCAGAACCGCGCCATCCCGGTTCAGCTCTTTCGAGCGCGACAGGTACTCGCCCCATTCGTAGGACACGATTTCGACGTCCACACCGACCTTGGAAAAGTCTTCTTGGATCAGCTCGGCCATACGACGTGCATTCGGGTTGTAGGGACGCTGCACAGGCATCGCCCAGACCTTCATCGACAGATCAGACACGCCTTCAGCTTCCAGCATCGCATTGGCCGCTTCCGGGTCATAGGCGTCGTCTTCGATGGCATCGTTATAGCCCCACATGGTTGGCGGGATCGGGTTCTTGGCCGCCTGGCCCGAGCCCTGGAAGACCACGTCGATGATCGCCTGCTTGTCGATCGCCATGTTCAGCGCCTTGCGCACTTTCGGGTTGTCGAACGGTGCCATGGTGGTGTTGTAGGCCAAATAACCCAAGTTCAGAACTTCCTGCTCCATCATGTTGATGTCGGCGTCATCCTTCATCGCCTGAATATCGGCAGGGTTCGGATACGGCATCACGTGGCATTCGCCCGCTTTCAGTTTCTGATAATGTACCGACGCATCCGGAGTGATCGCGAAAATCAGGTTCTCAACCTGCGCCGGATCTTTCCAGTAATCGGCATTCTGAGCATTACGGATCATCGCGTCCTTCTGATAGGCCACGAACGAGAACGGCCCGGTGCCGATGGGCGCTGTGTTCAGCTTTTCAGGTGTCCCGGCCGCCATCATCGCGTCCGCATATTCCGCCGACAGGATCGAGGCGAAGTCCATCGCGATGTTGGCCACAAACGGCGCTTCGGGCTTGGAGAGTGTAAATTTCACCGTGTAGTCGTCGATCTTTTTCACCGACTCGACCAGATCGGGCATACCCATACCCTGGAAATATTCCCAGGTGCCGCCCGAAACCTGATTATAGGGGTGGCTTTCGTCTTTCTGGCGCATGAACGAGAAAATCACGTCATCTGCGTTGAAATCACGGGTCGGGGTGAACTCGTCATTGGAATGGAATTTCACGCCCTGACGCAGTTTGAATGTATAGACCAGACCATCATCGCGGGCCTCGACACTTTCGGCCATACCGGGGATCACATTCGTCGTGCCGGTTTCAAACTCGAGCAGTCGGTTATAGATCGGGTGTGACGAGGCATCAAAGGTTGTTCCGGCCGTAAACAGCGCCGGGTCGAACCCCTCAGGTGATCCTTCTGAACAATAGACCAGAGTGTTTGCCTGCGCCACGGCACCCGTCAGGGCAATCGCCGTGGTAGCGGCCAGCAATTTGAATTTCATAATTTTCTCCCAGAAATGGACTTCTCAAGACAGTCGCAGGGCTCTTTGTCGTCAGAGCATTCAGTGACAGCACAGGTCGATGCGAATAATTTCCGATAATGTATCCAAAATACAATATCCATTGTCAACTGACATGCTGCTGCAGCCTTGGATTTCCCGAAAAACCTTTCAATTATCCTCACCGAGAATTCTAATGTCTTTGCGCGACATCGAAATAAAATCCCTTGAAACAGACTGCGGAATGCAACTCCGCGTCGGCATCAGGATCTTTGTGAAAATGTGTGAAAATCAGGCCCCGTAGCGCGCCATGAACATGTCAACGGCCTGCTGCGCGACTTCATCGATTTCGGCCTGGGTGAAGCATTTTTGAAAACCAAAAATCGCCCGGGTCCAGATCCGCACCTTGCACAACTCCGAAAATTGTTCGGCGGCGATAAGGACATCGTCGATAGCCAATTCTCCCTTGGACACCGCTTTCTCAAGATACTCCGCCAACTGGCACTGACCATTTCGGGGACCCGCATCATAAAACGCCCGCACCAACTCAGGGAATCTGTCACGTTCAGCAACACAGATCCTAAACATTTGCTGAGCGATATCCGAAACCAGAAATTCCGTCAGTTGTGTTGCCGCGATAGTCAGCACTTCCCTTGCCGGTTTGCTGTCGTCCACCATCGCAACCACACGATCGGCCATGCGGGTACATTCGGTTTGGGCGACCTCCATGAACAGCAGCCTTTTGTCCGGGAAGTAGCTGTACAATGTTGCCTTCGAAACCCCGGCCACCCGAGCTATGTCGTCGACACTTGCACCCTCGAACCCATCCGCCAAAAAAACCTCTCGGGCGCCGCGCAGAACCTGATCGAATTTTCGGCCTGTGCGCAGAATTGTGGCGGCTTGGGTCATGTCTTCTCCTGAGGTGGTGCCTGACCTGAATTTATTAACCGTTCAGTTCAGATACAACGATTCTCGTGTTTCCAAGCGGTTCAAACCGACAATTGCAACGAACCGAGTGCCATTTCCCCGCTAAAAGAACAACAAGCCCTTCCGAAAATCCGAACTTTATATGCCGAAGGCTTGCGACGCGGAAAATCCGTGCTACCAGTCAACCGATGGTCGATATTTTCCTGCGCACGCTGCCCTTCTTCGCGATTATCGGCCTGGGATACTGGGCCGGGCGCAGTCGGTTTTTTTCCGAGGAAGCGACCGCATATCTAACCAAGTTCGTTTTCTACTTCGCGCTGTCGGCCATGTTGTTCCGATTTGCGGCCACATTGCCCTTTGCCGAGATTTTCAACGGACGGCTGGTTCTGGGATATCTGATTGGCACTGTCACCGTTTACTTGCTGGCCACGTTTGTGGCGTGGCTGCGTGGTTTGGATGTTCCGACCGCCGCGGTCGAGGCGCAATGCGCGGCCATCGGAAATGTGGGCTTTCTGGGTTTGCCTATGCTGGCGATGCTTTTCGGGCAGGCCGCAATCGGCCCTGTCATGCTGGTCCTGACGGTTGACCTTGTGGTGTTTTCGTCGCTGATCGTAATCCTGATCAATGGCGGCCGGGACGGTGCGCTGAAACCCGCAACCCTTCGACTGATCGGCATGGGTCTTCTGAAAAACCCGATGATCGTGTCAATCTCCGCGGGTTTGATATGGTCTGCCCTGCAGGTCCCCGTGCCTGCGCCGTTGAATGACTTCCTGACAATCCTCGGAGGTGCAGCGACACCGGGTGCATTGTTTGCCATCGGCGCATCTTTGGCGGGCAAATCGGCTGAACGCGTGCAAATCGCCGCCTGGCTGAGCTTTTGCAAACTGATTGCGCATCCGATCTGCGTGGCCATTGCCCTGATCTGGCTGATCCCTGTCGCCGCCTTCCCCGCTTCGGTTGCAATCGCCGCTGCCGCCCTTCCTGTTGCAGGCAACGTATATATGTTGGCAGCCCATTATGGGGTCGCACCACATCGGGCCTCGGCCGCGATTTTGTTGTCGACGATTACCAGCATCCTGACGATACCGCTTGTCATTGCCTGGGTGGGCACTCTCTGATCTTCACCTTTTCGAAAAATACTCTCGCCGAAGGCACCTGCACTTTACGGCAGGGCCTGTGACCGTTAGCCATGGGTCGAACCCAATACGAGGACAATACCTGATGGAAACCCTTTCCGAGAATGCCTGTTTCGGCGGCGTACAGGGCGTTTATCGCCATGCCTCAACCGCTTGCAAATGTGACATGACCTTTGGGCTGTTTTTGCCGACCGAGGCCAAGGACGGCCCGGTTCCTGTCCTGTGGTATCTGTCTGGCCTGACCTGCACCCACGAAAACGCCATGACCAAGGCCGGTGCGCAGGCCTGGGCCGCGGAACAGGGCATTGCCGTGGTATTTCCTGATACATCACCCCGGGGCGAAGGCGTCGCCGATCATCAAGACTATGATCTGGGCCAAGGCGCGGGTTTCTACGTGAACTCAACCCAGACCCCCTGGGCACCGCATTTCAACATGTGGGACTACGTTGCCGAGGAACTGCCCGCCCTGCTGGCTGAAACCTTCGCCGTCGACAGTGATCGGCAAGCCATCACCGGTCACTCCATGGGCGGGCATGGCGCGTTGACGCTGGCGATGAATCTGCCCGGCCGGTTCCGGTCGGTTTCGGCTTTTGCACCAATCTCCAACCCGACCGGCGCAGATTGGGGCCGCAAGCAGCTTGGCGCTTATCTGGGCGATGACGAAGCGGTATGGGCCAAACATGACGCGTCCTTGCTGATGAAGGAAAAGGGCTTTGACGGCCCAATCCTGATCGATACCGGAACCGATGATCAGTTCATCGATCTTCTACGCCCGGAAACGCTGGCGCAGGCCATCGCCGAGCGCCGTCAACAGGCGATCTGCCGCCTGCAACCTGGTTATGATCATTCGTATTTCTTCGTGTCCACATTCATGGAAGACCACATCACCTTCCATGCCGAGGCCCTGTACGGAGACTGAGGAATGAGCAAGTTTGACTATGACCTGATCATCATCGGGTCCGGCCCTTCGGGTCGTGCTGCGGCAATTCAGGCGGGCAAACTGCAACGCCGTGTTCTGGTGATCGACCGCAAGGACCGGTTGGGAGGTGTTTCCGTTCACACTGGAACGATCCCGTCAAAGACCTTGCGCGAAACTGTTCTGAACCTGTCCGGCTGGCGCGAGCGCAGCTTTTACGGGCGCTCGTACCGGGTCAAGGACCAGATCCGCGCCGAGGATCTGAAGGCGCGACTGCACATGACACTGGACCACGAGGTCGATGTGCTGGAGCACCAGTTCAATCGCAACCACGTGGAGACCCTCAACGGTCTGGCGAAATTCATCGGCCCGCACGAGCTTGAAGTTGCGACCGACGCCGGTGAAACAACGCGACTGACCGCCGCCAAATTTCTGATTGCCACAGGCACTAAAACATATCGCCCCGATTACGTTCCCTTCAACGGCAGAACGGTTGTCGATGGCGACGAGTTTCTGGAGATGGCCGAAATTCCACGTTCACTCTGCGTGATCGGTGCCGGGGTGATCGGTGTGGAATACGCCACCATGTTTTCGGCTCTGGACGTGCGTGTCACGCTGATCGAACCGCGCGAGACGTTCCTCGACTTCATCGACAAACGCCTGATTCACGACTTCACCCATCAGATTCGCGAAAACGGCGTCGATCTTCGTCTTGGTTCGGCGGTCGAAAAGATCGAGGATGCCGGCGGGCATGTCGAGATCACGCTGGACAATGGACGCCACGTCCGGGCCGAGATGCTGCTGTTTGCCGCCGGTCGCATGGGCGCGACTTCGGCCCTTAATCTGGACGCGGTCGGGCTGGCAACCGACCATCGCAACCGGATTGAAGTGGATCGGAAAACCTATCAGACCGCTGTGCCCCATATCTATGCCACAGGCGATGTGATCGGGCATCCGTCGCTGGCCTCGACCTCGTTGCAACAGGGCCGCGTCGCCGCCTGCCACGCACTCGAGACGCCCACACTGCCGGAAAGCCCCTGGTATCCTTACGGCATCTATTCTGTTCCCGAGATTTCCACCTGCGGCATGTCCGAGGAAGAGTTGCAGGAACGCGGTATTCCCTACGAAGTCGGCGTGGCCCGATTCCGAGAGACTTCGCGTGGGCATATCATGGGGCTCGAGCATGGCATGTTGAAAATGCTGTTCTCGTTGAAAACCCGCCGGGTTCTGGGGGTTCAGATCGTCGGCGAAGGTGCGACCGAACTGATCCACATCGCACAGGCGGTGCTGAACCTGAAAGGCACGGTGGACTACTTTGTTCAGAACACGTTCAACTATCCGACGTTGGCCGAGGCCTACAAAATCGCCGGTCTGGACGCGTTCAACCGGATGCCCATCCCCGAAGAGTTCAAGGTCCGCAAGAAATCTACTGAACCCTCCAAGAAAGAGGCAACAAAGGCGTGACGACCCTTTACGTCGATGGCGATGCCTGCCCCGTAAAGGCTGAGGCTGAACGAGTGGCCACGCGACACAAGGTGCCCATGGCGCTGGTGTCGAACGGCGGACTTCGTCCATCGGCGAACCCCTTGGTGCAGATCGTCATCGTCGCCGAAGGGGCCGACGAGGCAGACAAGTGGATCGCCGAACGGAGCGGGCCGGGGGATGTGGTGATCACGTCAGACATTCCTTTGGCTGCGAAATGCGTTGAAGCAGGCGCACGGGTTCTGCGCCCCAATGGCGAAGCGTTCACTGCCGCCAATATCGGACAGCAACTTGCCATGCGGGACCTGATGGCGGATCTGCGGGCCGCCAATCCCCTGGGTTCGGGAGGCGGCGGAAAACCGTTTGGAAAAGCGGACCGGTCGCGGTTTCTGGACGCGCTGGAACGTGAGTTGCGTGCAGCACTCAGGAGTTAGTGCCCTTGCTGGGTGCGGCCACGTTGCAAACGCGCTTCTCTCTGTGGTGTCAGGCGGCACGACGTGCTGGATTTGGGCGGACCGGCTGCGTGACACAATGGAATCCCAAACTGTCACTCTGACGCAATTGCGCCGCGCGAAAACCGGAAGACCCTGCACATTGCCGTTGCAGCGACCGCGCAATTACAATCACATACGCCCATGACTCTGCCAACGATCACATCAGAGCAAAACGGCGACGGCCTGCGCATATCAGTGGCCGGTGATCTGGTGACTCAGTCGTTGGAACACATCGAGCGCGCCTTTGCCGCGATGCCCCCGTCAGGCAAAGACGTGACCTTGGACCTGTCAGCCGTTGACTCTCTGGATACCGGCGGCGCATGGCTGGTGGCCGATCTCGCGCGCCGATACAAGGCTGCGGGGGCTGAAACGCAGTTTTTGGGCGCTTCTCCCGCTCATTCCGCGCTGATCGATACCGTATCCCGAAACATGCCGGAAAAGTCCAGCACGGTGGAGGGGCGCCGCAGCTTTGTCGACTGGGTCGGTCATCTGGGCGAGAAAACCGTTGGCGCAGGAAGAGATGCCCTGTCGATTCTGGAATTCACGGGGCTGACTTTGCACCGCCTGACCCGGACACTGGTGAAACCATGGCGCCTGCGCCGCGCGGCGTTGGTCACCCATATGGAGGAGACCGGCTTCAAAGCCCTGCCAATTGTTGGATTGATGGGTTTCCTGATCGGCGTGGTTCTGGCGTTTCAGGGGGCGACGCAGCTCAAACAGTTCGGCGCCGAAATTTTTGTGGTCGAACTGATCTCGATCTCGGTTCTGCGGGAACTGGGCATCCTGCTGACGGCCATCATCGTTGCGGGTCGGTCCGGCTCGGCCTTTACCGCGTCTATCGGGTCAATGAAGGTACAGGAAGAAATCGACGCCATGCGCACGTTGGGCCTGGATCCGATTGAGGTACTGGTGGTACCGCGTGTGCTGGCGCTGTTGATCATGTTGCCGATCCTCGGCTTCGTCGCCGACATGGCCGGCCTGATCGGCGGCGCGTTGATGAGCTGGATCGACCTTGGTGTCAGCCCGGGAATGTTTCTGACGCGCCTGAAGGAAAACACAGGTGTCTGGCAACTGGCGGTCGGACTGATCAAGGCCCCGTTTTTCGCCTTTGTGATCGGCATTATTTCCTGCTGGCAGGCAATGCAGGTGAAAGGATCAGCCCAAAGCGTGGGCCAGAGAACAACCGCGTCCGTCGTGCAGTCCATTTTCTTGGTGATCGCCATCGACGCCCTGTTTTCGATCTTCTTCTCCGAGATCGGGGTCTGACATGGACGGTACGGCCCCTCAGAAATCCCAACAGACGAATACCCAGCGCGAAGCGGTAATCCGAGTGCGCGGATTGAGAAACCAGTTCGGACCGCAGGTTGTGCATGACGGCCTGGATCTTGATGTCTGGCGCGGTGAGGTACTGGGCATTGTCGGGGGTTCGGGCACCGGGAAATCGGTGCTGTTGCGAACCATTGTGGGGCTGAACAGACCCGCCGCTGGTAGTATCGAGGTTCTGGGTGTCGATGTACTGAACGCGCCCGATGAAGAACGTCAGCGGATCGAAAAACGCTGGGGGGTGGCCTTTCAGGATGGGGCTTTGTTTTCGTCGCTCAGCGTGCTGCAGAATGTCATGGCCCCGCTGCGTGAACACACCGGGATCAGCGAAAAGCTGATGGAGGCATTGGGAAGCCTGAAGATAAGTCTTGTCGGATTGCCACAACTGAGCTGCGGCAAGTTTCCGTCCGAGTTATCAGGCGGTATGCGCAAACGCGCGGCCTTGGCACGGGCTCTGGCACTGGACCCCGAGATCGTGTTTCTGGATGAGCCGACCGCCGGGCTGGACCCGATCGGGGCTGCTGCCTATGACGATCTGATCGGTGAATTGCAGCAGGCGCTTGGGCTGACGGTCTTCATGGTAACGCATGATCTGGACAGCCTTTATGCGATTTGCGACCGCATTGCCGTGCTTGCAGAAAAACGCGTGCTGGTTGAAGGTCCGATTGAGGATATGGTCAAAGTAGATCATCCTTGGGTGCAGGAGTATTTCACAGGCCCCCGCGCGCGCGCAGCGCAACAGAAGGGGCAGGACAGGTAGAGGCGATGGAAACTCGGGCGAACTATATCCTGATCGGCGCGTTTACCCTGGCGGGCATCTTGGGCGTGTTTGGGTTTTTCCTGTGGCTGGCCAAGTTCGAGGTCAATCGCCAATACGCCTATTACGACGTTCTGTTCGAAAACGTGTCAGGTCTGTCAGCAGCTGGCGGCGTCAGTTTCAATGGTCTGCCCGTTGGTCAGGTGGTTTCGCTCAGGCTGGATGAGGGCGATCCCTCAAAAGTCCGCGTTAAGCTCGAGGTGGACGCCGACATTCCCGTAACATCGGAAACCGTCGCCCAGCTTCAGTCGCTTGGCGTCACGGGAGTTGGCTATGTCGAACTGACCGGGGGATCGGTCAATGCGCAGCGGCTGCCGGAAAACAGCGTCATCAAAAGCAAGCGCAGCACGATACAGTCACTGTTCGAAGGAGCCCCGAAGGTTCTGGATCAGGCGATCGTGCTTTTGGAAGACCTGAGCGCCGTGGTGGACGAAAAAAACCGCAAGGCAGTCTCGGATATTCTGAACAATCTGGCGTCAGCGTCCGGGCGGCTGGATAACACTTTGTCGGATTTCGAAAGCCTTTCAAAAGACATCAGCGGAGCCGCAAAGAACATCGGCGCGTTTACCGATCGGCTGGACCAGTTGGCAGACACCGCGGACACCACCCTGAAGGCGGGCACGGACACGCTGCAAAGCATAAAAACCGCCTCAGATTCAGCTGTCGGCGCATTGGATGAGGCCAAGACAACTCTGGCCACGGCCGATCAGGTGTTGAAGCAGGACATCAAGCCGTTCCTGGATCGTGGCTCACAACTGGCCGAACGTCTGATCGGCCTGTCTGACGAGGGCAGCGTGGCACTGGGCGTAATTTCGGAAACGGTGCTGAACGCAAATTCGACCTTGGCCACGATCTCATCGACAATGGACACGGCCAATGGGGCGCTCGCTTCGGCCGAGCGTGCTTTTGATTCAGCCAACCGTGTCATGGACGAAGATGTTTCGGTCGTCGTGGAAGACATTCGGAACGCAGCCAATCAGGTGGCGGAGACGGTTTCAAATGTCACGGAGCGGATCGACAAGATATCTGACGACATTCTCAATGCCTCGAAATCCGCATCCGAATTGCTGGAAACGATCGATGGCATCGTGCAGGACAACCGCCGGCAGGTCTCGGATTTCCTGCGGGTCGGATTGCCGCAATTCGTCCGCTTCATCGAGGAATCCCAGCGTCTGGTCATCAGTCTGGATCGCCTGGTCGACAAGGTCGAGCGTGACCCGGCGCGCTTCCTGCTGGGCACACAAGCTTCGGAGTTTCGCCAATGATTAAACGCCTCTCTCTGGCTCTGATGATCGGGGCGCTTGGCGGTTGCACGGGGTTGGGCACGCTGAAACAGGCGTCGAAGCCGAACGATCTATATCTGCTGACGCCCAAAAGCACGTTTTCGTCATCGCTGCCGCGCATCAGCAAGCAGATCGTCGTCGAGGAGCCAACGGCAACGGCGGCCGTCAACACCGACCAGATTGCGGTGCAGCCTAACCCGTTGCAGGTCCAATACCTTCCACGTGCCAGATGGGTCGACCGTGCGCCGTTGATCGTTCAGGCCCTTTTGGTGGAGAGCTTTGAAAACAGCAACAAGGTAGCCGCAGTGGGTCGGTCCACAGTCGGTCTGCGCGCTGATTATGTGATTGTGCCTGATCTGCGCGAGTTTCAGGGGATCGTGGTCGCCGATACCGAAAACACCAAAACCGTGCGTGTCGAAGTGCGGATGAACATCAAGATCATCGATGATTTCGACGACAAGATCATCGCTTCGAACTCGTTCCAGGAATTTGTCGTCTCAGCCAGCGACCAGACGCCAGATCTGGTCGAGGCTTTTGACGTCGCACTGGGAAAAACCATGCGCGACGCCGTGGAATGGAGTGTCCGCAGGATCAACAATCACGCGGCCAGCAACCCCCGCGCATTCTGATCCTGCACCAAAGACTACTCGGACAGCGACTCGGACAGCCGCATCAGCGTCACGGCTTCCGCACGGTAGCCGAACGGGTCATCGCCCTTGGCTGCGTTTGCCAGTGAAATGGCGTCGTCGTAGGACCAGGTGCCCAAATATTCGCCGCCGTGCAACAACTGGCCAAACCCGGCAATCGCAGTTGAAAAGCGTGCATCATCGGTCGGCACCCCCTGCCCCGGCAGAATTGGCTGTTCAATCAGCTGGCTTTGGCTGGCACCCGGGACCTTGTAGCGCAACTTGAAAAACCCGATCTCATCCAAGCCGTCCGGCGCGGTTTCATTTGGATAGCGCAGCGGTCCGTTTCGAATGGCGTCCGAGCCTGTGGGCGTCACCTCGTAGATCGCGGTCACGCTATGGCCCGCACCGATGTCTCCGGCGTCCACCTTATCGTTCGAGAAATCCTCGCGTCGCAGGGCGCGGGTTTCATAGCCGATCAGGCGGTATTCAGCGATTTGTGCAGGATTAAACTCGACCTGTATCTTGACGTCATTGGCAATGGGGAACAGCGCCCCGATCAGTTGATCGACCAGAACTTTACGCGCCTCGCCCAGCGTATCGATATAGGCCGCCTGGCCGTTTCCATATTGCGCCAGCGCCTGCATGGTCGCGTCATCCAGATTACCCCGGCCAAAACCAAGCACGCTCAGATAGGCTCCGCTGTCCCGTTTGCGGGCAATGAAATCCTTCAGCGCGTCCGGGTCGGACAGACCCACATTGAAATCACCGTCCGTCGCCAGGATCACGCGCGTGACGTCCCCGTCATCTGCCATGGACTCGGCAACCTGATAAGCCTGCTGCAACCCCGCCTGACCGGCCGTCGATCCACCCGCCTCCAACTGATCAAGGGCGTTCATGATCTTGGTCCGATCCGCCGCTGCGGTCGGCTCCAGAACCTGACCCGCACTGCCGGCGTATGTCACGATCGAGACCTGATCTTCGGGACGAAGCTCAGACAACAACAGGCGAAAGGATTGCTTGAGCAATGGCAACTTGTTCGGCTGCTGCATGGACCCGGACGTATCGATCAGAAAAACAAGGTTCAGCGGCGGCCGATCTTCAATCTGCGGCAACTCGCCCTGAATACCGATATGCACAAGCTGAGTGCCCTCGTTCCAGGGCGTCGGTGTCACCGTGATCGTCGGCCGGAAAGGCGCATCCCCTTCGGGAGCGGGATAGGTGTAGGGGAAATAGTTCACCATCTCTTCGACCCGCACCGCATCTTTGGACGGCAGCCGACCGTTCATCAGAGAGGATCGGACGATGCCATAGGACGCCGTATCCACATCAATTGAGAACGTAGAGACCGGATCGTCGGTGGTGATCTTCAACGGGTTGGTTTCGGTGTTGGAAAAGGTTTCTGTGTTTTGTTCTTGTTCGGCAACCGGTGCAAGCATGCGTTTCGCAGAATGTTCGGACGCGCCGGTCGCATATCCCAGGACGACACCGCCAACGAGCGCCTCGGCCATGCCCCTCTCGGGTTTTGCAGACGGCGGCACTAAGGTCTCTGCCTCGGGGATATCGGCAATCGGCTCCTCCGGCAGGGGCTGGGGCACAGCATGGGCAATATCTGCCTCCGGTTTTGAACCTACTTGTGGAGATGACCCGTCACTTTCGCCGCGGGACAACGGATTGACCACGATGTCCTGCACCTGCGGCACGATCAGGATCAGGGCAACAGCGGCTATCGCCGTGGTCGCGGTCAGCACGCCACGGTGGGAGAGGGCAGTCAACATTGATTTCGCTCCTTCAGTCATGCGGGCCAAGAGGCCTCGCTTGACATTGGGACGCGCCCCATTGCCCGATCCTTGGGCGCGGGAGAAAGTTTTTTGGGCCATGGCCAGATTTTCAGCCCGGTGCCGGGCATCCGGTGCGGGGGTTGCCGCATCCATCAGCGCCTTGAGATCATCCAGATCGTCGGTCATTGCGCCAACTCCTCTTGCCGCATTGCCTTCAGGCGTTTGCGGACATCCGACATCCGCCAGGATATCGTCCTTCCGAGACACCCAGGACCTGAGCCGCCTCGGCGTGGGTCATTTCATCCTCAAGCGTCAGTGCCAATGTGTCCTGCAGCTCCTGCGGCAGCGACCGCATAGCCCGTTGCAGCCAATCCATGGCTTCTGTGGTTTCTGCCGACTCCGCGCGGCGCATCTGTTCGACATCGCCCCACCCCGCCGCGGCTTTTTCATGGCTTGCCCGGCGTCGCCGCGCATCTTCTGCCGCGTTGACCACAACGCGGTACAGCCACGTGGTGAACTTTGCCTGCGCCCGAAACCCCTTGATCTTGACCGGTAGAGCGGCACAGATATCCTGCGTCAGATCCTCGGCCCTGTCCGCTTGACCGGTCAGCCGAAATGCCAATCGGAAGACGAGATCATAGTGGCGCGCCAACAAGGTGGCGAACGCGTTCGCGTCGCCTTTGGCTGCCGCCTTTGCCAGATTTTCGTCAGACGTCGTCATCCGCATCACGTTGATAAGACGGATACCAGGCGTCAATCCTTGGCGCGTTCCGAAAAAGAATCAAAAATGAGCGGCCGAGGCTGTTTTCCAGTCTTCTGCAAACATCTGGGGTATCGCTTCAGTCAGCAGAGCACCGTCGTCGATGAACGAATAAAGCTCTGCATATGTCCGCTCGCACTCATCCGCCGTGCGGCGGTGAATATCCGAAGGACGCAGGTCAGCAACCTTTTCTTTACCCATCGCGCCAAGCAATTCGCGAAAGCTCTCCAACGTGGCGTCGTGATACCGGTGAACTCGCTGACGCTTCTGCGGGACGTTCACGGCCCGACCCCGGACCGGATCCTGTGTCGCCACGCCCGAAGGACAGCGGTTGGTGTTGCAGTGCAAGGCCTGGATACAGCCCACCGCGAACATCATGGCCCGCGCCGCGTTACACATGTCCGCCCCCAACGCAAATTTCTCGATCATGTCATAACCAGTCGCTACCTTGCCCGAGCAGATGACGCGTATCTGGTCGCGCAAACCTACGCCGCGCAGGCAGTTGTTCACAAAGATCAGAGCCTCATTCAGAGGCATGCCCAACCGGTTGGTAAACTCGACCGGGGCCGCCCCGGTGCCACCCTCCGCACCGTCAACGGTAATGAAATCGGGCAGAATACCGGTCTCCAGCATGGCCTTGCAGATCGCCATGAATTCGGACGGTTTGCCGATGCACAGCTTGAACCCCACCGGTTTGCCACCCGACATTTCCCGCAGGTGCTGAACGAAATGCATCAGGCCCGTCGGGCCTTCAAACGCAGAATGCGTGGGGGGTGAGATGACATCCTGGTGCACCGGCACACCACGAATCTCGGCAATCTCTTCATCAACCTTGGCCGCGGGCAGAACGCCACCATGCGAAGGCTTTGCCCCCTGTGACAGCTTGATTTCTATGGCCTTGACCACCTCTTTTTTTGCTTTTTCGGCAAAGAGATCCTTGTCAAAACCACCCTCCGGGGTGCGGCATCCGAAATAACCGGTCCCGATCTGCCAGATGATATCCCCACCTTCGGCCAGATGGTGCGGCGACAGCCCGCCTTCGCCGGTGTTATGCGCAAACCCACCATCCCTGGCTCCGCCGTTCAGCGCCCGGATCGCGTTGGCGCTGAGGGCCCCAAAGCTCATGGCAGAAACATTCAGTCGGGACGCGCTGTAGGGTTGGTCACATTGCGGCCCGCCCAGCGTCACCCTCTCCTCGCTTTCGGGCACGTGTTTGGGTGCCAGTGAATGCGCCGCGCGAGTGTAGCCAACAGTGAGGATATCGTATTGTGTCCCGAAGGCCTGCGTATCCACCTGACCCTTGGCGCGGGAATAGACCAACGACCGGACGATCCGGTTGTAAGGCCGACCGCTTTCATTGGTTTCCACGAAATACTGGCGGATTTCCGGGCTTACGAATTCCAGCATATAGCGGAAGTGCCCAAGGACCGGATAGTTGTTCAGCACATTGTGCCGGGTTGTCATCAAGTCATATGCCCCAACCGCGGCATAGGGCACCAGCAGGACCAGCAGCCAATGGATCGGAGACCAGAAAAATCCCAGCAGCAGGGTCAACGGCAAAACGACGCAACTGAGCACGAAATAAAGCCTGCGAACGATCATTTTCGGTCTCCTTGCGCTTGGCGGGCCGGGGTTTGCTTGGCTTAACGAGAGGCTTTTTGGTTATGGATTGCAAGCCCTTGTATGTCCTGCATTCTGATCAGACGGAAATGTGATGATCCGCGATGGGTCCCGACTTTGGTTGATCCCACACCTGCCAGTCTGTATGCCAAACAGACACCAGAACAGGCCCGACCCTTGGCAGAGCGAGCGAAACAGGCAACATACCGGCACCATGCGCTTATGTTCACTGCCGTATTCGTAGGCGGAGCGGCAGGGTCGCTGCTGCGCGAGGTGTTTGCCGTCAACTTACCCGGGTTGCCCTACCTAACCTCAACTTTCGGGATCAACGTGGTCGCGTGCTTTGTTCTGGGCTGGCTGTACTCCGTACGCCACCGTGTCCATGCACATGTGCTGCATCTGGGTGCGGTCGGGTTTTGCGGGGGGCTTTCGACCTTTTCCTCCTTCGTTGCCGATCTTGAAGTCATGGCAATGTCCAGCGGCTGGATGGCCGCTGTCGCCGCCGTGGCGGAAATTGCTGTCGGTCTGGGAGCCGCAATTCTGGGTGAGATGACGGGGCGGCGGTTCCAATCAGGTGGTTCCCGGACATGACCGACCTGTATCTGCACGCAATGTTTGGCCTGGGTGGGGGTATTGGCGCCGTGATGCGACATTGGCTTGCGCTTAAAGTCACGCACCAACTGCCATTGTCCACGCTGATCGTGAATATTCTGGGCAGTCTCTTTTTGGGCCTGTGGATAGGGTATCTGGGCGGTGCCGCAGACATGGGCGAAGAAGAAAAACGGCTGGTTTTTGGGTTTTGCGGCGGGTTCACGACCTTTTCCAGCTTCGCCTATCAGTCGCTGGAACTGCACCGCGAACGGACAATCGCTTTGGCAGCCGGGAATATCCTGCTCAGCCTTGTTTTGTGCTGGGCGAGCTTGTGGTTGGGTCTGACGGTCATGCGCTAATGTGCATGAACGCTGACTTCCGTTCCCGGTTTCGGCGCCCGACAAAAGAATACCAGTGGGATCGTGGTTAATGCCAGTAGCCCAAGGTTGTTGAATACAGTCAGATAAGAGATCATCTCAGCCTGCCGCGCGATCTCCTGCCCCAGAATTGCCGCCCCTTGCGGGCTGTCCGGTGTCAGGCCAAGCGGCTTCAGATATGCCTGTGCGGCGGGATTGTACGGCGTCACGTTCTGGCTGAGGGTCGCGGTATTCGTCTGCAGACCACGCACGACCCAAGTACCAACCAGCGATATGCCAACTGACGAGCCCAACTGCCGGGTCACGTTGAACAGCCCCGAGGCTTCGTCCTGGCGGGCCTTGCTAATGCTTTCGAAGGCAAGAATGGACATGGGTACAAAAACCAGTCCCATGCCCAATCCGCTGACCGCACCTGGCCAGGCCAATTGCCAGAAACCGGCATTCAGATTGAGCGCGCCCAACATGAAGTTCCCGATGGCTGTCAGCAATAAACCCAGACCGGTCAGAAGCCTGGGATCGAACCGTGTAACCAGCACGGACCCCGTCAACACCATCGACAATCCCGCCGCAATCCCGCGCGGGATGAACAAATGCCCGGACTCGATGACCGGAAAGTCCAGAAGGTTCTGGACAAAGGTCGGCAGGATCGCGATCCCTCCGAACAGGGAAATCGCAAAACCTGCGATGATCAGATTGCACAGCGCGAAATTGCGATCCGCAAACAGCCGCAGGTCGACAACCGCGTTTTTGGCGGACAGGGCATGAACAATAAAACCCAGCGCGCCCAGAACCGAGGCGATCAACGCGACCTGAATGACCCGAGAGGACAGCCAATCCTTGGTCTCGCCCTGATCGAGTATGAATTGAAGGCATCCGATCCCGACCGCCAGCAGCGCAAGACCTTTCCAGTCAATCCGGACGTCTTCGGTCTTGTCATCAGGCAGTTCCCCGGCCAGCAGCAACAGTGCCATGGCCGCCACGGGAAGGTTGACGAAGAACACCATGCGCCACGAGAAATACTCGGTCAGGATTGCACCGACTGTAGGCCCAAGAACCGGCGCGACGACCACACCCAACCCGAATACAGCCATAGCATTGCCGCGTTTTTCCTTTGGAAACGCATCAAACAGGATGGATTGCGACAGGGGGATCAGGAACGCCCCGAACATGCCTTGCGCCAGACGGAACGCGACAATGGTCTCAAGGCTCCAGGACAGGCCACACATCACCGACATGGTGGCGAATCCGGTAACAGCGGTCAGGATCAGGCGGCGGCGGCCCACTCGCCGCGCAACAAACCCGGTCAAAGGCATAACCACAACAGCCGAGACGATATAGCTGGTCAATATCCATGTCGCCTGATCGGTGGT
The DNA here is from genome assembly GCF_056538465.1 of Ruegeria sp. BG6. Classification (NCBI taxonomy): domain Bacteria; kingdom Pseudomonadati; phylum Pseudomonadota; class Alphaproteobacteria; order Rhodobacterales; family Roseobacteraceae; genus Ruegeria; species Ruegeria sp. BG6. The sequence goes on along the minus strand of NZ_JBQFTB010000008.1, from coordinate 67,444 downwards.
CGCTCCGAATGCCGCCTGAATATGAGGCAGAGCGACGTTGACGATCGTACTGTCCAGCACCTCAAGGATGGCGCTCAGCAATACGGCGATAACGATCACCGGATTCACATGGCTGGCGACCGTAAATGTCACTTTTCAGCCTGATCAGTCGTTGTGTCCACGGTCACTTTACTGCTGCCACCGACGCGCAAGGGTGCGTCGGTCGGATCCAGCGCGATGCGCACGGGAAACCGGCGTGTAACCTTGACCCAGTTCCCGCTGGAATTCTCGGACGGCAATAGAGAGAATGTATCGCCCGACCCCCGACCGATCGAGGCGACCTTGCCGGTCAGGGACATGCCCGGCAACATATCGACCCTGACGGTCACGGGTTGGCCGGAACGAATACGCGGCAATGCAGTTTCCTTGAAATTGGCATCCACCCACCAATCGGAAGACTCGATAATTGAAAATTGCGGGGCGTTGGCAGATACAGCTGAGCCGGGCCGTAGGGTCAGATTGGCGATCCAGCCGTCTGCCGCGGCGTAAACTTTGGTCCAGTTCAGGTTCGCCTTCGCAATTTCAAGCTGCGCCTGTGCCGCCAGCACATCGTCCTTTTTCGCCGCCAATCCGCTGCGCAATGCCAGAAGGCTGGACTGGCTTGTCGTCAGCCGTGCCGAGGCCTGCGCAGCATCGGTCGTGGCCTGATCCAGCGAGACCTGCGCGACATCCCCGCTGGCGAACAACGCCTTGGAGCGTTCCAAATTCTTCTGCGCTGTTTCAAACGCGGATTGTGCTGACTTCACTGATGCTTCGGCCGCCGCGATCTGGGTTGAATAGGACTGAGCCTGCTGCCTGGCGCTGTCCAGATCGGCCTGGGCCTGATCGACCGACGCGCTGAATTGTGTGGCATCGATTTCAAACAAAAGATCGCCCGCTTTGACCTTTTGGTTTTCTACGACAGAAAGGCCGGACACCTGCCCTGTGACCTGCGCAGCAACATAAATGATGTTGGCCCCTATATAGGCGTCCTTGGTCGACGGGTAACGCTCCTCATGGCGCCAGTACAAAAGCAGTCCGGCGGCAATCGCGCCCAGCACGGCAATGACAGCGACGGTTTTCAGGGATTTCATGATCCGTTCCAAATGAGTGCCGAAGTTGAGGGTCCGTCACATCGGGATCGTGTGCATCCGCACAGACAGATTGCCCAGAATCCAGACAGTTCCAAGGATGATGATGAGCAGGACCAATGTCGAAAACAGGACCAGATCCAGATCCTCGCGACTGCTGCGGCGACGGTCGATGTGCAGAAAATAGACCAGTTGAACGATCAGCTGCGCCAGACCCAGAAGGCCAATGGTCAGATAGACCCCGGGTGTTTCGATACCGTACCGATAGGCGATCATGAATACGGCCAGGGTCAGCACCAGCGACCCGCCATACCCTATCAGATAACGGCGGCGTTCGCGGCGGAACATCTCGGTCTGCTTATCCATAAGTCAGCCCTCCGAAGTAGACGATGGTGATAATGCCGATCCAGATCAGGTCAAGGAAATGCCAGAACAGCGCCAGCCTTATGACGCGCGAGATCACCTTGTCGGTCATCCCCATCACCCGAAGCTGAATGCCCAGCACGACGAGCCAGACACAGCCAGCGGCCACATGCAACCCGTGCAGCGGGACCAACCCGAAGAAGGCAGACAGAAACCCGCTGCGCTGTGGCACCCCACCCTTTTCCGCCATGGCCATGAAGTCGCGAACCTCAAGCACCAGAAAGCTGATGCCCAGCAGCAATGTCAGACAGAACCAGAATATGACACGCACGCGCGGCCGGTTGTATTTCAACGCCAGCATGGCCAGACCAACCGTCAGACTGCTGGTCAGCAGGATCATGGTCTGGGCGAAGATGCTGTAAAGGTCGAACAGTTCATGCGGTCCGGGGCCACCCGCCTGCGCGTCGATCATCGTGATATAGATCGCGAACATCAGGCCGAAATAGACCAGATCGCTCATCAGGAAGACCCAGAATCCGAATGTTACGACCTCGCTCGATTTATCGGCGCTGGCGTGGTTTTCACCCAGATTCAGACCCGGATAGCTGTGTGAGGGTGCGCGTCTCATGTCGCGGCCTCCAGATCGGGGCCGGCAAGACCGCGGTTTTCCGATGCAGTTTCCAGATCGCGGTTCACGGGTTGGGATTTGCGCACCAGATCCAGCCAGGCTTCATGCTGTTTGCGAACAACTTCGGCCGGGATCACCTCCTCGGTGTCGGTGTTAAAAGTCCAGATGATGACCGACAGGATCATCAGAACGGTCATCAGGATGGCCAGCCACCAGATCCACCAGACCAAAGCGAACATCCAAACACCGCTGAGCACGCAAAGCGCAAAGCCAATGGCCGTATTGCGGGGCATCTCGATGTCTTCATAGGCATCCGGGGATGGGTAGGCCGTTCCGTTTTCCTTGGCCACGGCAAAGTCATCCCGGTCGGACACCTGCGGAATGACCGCAAAATTGTAAGCCGGTGGAGGTGCCGGTGTCGCCCATTCCAGCGTTCGCGCATCCCACGGGTCGCCAACTGGTACACGTGTCTTTGCGCGATCCCTGATACTGACCCAAAGTTGCACCAGCACTGACAACAGCGCCATCAGAATGACGAGCGAGCCGACAACCGCGACGATCATGTAGGGGTGGAAGCTCGGATCCTCCCAACTGAAGGACCGGCGCGGCATACCCATCAGGCCAACAAAGTAAAGCGGCAGGAAAGTCAGCATGAAGCCAACGGTCCACAGGGCCACAGACACCCTGCCCCAAAACTCGCTCAGCCGAAAGCCAAACGCCTTGGGGAACCAGTAATTGTATCCGGCCAACAGGCCAAACAGCACACCCGGCAACAGCACGTTGTGGAAGTGAGCCACCAGAAACAGGGTGTTGTGTACCTGATAATCCACGGTGGGATTGGCCAGTATCACGCCGCTAAGCCCGCCGATGACAAACAGCATCAGAAACGACAGGCCATACAGCATCGGCACCGAGAACCGGATACGGCCACGGTACAAAGTCGCCATCCAGTCATAGACCTTCACGCCGGTCGGGATGGCAATCAGCATGGTCGCGATGCCGAAAACCGCGTTGATCAGGGCGCTTTGGCCCATGGTGAAGAAGTGGTGCAACCAGACGGTAAAGGACAGCACCGCAATCGACATCGTGGCGATGACCAGTGAGTTATATCCATACAACCGTTTGGCCGAAAAGGTCGCGAAGATCTCGGAATAGATACCATAGGCGGGCAGAACCAAAAGGTAGACCTCGGGGTGGCCGAACAGCCAGAACAGGTTGGCATAGTTCATCATGTTGCCGCCAAGGTCGTTGGTGAAGAAGTGGAAGTCGAGATAGCGATCGGCCGCCAGCAACAGCGCGGCGACCCCAAGCGGCGGCATGGCGAAGATGATCAGGATCGAACTACAGATGATCGTCCAGCAGTACATCGGAAGCCGCATGAACGTCATTCCGGGCGCGCGTAGTTTGTAAATCGTGACGGCAAAGTTGATGCCCGTCAGCGTTGTGCCGACGCCCGAGACGACAATGGCCCAGATCCAGTAATCCGGTCCAACGCCCGGATTGAAGGCCGCACCCGTATAGGGCGGATAGGCCGTCCAGCCGCCCGTCGAGAACTCACCCACAACCAACGACACCATCAGCATCATGCCAGCCGAAACGGTCAGTCCCAGCCCGATCTGGTTCATCACCGGAAACGCCACATCCCGCGCGCCAATCATCAACGGGACCAGATAATTTGCGACCCCAAAGACAAACGGAACGGCGACAAAAAACACCATGATCGTACCATGGGTGCTGAACAGTTCTGCGAAATGTTCAGCCTCAAGAAATCCGTCGCCCGGTCCCGCCGCTTGCTGGGCGCGCATGACAACGCCCTCCAACACGCCGCGCGCCAACATGACGATGGCGAAGACGATATACATGATGCCGATCTTCTTGTGATCCGCGCTGGTCAGCCAGTCCCGCCACAACGGCCCCCAAAGGCGGAACCACGTCAGCAGGCCCAAAACCGCAATGGCACCGACGATCACGATGCCCGCCGCCACATTGGCCACGATTTCGTTGGCGTTGGGATCCCGGATCAGACCGCTGATCGGAAAGGCATCCCAGTCGAGGCGGCCAAAGAACCCTGATCCGACCGTCGTCATTGGCTGACCTCCTGCCCGAACTGCGCGGTTCCCGGCTGTTGATCCCGAGGCAACGGTTCGCCGCTGTGGTATCGGTGAAGAATGGACATGAACAGATCTTTGTCCTTCAATGTAAAATAGAGTGCGTTTTCCGGCATTTGCGCCGTGCCAAGCGCCGCCTGAACCTCAACCCGATCGGTTCGCTTGGCCAAAGTCCGATAGGTTTCAGGGTCAAGCGGGATACCATTGGAGCGCACACCTTCTACCCACGCATTGAAGTCGTCGGGCTGCATCGCCAGAGTCTGAAACTTCTGTTTTGTAAAACCCCGACCATTGTACTGAGTGTTTTCCCCCTGCATCCGTTCAGGATGGTCAGCAACAAGGTGCAGTTTGGTTGTCATCCCCGGCATCGCATAGATCTGACCCGCCAAGGCCGGGATCATGAAGGACTGCATTACAGTGTCGGTTGTCAGCGTCATCGCCACCTGCTGCTTGACCGGGATGCCCAGCTCTCCGACACTTGCGATGCCCAGGTCGGGGTAGATGAACAGCCATTTCCAGTCGAGCCCGACAACCTGCACCTCCAACGCGGGCGCATCACCGAAAGGCGCGGCATAAGGGTCAAGACGATGGGTCGCCTTCCACAGGTAGAAGGACAGTATCGCCACTATGACAACAGGCACCCCCCACATCAGGAATTCCAGCCTGAACGAAAAATCCCAGTTTGGTCGATACTCGGCAGTGCTGCCCTTGTGGCGGCGGTAACGCAGGGCGATCAAGGGAACCAGCACGAGGACAGGAATAACAGCGACCATGATCAATACCGTTGCGCGCAGCAGATGGGTTTTCTGAACAGCCGCAATTGGCCCTTGCGGGTTCATGAAACTGTCGCTTGCGCCAGCCAATTGGGGCGAGGCAAACAAAACCACCAATGCCGCCAGTATAGAAACTGGCGCAGGAGAGATCCTGAAACTGGTCACGCCTGCCCGTCCTCTCATGCCGTTGTTTTCCGCCCAACTATCGACACTGTCACAGATTTTCTCAAGGTTTTTTACCGTACCGGAGATTGATCGGCGCGCTGGCGGCTCAACCAAAGCCGACAAACGGAGGCCATGGCTGTTGACTTGCACTGCGCCAGAGTCGAAACCGGAGTGGTGATGAAACTGGTTGTTTTTGTTCTTTGCCTTCTAAGCCTGCCAGCCGTAACGCTGGCGCAGGATCGCGCCACGGTTGAAAAACAGTTTCAAACCTGGCTGAACACCACGGTATGGCCTCAGGCCCGCGCCAAAGGCGTTTCGCGTCGCACGATGGAAGCGGCGTTTGAGGGCGTGACCCTGAATTGGGATCTGCCCGACCTCGTCCCTCCCGGTACGAAGGCAAAAACCCCCAGGCAGCAAAAACAGGCCGAGTTCGGCTCCCCGGGACGTTACTTCAACGCGGGTTCCGTAAACGGCGCCACATCGGAAGGGCGAAGAATGGCGGCCCGCCATTCCACCACACTGGACCGGGTCGAAAGACAGACGGGTGTGCCAGGCCGGATCATTCTGGCGATATGGGGTCGTGAAAGCGGGTATGGTCAGGTGCCGATCCGGTACGACGTGTTCGGGGTTCTTGGCACCAAGGGGTTCATGAGCACACGCGCCGAGTACTTCACAGCCGAACTGGTCGCCGCCCTGCAGATCGCGCAGGCCGGCCAAATGCCTGCGCGCACCATGAAAAGCAGTTGGGCCGGGGCGCTTGGGCAGCCACAATTCATGCCATCGAACTTCCTGACCTATGCAGCTGATGGAAACGGCGATGGACGCGCCGACATCTGGGGCTCGGCGGAAGACACAATTGCGTCAATCGGGAACTATCTGCACCGTCATGGCTGGGTCTCCGGGCGGGACTGGGGGTTCGAGGTTGATGTTCCCGGGTCGGTCTCCTGTGCGCTTGAAGGCCCCGATCAGGGTCGCCCCATCCATGAATGGGAGGCGATGGGGATCAACCGCGTCTCCGGCAAACCGTTTCCGGCCCACGAAAGGGACGGCGTTGGGTATCTGATGATGCCGGCGGGACGGTTCGGGCCAGCCTTTGTCGTGACACCCAACTTCTATGTGCTCAAAGAGTACAACAAAAGCGACCTCTACGCCCTGTTCGTGGGCCACGTCGGCGACCGTATTCAATATGGGGTCGGCGATTTCACCGGGCGCTGGGGCAAGGTCGGCGGGCTTTATCGATCAGACGTTGCCACGATGCAAAGGGCGCTGGAGAAACAGGGGCACGATGTCGGTGGAGCGGACGGATTGCCGGGATTCAAAACGCGCCGGTCAATCGGGCGCTGGCAGTCTTCGACAGGTCAGTCCCCCACCTGCTTTCCGCAAGCGCACATGAAAGCGGACCTGAGGGGCTGAGCGTCATTTGATCGGCACCAAGGGCATAGCGATTCGCTGTCTCCCGGCCTTGGATGCGCAGGTCTTGGCGGTTTTCCAAAGATGCATTTTGAATGCAGGTTCACGAAAATGTCACGGACCCCCCGGGGTTCCTTCCTAAAATTTCCGACGCACCCACGGTTTAGGAAGTAATCCACCTTTGGTTGTTCAAACGAACGACCAAGGCTTTAACCTTTTCGAAAACAATGTCACCTTCTGCCGCAGTGAAAGGCGACTTTCGCAAACAGTTCCCGACTGCATACCGAAAGACTGCGACGCGGTGTTCATTGCGATCAGTAACAAGACATATGGACCCCTCCCGGTTTTGTTCGGAGTCGGACAACCGAGGCAGGCGCGCGCCACCCCGACCAGGGTTTTGCGCCTTTGCTTCAAAAAACGGGAGTACATAACATGAAAAAGACTATTCGGATGTCGCTGGCGGGGCTGTTGTCCTCGACCATTATCGCAGGCGCGGCCTTTGCCGCCGGAACCCATCCTGTAACCGGTGAGGCACTGGCCGACGACCAGACCTTTACCTATCGCATTCTGGACGAACACAGCTCGGTCGATCCGCAGGTTGTCGAAGATGTCTCGGGCGCGGAAATCGTTCGCGACCTGTTCGAGGGTCTGATGAACCAGGACGAAGACGGCAACCTGGTGCCCGGTGTGGCTACGGAATTTTCCGTCAATGACACCAAGGACGTCTACACCTTCACACTGCGTGACAATGCAAAGTGGTCGAACGGCGATCCGGTCACGGCGGGTGATTTCGTTTATGCCTGGAAGCGCGCGGTCGATCCTGAACTGTCCTCGCCCTACGCCTGGTTCATGGAACTGATGTCGATCGAGAACGCCGCTGCAATTATTGCCGGTGAAAAGCCCGTGGATGAACTGGGCGTCAAGGCAATCGACGACAAGACTCTGGAAGTCCGCCTGAGCGCCCCACTGCCATACTTCCCGCAGATGACCACACATTCGACCACCTTCCCTGCCCCGCAGAAAGTGATCGAAGAGTTCGGCGATGCATGGACCAAACCCGGAAACATCGTATCGAACGGCGCTTATGTCCTGACCGAGCATTTGCCGCAGGAACGTTCGGTTCGCGAACGCAATGAAATGTACTGGGACAACGACAACACCATCATCGACAAGGTTGTGTCGCTGGTGATCAACGACGAAAACGTCGCCCTGACCCGGTATCTGGCTGGTGAACTTGACCGCACCGAAATTCCCGCCGGTCAGTATCCGCGCCTGAAAGAGGAACACCCTGAAGAAGCCATCAGCTTCCCGCGTCTGTGTAACTACTATTACACGTTCAACCTGTCCGAGGGTGGCCCTGAATCATTCCAGGACCCCAACGTCCGTCAAGCCTTGTCTCTTGCCGTCGACCGCGCAATTATCACTGAAAAGGTCATGGCGGGCGGACAGCCGCAGGCATACACCTTTGCGCCCGAGGCCACTGCCGGCTTCACAGTTCCGGCTGTAGAAATGGCTTCGATGACCCAGCCAGAACGGGACGAGCTGGCCAAGGAACTGCTGGCCGAAGCAGGTTTTGGCCCCGACAATCCACTGAGCTTCGAGATGGTTTACAACACCTCGGAAGACCACAAGAAGGTTGCTGTGGCACTGAGCCAGATGTGGAAACAGAAACTGGGTGTTCAGGTCGAACTTGCCAACATGGAGTGGAAAGTCTTCCTGGAAGAGCGCGGCAACCAGAACTTTGATCTGGCTCGTGGCGCATGGTGTGGCGACTATAACGAAGCGTCCACTTTCCTTGACCTGCTGCAATCCGATTCCGGTTATAACGACGGCAAGTACAATAACGCGCGCGTCGACGAGTTGCTGGCCGAGGCCAAAACCTCGAACGATCCGGCACCGCTTTACACGGAAGTCGAGCGCATTATCGCGCAGGAAACCCCTGTGATCCCGATCTATCACTACGCCGGTGTCTACATGATGGACAGTGACGTCGGTAACTGGCCGGTGAACAATGTCGAGCAGAACTGGTACTCGAGAAACCTCTACAAGCTCGCTGAATAATCGTTTTTGAACCGCGCCCTGTCCCGGTCACATCCGGGGCAGGGCCAATAAAAATGGGGGCATGAAATGCTTGCCTATAGCTTGCGGCGATTGCTCGTCGCCATTCCGACGATCCTGTTGCTGATCGTCGCCTGTTTCTTTCTGATGCACTTCGCGCCCGGCGGACCCTTCACCTCGGAACGGCCTTTGCCGCCGCAGGTTCTGGCCAATATCGAGGCGCGGTACGGGTTGGACCAGCCGCTGTGGAAGCAGCTGTGGGACTACCTCTACAACATCGTCGTGCATTTTGACTTCGGCCCGTCCTTCAAGTTCAAGGACCGGGACGTCAACGACATCATCGCGCAGGGTTTCCCGATCTCGCTGACCTATGGTTCGCTGTCGTTTCTTGTGGCGACCGCAGTCGGTGTGAGCCTTGGGATTGCCGCCGCGATCAAGCACAATAGCTGGATCGATTATTTCGCGGTTGGTCTGGGTATCGCGGCGCAAGCGCTGCCCAACTTCATCATGGGCCCGATCCTTATCCTGACCTTTACCCTGTGGCTGGGCTGGCTGCCGGGCGGCGGCTGGAATGGCGGTCAGTGGCAGTACCTGATCATGCCGGTCATCGCGCTGGCGACGTCCTATATGGGCTCGATCGCGCGGATTACCCGGTCATCGATGCTGGAGGTTCTGAACTCGAACTTCATCCGAACCGCCCGCGCCAAGGGGCTGCCGACCAGAACCGTGATCTGGCGCCATGCGCTGAAACCCACGCTGCTGCCGGTCGTGTCCTATCTGGGACCGGTCTTTGTTTACGTGCTGACCGGTTCGGTGTTTGTCGACATCTACTTTTCAACCGGCGGTCTGGGTCAGGCCTATGTCGGTTCGGCCCTGTCGCGTGACTATGCCGTGCTGCTGGGGGTTACGATCCTGTACGGCGCGCTGACCGTTGTCGTGAACCTGCTTACCGACCTGGCCTATGCCTGGTTCGATCCGAAAATCCGTTACTGAGGGGCAGGCAATGCTTGGAAAATCTCAAAAAGCCGCCCATCTGGCCGAAGAAATCACCGATTATACGGTCATTCAGGGGCGCTCACTCTGGCAGGACGCACGGATGCGTTTTGTCCGCAACAAGGCCGCGATGGCCAGTGTCTTCATTCTGGGGATGATCGTCCTGTTCACGATTATCGGACCCTATTTCGCAGCCTGGAACAATGAAGAGATCGACTGGAATGTCATGGGCGACGTGCGCGGCATGGGAATGCCGTCCATCGAGACCGGGCACTATTTCGGCGTCGATGATCTGGGGCGCGATCTGTACAGCCGTGTCATTCAGGCAACCACGACGTCGCTGCTGGTGGGTCTGATCGGGGCGGCAACGGCGCTGATCGTGGGCACCTGCTACGGCATCGCTGCAGGTTATATCGGCGGCCGTACCGACAGTGTCATGATGCGCTTTGTCGACATCCTGCTGGCGATCCCGGCCACGCTGGTCATCATCCTGCTGCTTGTCGTGGCAGGTCGGTCATTCTTCATGCTATTCATCGCCCTTGGGGCGGTCGGCTGGCTGACCATGGCGCGGATCGTGCGGGGACAAACTCTGACTCTAAAAAACCGCGAGTTTATCGAGGCCGCCCGCGCCGCCGGGGTCAGCGAGTTTACCATCATGTACCGACACATCCTGCCCAACCTGCTGGGCGTGGTGATCGTCTATGCCTCGCTACTGGTGCCCGAGATGATCCTGACCGAAAGCTTCATCTCGTTCCTGGGTCTCGGGATTTCAGAACCTTACACCTCATTGGGCCGTCTGATTGCCGAAGGGGCTGGCACGATGAGCTATGGCACGCTGTGGCAGCTGATGTACCCGCTGACATTCTATGTCGCCATCATCATCACCATGTTCTTCATCGGTGACGGTCTGCGTGACGCTCTGGACCCGAAGGATCGTTGATATGAGCCTGTTTTCCGTAAAAGACCTGAGCGTCCGTTTCGACACTCCAGATGGCGTGGTCGAGGCCGTCAACGGCATCAGCTTCGACATAAATCCGGGTGAGTGCCTGGGCATTGTTGGCGAAAGTGGTTCGGGCAAAAGCCAGACCTTCATGGCCGCGATGGGGCTGTTGCCATCTGCAGGCCACGCGAGCGGGTCGGCAATGCTGAACGGCAAGGAAATCCTGAACCTGCCGGTACAAAAGCTCAATCAGATCCGCGGTGCCGATGTGGGAATGATCTTTCAGGATCCACTCACGGCCCTGACGCCACATTTGCGGGTCGGCCAGCAAATGCGCGAAGTGCTGCAGGTTCACGAAGGCTTGCAAGGTTCGGCCGCTCGTGCCCGGTGTCTGGACTGGCTGGACCGTGTACGCATCCCCGAAGCCGCGCGCCGGTTGGATCAATACCCGCATGAGTTGTCCGGCGGGATGCGCCAGCGTGTCATGATCGCCATGTCGATGCTGTGCAATCCCAAACTACTGATCGCGGACGAACCAACGACCGCTCTAGATGTAACGGTGCAGGCCGACATTCTGGACCTGATGGTTCGACTGCAAAAGGACGAGGGTACGGCAATCGCGCTTATCACTCATGACATGGGCGTCGTGGCGCGGATGTGCGACCGCATTCAAGTCATGCGGCTTGGTCAATTCGTCGAGGCCGGTGACACCCGGGAAATTTTCCGCGCGCCTCAGCATGAATATACCCGCACATTGCTTGAAGCGATGCCGCGCATCGACGCCGGTGATGCCCCCAAAGCTCTGGCCAAGGTCGAAGAGCCGCTGCTCAAGGTCGATAACGTCAAGGTTCACTTCCCGATCCACGTCAAGGGCGGTTTGTTCGGGCGCAAGGTTCCACTAAAGGCGGTCGACGGTGTCAGCTTCGATATCCGCAAGGGTGAAACGCTGGGCGTTGTTGGCGAGTCGGGTTGCGGAAAATCCACGCTGGCACGGGCCGTACTTCAACTGATCGAACCCAGCGCGGGCAATGTCAGCTGGCTGGGGCATCCGATCGTCGGACTGAGACGGGCTGAGCTTAACAAGTATCGCAAGGACCTGCAGATCGTGTTCCAGGATCCGCTTGCCAGTCTGGATCCGCGCATGACGATCTCGGCCTCGATTGCCGAGCCGCTGAAAACCTACCGTCCCGACCTGACCGAGCGGGAACGCAAGGAACTGGTCGCCGAGATGATGGAGCGGGTCGGCCTCAAGGCGAACATGATCAACCGTTATCCGCACGAATTGTCTGGCGGACAAAACCAGCGTGTGGGAATCGCCCGGGCGATGATCAACAAGCCAAAGCTGATCATCTGTGATGAAGCGGTTTCGGCTCTGGATGTGTCCATTCAAGCTCAGATCGTGGAATTGTTGCGAGAATTGCAACAGGAATTTGGCCTGTCGATGATCTTCATCAGCCATGATCTGTCCGTGGTGCGCGCGGTGTCGAACCGGATCATGGTCCTGTATCTTGGCCGTATCGTCGAACTGGGCGATGGCGAAGTGATTTGTTCCGATCCGGTTCACCCATACACAAAGTCGCTGATTTCGGCTGTACCGATACCCGACCCCGATGTGGAGCGGACGCGCCAACGTCTGAAATTACCGGGAGAATTGCCGTCGCCCATGGATCCGAAGGCGGCCCTGCGGTTTCTGCCGAGTCGCCTGTCGGCCGGTCAACCGGACTATGTTCCGCAACTCAGCGAGATCGCACCCGATCACTACGTGGCCGAACATGATCCGCTGGAGATTATCATGAAGGCGTCCTGATACTGCTTCCGGCGCCTGATTGCAGGCGCCGGGGGTACGTTTTTTTGAACTGGGTTTGGACCGGATGTTTTGACTCCTCCTCATCGAGATGGCACCTTTCCGATCACTTCTAGCCTGGGAATCCGGGCGACGTTGATTGTTCAGGCATTGCAGCCTAAGAGGAGAGACCGGCCTCACCACACTCTGTCGGGCTCGTATTGAATTTGAGAGGTAACATGGCACGTAAGGTCACAAAGGCGATTTTCCCGGTTGCAGGGCTGGGTACGCGATTTTTGCCCGCAACAAAATCAGTTCCGAAAGAGATCATGACTTTGGTTGACCGGCCGCTGGTTCAATACGCCATCGACGAAGCCCGTGCCGCGGGAATTACCGAATTCATCTTTGTCACCTCGCGCGGGAAATCCGCGCTTGAGGACTATTTCGATCACAATCTGGTGCTCGAACAGGAACTCAAGGCCAAGGGCAAGGACGACCTGCTGGAAACCCTGAGCGCAACCAACATGGAAAGCGGCGCCATCGCCTATATCCGCCAGCACAAAGCACTAGGCCTTGGCCACGCGGTTTGGTGCGCCCGGCGTCTGATCGGGGACGAGCCCTTTGCCGTCATGCTGCCCGACGATGTGATCGCGGCGGACAAACCCTGCCTGCAGCAAATGGTCGAGGCCTATGAAGAAACCGGTGGCAACATGGTCGCCGCGATGGAAATTCCCAAGGATAAAACCAGTTCCTACGGTGTTCTCGATGTTGGCGAGAATATCGGTACGGTTGTCCGGACCAAGGGCATGGTCGAAAAGCCAGACCCCGATGATGCGCCGTCCAACCTGGCGGTGATCGGGCGTTATATTCTGGGGCCGTCGGTTCTGTACAACCTCAATCAGAAAAAGAAGGGCAGCGGCGGTGAAATCCAGCTAACTGACGCGATTGCCGAAGACATTGTGAACGGTGTCCCTGTTTTCGGATACAAGTTCAACGGTCAGAGGTTCGATTGCGGTTCCAAATCCGGGTTCCTGCAAGCCACCGTGGCCTTTGCGTTGGCACGCAACGATTTGCGCGACGATCTGAGCCAGTATCTCCATGATGTCGTTGTTGCGGGAAAGGCGGCGCAATAGGCTATTGCGCGACCCGAACCCCTCTTTCAGGGCAAGTGAAATCCAAAGGCAAACGTCATGACAACTGTCCATCCCGTCATTCTTTGCGGTGGCTCCGGGACCCGGCTGTGGCCCTTATCCCGCAAGAGCTATCCCAAGCAATTTGTGCCGCTGCTTGGCGAAACCAGCCTGTTGCAGGATTGTGCCGCGCGGATGTGCGGACCATCTGACGCGCCTTATGCCAAACCGCTGATCCTGACCAATGAAGCGTTTCGGTTCGTTGTACCCGAGCAGCTTAACGGCATTGGCATCGATCCCGGTCCGGTCCTGATCGAGCCCGAGGGCCGCAATACTGCCCCAGCCGTATTGGCGGCTGCGCTATACCTGGCTGCTGAAAACCCTGAAGCCTTCATGCTTGTGGCCCCTTCCGATCACGTGATCCCCGACAAAGCCGCGTTCCACGCGGCTGTTGCCAAAGGTGTCGAAGCTATCCGCGAACGCGGTGATCTGGTGACCTTCGGCATCACTCCGGACCGACCGGAAACGGGGTATGGGTATCTGAAACTCAGCCAGGCCCCGAACGCAGACACCGCAGTTCCGCTGGACCGGTTTGTTGAAAAGCCCGATCTCGAAAACGCCCAAGCAATGGTCGCCGATGGCAGCTATCTCTGGAACTCGGGTATTTTCCTGTTTGCGGTGAAAGACATCATTGCAAGTTTCGAACAACACGCCCCGGACCTGATCCCGCCGGTGCAAAAAGCGGTTACCGATGCGCAGGCCGACCTTGGATTTCTGCGTCTCGATGCGACCGCTTGGAGCGAGGTCAACGATATTTCGATCGACTACGCGGTCATGGAAAAAGCAACTAACCTGAGCGTCGTGCCCTATGCCGCTGGCTGGTCTGACGTCGGAAGCTGGTCCGCTGTGCAGGAGTTGAGCAATCCTGACGCCGATGGCGTCGCCACTACCGGAGAAGTGACTGCAATCGATTGCCGCAATGTCCTGATCCGGTCGGAATCCCCGACGCAGGAAGTTGTGGCCATGGGGCTGGAAAACGTGATTACGGTTGCCATGCCCGATGCGGTTCTGGTGGCCAGCATGGACAAGGCGCAGGACGTAAAACTGGCCGTCGCTGCACTTAAAGCGAAAGGCGCGAAGCAGGCGGAATCTCTGCCGGTGGATCATCGCCCGTGGGGCTGGTTCGAAAGCCTTGTGATCGGGGACCGGTTTCAGGTGAAGCGTATCCATGTCCATCCCGGTGCCGCGCTGAGCCTTCAGTCACACCACCATCGCTCGGAGCACTGGATCGTTGTGGAAGGCACGGCAAAAGTCACGATTGACGACGACGTGCGCCTCGTGTCCGAGAACCAGTCGGTCTACATCCCGCTGGGTGCCACGCACCGGATGGAAAACCCCGGAAAGGTGCCGATGGTTCTGATCGAGGTGCAGACCGGAACATATCTGGGTGAGGATGACATCATCCGTTACGAGGATATCTACGCGCGCGACTAGGCGACCGATTCTCGCACGCGGTTCCTGGCCCTGTGTCAGGCAACCAGCAGTTAATTAGCAAATCGTTTCGCGGGCGTTCGGCCCGGTCGGACAGGATTCATGTGTGCCACGGCAGGGTGGCGCGCAATGCAATTGTCGGACCGACAGCCACAGGAGGACGCCCGTGTCACAGACCTCACCCCGATTGGACCTGCCATTTCTTCAACCTTCGCAGGCCCAGAAACACGTCACCCATAACGAGGCCCTGCGCCGGCTGGATCTCGTGGTGCAGCTCAGCGTGGTGGCCACCAACGCGACCACGCCTCCCCCGGCTCCGGAGCAGGGCGAGGTTCATGCGCTGGGATCTGCGCCAACCGATGAATGGGCGGGTCAGGCAGGTAACCTTGCAGCCTGGCTGGACAACGCCTGGCACTTCCTTTCCCCCGGCATCGGATGGCGCGCCTGGGATCAGACCGCTGGCCAGATCAGGATTTGGGACGGATCTGCCTGGATTGATCCGCCGGTGGCGACACAGAATCTGAACGGTGTCGGCATCGCCACCAGCTATGACGACACAAATCGCCTTTCAGTGCGCGGCCCTGCTACGCTGTTCAGCCATGATGGCGGCGGACATCAGGTCAAGATCAACAAGGCCGGTTCCGGTGATACCGCATCGCTTTTGTTCCAGTCCAACTGGACCGGCCATGCGGAAATGGGGTTGGCTGGAAACACAGGGTTTTCCATCAAGGTCTCTCCTGATGGGGGCAGCTGGACCGAAGCGCTGCGCCTTGATCCGACCACCGGTATCGTGGATGGCGCCGCCGTTCAGGCCAGTGCCGACGACACAACGACAGGCCGCCTGATGCGGGCGGATTACGGATATGGTCCAGGCAATTTGCTGGGGTCTGTATCCGAATCCGGCGGCGTTCCAACCGGTGCGGTGATCGAACGGGGCAGTACAGCAAATGGTGACTATGTTCGTTTTGCCGATGGAACGCAGATCTGCAACGCCGCATTGAATGCCGTTGCGTGTACCACCGCCGAAGGGACGATGTTTGCAAGCAATACAGACACCTGGACCTTCCCTGTAAGCTTCGCCCCGGGGTCGGCTCCAGTCATCAGTGGCTCAGGGGGTGCGGCATCCCGGTTTGTGGGCTTCGCTTCGCCTTCAGAAACGCAGGTGACCTACAAGGTATTGTCTGCATCCTCGGATGCAGCCACGCACGCGCCAACGGCCATTGCAATTGGTCGCTGGTTCTGAACATCAGGCTGCCCGGGCCTTAGTCCGGGCAATCACTTTGAACGCAGATCTGCGTCGTTCTGTTCAAGAAACCACGCATAAGTCTCGCGCAAACCATCCTCAAGCTCTACGCTTGCGCGCCAGCCCATATCCGCCAGGCGGGTCACATCCATTAGCTTGCGCATCGTGCCGTCGGGTTTGGACACATCCTGTGTGATCCGCCCCTCAAACCCGGTGACTTCAGCCACCAGCACCGCCAGTTCAGCAATCGAGATGTCCGAGCCGGTGCCAACATTGATGTGGCTCAGCATCGGTTGCGTGTTTGCCTCATATTTGTCGCGCGGCAGGTCGAGGACGAACAGCGACGCCTCGGCCATGTCATCCACATGCAGGAACTCGCGTCTCGGTTTTCCGGTTCCCCATATCACAACCTCGTCCAGCCCGTCGCGCTTTGCCTCGTGAAACCGCCGGATCAGGGCAGGCAGAACATGGCTGTTTTCGGGGTGGAAATTGTCCCCCGGACCATAGAGGTTCGTGGGCATGACCGAGCGGTAGTCGACACCGTGTTGACGGTTGTAGCTTTCGCACAGCTTGATCCCCGCGATCTTGGCAATCGCATACGGTTCGTTTGTAGGCTCTAACACGCCCGTCAGCAATGCATCTTCCCGCATCGGCTGCGGAACTGCGCGTGGATAGATGCAGGAACTGCCCAGTTGCAGCAGGCTTGTGACCCCGGCCGAAAAGGCTTGATGAATCACATTGCATTCAATCATCAGGTTTTCATAAATGAAATCAGCGGGGTACGTATTGTTGGCGTGAATGCCGCCAACCTTGGCCGCCGCCAAAATGACCACATCGGGTCGTTCAACCTGCATGAATTCCCGCACAGCTGTCTGGTCCGTCAGATTGAGCTCGGCTGACGTTCGAGTCACAAGCTCAATCGCTTCACCCCCAGCCTGACGATCCTGCAACCGGCGCAGGATGGCACCGCCGACCATGCCGCGATGCCCTGCTACGTAGATCTTGCGCATGGCGTCCCCCCTCAGCCGTTTTCCAGGCTGACCGGCAGCTCGAACCCGTGCTCTTTCAACAGCGCATGGCGTTTGGCTGTTTTCAAGTCTTCCAGAACCATCTCGGCGCACATTTCCTGCACAGTCAACTCCGGCTCCCACCCGAGCTTCTGTTTCGCCTTTGACGGATCACCCAACAGCGTCTCCACCTCGGCCGGGCGGAAATAACGGGGGTTGATCCGCAGGATGACATCACCGGGCTTCAAAGCCGGCGCATCGTTGCCTTCAATGGCGGTGACCGTCGCAACCTCATCCACCCCTTCGCCCGAAAACTTCAGCGAAATGCCGAGTTCAGCCGCTGACCA
The DNA here is from genome assembly GCF_056538465.1 of Ruegeria sp. BG6. Taxonomy (NCBI): domain Bacteria; kingdom Pseudomonadati; phylum Pseudomonadota; class Alphaproteobacteria; order Rhodobacterales; family Roseobacteraceae; genus Ruegeria; species Ruegeria sp. BG6. The sequence goes on along the minus strand of NZ_JBQFTB010000008.1, from coordinate 49,896 downwards.
CTCGATGAACTGACGCACAGAATACTGCTTGCCGGTTGCAATCACGAAATCCTCGGGATTGTCCTGTTGCAACATCATCCACTGCATACGGACATAATCCTTGGCATGTCCCCAGTCGCGCAAACTGTCGATGTTGCCCATATAAAGGCAATCTTCAAGCCCCTGCGCGATGTTGGCCAGACCGCGGGTGATCTTGCGCGTCACGAAGGTTTCGCCTCGGCGTGGGCTTTCATGATTGAACAGAATTCCGTTGCAGGCATAAAGACCATAAGCCTCGCGGTAGTTCACAGTGATCCAGTAGGAATACAGCTTGGCCACCGCATAGGGCGATCTGGGGTGGAACGGCGTCGTTTCCCGCTGCGGTGTTTCCTGAACCAGACCATACAATTCCGACGTCGAGGCCTGATAGAACCGCGTCTTGTCCTCGAGCCCGAGAAACCGGATCGCTTCAAGCAGGCGCAGGGTGCCGATCGCATCCACATCGGCGGTGTATTCCGGAGCTTCAAAACTGACGGCAACATGAGACTGTGCACCAAGGTTGTAGACCTCGTCAGGCTGCACCTCCTGCATGATCCGGGTCAGATTCGAGGTGTCGCTCAGGTCCCCGTAATGCAAATGCAGCTTCGGGTTCGGTACATGCGGATCCTGATAAATGTGATCGATGCGCTGCGTGTTGAAGGACGATGCCCGCCGTTTGATTCCGTGAACCTCGTAGCCCTTTTCCAGCAGAAACTCGGCCAGATACGACCCATCCTGGCCCGTGATACCGGTAATCAATGCCTTTTTGGTCATTTCTGCGCCTCACAAATATCAATGTGTCAGTTTAGCGTCTCAAAAACAGCAAGAAACCATGGAATGCAAGCCAAGGTCACAGTCAGGCATTGAATCCGGCGGAAGATTCTTCGAATGTGCGGTCGCCAGACTTGGTAATTGGTAAGAAGGATTTTAACGAATGCGTATTGCAATGATCGGAACTGGCTATGTCGGTTTGGTATCCGGTGTCTGTTTCTCGGATTTTGGCCATGACGTGATTTGCGTCGATAAGGCCCGGGAAAAAATCGAGATGCTGCAGGCCGGAAAGGTTCCGATTTATGAACCGGGCCTTGATGTGCTTATGGCCAAGAACGTGGCGGCCGGCCGGCTGAGCTTTACCACTGATTTGACTGCAGCTGTCGATGGCGCGGATGCCGTTTTCATAGCTGTGGGGACACCCACCCGCCGGGGCGACGGACACGCGGACCTGACTTATGTGATGGCCGCCGCAGAAGAGATCGCACGAGCCATAACCGGCTACACCGTTGTTGTCACCAAATCGACCGTTCCGGTCGGGACCAATCGCCGGGTGCATCAGGTCGTTTCTGCCGCAAATCCCCAAGCCGATTTCGACGTCGCGTCGAACCCCGAGTTTTTGCGCGAGGGTGCCGCAATTGACGACTTCATGCGCCCCGACCGGGTGGTTGTCGGCGTCGAAAGCGACCGCGCGGCAGACGTGATGGCCGAAATCTACCGCCCGCTCTATTTGCGCGATTTCCCGATCCTGACCACCGATCTGGAAAGCGCCGAGATGATCAAATACGCGGCGAACGCCTTTCTTGCGACCAAGATCACCTTCATGAACGAAATCGCGGGCCTGTGCGAAAAGGCGGGGGGCGACGTCAAGGAAGTGGCGCGCGGCATTGGCCTAGATGGCCGGATCGGCAACAAGTTCCTGCACGCAGGCCCCGGCTATGGCGGTTCGTGTTTTCCCAAGGACACCGCTGCGCTGGCCCGGATCGGGCAGGAGCATGCGCACCCGATGCAGATCACCGAAACCGTCATTCGCGTGAACGACGAGGTCAAGAAACGCATGATCGGCAAGATCCGGGACGCCTGTGACGACAGTTTCAACGGCAAGACCATCGCCGTTCTGGGCGTGACGTTCAAACCAAATACCGACGACATGCGGGATGCTCCGTCGCTGACCATTGTCCCTGCCCTGATCGGCGGTGGCGCAAAGGTCCGCGTTGTTGATCCTCAGGGCCGGTCCGAGGGTGAAGCACTGTTGCCCGGCGTCGAATGGTCCGACGATCCGTATACCGCGGCAAAGGATGCGGATGCGGTGGTCATCCTGACGGAATGGAACGAATTTCGCGCACTGAACCTGACGGAACTGGCCGGGACCATGAAAACCGCAAGGATGGTCGATTTGCGCAACGTCTATTCCGGCAGCACCGCGTTGAAATCCGGTTTTGATACCTATGTAGGTGTCGGGCGCTGAACGCGCCCGACTAATCCATCAGACCTTATCCAACTCTTCCTGCAGTTTTGCCATCTCACCTTCGTGCATCCCAAAGGACTGCGCCGGATATGGAAAGGCTTTGGCCTGCACCTCGGATTGAAATTCCTTCAGCGCCACGACCCGCTCGTGATACATCTGCTTGTGCAGACGGCCCAGATTGCCAAAGGCATGGGCGTGACGCGGAGGATTTTCCGCTTCGCCGTAAATATCGGCCATGAACAGGAAAATCACGTCACCCGCATTGCCCGACCCCAATGAAACCGTGACGATCGAAGTCTTGTCGTTCAGCAGGTTCAAAGTGTCTTCGGCGACACATTCGATTTCGCAGGCCATCGCGCCTGCGTCCTCATAGCGCTTGAAGGTCTTGTAGATCTGCATCGCCTCATCGGCGGTACGGCCAAAGGCCCGCAATCCCCCGGCCCAATGGCTGAGCGACGGAACCAGCCCCATATGGACCTGAACCGGAATGCTTTCACGCGCCAGCATTTCCACCACGTCGTAAGAGCGGTTGGTGAAATACATGTCCGCGCCCTTTTCCATACACTCGATGGCATGGCGCATGATCTCGTCATTGGTGGCGAACTGGCCCCAGTTCATGGCAGTACCGGCAAAATGGGTCGGTGCAATCTCACGCGCCATGTCCAGGTGCACATCCCACAGCGTCAGCAGGTCGATCCCCGCATCGACGCAGGCCTGTATCTCGGCCTCGTTCACCGGGTTGCACATAGTCAAACGCTGGCCGGTTTTCTTCAGGTCCAGCAGATCCTTGACGGTATAGTTTCGCCGGGCCGGGCGGCGGCCGAAAGTATAGATGTTTTTCATGATCTTCCCTGTTTTCAGATAGCAGTTGCCGGGCCCAATAAGACCCGGCAATACCCGTTTTCGGTTGGCTTACTCGGCTGCCCAGATCTTACGGCGGCGTTCCTTGACCATCTCGTTGCCCTCGTCGGTTCCATCATGGAAAGTATTGAACCACTCATCCCACGGCGTTTCCCAGGTGCCGTAATTGCAGTCAAAGAACCTATGGTGCAGCTGATGAAAAAAGTCGCCGACCAGGAATTTACCCTTGTTGCCGAACTTCACGTGCTCGAACCCGGCATGAGAGGTCGGCGCGCCAATCCCGTGGTGAAACAGCAGAAAGATGGCGTGGATCGGGTGAGACGGCAGCAGGAAGAAAATCATCGTGTCGAACATCAGAAAGAAGCTTTCAACCGGATGCATCGCCAGACCTGACCATGGACCGGTATTGATGTTGCGGTGATGCCAGGCGTGCACCTTGGTATAAAGCGGGCCGACATGCAGCAGCCGGTGCAGCCAGTAGAAATGGAAACCTGCCCAGATCGGAATGAACACAACCATGGCAATGAACCAGATCGGATTGCCATCAAGGGAAATCATCGTCACCCACCCATTGGCGTAGGCATACAGAATGAAGCATTCCCAGAACGTCCAGAATGTCAGCGCCGGACCCAGGGTCCAGAACATGTTGTCCCAGACCTGGTTTTTGAAGGTAAAGACCTTGGCGCCTTTCATCATCGGGCGCATGTCATATCGGTATTCGTCCTGCTGGGTGCGGAATTTCCACAAGGCCAAATGCAAGCCGCCCGCAACCACCATAAGGATGCAGAAATTGCGGAACCAGATCTCGGCCACCCAACCCCAGCTCAGCGTTTCGATCCGGGCCAGAGCCGGGGTCAGATAGGTCCACGTGATGATCGCGAAGACCAAAAGCAACGCGCGCAGCGCCAAGGGGTTCCAGCTTTGCAGCAGGTATCGCAAGGTGGCCAGAGGCTTCATCGGCCAGTCCCAATAGGGCGAGGTCTGAATAGGCAATTGCGGGGTATAGTTCCAGATCTTGCGCTTTGGGCGCGGCTGGGGGGGTGAATCCGACATGATGTGGCTCGTCTGTTCAATTTGCTGATCGCCAGCTTAGGATCTGTAAGGGAAAGCTCAGAACTTATTGTCTTGCCGGTCAGCCTAAGTTTTGCTTAGCCTGATTTCATGGCAACCCGAATTCCCTCGCTGAACTGGCTGCGCGTTTTCGAAGCAGCAGCACGTACCGAAAGCTTTTCCCGCGCGGCCGCACAGCTGAACATGTCCGCCGCCGCCGTCAGCCAGCAGGTCAAGGCGCTGGAAACCCGCCTTGGTACACCACTGTTTCACCGCCACGCCCACGCAGTGACACTGACCGAGGCCGGCCGCGCCTATCTGCCATCGGTTCAGCAATCGCTGCTGATGTTGGAAACGGCCACGACGGGGCTGTTCGGGGAGACACGGGAGCAACGCCTTTATGTTCAATCCGTTCTGCTGTTTGCACATGGGGTTCTTGCCGGTGGTCTGCCCGCCTTTCAGGCGGAGCAACCTCGCATCAACCTGTCACTGTCCACAGGCAACATGATCTCGGATTTCGCAAACCAGTTTTCTGATCTGCAAATCGTGTTCGGCAATCCGGCCCTCTTGAACACCGAATGGGACGAGTTGCTGAAAGAGCGCCTTTTCCCGATCGCTCCGCCAGAGACAGCCGCGCAGATCAGATCGCCCCAGGACCTGTTCAAGTTCACCTTGATCGAGGTCTCAACACACCGCGCAAGCTGGCCGCACCTGTTCGAGGCCTTGCGCCTGCCCGCCGGTCAAGCCCGCTATTTCTTCGCCGACAATTCCCTGATGGCGGCCGAGTTGTCGGCCAGTGGCGGCGGCATTGCGCTGGCCCGCGCGCCCGCATCTGACAGGATAATGCAACTGTCGGGACTTGTCCCCTGCCTGCCCGGCATCAGTGTTCCGGGACAGGAAGCCTATCATTTGATCTATCCATCGCGCACCGCGTTGCGTCCTCCGGCTCGTGTGTTTCGCGATTGGCTGCTGGACTATAGTGCAGCCGTCCAGACGCGGTAACGTCCTTGCCCCGTGACCTCCCGGATCAGGCCGCGACGCGTGAAACGGTCGAGGTTTCTCTGAACTGCCGCACGCGAGGCTTGGGTCAGTTCCTCCGCCAAGGGTGCCGATATCATGGGCCAGGCCGTCAACGCGTCAAGCAATAGCGGAGGCGTCCGGCCGCTCAGATCCTGCGTGGCGTCGCGCGCGCGCTGTTCCCACGCGCTCACACGATCCAGATGCAGCAGTGCGGCCAGAACCGCCTGCCCTGCTCCGCTCAGCCATGCCTCCAGTTTTTCTCTCGGTTCGCCAGTCCCGCGCAACGCGCCCGGGCCGGACAGCGCAAGTGGAAGAAACAGTGCCCCGCCCCGCCCCATCTTCGCGGCAAGGCGCGCGGCTATGATTGCCGCCTCGGTGTCCTGTCCGATGCCCTGCGCCAGACTGCGCCACGCGTGAAACCCAACTGCTGCCTGCGTTATCGGGTGCAAACTGTCCGTGTTGCGCATGACGTCAGCCAGATCGGCCACTGCTTCGGGTACTTCTTCGACCCCCTGACCCATTCGGTCCAGAAAAGCTGTCAATCCGGACTCCCACCCGCCTTCTGACGGGTCGGCACCTGTCGTCAGGCGACGCACGGCCCAGCCCGCGCGAAACAGGGCCTGAATGTCATCGCCGGTCGAGCCCAGCCGCAAACCGGTCCACAGCGCCAGACGATCGGCGCTGATCCGGTCCCCTGTCCACCAACCCAGGTCAGACACTTCCATCAAGGCCAGACGATGGCCCCATCCTTTGGGCCCCGCCCGCAGACGCTCGTCCAACGCGCCGAAGGTGACCGCGACATCGGCCAGTTCATTGGACAACTCCGACTGCCCTGCATACCAGTCGCGTGGATCGAACAGCAGGCGTTCCTGCATCCGCGTCCCGGGCGGCAGATAGTCCGGAAGCGCTTCATCTTCGTCCGGGGGCAGGAACCAAAGGTCTTCGTCCTCGGACGGGTCCGCGTCATAGATACTTTGCGGGCCGAGCGGATCGGCCTCATCATCCGGGTCAGGCAGGACGGTTCGGGGCTTCATGCCCGCTATTCTTCGGGCAAATTCGCGGCTTCACAAGGCTATTTCGCGGCTCAGCCAGCAAACAGCGCAGTCAAACTGTCCAACTGCCCACCAAGGTCGGTTTGCGCGTCGCTGCCCAGCAACATGTAACCATAGCCACCCTGCGCCCATGTGGCCGTGGCCAACCCGCTGAGAACCGCCTGTTTTACGTCCTTGTTCGGGGCCGCCGGTCCCTGCCGTATGACACAAAAGGCCAAAGGCTGCCCCTGCGCATCCGCGAATACAATCTGGATCAGAGGTTTGCCTTTGAACGACAGGACCTGCGCCCGCTTCAGATCAAGGCCCGGCAGCGCCTCGAGCGCATCACGGTTCAACGATCGTCCAAGCTGTTCCTCGGCCTGAGCGAATTGCACATCCAGCGCGGCAGAGGAGTTGTCCAGCGTTGCAATCGTATCCGGCACATAAAGCGACTGATAGATCGCGGCCTGTTCCGCCCAGCCCATCTCGACCGGGCGCGTTGCCCAGAACGTCGCCGACACCGCAATGACAGCAACCGAAGCCGCAACCGCAAGCAGACGCCATGAGCCAGCGACCGACCTTGCAGCCGTTGATGCGTAGGTATCCGGCAAATCGACGTGCGGCGTTTGGGCAGGCATCGCCTCGAACACCTGCTTCACCACCGGTGCAAACGGGTCCAGCGCCATCAGACGTTGTTCCAATGCAGGGTCATCCGCAACCGCTTCTTCGATCGCGCGGGCCTCACCCTCGTCCAGGGTGCCTTCCAGATACGCCACTAGCGTCTCGTCGGAAAACTTCATTTGCCACTCCGTCGAACGACATCCGCTGCGTCTTGCTGCATCACGTTTTTCAGTTTCTGCCGGGCGTTGGAAAGCCGGCTCATGATTGTCCCTATCGGCACCTCCAACAACGCGGCGGCCTCGCGGTAGCTATAGCCTTCGACAAACACAAGCATTACCGTCTCGCGCTGCGCTTCTGGCAGTTGCATCACCTGTGTAAACACTTCAGTGGCGAAAATATTCGTCTCAGAATCGTTTCCAGGTGCAATTAAATCCGCCTCGGGCGTGACCGACAGCGCCTGGGCCTTGCGAACCGATCGCGCGCGCACCTCGTTCAGCCAGATCGAGCGACAGATCGTCATCAGCCAGCTGTCCAGCCGATCATGCGATGTCACCTGATGGTGACGCTCCAGCGCACGCAGGCATGTGGACTGCAAAAGATCGTCTGCAACGTCCGACGCGCCCGACAATGCCAGACCAAACCGCCAGACACGTTTCGAATGTATCTGGATCGCGCCACGCACGGCCTGTTCAGAACTGATCTCACCACTCATCGAATAATTTGCGACCTGTGTGTGTTTGTTTTTCACGGACCGGGCCCGCGGGGTCAGGATTGACACAGACTCAGGAGGAAAGAAATGAAACTTCTGCTTACAGCAGTCACGATTGCGTCGGCAATTGTTGCAGGCCCGGCGCTGGCGGACAGCTGGACACTGGCCCCGGAAGGCTCGCACCTGGCATATGGCTCGATCAAGAAAGACACCGTGGGCGAGGTCAACAGCTTTACCCGTCTCAGCGGTCACGTCAGCCCGGATGGCAAGGCGGACATTAAGATCGACCTGTCTTCAGTCGAAACGAATATCGACATTCGAAATGAACGGATGATCGAATACGTGTTTCGCAAAGCCGGAATCGCAACGCTGACGGCCCAGTTCGATATGGATGAGGTCTCGGGGCTTGGCGTTGGCGAAACCACCACCATCGATGCCGAGGCCATCTTGTCGCTGGCAGGCACGGACGTCGCGTTCGATGCCGAAATGTTCGTGGCGCGCCTGTCCGAAACTTCGGTCATGGTCTCAACCAACGATATGGTTTTCCTCAGCACGGAAGATGCAGGCGTCAACGCCGGGATCGATACGCTGATGGAACTGGCGGACCTGCCGGGCATTACCCGAACCGTGCCGATCACCGCGCGACTGATCTTCAACAAGGACGACAAAAAGGTCGAGGCAGGGCCCTCGGCCCCGGTCACCCTCGCCGCCATCGAGGGCGATATCAAGGCGGGCAAAAAGGTCTATCGCAAATGCAAGGCCTGTCACCAGTTGCAAGAGGGCCGCCACGGTGTCGGCCCCTCGCTGCACGGGATCATCGGCGCGACAGCGGGTCGGAGCGACGGTTTCAAATACTCCGGCCCCTTGCAGACCTCTGAAATTGTCTGGACGGCAGACGCGCTCAGCGCGTTTCTGTCCGATCCGAAAAACACCGTTCCCGGCAACCGGATGCAGTTTCCCGGCCTGAAGAACCGGACCGACATCACCAATCTCATCGCCTATCTGCAATCTGAATCGCAGGGCTGAACCGAAATCCCGCTTTTCAATCGCTGGGTTGCCACGCTATCCCTTGTGCTGAATTACCGGCACAGGGGACAGGCATGAGCGATATGGTCAAACTAAATCTGGACGAAATCCGGCAGCTAAGCTTGAGCGTACTCATAAAATCCGGGTTTGGATCGGCCCACGCAGCGGCCATCGCAGACATGCTGACCACTTGCCAGATCGATGATTGCCAGTCGCACGGGCTGTTTCGCCTGTTCATGTGTACCGAGACGATGCAGGCGGGCAAGATCGATGGCCATGCCGCGCCGGTTTTGACCACATCGAAAAACGCGATCGTTCGCGTGGATGCCCAGGGCGGCATGTCGCTGCTGGCGTTTCAGCAGGCCTTGCCGGTTCTGATTGAAAAGACCCGGACCCACGGTATCGCCGCGATGGCGATCAATCGATGCTTTCACTTCTCTGCGCTCTGGCCCGAAGTCGAACGCCTGTCATCGGCCGGGCTTGCCGCGATGGCGATGGTGCCCAGCCATTCATGGGTCGCCCCGGCAGGCGGAACACGCGGCAGTCTGGGCACCAACCCGCTGGCCTTCAGCTGGCCCCGGTCAGGAAAAGATCCGTTCACCTTCGATTTCGCCACCAGCGCCTTTGCCCGCGGTGAAATCGAACTCTATAGAAGGGCAGGAAAACCGCTGCCCGAGGGCGTTGCCATCGACAAAAACGGCAATCCGACCACCGATCCTCAGGCGGCCATGGACGGTGCCATGCTGACCTTCGGCAGCTACAAGGGGTCGGCCTTGTCGATCATGATCGAATTGCTGGCCGGTCCCCTGATCGACGACCTGACCAGTCTGGAAAGCATGGCGTTTGCCGAAGGCGCGGGCGGTGCGCCCTATCACGGCGAGATCATTCTGGCATTTGACCCCGATCAATTCAGCGGCGGCAAAACGCAGGAGAACGACGCAAGGGCCGAACGGCTTTTTGCCGACATTCTGGATCAGGGCGCGCGGTTGCCGTCGCAGCGGCGATTTGCGGCCCGCGCCCGCAATACTGCACGCGGGTATGTCGAAATCTCCAAAAACCTGTACGACGATTTGCAGGCTTTGTTGTAACTGTAGAGGCGGGTCGTTTTCACCTCTTCCCCTCTTGGGCGGCGCTGGATAAGAAGTCCTTCCAACCGTAGTTCAGGAGGCCTCATTGGACCGCATCGCCCGCACTATCGCTACCGAGATCAACGCGCGTCCCGAACAGGTGGGCGCAGCGGTCAAGCTGCTGGACGAAGGGGCCACCGTGCCTTTTGTCGCCCGTTACCGGAAAGAGGCGACGGGCGGGCTGGATGATACGCAGTTGCGGGTTCTGTCGGACCGCCTGACCTATCTGCGCGAACTGGATACCCGCCGCGACAGCATCCTGAACTCGATCAAGGATCAGGGAAAGCTGACCGAAGACCTGGCCAAATCCATCGCGCAAGCCGACACCAAAGCGCAGCTGGAAGACATCTATCTGCCGTATAAACCCAAACGTCGGACCAAGGCGATGATCGCCCGCGAAAACGGGCTGGAGCCGCTGGCCGATGCCATTCTGGCCGACCGTTCTGCCGACCCCGAAGCCCTGGCCCAAGGTTTTGTGAGCGATGCGGTACCTACAACCAGGGACGCGCTGAACGGTGCCCGCGACATCATCGCTGAACGCCTGACCGAAAATGCTTCGCTGCTGGGTGAACTGCGCAGCTTCATGCAACGCGAGGCAGTGCTGAGCGCAAAGGTGATTGAAGGCAAGCAGCAGGAAGGCGCGAAATTCAGCGATTACTTCGACCATTCCGAGCTGTGGTCCAAAGTGCCCTCGCATCGCGCGCTGGCAATGCTACGCGCCTCGAAAGAGGGGATCGTGACGCTGGACATCGCGCCCGAACCCGAAACCGGCGCAACACGGGCCGAAGCGATTGTGGCCGCACATCTGCAGACACGCAGCGATGGGCCGGCAGATAAATGGCTTCGCAAGGTGGCGGGATGGACCTGGCGGGTGAAACTGTCACTGTCGATGATGGTCGAACTGATGGCGGACCTGCGCGGCCGGGCGCAGGAAGAGGCCATTCAGGTGTTCTCCCGCAACCTCAAGGACCTTCTGTTCGCGGCGCCTGCCGGCGCACGCGCAACGCTGGGTCTGGACCCCGGAATTCGTACCGGCGTTAAGGCGGCTGTGGTGGATGCAACCGGGAAAGTGGTAGCCACGGATACCTTGTATCCGTTCCAGCCCAAAAACGATCTGCGCGGGGCGCAGGCTGCAATCCTGAACCTGATCTCGGCCCACAAGATCGAACTGATTGCGATCGGCAACGGCACTGCCAGCCGCGAGACCGAGCGATTGGTAGCTGACACGCTGAACCTTTTGCCGAAGACGGTGAAGGCCCCGACAAAGGTTGTGGTCTCGGAAGCCGGTGCCTCGGTCTATTCGGCATCGGAACTGGCCGCGCGGGAGTTTCCCGACCTCGATGTGTCACTACGCGGCGCGGTGTCGATCGCCCGGCGACTGCAGGACCCCTTGGCCGAATTGGTCAAGATCGAGCCGAAATCGATCGGTGTCGGGCAGTACCAGCACGACGTCGACCAGTACCGCCTTTCCCAATCGCTTGATTCCGTGATCGAGGATGTGGTGAACGCCGTGGGCGTCGACCTGAACACGGCCTCGGCCCCGTTGCTGTCGCATGTTTCCGGTCTGGGGCCTGGGCTGGCCGAAGCGATTGTGATGCACCGCGACCTGCATGGCGCGTTTCAGTCTCGCAAAGAGCTGCTGGATGTCGCCCGCCTTGGTCCGCGGGCCTTCGAACAATGTGCGGGCTTCCTGCGTATCCGCGACGGGGCCGACCCGCTGGACGCGTCCTCGGTCCACCCCGAGGCCTATGACGTCGCGCGCCGCGTCGTGGCCGCATGTGGACGTGACATTCGGCAAATCATGGGACATGACGGCGCCCTGAAAGGTCTGCGGGCCGAGCAATTCGTCGACGACCGCTTTGGCCTGCCGACGGTACGGGACATTTTTTCCGAGCTGGAAAAGCCCGGACGCGACCCGCGCCCAAGCTTTGTGACCGCCTCATTCACCGACGGGGTGGAAGACATCACTGATCTCAAACCCGGCATGATGCTGGAAGGGACCGTCACCAACGTTGCGGCCTTTGGGGCATTCGTCGATATCGGCGTTCATCAGGATGGGCTGGTGCATGTCAGCCAGCTGGCCGACCGGTTTGTCAAAGACCCGCACGAGATCGTCAAGACCGGTCAGGTCGTCAGGGTTCGTGTGGTGGAGGTCGACGTACCCCGCAAAAGGATCGGTCTGACCATGCGCAAGGACGGAGGCGCCTCTGCGCGTCAGGACCAAACCTCGCGCGGCGCGGGAAAGGCCAGCGGTCAACCAAAACACCGCAACACGCAGCGACCGGGCTCAGGCGGAAACGCGCAGAACGGCGCACTGGGTGACGCTCTGCGCTCTGCGCTCAAAAACCGTTAAACGTCGCTGGCCAGCGTTTCGTGACAAGCTGGTCGCACTGCCATTTCGTGGGCGGGACTTGCCGTTGGTTCTGGGTCGAGTCCTGGCACTCAAATTTGATTTTTTCGAAAATTAATGTCACGCAGAATGACGTTCGGTTTCGGAAACAGTTTCGGGTGCCAACAGACAGATCGACCAGATATACGCGCGGGTATGATGGTCCAATCTACCAACAGGCCAGCGCAATTAATTGTTTAACGAAGGTTTGTTATGAGGTTTCCTGTGACTTCTGCGCTTTCTGCTGGCCAGTTGTAAAACCGTTGGATTTAACTCGACACGGCCCCGCACCTTCACCGGTTCGGCGGTCAAATGACATCGGCGCGAAACGACCCGGTTCCTCAACGCATCCCCACAATTGACTTTTGCATTGCCACAATCAAAGCATCGCGTTTTTGCGACAACTCGCCCGGTGTCATGCCCCTTGCTTCGGCCTGAACGCCCTCGGTCAATTGTTGAGCGACCTGATCGGACAGATGGATCTGACCCAGATCGTCCCACCAGCCGTTGAACGTATCGGCGAAGTGATCGCAAAACGCCTTCAGCCCACCTTCACCCGCCCCAAGGTTGAACAGCATGGTCGGCCCCATAGCCGCCCACCTGAGCCCGGGACCGGCCCAGACGGCCTTGTCGACATCCTCGACCGAAGCCACTCCCGAGACAACCAGACTAACGGCCTCGCGCCAAATGGCCGCCTGCAAACGGTTGGCCACGTGACCGGGCACTTCCTTGCGCAAACGGATCGTTGTTTTTCCAACGCTTTCGTAGAATCCCTGCGCAGTCTCGACCACCCCGGAGGCCGTTTTTTCGTTTCCCAACACTTCGACCAAGGGGATCAGGTGCGGCGGATTGAACGGATGGCCCAGCACAAAGCGCGAGGGATCCTTCCAGCCGGGCTGCATCTGGCTCAGAGTCAGGCCGGACGCCGAACTGGCGACAATTGCACCGGGGGCCAGGGCGGGCTCGATCACGGAAAAGGTTTCATGCTTGACCGGCAGCCGTTCAGGTACGTTTTCCTGCACGAAACCCGCGCCCTCGACCGCGCTGGCCGCGTTTGTATGGAAGGTGATCGCGTCGGGCGTGCCATCTTGGGTCAATCCAAGCTCGGTCATTGTGGGCCACGCCGTTTCGATGTAGTCGCGCACCTTACGCTCAACATCGGAGGCCGGGTCGAACATCGCGACCGAACGGCCGGATGCCAGAAACAAGGCCGCCCAACTGGCGCCGATCACCCCGCCGCCAAGGCAGGCCGTGTGTTTGAACTCCATCAGAACAATCCCGGATTGAGAGGGGATGCGGCGGTCATGCCGCCATCCACGGTAAACAACTGGCCTGTGGCGAAACTCGCTTCGTCCGAGGCAAGCCAGACCGCCATGCTAGCGATGTCTTCGGGCTTGCCGAAACGGCGCATCGCATGTCGGGCAAGCGCATCCTGCCGCGCGGCCTCGGGGTTTGATGCAAGGTCGAAACCTGCATCCAACATGCCCGTTTCGATCCAGCCCGGGCAGATTGCGTTACAGCGTATTCGGGGACCATGATCCACGGCAATCGACCGGGTCAGCCCATGCACAAAGGCCTTGGACGCATTGTAAAGCGCCATCGAAGGATCCGCGACCTGCCCCGAGATCGAGCCGATGTTGATGATCGACCCGCCTTGGGGCATTCGGGGGATATATGCGCGACACATATTGAACACGCCCCGGCAATTTGTCCCGATCACGGTATCCCAGTCAGCGTCGGTGCTGTCAGCCACCGTTCTTTCGACCTGAACGCCGGCATTGTTGACCAGAATATCCATCCCGTCCGTCGCAATGGCCAATTCCTCGACGGCAGCGGCGTCCGTGACGTCCAGCGGGTACCAAGTGACACTGTCTGGCAGCCCTTCGGGCTTCGGGCCACGCCCGCAGGTCGAAACCGTCGCATCCTCGCGCAGAAAGGCCTCGACAATCCCGCGCCCGATGCCTTGGCGGCCACCGGTCACAAGTGCTCTTTTTCCAGCCAGCCGCATCAGTTCGCCACCATTGCCTTGCCACGCGGACGTGTTCCGACAGGCCCTAACATCGCGCTGCGCACGATCTCGGCGCCGTCCCGGTTGATTTCCAGTTTAGCCGATGGAGCGGTCCGGATGATTGCCCCACATCGCGATTTCCAAGCACCAAAGAACGGGTTTCTCGTTTCGTATCCCAACGCTTCACTCATAGTTTCATCTGCTGGACCTGCGCGCTCAGCCCTCCGTCAAGAACCCAAAGCTGGCCGCTGGCATAGCGCGCCTCGTCCGATGCCAGCCAGTTGACCAGGTTGGCGATGTCGTCCGGCGTGCCATAGGTGCGCATCGGATGCACATCGCGGACCGCCTTCTGCAATTGGTCGATGGTTTTGCCGCCGCCACCCGAACCGTCGCCGGTAAAAAAGCTTTGCAGCATGGGTGTGTCGACATAGCCCGGGCAGATTGCGTTGACCCGAATACCTTCGGGCCCGTGGTCGCAGGCCATTGCCCTGGTCAGGGCGTGAACCGCGCCCTTTGTTGCGCAATAAGCCGCCAGTCCCGGGTCGGCGATGAAGCCGTCGTAGCTGCCAAAATTGATGATCGATGCCGTCGTCCCGGCGGCAGTGACTTTTCGCATCAGGGGCAGGGCATGTTTTGACGTCAGGAAGGTGCCGGTCACGTTGACGGCAAAGGACAGGTTCCATTCCTCCAGAGTGGTCTGTTCGATGGTCTTTTCGATCTCGATCCCAGCCGCGTTGACCAGAATGTCCAACTGGCCAGCGTTTTCGGCGACCAGCGCCATAGCCGCAACAGCATCCTCCTCCTGTGTGACGTCGAGTTTGACGAAAGCGCTGCCGTCGCCGTCATGGGTGGCCAACGATCCCTCGGGCGTCAGGTCAGCCGCATAGACCCGTGCACCTTCTCGCAGAAAACGGGCGACGATGGCGCGCCCGATGCCGCCTCGACCGCCTGTGACCAGCGCGGTTTTGCCCTTCAGCATCATTCTTGGTTCTCCTTCAAAGGTGAAAAGCGGTATCTGGCCGCGGCAACAGTCCAGTCCATGTGATTGCGCACATATTCCTGAGAAGCGTCGCGCGGCGGATTGTAATCCCAGGCCTCACCCGCCCCGGCTTCCATCGCGGCATGAAGCGCATGACGGGATTTTTGTGTTGCGATGATATCCGCACGCAGCTTTTCACTATCCCAGCGCTGGTCGGTTTCGGCGGCGAAGGCAGCAGAATGGGCGGAATAAGCCGGATCGTCCGCGACATTCACCGTTTCCAGTGAATCGACGGACAGGTCGTATAGTTGCGGTGGGTCGGGGTCACAATGGATGTATTTCAGCGGCCCGCGCCGAATCATGAAGACCGGATAAGGGGTCATCTCTGCACAATACTCACCGATCGCTTCGTCGATGAGATCTGCTTCGCCGCGGGCCAGCGGCATGAGTGAACGACCATCCACCGGTTCGCCAAACATCTCCTCTTGCCCCCCAGCGATTTCAACGAAAGTCGGCAGCAGGTCCAGCAGCGAACAGGCGTTGAGTGCTGTCCCTTGCGCAACACCCGGCCCGGCCATAATCAGTGGGACGCGGGCAGAATGCTCGAAGAAGTTCATCTTGTACCACAACCCCCGCTCGCCCAGCATATCCCCGTGATCGGCGGTCACGACGACGATAGTGTTGTCCAGTTCGCGTATATCTTCCAGCGCCTTCGCAATCGCCCCGACCTTGCTGTCGAAATAGCTGACATTGGCCAGATAGGCGCGGCGGGCGCGGCGCACCTCCTCATCCGTCAGAGAGACACAGCTCGCCTCGATTCCGTCCATCACCCTGCGCGAGAACGGGTCCTGTTCCTCGGGCGTCAGGGAGGTGTCCGGCATCGGAACATCCGCATCCGTATACAGGTTCCACCATTCAGGCTTGGCAACGTAGGGGTCATGCGGGTGGATGAAGCTGGCGACCAGGCAGAACGGCGCTTTGTCCCCGGCCGCCCGATCGCGGCCCCGGTCAATCAGCCAGCGGCGGGCTGCGAACTCGACCTCATCATCGTAATCGGTCTGGAACGTCGCGATGGCTTCGCCGCTTTCCTTGACCGTTTGCATATTGTGATACCACTTGTCGATCCGCTCGTCTGGGGCTTCCCAATCTGGTGTCCAGGCGAAATCGGCAGGGTAGATGTCGGTTGTAATGCGGTCCTGAAATCCGTGTTTCTGATCCGGTCCGACAAAATGCATCTTGCCTGACAGGCAGGTTCGGTATCCCAGCGCCTTAAGGTAATGTGCAAACGTCGGGACCGAAGCGCGAAACTCACTGGCATTGTCATAGGCCGCAATCCGGCTGATCAACTGCCCAGACATGAAGGCAAAGCGGGACGGCGCACACAGAGGAGAGTTGCAGTAAGCCGCATCAAACCGCATACCGCGTGCCGCCAGCGCATCGATGTTCGGTGTCCTGACCGTAGGGTGGCCGTAAGCCCGGCAGAAATGCGGGGCAAGTTGATCGGCCATGACCACAACGATGTTGGGCCGTGTCACGGCGCGGCCCTTGCGTAAGCGTCCAGAACCAGCCCATGGAAGTGATGCACCGCATGTTCGGACTTGCCCGAGCCGCTCGGGTCATGAACGATACGCCCTTGCGTGAAGGCAGGCGTACCCATCCCACGCTGAACGCTTTCGACGATATCGATGTCTTCGCGCTGCAGAACCTCGTCGAGATAGCGGATCGCCTCCTGCTCTGCCTCGTCCGGTTCCGGAGTTTCGAGGAAGAAGTCATAGGTCTCAAGCGTGCGGTCAGGTCCCACGGGGATAATGTTCAGCACGATCATCGATGACCGGCCCGGGTAACGCATCAGGCAGGTGGTGGGCCACAACCACCAGACGGCATGAGTACGCACAGACGCATTCGACACGTCATAGGCAGAGTTTGCGCCTTTGCCTGCATCGGCCATATGACTGGAATAGATGCCATAGGTTGTAACCTTATAGGTGTCCATATCCACCAGATCGCAAAAATCCTTATGCGCGGTCGGGCAGTGATAACACTCAAGGAAATTGTCGACGACGTTCTTCCAGTTCGACTTGATGTCATAGGTCAGGCGATGGCCAAAAGTCAGCTGTTCAATTTCCGGGGCCCAATGGCGAATTTCCGTTTCAAGGTTGCCCGACACTTCGCGCAGGGGGCGCGCTTGGGGGTCCAGGTTGACATAAACGAAACCTGCAAATTCTTCGACTTGCACTTGATCAAGGCAAATGTCCCGGGTGCTGAACCCGGTCAGGTTTTCCGTTTCGGGCGCGCGCACCAATTGGCCGTTCAGCTTGTAAACCCAGGCGTGGTAGGGGCACATAATGCGGGTCGTTTCCCCCTCACCCGACAGCAGGTGATGCGCGCGGTGCTTGCAGACGTTGTAGAATGCCCGCAATTCCCCCTCGCGGTCGCGCACGATGGCAATGGGCCGACCGGCAATTTCAACCGTCACATAAGATCCTGGCGCGCGCAGCTTCTCGACGTGACAAACCCATTGCCATGTCTTGGCAAGGATTTCATTCAAATCCACCTGATGCCAAACCGGATCAACATAGGCCTCGGCCTTCAACGAGCTTGTGTTGAATGGATCTGGGCTGAATCCATCGGAAATATGCTCGAATTGTTCTCGGGTTGGCAGCTCGTTCATTAGTGACTCCAAGATTTCGGACCCGCGCGGTCCGGGGGGCTGGCTTGCGATGCGTATGATCCTTTGAAATCAATTCACGTTGTTGACTTTTTTCGCCTCTCAAATGACTATTTTCGCCATCCACAGAGTTGTGCTTCAAGGCTGCCTGGGCTTGCGATGCATCGGCCAAGCCCGGTATTCAAACGGGACCCGCCCTTCGATCCGATCCTGACTGGGCGGCAAGCCAAACCTGTCTCTGTACGAGCGGCTGAAATGCACCGGGCTGGAAAACCCCGACGCCATTGCAATCTCGGAAATCGGCATTTCTGTTTGCGTCACAAGCCCCCGCGCCCGGTCCAGCCGGATATCGCGATAATAAAGCGCCGGAGTTTTCTTGATAAAGGTGGCAAACATCCGATCAAGTTGACGGTGCGAGACACCCGCGCGTCTGCAGATCTCGGGGATAGACACCGTTTCTTCCAGATGTGCCTCCATGATTTGGATCGCAGATTTCAACGTCGCCGGAACAACCGCCCCTAAAGGCTCGCTGCCTTCAGGTTGTTGCATCGAAGCCGGGCCCCGCAAGCGGTCGTGAAAAATGTATCTGGCGGCCGCGTTGGCCAGCGCGCTGCCGTGAATGCCCTGCAATATCTGCAGCGCAAAATCCACCGAAGCACTGCCGCCGCAGCATGTGATCCGGTTGCCGTCTAAAACGTAAAGGTTCTCAACAACTTCCACGCCTGGAAACAGTTCCTGAAATGCGTCGATATGTTCATAGTGAACAGTCGCCCGGCGACCGGAAAGCAATCCGGCCTGCGCAAGAATGAACGCGCCCGTATCCAGTGCACCCAGCGTTACGCCACCTCGCGCCCAACCGCGCAACGTATTGCCGATCTTGGGCGTCAGGTGTTTTTCCGGGGTCCAGCTGGTCGAAACGATCACGATATCCCGCTGACCTGCAGCGCTTTGATCGATCGCCCTGGTTTCAATCCCTGCACCATTGCTTGAGGTGCAATACCCACCGGATTCTGAGACAAATTCCCAACTGAAATAGGACCGTCCGTCCAGGTAATTTGCCGCACGAAACGGGTCAATAAAGCTCATGGTTGCGGACAAATTGAAACTTGGCGCAACAATCACCAACAATCGGGTTTTGCCATCCATAGTCTTCACGGTCGCGTTTTCCGGCCACAAATCTCAATCGAAGTACGATCGCTCTACCTTCGACTTGCGGGTGTGGATTTGCAACGTCGCCCACCCCAAACCCTGTGGATTTGGGGTGGGCGACGTGTACAAAACGGCGCGGTCAACCTGGCTGATTTCTCAACCTAGGCAGCGACCGCTGCAACCTCTTGCCGTTCATCCCTTGCGAAAAACACCGCGTAAAGGACCGGCGCGGCAACCATTGTCAGGATTGTGGCAAAGGCCAGGCCTCCCATGATCGTGACCGCCATCGACACAAAGAACGCATCGGTCAACAAGGGTGCCATTCCTAGAATGGTGGTGATCGCGGCCAGAATGACAGGGCGCAAGCGCGAAATCGACGCTTCGATGATCGAGTCTTTCAACGGCTTTCCGGTCGCGCGGACCAGATCGATTTCTTCGACCAGCACAATCCCGTTCTTGATAAGCATCCCGGACAGGCTGAGCAGCCCAAGCAACGCGGTAAACGTAAAGGGCAACCCGGTACCCAGAAGGCCGATCACCACACCATTCACGGACATGGGCACCAGCAGCCATATGATCAGAGGCTGGCGGATGGCATTGAACAGCAACACCGATATCAGCACCATAATCAGCAGGCTCAGCGGTAATTGTTTTCCAAGGCTTTCCTGAGCATCGCGCGAGTTCTCGTATTCACCGCCCCACTCCATTTTGTATCCGGGTGGAATTTCCATTGCCTCGATCGCTTCGCGCACCTCGGAGTGCACTTGCGCGGCTGTCATATCCGGCGGAATGTCGGCACCGACGGTTATCGTAAGGACACGATTTCGGCGATGTACACGGGTATTTTGGGTTTTGTACTCAAATCCATCGACCATCTGTTCGATTGGCACCCACTTTTCGGCCTGCGTTGAATAGACAACCTGATCGACCACGGAATAGTCGCCATCAACAGGTCTGCGCAGGATGATCGGGATCAGGCGGTCGCGTTCACGGAACACTCCGCCGGTGATGCCATCGGTGGAAAACAAAAGTGTCGCCGCAACGTCTTCGCGCGTCACACCAGCGGTTTGCGCCCGCTCGGTTGCGTAGATTGGCTGAAGCGCCAGTTCTTTCTCGCGCCAGTCGTGACGAACGCCGATGACACTGTCCGAAGCATCAGCCATGCGCCGCTTGGCCTCTTCGGCGAGTTGGCGGAGCACCATCGGATCGCTGCCTGAAAACCGGGCCTGGATCGGATCACCGCCGCCGGGGCCGAAGACCAGCCGCTTGGTGCGGAACTCTCCTTCGGGGAACAACGCCATGCCATACTCTTCCAGGTCAGCCTGAAGCTGCGGGATATCGTCCAGAGTTTCCGTACGTATGATCATATGCCCGTAACTGGGATTGGGCTTTTCAGCGGAATAGGTCAGCATGAAACGGGTCGCCCCCTGCCCCACAAAGGTCGCCACCGAGACCACATCGTCGCGCTTGCTTAGCCAGTCCTCGATCTGCGCCAGATCCTCGGACGTCCGCGCAATCGGGGTGCCTTGCGGCAGCTTGTAATGGACAAAGAAAAGCGGGGTGTTCGAATTCGGGAAAAACTGCTGCTTCATTAGTCCGAAGCCCGCAAAACAGGCTGCCGTCACTGCAACCAGCGCAATGATAACCAGCCAGCGGAACCTGAGCGCTGCTCTGAGGATCGTGCCATAGATCCGAAACAGCAAACCGCCATAGGCGTCGATTTCGCCTTCCTTACCCTGCTTGAAAAAGTAGTGGCCCAACAGCGGAGTGACGGTCAGCGCCAGAACCCAGCTCAGCAGCAGCGAAATTCCGATCACTGCGAACAGCGAAAACAGAAATTCACCTGTAGCATCGGGGCTCAGGCCGATGCCGGCAAAGGCCATGATTCCGATCACAGTCGCGCCAAGCAATGGTATCTGGGTTTTGGAGGCCGCGTCGTCTGCAGCATCGCGCGAGTTTTTACCGCGCAGCATGGCAATCTGCATGCCTTCGGCGACAACGATGGCGTTGTCGACAAGCATCCCCATCGCAATGATCAGCGCGCCAAGCGAAATCCGCTCCATCTCGATCGAGAACATCGACATGAACAGAACCGTGCCCACGACGGTCAGCAACAGCGTGCTGCCGACAACGATTGCGGCGCGCCACCCCATGAACAGGCCTAGCACCGCAACCACGATCGCAACCGACATCGCCAGATTCACCAGAAAGTCGTTGGACGCCTGTTCAACCACGACGTGTTGCTGGTAGATTGGAAGAATATCGACACCAAAGGGGATGTTCGGATCCAGCTCTGCCATCTTGGTGTCAACGCGTTTGCCGACTTCGACAATGTTCTCGGTCGCCAGACCCGCAATCCCAAGCGTGAACGCCTCGACGCCGTCAAAACGGACGATCAGGTCGGGATCGCTCTGGCGGCCGCGATAGACATCTGACATGTCGAACAGGTTGATCACGTGCCCCTGAGAGCCGACCGACAAACCGGCGATTGCGGATACACTGTCCGACCCTTCGGCCGTCAGCAACGTGGTCAGGTTGTTCTCGGATCGCAGTGAACCAGATGCGTTGACCGAGTTGGCGTTGGCAATCGCTTCGTTGATCGCCTGCAACGGTACGTTCTGGTTTACGGAAATGGCGAGGTCAGGTTCAATAAAGATTGCTTCCTCGGGAAGGCCCTGAACCTCGACATCGGCAACCCCGTCAACGGTCAGCAACTCCCGTCGAAGGTAAGTGGCCAGTTCGTGCTTTTCGGCGTCCGAGAAACCTTCGGCGGTCACCGCATAGAACAGGCCGAACACATCGCCGAAGCCATCGTTCACATATGGTTGGTCCACGCCCTGCGGCAATCCTCGGGCGGCGTCCCTGACCTTGGCCCGAAGCTGGGTCCAGATATCCGGCAGCTCGCTGCCGTCATAGGTCGACTTGATCTCGACCTCGATCAGGGACTGTCCGGGGCGGTTGACCGAGGTGATGGTGTCCACCTCGCCCATTTGCTGGATGGCCGATTCCAGCGGTTCGGACACTTCCAATGCAACCTGCTCGGCGGTGGCGCCGGGATAGGTTGTCACAATGACGGCCTGTTTGATGGTAAAGGCCGGATCCTCCAGCCTTCCGAGCGAGAAAAAGCCCCAGATACCGCCAAACAGTGCGACGAGAATGATGAGCCACGTGTAAAGCGGCCTGTCGATGGATGCGCGCGCGATGTTCATCGGTCCGCCCTTCAGTTCGCAAACCCGGCAAAGCGGCGCACCGCCTGTCCGTCACTCAGCGCGTTACCGCCAGCCACAACGATTTCGTCCCCGTCGGAAAGACCGGACACGACACGCACATCCCCCGATTGGGTGGGCTCGATCTCAACCGGCACGCGCTGCACGGTTCCTTCGTCCGCGCCCGCCGGGGAAAACAGCATGACACCCAGACGACCTTCGGCATCCGCAACAATGGCGGTCGGCGGGACGACGATGCCGGTTTGATTATCCTGAACCTGCACGTTTACCGTTACCGACGAGCCGGGAAGAACCTGAATGCCTTCCGGCGGTGTCAGTCCGAAGTTGATCCGGAACGTCTGACCGACGCTGGACGTTTCAGCATCGAATTCGCGAATTTGCAGCGGAAAGACTTCATCGCTGGCGGGAAATTTGGCAGTGATCGTCACGTCATCCTGACTGCCCCGGCGCTGAAACAGGATTTCGGGCACATCGACTTCTATCCGCAGTTCCGACATGTCGTGGATACGTACGATGGGCGTTCCGGCAGAAACGGTGGTGAATGCCTCGACCGTGCGGCTGGAAACTAGCGCGTCGAAGGGGGCCGTGAGGGTCGCATGTTCAAGCGCGTATTCCGCGTCACGTGTGGCAATTGCCGCCAGCTGCGCGTTAGTATCCGCATCATCCAGGGCCACCTGACTGACCGTGGTCCCCCTGAGCCGGGACAGGCGTGCAACCGTGCGGTCGGCCTGATCCTTTTGCAGTCGGGCGCGGTTGAGCTGCAGCTCGAACGGTTCCTGATCGAGTCTGGCGATCAGCCCGCCTTTCGGAATAACCAGACCTTCGGTGACGGGCATCTCGATGATCTGTCCGGCCACCTGAAAGGCCAGATCGACCGTTTGGCGGGCCGCGACCCGGCCAAAGAACTGTCGCGAAAAGCCGGGTGACGTTTCACTGACCAACAGCAGTTTCACCGGTTTCGGGGCTTGCTGTGCGGTCAGCGACGTCGCCAGCACGATCAGGCCAAGAGCCAAAGTTGACAGGATCTTCATTTCTTCAAACCTTCGGGTATGCCTGTTTTCAGGACGGTTTCGCGGATCTTCTGCGCCAATCGCGCGAATTCAGCGGTTTCTTCATCATTGAGCCCCGAGGCGCGGCGAAACAGTTCCCCGGCTTCGGTCACAAGTTGTTTTCGGGCGTCTTCGCCCTGCCCGGTCAGAACCAGCAGCCAAGCGCGGCGGTCCTCGGGATCGCGCTGTCGAACCAGATACCCGGCCTTGGCCAGCGAATCCGCGGTCGCGGTTATCGTAGAGGGCAAAGATAACATGTCATGTGCCAGAACGCCCATCCGCTTGGGCTGTTCCAGCTTGATCAGCATGTGGCATTCCTGATGGCTCAGATCGGTCCGCAACAGATCGATGCTTTCTTCCAGCTTCCAATACAGCGCGTAGACGCCCATCATCGACTGAATTTCAGGACTGTATTTCTGCGTTGATGGTTCGACCGTCTCGGTCATTTCGGTGCCCTCGGATAGGTTGGGCGCGGTATACTTCAAAAAATGAAATATTCAAGATGCGAAGTGAAGATCACTCAGGGTCGCGCCGGATCACCCTTGGAACGTGAACGTTCTTGTTTGGCGCGTTTGGAAATGCCCAAACACGACTGGGTTTCGTCGAGGGCCGGGATTCACCTTGCCGCGAAAAGCAGATCGCTGGCCTTTTCGCCGATCATGATCGCAGGTGCGTTTGTGTTTCCGCTGACAATTTCGGGCATGATGGAACAGTCAGCCACCCGCAGGCCTTCAATGCCTCTGACCTTGAGCTGCGGATCAACGACGGCGTCATCCGATACTCCCATCGCGCAAGTGCCTGTCGGATGGTAAATCGATGCCGAGTTGGACCTGACCCAATCCAGCGTTCCGTCAAAATCGTCCATGGCCAGATCGGCAGATGGCCGGAACTCTTCGGAAATCTTGGACGCAAGCGGGTTTGCCTTGGCGATGGTGCGCGCAATGTTGACGCCATCGACAATGGTTCGGCAATCCGTCTCGGTCGACAGGTAGTTCGGGAAAATCTTGACATAGCTCGACGGGTCCGGGCCATTCAGACGCAGCTCTCCCCGGCTTTCGGGGCGCAGTTGGCAGACCGACATGGTAAATGCCGAGAACGGGTGAACGCCCTCGCCAGGGCTGTCGGCCGACCAGGGTTGGACATGGAATTGAATATCGGGCGTCTGAACTTCTGGTCGCGTTTTCAGAAAGCCTGTCGCCAAACTGGCGGCCATTGTCATCGGGCCGGCACGGAACAACGCGTATTTCAAGGCTATTCGCGCCTGATTGAACAGGTTCCTCACCTCGTCGTTCAAAGTGGGTTCGTTACATTTGAACACAAGCCGCGCCTGCAGGTGATCCTGCAGACCTTTCCCCACTTTGGGCAGCGCGTGTCGCGGTTCGATCCCGTTTTCCCTCAGGTGGTCCGGATCGCCTATACCTGACAGCATCAAAATCTGCGGGGAATTGATCGCGCCGCCAGACAGAATAATCTCACGCCGTACGGTCAAAGTCTTTTCGGCACCGGAACGGTCCCGATACACCACACCGACCGCGCGTTTTCCTTCCAGCTTGATGCGCGTTACAAGGGCGCGCGTTATGATCTTCAGATTCTGTCGGTTCCGGATCGGCTTCAGATACGCAACCGCCGAACTGCACCTGCGTCCGTTGCGCGTTGTCAGCTGAAAATAGCCGACACCTTCCTGCTGCGCGCCATTGTAGTCCGGATTGAACGGGTAGCCCGCTTCTTGCGCGGCAGCGACCCAGGCATCACAAATCGGGCGCTGGATACGCATGTTGGATACGGCAAGCGGGCCTCCGACCCCATGAAAATCGTCTTCTCCGCGCTCCTGGTCCTCGCTGCGCCTGAACAATGGCAGGACATCATCCCAGCCCCAGCCGATATTCCCCATCTGCCGCCAGCGGTCGTAGTCCTCTTTCTGACCGCGCACATAGAGCAAACCGTTCAACGAGGACGACCCCCCAAGAACCTTGCCGCGCGGCCAGTCGATTGACCGACCGTTCAGACCCGCGTCTGGCTCGGTCCGGTAGCACCAGTCCACCGACGGGTTATGCATGGTTTTGAAATAGCCGACCGGAATATGAATCCACGGATTTGTGTCTGGCCCACCGGCTTCGAGAAGTGCAACGGACGTACCGGAATCGGCGCTCAGACGGTTGGCGATGACACAGCCGGAAGAGCCCGCCCCGACAACTGCATAATCCACCTCCATAACCGTCTCCTCTTAGCGAAATTAAAAAAAGTCTATGCAAGTTGCATCAAATATACTAGCATTTTTTGATACAAAACGTCTCAATAATTTTTCATCGGGAGGAAAAAGATGGAGATTGGTCGGAAACTAAGCGGAATATCACGGAGGGATTTCTTCCGCGTGGCGGGCCGATACGGCATGAGCTCAACACTGCTGGCAGCAGGAGGGTTCGGTGGCGCGATGAGCCTGGCGAATCTGGCGCAGGCCGCTGAATCGAACTATGAAAAACGGTTCTCGAAAGAACCCAAACACACCCTGAAATTCGGCGCTGCCGGGTTCAACACCCGCAACCTTTTGATCGAGCGCGCAGGCGCCATCGAGTTTGCACGCGACCTGGAAGAACGGACCGATGGTGAGATTCGTGTTGAGTTCATCGGCGACAACCAGATCTGCGGTCAGCTGAGCTGTGTGGAAAAAACCCAGCAGGGCATCGTCGACATCTACGCGGCTTCAACGCAGAACTCGGCAGGCGGCGCACCTTATCTGAACGTGCTGGACTATGCCTATATGTTCCCCAGCCGCGCGGCGCAGTATCATTTCTTCTACAGCCCGGCCAGTCAGCGCATTCTGCGGGACCCGCTGGAAAAACGGCACGGTCTGAAATTCCTGTTCACCCACTGTGAACTGCGCGGACTGCAAATGGGTTCGACATTCTCGGACAAGCCGACAGTCACCAAGCTTGAGGAACTTTTCGGAACCAAGAACCGTGTTACCGGAACTCAACTCGGCCGCATTGCGATGCAGTTGCTGAACCTGAACCCCGTGCCGGTGGCATGGGAAGAGACGCTGGACGCGCTCAAGACCGGGCTGATCGACGGCGCCGAAACCTGGGCTTCGGCGGTGGCTTACGCCAACATGTCGCCAGTGGTGTCACAGTCCGTGAACCTCAAGTTCTTCTGCGGCACCGAACATACCTCGATGTCCGCAAAGGTCTTTGACAGCCTGGGCGGCGAACTGCAGGACGCGGTTATGGAATCATCCTACTTCACCCAGGCACTGATTCAGGGCGCAAACGAAGCCGCGCTGCTGAACACCGTCGGGTTCTCGGACCCGCAATTGCCGGGGACGATCTTTGCCGAAAACGGTGTCCGCCCCGCATTCCTGCCAGACGATCAGATCAAACTGGCCGAAGAGATGTGCGCTCCGAACTTCAACCCCGATCCGTGGGCACAGTGGCGCGAGCGGTTGAACAAATGGGCCGGCGGCATCGACACATATCAGGAAATCTACGACATCGCGCGTGAGATTCCGGCGGACATGTTGCCGGAAAATGTCGAGCCACGCCGTTGGTGGAAAGGCGAAGCGTGATAACACTACCGAACCGGCCCCACGCGGGCCGGTTCCACTAAACACCGACTGGGAGGACGGGGTTCATGTCATTTTGGACCGATGTTGGCGCAATATTCAGCGCCATTCTAAGCCAGGATTCGTTCGAGATTCAGTCTGCGCTGCAGTCTGACGCGACATGGGTGGTAGGGACCGTGGTCGCTGCCCTGGGCGGTCTTATCGTTATGGCGATCTATCGAAAGGTTCCCTTCATTGAACGCCAACTGGAACGGTCGGTCATGGTCTATTCCTATCTGGCCATTGCGCTGATCATTTTCTGGGGCGTGATCGACCGCTTTGTGTTCAACGATCAGGAGCCGTGGTCCACAACCATTCCGCCGCTGCTGTTCATGGTGATGGCGTGGTTCGGCGCGTCCTACAACGTTCGCCTGCGCACGCATCTGAGTTTCAGCGAATTCCGCACCTCGATGCCGCGCGGTGGGCAACTGGCCTGTCTGATCTTGGATGCGATCCTGTGGTTCATCTTTGCGGTGATCGTCATCGTAACAACATCTCGGCTGGTGGCGCTGTCGGCTTCGAACTTCCAGATCGTGCTTGGCACCGACAACGTGATGCAGTGGTGGTTCCTGCTTGCAGCGCCACTGTCGTTCTTTCTGATGGTCGGCCGCGTGTTTCAGAATCTGGCGGACGATTTACACAACTGGAAAACCGGCGAGCCCTTGATCAAGCAAGCCGTGATTGGGGCGGACTGATGGCAGACGGAACCTGGGTTACATTGATTTCACTGGGCGTGACGTTCTTGTTCATGCTGGGCGTGCCGGTATTGCTGGTAATCGGCTATTGGGTCATAGGCTGTTCATTTGTTCTGGGTCTGACACTCGACAACATGGGGGCCGAGCTTCTGAATGTGTTCAACAAGGGCTTTGCCCTTCTGGCGATGCCGCTGTTCATTCTGACCGGCGATCTGATCAACAAGTCGGGCATCGCACGACGGCTGAGCGATTTCGCATATGCCTGTCTGGGTTGGATACGCGGGGGGCTGGCGATGGCCTCGCTTGGCGCATGCGGGCTGTTCGCCGCGATTTCGGGCTCGAACTCGGCGACGACGGCAACAATCGGATCGATGCTGCACCCCGAGATGGTCAAGGGCGGGTATGACGAACGGTTCAGCGCCGCCACGGCAGCGGCAGGCGGCACGGTCGGGATCATCATTCCGCCGTCGATCATTTTCATTGTCTATGGCTTCCTTATGAACCTGCCCATTTCCGAACTGTTCGTTGCCGGCATCCTGCCCGGTGCGCTGATGGTTATCGGAATGCAGGTCGCTTGCTGGATCATCTGCCGCATCAACGGCTGGGGCCATCTGATCCCGCTGCAACTGAACCGCGTTCTGAAAACCGCCTTTGGTGCCTGGCTGGGTTTCTTTGCAATCGGGCTGGTGCTGTGGGGCATCTACACCGGAAAATTCTCTCCGACCGAGGCGGCGGGTGTAACCGTCGGCTTCTGCGTCATCGCCGGTCTGGTGAGCTATCCGATCAACCGCATCATGGGTGCGCGCGACGACATTTCCCCGACGGACAAGAGCTATGCGGAAATGATGGTCGTCGAAGGGTTCACGATCCCGGAAATCCCATCGATCGTAATCCGCTCCGCGCAAATTACAGGGATACTGGCACCGCTGATCGCCATTTCGGTCGTCATGCAACAAATCCTGTCGCTGCTTGGCGCTCAACAAACCATCGGGGATTTCGTGACCTCGATGGGCGGGTACCATGCGGTGCTGTTCACCTCGATGGTCATCGTCTTTTTCTCGGGCATGGTGCTGGAGAGCCTTCCGGTGACAATCATCCTCGCGCCAATTCTGGCACCCATTGCGGCATCGGTCGGCGTTGATCCCATCCACTTCTCGGTGATCTTCCTTGTCGGCGCATCAATCGGGTTCATTACGCCGCCATATGGCCTGAACCTTTATGTCGCGTCAGGCGTGACGGGCGTGCCCTATTTCCGGCTGCTGCGTTACACCGTGCCCTATCTGGTCGCGCTGCTGTCCGTCTGGATATTGGTATCTCTGGTGCCTGATCTGGCCTTGATCCTGCTGCCAAACAAATAGAATGTATGGGGATGGTCGAGACGGAAACTTCGGAACGAGAAACTCAGATACCGACAAATCTGCGATTGCTTCTCATCCTGGAAGAAGTCGCAAAGCGCGGCGTTGCTGTTAAACCGGCCGACCTGATCGACACCCTGGGGCTCGCGAAACCAACGGTTCACAGGCTGCTGCAAACAGCCGAAGCGGAGGGGTTCCTGCAACGCGATCTGGACGGACGCTCGTTCGGGCCCGGTCCACGTCTGCGCAGGCTGTCCGTCAACACAATGTCTGCTGAACACCTGCGCACCGCGCGTCTAGCAATCCTGCGCGGGGTTGCGGACGAAATTGGAGAGACCTGCAACCTTGCGATCCCGGATCGCGAGGGGATGATCTATCTGGATCGGGTCGAAACCAAATGGCCGCTGCGCATTCAGTTGCCGATCGGCACCCAGGTTCCGTTCCATTGTACCGCCAGCGGAAAGATGTATCTGTCCACCCTGCGCAAGGCCACGCTGGACGGTTTTCTTTCAGCGCGGAAACTTCTTCCGCAAACCGAGCGGACATTGACGGACCCCGAGACCCTGCGCACCGAGATCGGGCACATTGCGGAAAACGGGTATTCCACCGACAACGAGGAATTCATGCCGGGAATGGCCGCCGTCGCCGTGCCTGTTACCGACGATCAGGACAGGCTGGCCGCGACACTGTCCGTTCACGCACCCACCCAACGCCACGATCTTGAAAGCTTGAAGAAATTCCTGAACACCTTGCAGGATGGGGCGGACAAGCTCAGAAGGCTGCTCTTGTCCTGACCAGTCCGCCGCGGGGCAATGGACTAATCATTTCAAAACGCTACACTCTCTGTCCATGTTGCGTTTTGGTTTCGTTGTTTCAATTGTCATTGCATTTTCCGTTGTGTGGTCCGGGCCACTGATTTCACAGTCATATGCAACCGACCGACCGCAAGATGCACTGGCCGTACAACTGGCAAATCAGGGACGTTATGCCGAGGCCGAAGCGCTTTTGCGCAGAACTCTGGCGCAGGATCGTGCGAACCTTGGGCCAACCCATCCGAATACGGTCGACACAACCGAAAACCTGGCCGTTGTGCTGGATATTCTAGGGCAACCCGATGAAGCGGAACCGTTGCATCGCTTGGTTCTTCAGACGCGCCGCAAGCATCTTGGCCCAAACTCACCCGCCACACTTCGGGCCATGAGCAATCTGGGAACCACCCTTCGGGATCTCAACAGGTTTCAAGAAGCGGTCGAAATACTCGACGCGTCAATCGCAGGGTCAAACATTACCCACGGCGAGACGGCGCCCGAGACATTGGCCCGCATGAACATGCTGGGCCATACCCTGTTGCGCGCCAATCAGCCAGAGCGGGCCGAGCAGGTTCTGAGACGCGCGGTGGAACTAGGCGGCCAAACGCTTGGTGAAGACAATGCCGAGGTCCTGTCCTGGTCCGTCAATCTGGCTCTGGCACTGGACACAATGGCGCATTTTGAAGATGCAAACGCCTTGAACGCGAGAATTATCGCTGGCCTCAGTCGCCGGCAGGGTCCGACTTCACCCAGAGTTCTGACGGCCAAGAACAATTTTGGTTTCAGCCTCATGAGTCAGGGCCGGATGCTTGAGGCTGTTCCGTTGTTTACCGAGGTTCTGAATGCGTATGAGCAAACCCTGGGGCCTCAACATCCTCAGACAATGACGGCGCGGATCATGTTGGGAAACGCTTTGTCCAAACTGGGCCGAGGGGACGAAGCACTTGCGTTGCGCAGGCGGGATCTGGACCTCATGATCAGCTCGGCAGGCCCGGAGCACGTCTATACGGTTCGGGCGATGCGAAACTATGCCAGCGCGCTGGAGGCGGTTGGGCGGTTAGCGGATGCCCAAACCATCCGCCAACGCGTTTTAGCGATTTCCCGGAAAACCAATGGCGAGCGTAGCGAAGACACGTTGATTGCCATGAACGATGTTGCCCTCGACCTGATGGAAAGCGGTCAGGTTGCGCAGGCAAGGGAGTTGATGGAGCGCGCCCTTGATGGATTTGTGGGATTGTACGGGGCTGCTCATCCCCGAACGGTAGAATCCGCCATAAACCTTGCGGCCATTCAAGCACAGGCCGGAGATAGCGAAGCCGCCATCGCTTTGCTGCGTGACATCCGCAAACATCTTGGTACGCACCCGCATTTCGGACCGGTTGAGGAATTGCGGTTGGCGTTCAATCTGTCTTCAACCCTTCACGATGCCGGATTGCCACTTGAAGCAGCACAGGAGCTTGAGGGGATGGTTCCCAAAGCGGACACCGTATACGGCCCGACGTCCGTCAGGCCACAATTGTTCCGGTTGCGGTTGGCCGAATCCTCTCTGGCTTCGGGTTCGTTCCGCAAGGCACTGCACTTGTCCCGTCACGCCCATTCCGTCTTGGCAGATCGATTGCGCCGCACCGGCAACCTCACCGCCGACGAACAGCGGGTTGCGCTGGAACAGGCCTCTCGCGCGGCGTGGGCTTTTATTCAGGCGTCCTGGGCGGTTTCCCAACAGACGGATAGAGCCGAGGCTGACCAGTTGGCGCGGGATGCTTTCGAGGCAGCACAAACGATCGGGCTTGGGCCTTCGGCCTTTGCCATATCGCGGGCTGCCGGGCGCATTGCGGCAGACAATGCCCGCGTCGAGCCCTTTTTGAACGACTGGATTGGCGCCAAACGCGATTTGGCGGCATTTGAGATCAAGGCCGTTGCCGCCGCATCCGGCGCAGGGACATCGATAGTGGCCGCGCCCGATACGCTTGATCGGCTGACGGACAGATTGGATAGAACAACGCAGGCCTTGCAGAATGCCTTTCCCGCGTTTTTTGACCTGATAAATCCGCACGTGGTCCGGGTGACTGATTTCCTGCCGGGTGGCGTTGCCGAACTTGATGACGACGAGGCGCTGATCCTGATCGTTCCGGAAGGTGGGAATGATCGTTCAACGCATTTCGGACCCGGTTTTGTCTGGGCCGTAACCCGTGAAGGCGTCACATGGTCCCGATTGGAATTCGATGCAACTGAGCTGGAAGCCCGAGTCTCGGCCCTTCGCCGTTCCATCAACCCAAACGAGGAGTTCCTTGTCGCGGCACGCGCACCCATTAACCCCACCGGTTCCGCGCGACAGGACAGCACACGCAGGTTTGACATTGAACTGGCCCACGGTCTGTTTCTTGACCTGTTCGGCGCACCGGAGATTTCAGAGACAATCGCGCCGAAGAAGCGGTGGCTGATTGCCCCGCAAAGTTCGCTGCTGAGCCTGCCATTCGGCGCGCTGGCGACCGCCCCTCAAAAGGAATTCGGGTCCGTGGCGAAAACCCTTCAAAATACGCGCTGGCTTGGCGTCGAACGCGCCCTGAGTGTCATCCCTTCCCTGCAACTGGTGTTGCGAGACAACACAAGCACCACGGCTCGGGCAGACACGCGCGTCAGTTACGTCGGGTTCGGCGATCCCGATTTCCAGGGGACACCCGAACCCCTGCGGCTGGAGACCCGCAATCTTCACAGATCGGCCCAGGACCTGCGCGAAGGGTTGAAAAACCTGCCAAGATTACCCGGAACGCGGACCGAGATCCTGTCGCTGGCATCGCAGTTTGGGGCCGGTGAACATTCCGTTTTTCTTGGATCTCGGGCCAACGAAAGTGAACTCAGAAAACTGGACGCTTCCGGGCAATTGCGCCAGACGCGCGTTCTGCATTTCGCAACGCACGGGCTGATATCCGGTGATTTCGACAATCTGGACGAGCCTGCCCTGGCGCTTTCGCCCCCGCCTTCGCCGGGCAGCCCCAAGTTTGACGGACTTTTGACCGCATCCGAGGCGGCCACGCTGTCCTTGGATACAGAATGGGTTCTTTTGTCCGCATGCAACACCGCGGCGGGGGCAAAACCCGGGGCGGAAGGGCTGTCCGGGCTGGCCCGTGCATTCTTTTTTGCCGGTGCCAGGAACCTCCTGGTGACTCACTGGCCGGTTCGGGATGATCTGACATCCCGCCTGATCACCGAGGTTGTAACGCCCTCGACCAACCGGGTCCGCAGCGAAGCACTGCGTCAGGAAATCGAAGCGCTAATACAGGACACCAGCGAAGATCACCGCGAACGCCCGTTGGCGCATCCCGGGAACTGGGCTGGCATTCAACTGGTTGGTGCCGGTTGAACAAATCCGCTTTCACAGCCATTCGAAAAACACTGAACACAGGTCTTGGCCGTTTTCCTGCCGTTGCATATCTGTGGCAGTTACCTACTCGTTAGGCAAAGCGTGGAGCAACCCCTGTTGGCCGTCAGATCCTGCAACCAAGTCATGCCCGCGACGCATGCCGGACATGCATTGCACATACTTATTTTTCATAGGTTTTAGGGATAGATGCAGAAACAAGAACTTCTGTCCCTGAAACACTTGGAATGACACGATGACCAAAGAACTACGTGAAACCGTACACTACGTCAGCTTTGTTGTTGCCGGGCTGGCATTCATTGCCGCACTCTCGATCCTATTTTACAGCTAATCGGGCAAAGCGGCCTAAAGACAGGCATCACTTTCGAATTGTCTGAAAGCCGGAGGAACACTCCGGCTTTTTAATAGGGCCTGCGCCATTGAACAGGGTGCTGCCAATTGTATCCATGTGAGGTCAGACGATCAGATCCTCAACGAAAACGGCTGCACTAAAAAACAAGGCATCCGAGCCCGGATGGTTCGGATGCCTTTTCAGATTTGTAATGTCGGATTACCGGCCCAGCAACAGGTCCGGCAACCACAATGCCAGTTCAGGAACAAACGTGGTCAGCATCAGTGTCGGCAGCCATGCGAACACGATGAAGATCAAGGTCGGCCACAGCATCTTGGCAACCGGCGTGTCACAAACCTGCGCACCCAGATA
Organism: Ruegeria sp. BG6; assembly: GCF_056538465.1. NCBI lineage: Bacteria > Pseudomonadati > Pseudomonadota > Alphaproteobacteria > Rhodobacterales > Roseobacteraceae > Ruegeria > Ruegeria sp. BG6. The sequence goes on along the minus strand of NZ_JBQFTB010000008.1, from coordinate 16,189 downwards.
AAGCAGCGGCGCCGTGGGCGGCGTGATGTTGGCCATACCTAGATTGACGCCGATGATCGCGGCAAAGTGGATCGGGTCAACGCCCACGCTCTGCGCAATTGGCAGCAGGATCGGCGTGGACAGCAGCAGCCCCGAGATATCGTCCATCAGCATGCCTATCAGGATCATGACGACATTGATCATCAGCAAAATCACGACCGGGTTGTCCGAAACCGAATAGACCATATCCTTGGCCATCTGCGGCGCGCCCTGCGAGATCAGGTTGTCCGATACGATCAGCACCATGAAAATCATCACCATGACCACCCCGATCGTCACACCCGAGGTCTGGATGGTCTGTGCCAGGGTTTTCCAGGTCAGGCCGCGATAGAAGTAGATTGCCACGGGAATCGCGTAAACAACGGCGATACCAGCGGCTTCGGTCGGTGTCATGATACCGCCGTAGATACCGCCCAGGATGATGATTGGCATCATCAGCGCCGGACCCGCCAACCGACCCTGGCCCAACAATGCAGGCATGAAGGGATTCGGGCGCTCTTTCAGTTGAATATCGTCATACTTTCGCAGCATGAACTGATTGGTGATGATCAGCAGCGTGATCAGGATGATCGCGGGAATGACCGTCGACAGGAAGCACTTCAGCACGTGTTGCTGTGCGACCCAGCCGTAGAGGATGTGCGATGAACTGGGCGGGATCAGAAGGCCCAGGGGGCTTGCCGACACAATCAGGGCCGCGGATTGCCCTTTCGGGTAATTCGCCTTTTTCAGGTGCGGCATCATAATACCGCCGATGCAGGTCAGGGTCGCATTCGCACTGCCCGAGATCGAGCCGAACACGCCGCAGGCCAGCACGGAGGCCGCGTTCAGTCCACCCTTGATGTGGCCAATGAACATTTCGGCCAACGCCACCAGAGGCGCCGCAATTCTGCCTTTCTCCATAATGCCACCGGCAATCATGAAAAGTGGAATCGCGAGCAGCACCAGAGAGCGGATCCCCGTCGCTCCGGTCGGCAGATATCCTGTGATGGATTGATCTCCCACCATCGCGATAAAGATCAGGACGGCTCCGAACGCCACATAAACGCTGACACCCAGCAAGAGCATCAGGCAGACAATAACAAGACTTCCGGCGATAATCATTTCGCGGCTCCCTTAAGAATTTCAGAGCGTAACGGAAGCCCGAGCCCCTTGCGGATATGAACGTAGAGATACGCAGCGGTGAACATCGCCATGAAGCCGAAAGAGCACATGATCGCAATGCGCCAGGAGACGAACGGAATACGCAGGACCGGAGTGGATCGCAGCCGGGGGAAAGAGAAGTCGTCAAGCAGCGAGACGTAGCAGGCGTAGACCATAAAGAGGATCACAAGAAGCTCGACCAACAGCACCACAAACCCGCGCCACCAGATCATCCGGGGATTGTGGATCACGATACCCAAAATGTCGGCATTGATATGCAGGTTGCGGGCAGAGGCCAGAACCGCACCGGCAAAGAAGCCGATGATCGAGAAGGCTAGGAGCCATTCTTCATAAGCGAACAGGTCGCCACCGAAACCGTATCGGATCACAACAACAGCGCCAAAGGTGAAGGCCATCAGGAAGCCGCAGGCCATGACGATTTGTCTGCAAACAAACGCGATCATTTTCATGGGATACCCGATGACGGGCGGCAATTCGTCGGTAACTTTCTGCGGTTTATCGGCGTCTTCGTCGCCAACCCATCTCGTCATGTCATCGTCTTCTATCGACATGTCTGTCCCCGCTTTTTGTTTTTTTGTCAGGTATTAGAAAAAGGGCCGGCAAGTTTGCCGGCCCACCTGAGTTTCAGACTATCAGTTTTTGCTTGCAAGCAAACGGTCAATCACATCCTGACCGACGCTTTGCGCCATCATGGGCCAGATATTTTCCTGAATGTGGGCAGCCATTGCGGCCTGCTCTTCTTCGTTCAGGGACAGGATAGTATAGCCTTTTTCGATCAACTTCTCCCCAAAGGCCGCATCGTTGTCGCGGTTATACTGGAAGAAGTCGTCGGACGCCTTGGTCATTGCGGCCTGCAATGCCGCACGCTGCTCGTCGTTCAGCTTGTCCAGTGTACGCTGCGAGGCATAGAACGTAGTCAGTTCCGAGATCGAATTGTACTCTACGAAATGCGTGCCGACATCCGACTGCGCGAAGATCGAGTAGGTTGCCGTTTTGGTGCAGCAGATCGCGCCGTCAACGATACCGGACTGGATCGCGGGGAAAATGTCGCCCCATGCCATGGTCGTGGCCTTGTAGCCAAGTGCTTCTACCATGGCTTTCACAGCCGGAGACGACCAGACCCGAATGTTCATGCCTTTGTCGTCAAAGGTGTTCCAGTTGGTCGGCTCCTGCGTGGCCACGATGCCGACAAACCCTTCGGGGTTCTGGGCCATCACGCTCACACCATACTCGTCGGTGATTTCCTGCAGGATCTTGTTATATTCGGAATCCATGTTGCGCATGATGTTGTTCATGTCGTCCCAGCCACCCACGAGGAAGGGCATCGACAGAAACTCCAGGCGCGGATCGGTGTCGGCATAGATAAAGGCCGCCGCCAGATCGATGTTGCCGCGGGCCACGTCTTCAAACAGCGCCTCGCCCGAGCCCAGCTGGTTTGCGGGGAACACTTCGATCTTCAGACCGACATTCGCCGCCGCGACGTCTGCCGCAACCTGTTCCATCATCTTTGTACCCTGATGGTCGATTGGGAAAACACCGGCAAACCGCAAAGTCATATCTTCGGCGAATGCAGCGGTGGCCATCAGCGCGCTGGTGGCGCCAATGACCAGCCCTTTGGCCAGTTTGTAGAATTTCATGAGAATTTTCCTCCCTTTGGGGTTTTTGCCCTTGAACACCGGGCTTTTAGAATCGTTTTGGCCAGCAGCATCGCCACGTGGCCAGTTCTTAATATTTTGTTATCACTAAAGCTGGAATTTATCATCTGCAATTTGTTTTTGCGAATCTTTTTCGATTGAAACATCTGAAAGGCGAATTTGGCCGACGAAAAACATTTTGATTTCAACCCTGTGGATGTGAGCCCGCCAATAATTGTTGCAGGCCCACGCGTCGCCGGTGGATTTGAACTGAAACCCGAACAGCTATGGATCGCACTCATTCGGACCACTCCATTGGCACCGGACGTTGCAACAATTGCAGATCGTCATCTTGCTGAATCCCCCCGGGCGTTTCAACATCAACCTGAGTAACCGGACAGAAATGCGTTCAGATTTTCACCCAGTTCATCGCAAAGATAGCCCCCCTCCTGCACGATGACGGTCGGAACGGCCAACTCATTCAGCTTCTCCGCAATTCTGGTGAAGCCCGGCGTTGATACCGCCAGTCCGCCAAACGGATCACCTTCGAAAGCGTCGAGGCCCAGCGCGATCACGACAGCGCCCGGCGCAAAGGCCCGGACATGTTCAAGCCCGCTTTCCAGCCCCTTCATGAACCCGTCATCCCCGGTTCCGCGTGGTAGGGGAATATTGAGGTTATAACCAAATCCGGCGCCCTCACCGCGTTCATGCGCGTGGCCCCAGAAGAACGGATAGAACCGCGCGGGATCCGCGTGGATGGAAAGCGTGAAGACGTCACTGCGTTCATAGAAAATGCCCTGCGTACCGTTTCCATGGTGCAGATCCACATCGATGATCGCCACGCGGTCATGCTGCTTTCGTAGGTATTGCGCCGCGATTGCGCTGTTGTTGAGATAACAGAACCCACCCGCCAGATCGCTGAAACAGTGATGCCCGGGCGGGCGGCACATCGCATAGGCGACATCGTCGCCTTCGCTCACGGCCTGCGCTGCAGAAACAGCGCAGTTCGCAGACCAGCGCGACGCTTCCCAGGTGTGCTCTCCGATAGGACAAGACATATCCGCGATGTGGTATCCCGCTTGCGCCACGGCGGATAACGGATAGCTCGCCGTGCGGCGGTCGGGATGAATGTTCGGGAAAATCTCTGGCGCCGCATCCGAAATACGTTGCCAGCGCGGGTAAACCGTCGACAGAAACTTCAGATAAGCCGGAGTGTGGACCGCCGCAATCGGACCCAGGCCATGATCCTCGGCGGCCAGAATGTCATGCCCGCCTGTCGCAACCCCATCCAGAAACCGTTCCAGCCGTTCAGGTTTTTCCGGATTGGGCTGCATGAGGCCATTCACCAGAAATCCCGAAGGGAAATGTTGGCGCTGTTTTTCCTGATCAACAAAGACTTTCATGCCATCCCCCTAAAACGCGACCTGATCCGCGCCTTTTAGCCCCAGTGTTTCGCGTACATCCGTGGGTGTTGCGACATCGAACCCCAATTCTTCGACAATGCGTCGAATTTTCTGCACCTGCTGCGCATTGCTTGTGGCCAGTTCGCCTTTCGCGATCATCAGGTTGTCTTCCAGCCCGACGCGCACGTTCCCTCCCAGCACCACGCTTATTGTCCCCAAAGGCATCTGCTGGCGCCCGGCAGCGAGAACGGAAAACTGGTACTGATCACCCAGCAAACGGTCCGCGGTTGATTTCATGTGCATCAAGTTCTCGGGGCTGGCATCCATACCGCCAAAGACACCCATGACAAACTGAAGGAAGACGGGTGCCTTGATCCGTTTTTTCCGAAGATAGTAGGCGACGGTCTGGATGTGACCAACGTCGTAGCACTCCAGCTCGAACCGTGTTCCGCACCCATCCCCCATCAGCGTGAAAAGACGCTCGATATCATGAAACGTGTTCTTGAAAACATTGTCGCGAGAGTTTTCCAGAAATGGCTCTTCCCAGTCGTGTTGCCAGTCCGAGAAACGTTCGCGCATCGGGAAAAGACCGAAATTCATTGACCCCATGTTGAGCGAACACATCTCGGGCGACAGTTGCGACGGAGCGGACAGGCGCTCTTCGATCGTCATCTGCGAACTACCACCTGTCGTGATGTTGATGACCGCATCTGTAGCCTGTTTGATGCGCGGCAAAAACTGCCGGAATACGCCGATATCCGCGCTTGGCTTTCCGGTTTCCGGGTCGCGCGCGTGAAGATGCAACACCGAGGCCCCTGCTTCAGCTGCCCCGATAGCCGCAGTCGCGATCTCATCCGTTGTCACCGGCAGATACGGGCTCATGCTGGGGGTGTGGATCGATCCCGTGACCGCACAGGTTATGATGATTTTTCTTGTCATACTCAGCTCTCCAGCCCGGCTTCCCGCGCAAATACGGAAAGGCTGTCATCCAGAATGTTCAGAATGTCGCCAACCTGATCTTCGGTTACGATCATCGGCGGGCAAATCAGGAAATGATCCCCTTCCAGCCCGCCCCTGGTCCGGCGGGAATAGGTGATCAGACCCCGGTCGTAGCAGATGTCCACAAACCGGGAATACGCATCCAGTTGCTTGGGAAGAGGCGTCATGTTGTTGCGATCCGAAACCATTTCAAACGCCATCAGCAAACCTTTGCCCCGCACATCGCCGATGAAGGAATAGCGTCCCATCAACTCGTGCAGCCCGGCCATCAGAACACCACCCATCCGGGTCGCGTTCTCAAGCAGATTCAGGCGTTCGATTTCACCCAGCACAGCCAGTCCCGCCGCGCAGGCCAGCGGGTTGCCTGCATAGGTGTGACCGTGCGCAAAACCGCCAGCGGCCAGGACGGCGTCCACCATCCGTTCGTCGGCAATCATCGCGCCCAGCGGCGCATAACCGGCAGCAAAGCCCTTGGACACGGCGGCCAGGTCCGGACGAACATCCCAATGTTCGGACGCCATGAATTTGCCCGTCCGGCCAACGCCGGACATGACTTCGTCCATGATCAAAAGGATACCGAATTCGTCGCAGACTTCCCGGATGCGGCGATAATAGCTGTCCGGTGCAACCAACGCTCCGGTCGACGCGCCACCCACCGGTTCCATGATAAAGGCCAGTACGGTCTCAGGACCCTGAGCGATGATCTCATCCCTTAGCATCTCGGCGTATTTCAAACCGCGCGCGTCATCGGACAGGTTGTCATTGTCCAGATAGCAACGCGGTGCCGGGATCTTGGGCATGTCCTGAAACATTGGCCGAAACACGTCTACCAAGGGCCCGTACCCGGTCAGTGCAAGCGCACCCAAGGTGCTTCCGTGGTAGGAAGGGAACCGCGAAATCACTTTCCATCTGTCCTGCTGCCCGGTGGCGACCGCCCATTGCCGCGCAAACTTCACGCAGGATTCAACCGCTTCTGAGCCACCCGACACAAAGAAGACCCGGTTCAGACCGCCCGGCATGCGCGCGGCGATGGCTGACGCGAGGTCTTCGGCCGGGGCGTTTTCGAAATGGAGCCTGTAAGCGAACGTGGCGCTGTCCATTTGCGCCTTCATCGCAGCCAGAACGTTCGGGTTCGAATGTCCAATGTTGCTGACCATCGCACCGGATGAGCCATCAATGTACCGTCGGCCTTCCGCATCCCAGAAATAGATCCCTTCGGCACGGTCGACCTGAGGCCGCCGGAGACGGGATTGATAGAACAAATTCGATTTCTGCACTGACAGGCCTCCGAGAATCCCTGAACGTATCAGGACGACAAGAAGATGTTGCGCGCAGATCCGTCATAGACCAAATAGATAATGTGAATAGCCATCATTGATCTGGTTAATGCCATGAAAGAGACCAAGGCGGAAAGACTGGCGCGGGAACTGGACTGGAACCTGCTGCGCACCTTCATGTTCATCGTCCAGGAAGGTAGCCTGACCAGCGCAGCCAACCGGCTGAGATTGCGCCAGCCGACGATAAGCCAGGCCTTGCAGCGGCTTGAAGCCCGCACCGGCACCAAGCTGATCGAGCGCAGTCCGTCAAGCTTTCGGGTCACGCCGGCCGGCGAAACCCTGTATCAGGAATGTGTTGAAGTGTTCGGAACCATCACGCGCGCCGTGCAGACAGCCCAAACCACACGGGATCATCTGACCGGTCAGGTCTCCATCGCCACAACCAGCCGAATTGAAAGCCCTTTCTACGACAGGGTTCTGTCTGATTTTCACGAACAGAATCCCAACGTGACATTTGAAATCAACGTCATGTCCAGCGCAAACGTCCAGCGCAGTGTTCTGGAGAAGAACGCGGCCGTGGGCTTTTGCCTGGCCAACGAAATTCACCCCAGACTGAATCACGAGATCATGTATAGATCTTTCTTCAGCTTCTTTTGCGGACCGACGCATCCTCTTTTTGGGCAAGCGGATTTGAAGCTGAGCGATCTGAGAGAGTATTCGTCCGTTTCCTTCAAAACCGACCAGTTGTGGGATGCCCTAAGGCCGGTGGCCCTTTTGCGGGCGCAGCAGGCGCTGGACAAGAAGGTTATCGGATACACGTCTAATCTGGACGAGGCCTTGCGGATGATCATTGCCGGGCTGGGGTTTGGCCCCCTGCCCGTCCACTTCGCCCGTCAATATGTGGCGCAGGGCAAACTCTGGCGCCTGCCGCCTTACACCAACGAACCGGTGATCGATTTTTTTATGGTCCACCACAGTAACGCGCGTTTGAACCCCGCAGAATTCGCCTTTCTTGAAATGTTGAAGGCCAGAATATCCAGTACTCCGCTGAGCAAACGCACATACTCGGACTGACATGCCGACACCGCGACACAGGGCATCGTCCGGCTCGGCTGTTTTCAAATGATACAGTTGTCGCGAAATATTGCACGAACGTGAAAATCATCCTAGCATCGCGCTCAGGCTGTTGGGTTCGGGCCACTATCAATGTACCCGGAAACATCAACGTGAGCAACCTCCTGTTCTGAGCACTTGTAGTATGAGCGATTATCAGCAAATCGGCGAACGCCTGAGGGACCTTTACCCCGACCTTCCCCGCGTTCTGAAAATCGTCGCGACCTATATGCTTGAGCATCCGGGCGACATCGCGACACTGTCCATGCGCCGTGTGGCAACAAATGCGGGCGTTTCCCTGCCGAATTTTTCCCGCATGGCAAAAATCCTGGGGTACGAGACCTATAGCGAACTGCGCGACGTCTATCGCAAACAGGTGCAGCAGCACGACATCAAAGATTACCATCTGCGCGCCGTCACAATGAGCGACTCGGAAGACAGCCGCAGCAACATCAGGTTCTGGGAACAGTTGCGCGACGCAGCCCTGACCAACGTATCTTCTCTGTTCGAAGCCAACGACCCGGAACACATCGCCGAGATCGCCCGCATGTTGAGCAAAAGCAGACATGTCTATCTGGTGGGAATGCAGGCTTCGCAAACCCACGCGTCTTACCTGCACTATCTGGCGGGAATGACTAGCGGCAAATTCCGCCTGCTTCAGGCCGCGGGCGGTGTTCTGGCCGACTCAATCACCGATATCTCGGAAAAGGACACCGTGATAACAATCAGCCTGCAACCTTGCGCCAACGCGGCCATTCAGGTGTCCGAATTTGCACAGGAACGAAAGGCGAAGGTGATCGCAATCACCGACAGCCCCGCGTCGCCTATTGCGATCATGGCAGATCACACACTGCTGGCTCAGGATCAGGCCCCGTTTTTCTTTGGCTCCTTTGCCGGCGTAACGGTGCTGATCGAGGCACTGATCGGGTTCTTCACGATCGAGGAACGGGCCAGCGCAACAGACAGAATCAAACAGATTGAAGCGGATCGCATCAGGCTGGGCGAGTATTGGAAGGACAAGGAAGTCTGACAATGTCGAAGGAAGAAACACTGACAATTCTGGCGTGTCAGATCCGCATTCCGCAAACGAACTCGGCGCAGGAACGCGACGATCATCTGGCGCAATCCACGCAGAGAGTATCCAAGGAACTGGCCGCCCGGCCTGCGGACCTGGTGGTCTTGCCCGAATTGTCGAGCATAGATTATTCCCGCGCGGCGTTTTCGCGTCTGGACGATATTGCCGAACCCCTGGACGGTGCTTCATTCCGCGCGTGGCGTGATGTGGCGCTAAAGTTCGGCGTTTTCGTTTCCTACAGCTTCGCGCGCAGAGGGACAGACGGCAACTATATCTCGATTGCGGTTGTGGGACCGGACGGCAATCTTGTCGGGCATTATGACAAACTACATCTGGCCCAATACGGCGCCTCGATGGAGAAAGAGTATTTTGAGCGCGGCGCGCATCTGCTGACTTACGAAGTCCGTGGGTTCAGGATCGCCCCTATCATTTGCTACGACATCCGCATTCCCGAGCTATGCCGTACCCTGGTTGTCGACAGGGGTGTTGATCTGATAACCCATTGCGGCGCCTATTTCCGGGACGAATCCTTCCCCACCTGGCACGCCTTCGCGACCACCCGAGCGATGGAGAACCAAATTTTCCTGATGTCACTCAACCGCGCCGGTGAGCAGTATGGAAATTCGCTGTTCTGCTGGCCCTGGATGGACGAAAACAATGGCCCCGTCGCGTTTCCACAGCATGAAGAAGCCTTGAAACACATCGTTTTGGAACGATCCGTTCTGAATCAGGCCCGCACCGATTATTCTTTCCTGAGGGACCGGCTGGAAGACTATGATCGTCTTCCGACCCTGACCTAACAAACCTCGCAATACGCCAACGATTGGCTCAGGACCGCTCGGGAAATTCCCGGAATGGTGGTAAACTTTACGCTTGTTCACAAAATTTAACGAATGATAAAATTGGTTAGACTATTTTTTCAAATTTAATATTCTGAAAAAATTGGCTTTGAATCAGAATCACAGGAAAGCGAAATGACTGTCCCAGGCCACGCTTCAGTTATTGTTATCGGCGGTGGAATTATGGGGTGCTCGACCCTTTACCACCTGGCAAAAATGGGGGTCGGCGATGCGATCCTGCTGGAACGCAACAAGCTGACCAGCGGTACGACGTGGCACTCTGCTGCACAGGTTCGCGCCCTTCGCCATTCGCAGAACTTGACCCGGATGATCCAGTATTCGGTCGACCTTTATTCCCGGCTTGAACAGGAAACGGGCCAGAATGTTGGCTGGATCCAGAAAGGCAGCCTGTCCATCGCCACCTCGGACGGGCGCCTGACACATATCCGACGGCAAGAGGCGCTGGCCAAAGCCTATGGTGTCACAGCGCAATCCATCAGCGCAGGCGAGGCCAAGGAACGCTGGCCGCTGATGAATGCCGAAGATGTCATCGGCGCTGTCTGGTCGCCGGACGACGGCCGTGTCAGCCCTTCGGACGTGTGCGCCGCACTGATCAAGGCTGCGAAAGGTTTGGGCGCAAGGATTTTCGAGGATACCGGGGTCACTGGCATCCTGACTGAAAATGGCCGCATCAAGGGCGTTGAAACAACGGCAGGTACGATCACATGCGATGCCATTGCGTTGTGCACCGGGCTTTGGTCACGCCAAGTGGGCGCCATGGCCGGCGCCGCCGTGCCTGCTCTCGCCTGCGAACATTTCTACCTGCTGACCAAGCCAATCGACGGAATTGTCGGAAATACTCCAACGCTCAGCGACCACGACAGCCATCTGTACATCCGCGACGATTCAGGCGGCTTGCTGGTGGGTTGCTTTGAACCCATGGGCAAACCGGTGAAACCCGGCATCCTTGATGAAAACTTTGAATTCAGCCTACTGCCCGAGGACTGGGACCATTTCGAGCCGATGATGATGAACGCGCTGCACCGGTTACCGGCGCTTGAGACGGCCGAGGTCAAAATGCTGCTCAACGGGCCCGAGAGCTTTACCCCGGACGGCATGTTCATGCTGGGCGAGACGGCGGAGACACGCGGGCTCTATCTGGGCTGTGGTCTGAACTCGGTCGGGATCGCTTCGGGTGGCGGCGCCGGGATGAACCTGGCACATTGCATCGTTCATGGGCACACGGCGTATGATTTGGGCGAAGCGGATGCCAAACGTTTTGCGCCTGTGTTCAACTCGCTGGATCATCTGATGGCCCGGGCGCCGGAAATTCTGGGAACCCACTACGAAATCGCCTATCCCGGCCGTCAGCTCACAACCGCGCGGAACCTGCGTGCCCTGCCGCTCGAGACGGAATACAAAGCAGCGGGCGCGCATTTTGGCCAGTTTTATGGCTGGGAGCGCCCGCTCTACTTCGGAAAAACCGCCGAGCCCGCAATGAGTTTCGGCAAACCCGACTGGTTCGAAAACGTGGCGAATGAAGTCAAAGCCGCGCACGAGCAAGCGGCTGTCTTCGATGCGTCATCGTACGGCAAGATCGAGGTTGAAGGCCCGGATGCCGAGGCGTTCCTGCAACATACATGCGCGTCCAACATGGCCAAACCGCCGGGCAGTGCCGTCTATACTGCAGTACTGAATGAACGCGGCACATATGAAAGCGACATTACCGCCCATCGGATTGCCGATAAACACTATCGCCTGTTCGTCGGCACCAATGCGATCAAACGGGACCTGGCCTGGTTCTGCCGCCACTCGGAAGGGTTTGATGTGACCCTGACCGACAGCACCGAGGACTACGCCGTTCTGGGCCTGATGGGTCCTGACGCCGCACGGATCATCACCGAGGCCGGTGCGCCCGAACTGACCAGACTGGGCTATTTCAAGGTCGGTCCCGCGCACATCGCCGGATGCCATGTTCGGGCCGTGCGCATGTCATATGTCGGGGAACCGGGCTGGGAAATCACCATGCGCGCCGAAAACGCCCCCGCGGTTTATGCAGCGCTGACGGCAGCGGGCGCAAAACCGGCGGGCCTGTACGCCCAGACCGCCATGCGGATCGAAAAGGGATTTGCCGCCATGGGTCATGAGCTGGACAGCGACACGTCCCCTGTCGAGGCCGGGCTGGACAGTCTGGTGTCGAAGAAGAAGCCCTTTATCGGTTCCGAAGCGCTGGCGCAGCGGCGCGAAACGAGTTCACGCCATCTGGTCACGGTGATCATCGACGACGAGGCGGCGGTGCCACTGGGACATGAGCCCATCTACGCCGGAGACGAGATTGTGGGTCATACGATGTCCGCCGATTTTGGCTATCGTATCGGCAAGCCGGTTGCACTCGCCCATGTCAAACTGAAAGACGCTGATGGCGTCAGGGTCCAGCTTGACATAGCCGGCAGTCGGTTTGCGGCGAAACTTCAATATGCGTGTGCGTTTGATCCGGAAGGCGCACGGATGCGCAGCTAAGACGCCACCGCGCCGCGGTAAAAAAACCCGGCGCGGTGGAACCGAAACATGTAAAACGTCGCCAAGTTCCGAATTCACTGGTATCCGGGTAGGCAAGCCGGTCGCAGAAAGGGTGACGTCCGAAAATGCCAGTTGAAATCATCGAAAACACATGGATACCACTAGCGGACGGGCGAAAGCTTGCCGCAAGGATCTGGTTGCCGGAAACAGGGCCGTCCCCTGCGATTCTGGAGTACCTTCCGTACCGAAAGCGTGATGGGACTGCGCCGCGGGATGAAACCACCCATCCTGTGTTTGCCAAGGCCGGGTATGCCTGCATCCGGGTCGACATCGCCGGAACCGGCGACAGCGAAGGCCAGTTCGATGATGAATATTCCGAGCAGGAACTCAGCGACGGCGAAGCCGTTCTGAACTGGATCGCAGCACAGGACTGGTGCGACGGAAACGTCGGCATGATCGGAATTTCCTGGGGCGGGTTCAACGGGTTGCAACTGGCTTTCCGCCGTCCTGCCGCGTTGAAAGCGGTCGTCAGTGTCGCCTCGACAGTTGATCGTTACGCCGACGACATTCATTTCATGGGCGGGTGCCTGCTCAGCGACAACGTCAACTGGGGGTGCCAGATGTTCGCCTACCTGACGCGCCCCGCTGACCCCGCTTTGCGACCAGATTGGCGCGAGGACTGGCTGAAACGGCTTGAAAACGTGCCATTTTCAGCCGCCGACTGGCTGCGCCATCCCACCCGAGATGGGTTTTGGAAACATGGCTCGGTCTGTGAAGACTGGTCAGCCATTCAGGCCCCCGTTTTGGCAATCACCGGCTGGGCGGACGCCTATGTCAACGCGCCCCCCGCGCTGGCCGCCAATCTTGAAGTATCCGCTAAGGCTATAATCGGACCCTGGGAACACCGCTATCCGCATATTGCCAAACTGGATGCCGGGGACTTCCACTCGGAAGTCATCAGGTGGTTCGACCGATGGCTGAAAGGGCAACAGAACGGGGCCGAGGATCTGCCCGCCTATCGGACGTATATGCAGCAACATTTCAATCCGACCAAGGAAAACAAGCCAAGACAGGGGCACTGGATCGCCGAAAACCAATGGCCCTCACCCAATGTAGGTACCCAGCACTGGCACCTGCGACCGGGTGGATTTGCGGACGCTCCTTTCGCCGAAAAAGCGACGGTGGCCAGCCCCTCGCATATCGGACAAGCAGGCGGGTATTTCTGTCCGGGCATGCGGATAGATAACGAGTTGTCCGAGGATCAATCTCAGGATGACGCACTGTCACTTTGCTTCGACAGCACAGCAATGCAAAAACCGCTAGACCTGTTGGGGCGCGCCCGGTTGAAACTGTCCTTCACCGTGGACAAGCCGGTGGCGCAACTGGTCGCGCGTCTGTGTGACGTTGCCCCCGACGGAACGTCGCAGCGGATTACCTACCGCGCGCTGAACCTGACGCATCACAACAGCCATGAAACGCCCGAGGCCCTGGTACCCGGCAAGGTCTATGAAGCGGAAATCGTATTGAACGAATGCGCCCACCGCCTACTACCGGGACACATCTTGCGTCTGGCGCTGTCTACCTCATATTGGCCAATAGTCTGGCCCGCACCCGACGCTGCACAAGTGACGCTGCTGCTGGAACACTCAGCCCTGCTGTTGCCTGTGCGGGACGTACACGAGGAAATCGCACCATCAAATCCCGGGCCGGTTCAGGATTATCCGACACTTCAGGCCAGTCAACTGCGGCCACCTTCTGGACGTTCGGAGCGCTCGGTGGAAGACGACGGAACCGTGGTCCTTACGACATTTGACGATTACGGCAAGGCCACCGATCCTTATCATGGCATGACAGTTGGCAGCCATGTGGCCATGCGTTACGCGATCCACCCGGACGATCCGACAACGGCACAGTACAAAGCCAATTGGTCATTTACGTTCGCACGAGGCGATTGGCAGGTTGAGATACATACGGAAGGCCAGATGACCTGTGATGAGCAGAATTTTTTCCTGGAAAGAAAACTGCACGCGACCGAAGGCTCCGAAAAATCCGAAGTCCTGACAAAGGAATGGCGCGAGACAATCCCGCGTGGACTTCTTTGACAATACTGGTCACGGCAAGGCGACGGCCGCGGAACCTCGCCGGTCCTTCTGCAGGGTCTGCTTCAAAAGACTGCACCCTATGGCAACAACAAGACCGGTTCTGACACCCTTTGCATGCAGAAAGTACCGGACACGTGACGCGCCACGTGTCCGGCATACAAATCTCAGGTTTTCAGGATCAAGCCCTGACCTGTCGGCAGAGACAAAATGTGAAAGTTCATCTCCCGGCTCAGCTCATCCATCGCCTGTTTCTGCAGCTCGAACCCTTTCTGAGCATAGTCATCCAGAAGCACAATTCCACCGGGCACGATTCTGTCCCAAACGAACCGCAAGGCGTCTATTTCCGGTGCAGGGTTATTCAGGTCGATATGAACAGATGCCAGTTGTTCGCTCGTCAACTGATCCAGCGTGTCAGGAATAAAGCCAACCACAATCTTGGTGTTTTTGAATTCCGCAAAATTCGCGCGAACTTCATCGGCGCTGATCGCGTTTATGTGCTGTTGGCCACGAGCACCAAAAATACCAACAGCAGGAAGGTGAACAACATACTAGAGAGCCAGCCAATTCTATTGGGGCGTTTCCAGATGCGGTCGCGGACCGGCCGTGGAACCAAGCCGAAGAAAAGACCAATCGCGAAGATCGCCATGACTTCATTGCTGACCGTCAGAAAGAACTCGGGGGATATCACGCCATCCCCCGAGGCGCCGAACATGTGGCCAAGGTAGTCAACCGCGTCACCCAACGTCTCGGCCCGGAAGAACACCCAACCGATCAGCACCACGAGCAACGTGTAGACTCGTGCAAAAACAATCTGACGGGGTTTGCCAAAGAACCGCTCAAGCGTCAGAAAACTACCGTGCCACAGGCCCCAGATGACAAAGTTCCACGCGGCACCATGCCAGATACCGGTCGCAAGAAAGACAATCAGCAGATTGATGACCGTACGGACCTGACCGTGACGGTTTCCGCCCAGTGGAATGTACAGATAGTCGCGAAACCAGCTGGACAATGACATATGCCAACGCCGCCAGAACTCGGTCATGGACTTGGACACATATGGGTCGCGGAAGTTGGTTGGAAATTTGAACCCGAAAAACAGACCCAGTCCGATCGCCATGTTCGAATATCCGGCAAAATCGAAGAAGATCTGAAGGGCATAGGCCACAGCGCCCAGCCACGCTTCCCCCATGTCCAACGCTGGCCCGAGTGAAAAAGCGTGGTCTGCAATTGGTGCGACCTTATCTGCGATGATGACCTTTGACGCCAGGCCCAGGACGAAGAGCTTGGCCCCAACCGAGCGCCTGCTGCCGGTATCAAGCCGCTTTCCCATCTGCGTCACAACGGACCCAAAGCGCACAATTGGGCCGGCAATCAGCTGCGGGGAAAAGAATGATATACAGTGCTGTACGCAACAACGTCGGGGACTGGTATTTTTCTTCGTTGCTATGACGATACACGTCAACCAGTTGCGAGATTGCCTGAAACATAAAGCACGATATGCCCAATGAAAGGGCAATTGTCAGCTCGGGCAGGAATCCGGTCGCAGCGACGTAAGGCAATGCGTGGCGTACCCAAGGACTTCACCTTTTTGAAACTCCAGATTGAAGATTAACCCGCGCATCACCCCTGCTCCTTTTTTGCCCAAATGCTGAATTGGTTGAGGCCGTCCCTGACGGAGACCTGTGGGGACCAGTTCAGCAGGCGGCGTGCCTTCGAGATATCGGCCAGAGCATAGCGAATGTCGCCGGCGCGGAAGTCGCCGGTGACTTGGACGCCGTTGCGCGCGTCCCCGACAAGGTCGATCAATTGCCGGGCCACGTCGATGATGGTCGCCGCCTCGCCCACGCCGATATCCACGATCTGATCCGAGAAACTGCCCAGCGCGACGGTGCTGGCAAAGGCGCGCACAACGTCGTCGACATAGACAAAATCGCGAGTGATGTCGCCGTCCTCGAAGATGTTGAGCGTCTTGCCCTGCATGATCTGGTCGGCAAAGATCGAGATCACGCCGGTATAGGGGTTCGACA